>CAYTAH010000117.1:0-1515 GCA_964435785.1 uncultured Phycisphaeraceae bacterium | reverse complement strand
GTCGAGATGAGCCGCGTGCGCAGCGAGCCCGTGCGCTGGCTCTGGCCCGGCCTCGTGCCGCTGGGCAAGCTCACCGTGCTCTGCGGCGACCCGGGCCTGGGCAAGAGCTTCGTGACGCTGGACATGGCGGCGCGCGCCGGCCGCGGCGGGCCGTGGCCGGGTGACACGGGTGCCACTGGTGCACCCGGTGCCACTGGCATCGTGCCTGCCAGTGTCGTCCTGTCGGGAACACACCCACTGGCGGACGAGCCGCCGGTGGCACCAGAGACACTGGCGGACGAGCCGCCCGTGACACCAACAGCACCAAACGAGGCGGCTCCCGGCGGCGCGCTCCTGCTCAGCGCCGAGGACGACCCGGTGGACACGATCCGCCCACGCCTGGAGGCGATGGGGGCGGATCTCGATCGGGTGGTGCTGCTCGCCGGCATGCAGACCCGCGAGGGCCTGGTGGACGAGTTCGATCTCTCACGCGACGTGCACCAGCTCGCGGGGGCGATCACGGAGCGCGCGGGCCTCTCGCTGGTGGTGATCGATCCCGTGAGCGCCTTCGTCGGCGCGACCGACTCGTACAACAACGCGCAGGTCCGCGCCATGCTCAAGCCCCTCAGCGACGTGGCCGCGGACACGGGCGCGGCGATCGTGCTCGTGACGCACCTGCGCAAGGGCGAGGGCGGGCCGGCGGTGCAGCGCGCGATGGGGTCGCTGGCGTTCACGGCCGCGGCGAGGCAGGTGCTCGTCGCGATGCGCGACCCGGCCGACGCGGACGGTCGGATGCTGTGCGTGGCCAAGAGCAACGTCGGTCGCGACCGGCTGAGCGTGCCGTATCGGATCGAGGATGGGCGCGTGGTCTACGGTGAGCCGGTGCGCGCGAGCGCCGACGAGATCGTCGAGCGACGGGCCCCGCCCCGCCCGGCGCACCGCCCGCCGAGCCCGGCCAACGAGCACTTCGCGGGCCTCCTGCGCGACGAGATCGCCAGCGCCGGCTTCGTCGAGCAGGAGGATGTCCGCCGGCTGGCCGAGATGTGCGGGGCGAGCTGGAACGGCGTCCGCCTGGCGCAGTGGCGCGAGTCGCACGGCCTCGAGGTGCTCGACCTCGACGGCAAGAAGGTGTGGACGACGACGGACTGATGGGAGGGCGTGATGGGAAGGCCGAAGGGAGCCTTTCCATCCGGGGTCGGTGATGGGAAGGGTGTGTTCTCCCTTTCCATCACGCTTTCGATCATCGCGGCGCGCGGAGGTGGATCGCAGGGATCGAGCACGGCGGGGCATCAGCCCGCCAGCTTGCGGGCGTGGGTCACGTCGCTCCCGGAGACGGCGCGGACCTGGTCCGCGGTGACGGTGACGACGCCGATGGTCTCGCCGGTGAGCGTGAGGAACTCGACCTCGTATCCCTCGCCCCCGGCGTAGACGTCAACGACCGTGCCCACGTCGCCCTCGGCCAGGCCGTGATCGGGCAGATCGGTCGTGAGGACGACCCGCTGCAGCTCTTGGAATGGGTGGTCGGCGGGCATGTCA
>CAYTAH010000116.1:0-1586 GCA_964435785.1 uncultured Phycisphaeraceae bacterium | reverse complement strand
CTAGCATCCTCGCAAGGTAGCTTCCGGCGTGGTACTTGCCCCCCTCAAGGCGCGCCCTTTCGCCTTGAAGCCACCAATACCGAGAGCCCATCTCGGACGCTTGGGCGTACACCCTCGATGCCTCAGCCGTCAGCCGCCTGCGCTCCTCGGGGGCACTCACTGACTTGCGAATCGTGGCTTCGATCTCGCGGAGGCGGGCCACTTTGGTGCGGTACTCCTTCAGGCCGCTTTCGAGGGCGGGGCGATGGCTGAACAGGCGCGGCAGGAGGTCGCATATCGGTGGGAGCTGCGCGACCCAGCCGCGAGGCGTGACGTATACCGCGTCAAACACGGTGGCCTGAACAATACGCCACGCACGGCAGGCTTCCTCCCATCCGAGCCATGCCAGCGAGCTGTCGGGAGTCGCGTTCTGCGGTCCGATGCCGAGGCGCTCAAGATGGAGCTGGTAGCCGTAGATGCGGTTGGCGGTGCTCATCTTATGTATGGAAATACGCTGGACGGCCACGACGACGATGAACACGCCGACCGCCCCGAAGGCGCTCACCGGCACCTTGCTGGTCGCGACCAGAATGCCGGCCACGGCAGCCACGGCGAACGCAATTGCCTGGACCGAGAACGTACGAAAGCACTGCCTCGCGTCTGTCGCTTCCTCGCGCAGGCACTCGATCAGCTTGGCGAGATCGGTTCCGAGTAGCATCCGGACCTCCGTGCTCCGCGGAGTCGCCGCATGGCCCGGTGTGGAGTCTACCGGACCGTGGGGATACGGGGGAGGGAGGGGCGCTGGTCGATGAGCCGGGCCGGATCGAGGGTGGCTTGGCGAGCTCGCACGCGAGCGCGCGGAATGAGATAGGCTCCGCGTCCCTGTGGAGTAACCGATGGCGAAGCGAAGCAAGCGTGGCCGGAAGTCTGCAAGCGGCCTTGGCCGGTTCGATACGGGAGCCCTCGTGGCGGAGCGCAATCGGCGCGTCGCCGAGCTGCAGGAGCGGCGCGACGAGGCGCTAGCCGCCCTGGAGGAGATCGACCGGGCGCTCGCCGAACTCGGCGGTGCCGCCGCCGGCCCCCGGCCCTCAAGGCCCGGGCGGAAGAAGGGCGCGAGCAAGAAGACGGGCAGGACGAAGAAGGCGGGCGGCCGCCGCCGCGGTGGCGCGTCCCTCGCCGACGCCATCGCCGGGGCGCTCTCGGGCGGGGCGAAGCCCGTCCCCGACCTGATCGCGGCGGTCCGCGAGGCGGGCTACCGCTCCTCGTCGCCGAACTTCCGCAACATGGTGAGCCAGCGGCTGACCAAGGACCCGCGCTTCAAGCGCGTGTCGCGGGGCGTGTACGCGCTGAAGTGAACCAGCGAGCGGCGTCCGCGACCGGCCGAACTGGTGATCCGACCGGCTTGTGATTCGGTGTTTGTGTGGTACGGTTGGGGTATGCCCACCGACCGCCCCGCCGACCCCATCCCGCCCCTCGGCAGCCGTCCCTCCGAGCACTTCTGCGGCCGGCTCACCTTCCAGGCGACCCAGACCATCGACGGCGAGCCGATCAGGCCCGGCGGGGTGTACTACTGCCGCGCCCGCATGCACCCGCCGCTGGTCCGGGTG
>CAYTAH010000115.1:0-1596 GCA_964435785.1 uncultured Phycisphaeraceae bacterium | reverse complement strand
GCGATGAAGATGACGCGGTCGATCAGGCGCTGGGCGATGCTGATCGCTTCGGGCAGCTCGCGCTTCTCGTGCCTATGGAGGTAGAGGATCATCTCCGAGCGGTAGTGGCTGTAAAGGGAGTAGAGCTCGTCTCCGACTTCCTTCTGGCGTTTGGTTGTCGCGTTGAGCAGCGCCGGAGCGCGTGCGGGGGACAAAGCGCTGCCGATAAGGCCGCCGCGCTCCAGAAGGTAGTAGAACTCGTTGAAGCGGGTGCGCTCGCGGAGGTCTTGAAGCGAAAACTCCTCGTAGAGACGCGACGACTTCTCGCGGTGATACAGGCGGATCGTGCGGAAGTTACTCACGATGCCCCAGGGGCAAACCGGGATGGCGTTGAGGTAATCCCAACACTGCTGGACGGGGGTGCGGCCGTTGAAGCGCGAGCGGTCGAGGTCGGCGGTCGCAGCTTTGAGCTCGACCACGGCGACGGGCGATGTGTCCGGGAAGATGCCGAGAGCACCATCGGCGGTGCCAACACCCTGAACGTACCACTCACGTTCGAGGTTGTATGCCTCGGGTGCATCGGTTTTGGTGGCGTAGCCGAGGGCGACACCGAAGACCTCGTTGAGGAAATCAGCGTTGAGGGAGGTCTCCTTGTGTCGCTCCAGGGCGCCGGCGGCGTCGAGGTCCGCCCACTTGACGATGACGGCGTGAGCGGCGTCGCGCTGGGGGGTCTGGAAGGTCTTGGCCCCGCTCTTCTCGGCGAGGAGCTTGGGGAGGAACAGGGAGACCCGGCGGCGGCGGGCGCGCCGGGTCTTCGAGTCGGAGAACAGAGCTGTTTGCGGCGTTGTGCTGCGGGCTTTCCGTGCCATTCGCGACCGTCCAGGTTGGTCAGGGATGCGGGGTGTCAAGGGATTCGTCCGTTGGCCAGCCGCTGGGGACGCAGCGGCGCTGCCAGAGGGCAACAGGGGGCACGAGACGTGTAGAGCGGGAACTGAGCATTGGGGGGCAGAATAGCAGGTTGGGGGGCGTTTGGGGGATGGGATGGCACGCATAGGACCCATGGGACGAATGGGGGCTGATCTGTGCAACGGCTGACGCCGGTGGCCCTCCGGCGGCGGCACTGCTCGCTGCCGAGTCGCGGCGCGACCCTGGGAGAGCCCGGGTCAGGCGTCTCGCGAGCATTGGATCGCGTCGACTTGGGGGATAGATCCCCGATTGACCCGCGCTCGGGAGCTCTCCAGTATCGCTCAACGCGGGGACCAAGGAGGTGGCAAATGCGCGCGTGGAGGTTCGGGTGGTTGGCGATCGGCGCGGCGTTCGTAGCCGCGGGGGTGGGCTGCGCATCGGACGAGGAGAACCGGGAGTCGAGGGCTTCGATGGAGGGGGAGGCGGCGCACGGCGCGGCCGGGCTCATGGAGCACGCGCAGCCGACGGCGTCGTTCCGCGAGCATCACGCCGAGATGCTCGAGCACCTCGGGCACATCGACGAGATGGCGCTCTCGCTGGCCGACCAGGCGCAGGCGGAGCGGGGGACGACGATGCGGCAGATCGTGCGGTTCCTGAAGGAGGACATCGCGACGCACGCGGGCGAGGAGGAGCGGGTGCTCTACCCGGTGG
>CAYTAH010000114.1:0-1657 GCA_964435785.1 uncultured Phycisphaeraceae bacterium | reverse complement strand
GCGCGGGTGACGGCGCCCATGGCGACGCGGAGCATGGTGACGGGGTAGATGACGAGGTGATAACCCATGTCGCCGAAGCGGGAGAGGGGGATGAGGGGGGTCTTGCCGAACTCGGTCATGTTGGCCAAGAGGTAGGGGGTGGGAGGGGGAGGAGAAGATGAGACAGGGTTGGGAGAAGAGGTAGAGGTGGTAGGCCTCTCCCCGAGGGGGGCGGGCCCGAGCTTGCGCTCGGGGCTCCTCGAGGCAGGAGCACTCCCGAGCTTGCGCTCGGGGCTCGTAGAGGCAGGGGAAGCAGGCCCGAGCTTGCGCTCGGGGCTCGTAGAGGCGCGGAGGGCGGCGGCGAAGTCGGCGAACTCCTGCTCGGTGGTCAGGCCTTCGGGGAAGATCATGTCGGCGCCGGCGGCGATGTAGGCGCGGGCGCGGGCGATGGCGGAGTCGAGACCTTCGACGGCGCGGGCGTCGGTGCGGGCGCAGATGATGAACGCGGAGTCGGAGCAGTCGCGGCTGGCTTTCGCGGCCCACTCGATCTTCTCGCACATGTGGTCGGTGGGGACGAGGGCTTTGCCGTCGAGATGGCCGCAGCGCTTGGGGAAGACCTGGTCCTCGATGTGGAGCCCCGCCGCGCCGGCGCGGTGGTAGTCGATGACGGTGCGTCGGACCATCTCGGCCTCGCCGAAGCCGGTGTCGGCGTCGGCGAGGACGGGGAGGCGCGAGCCGTCGGCGACCTCGCGGATGGTGCGGCAGAAGTGCTCGAGGGTGAGCAGTCCGACGTCGGGCACGCCGGCCGCGACGCTGGTGGCCCCGCCGGAGACGTAGCAGGCCTGAAAGCCGGCGCGGGCGACTGCGCGGGCGACGAGGGCGTTGAAGGCGCCGGGCGCGGCGACGACGCCCTGGTTCATGAGGGAGCGGAGGCGGGCGCCGGGGTGGGGCTCTTGCATGGCGGATTATTCACCGCTGAGGACGCTGAGTTGCGCGGAGTGAAGGCAGAGCGAAATGTTTGACAGAGCTCGCACGGAGAATCATGGCCGATCACGGAGGGATCAGGCGATTGCGATGGGCGCAAGTCTTTCGCCCCGGAGGGGCGCAGGAATGTAGCCACGGGTGGAGCGAGGCCGCGGATGCGGCCGAGCGGAACCCGTGGTACGGTGGCCCCTTCACTGGAGCCCCGGCAGGGGCGGAGGAGTGATTGATGCCGGGGACATTCTCCCAGGTCCTTCTGCACATCGTCTTCTCGACCAAGCACCGCCACGCCTGGCTCACCGAGGACCTCTCCGATCGCCTCTACGCCTACATCGGCGGCATCCTCCGCGGCGAGGGCGGGACGCTCTTCGACATCGGCGGCGTCGAGGATCACGTGCATCTGTACCTGCGTTGGAGGCCCGATCGAACGATCTCGGATCTGATGCGGGTTACGAAATCGAAGTCCTCCGGCTGGATTCATCAGACATTCCCTGATCTGGCGGGCTTCGCATGGCAGGAGGGCTATTCGGTCTTCACGGTGAGCAAGTCACAGGAAACCGCCGTGAAGCAGTACATCGCACGTCAGCGCGAGCACCATGAGAAGGAGGACTTCCGCTCCGAGCTTCTGCGCATGCTGCGGGCACACGAGATCGAGTTCGACGAGCGGTATGTGTTCGATTGAGCGCGGGCTCGGTGT
>CAYTAH010000113.1:0-1729 GCA_964435785.1 uncultured Phycisphaeraceae bacterium | reverse complement strand
GCCGCAGGTTCAGCGAGTCCCGTTCTGCGAGCGGGTGGGCGCCGGTCGAAGACTCGGTGGACCGCGGTACGTTGAGCGATTCAACCGCTGTCCCGACAAAGAGCACCAGTCGGCTCCGCAAAGCCTCCGCCGACTGGTGGCACGGGGCCCAGACCATGCCACTCGGCGGTCGATACCATCCCGCCATGCCGCCGAACAACAACACCGAGCCCTGCCTGATCGTGATCTTCGGCGCGTCGGGCGACCTGACGGCCCGCAAGCTCGTGCCCGGGCTCTACGAGCTCGACGCGCGCGGGCAACTGCCGGAGCGGCTGGCCGTCCTGGGCATCTCCCGGACCAACTACTCGGACGGGGCGTTCCGCGAGAAGATGCGCGAGGCGGTGCGGGAGCACGCCGGGTCGTTCGACGGCGCGACGTTCGACGCGTTTGCCAAGCGGCTGCACTACCACGCGGCGGACGCGGGGGAGGGCGCGGCGTTCGGGGGGATCCGGGAGGCGATCGCGCGGCTGGGCCGGGAGCACAACATGCTCCGGCCGCAGGGCATGCCAAACGTGCTGTTCTACCTCTCGGTGGCGCCGGAGCTGTACGAGCCGATCATCGAGCACATCGGGGATGCGCACCTGGTGAGCGAGGGGAAGCGCTGGTGCGCGCTCGACCCGCGCGCGGTGCCGTGGCAGCGGATCATCGTGGAGAAGCCGTTCGGGACGGATCTCTCCTCGGCGCGCTCGCTGAACCGGGCGCTGGGGCGGGTGTTCGAGGAGGAGGCGACGTACCGCATCGACCATTACCTGGGCAAGGAGCTGGTGCAGAACATCATCGCGCTGCGCATGGCGAACGCGATCTTCGAGCCCCTGTGGAACCGGACGCACGTGCACCACGTGCAGATCACGGCGGCGGAGACGCTGGGTGTCGGCGGGCGTGCGGGGACGTTCTACGACGGGGCGGGGGCGGTGCGGGACATGATCCAGAGCCACCTGCTGCAGGTGCTGGCGCTGGTGGCGATGGAGCCGCCGAGCCAGTACGCGGCCGACGCGATCGCGCGGGAGAAGATCAAGCTGCTCTCGTGCGCGCGCCTGGCCGAGCGCGAGGAGGAGGTGTGGCGGTCCGGGGCGCTGGGGCGCTACGGCGCGGACGGGGACGGGCCGGCGTACGTGGAGGAGGAGGGCGTCGATCCGGAGCGGCGGACCGAGACGTTCGCGGCGGTGCGGGTCGAGTTCGACAACTGGCGCTGGGCCGGGGTGCCGTTCTTCGTGCGCTCGGGCAAGCGGATGGCGACGAAGCTGACGGAGGTGGTGGTGCTCTTCAGGCCGCCGCCGCTGGACATCTTCGAGCGCGCGGGCGGGCACCTGCCCGAGGAGCCGCCGAACCGGCTGATCATCAACATCGCGCCGAGCGAGGGGATCAGCCTTCGCGTGGCGGGCAAGGTGCCGGGGTCGGGCTTCAACATCGAGACGGCGAAGCTGGACCTGGACTACGTGGAACGCTTCGGCGGCGAGCCGATCGACGCCTACGCGACGCTGCTGCTCGACGCGATCCGCGGCGACAGGACGCTCTTCAAGCACCGCGACGAGGTGGAGAGCGGGTGGCGGATCGTGCAGCCCTTCCTGGACTCGGCGCGGCTGCGGGAGGGGATCGAGACGTACGAGCCGGGGAGCTGGGGGCCGCGCCGGGCGGACGAGATCATCGCGGCGGAGGGGGCGAGGTGGCATAATCCGCGGGTGGGGGAGGT
>CAYTAH010000112.1:0-1762 GCA_964435785.1 uncultured Phycisphaeraceae bacterium | reverse complement strand
GCCAGGGCGTTGGCGGTCTCGTAGCGGCGCGTGCGGTCCTTCTCCAGGCACTTCATCACGATCCAGTCCAGCTCGCCGTGGAGCAGGCGGGCGAGCGACTGGGGGTCGGTGTGGCGGCAGCGGGCGATCTCGAGGGCCGAGGAGTGGTGGGCGGGCTCCCCCGTGGCGTCGGGCGTGGTTGATCCGACCGCCGGCCCCGGCCCGTTCGCCCCTGCGCCATCATGCTGCGCCCGCAGCGCGCTCACGCGCGTGCTCGGTCTGGGCGGCTCCTCCTCGCGGATGATCCGCCGCATCTCGTCGAAGTCCGCGGTGCGGAGACGGTCGGCATCGAACGGGGTCGTCCCCGTCAGCAGCTCGTAGAGCAGCACCCCCAGCGAGTAGATGTCGCTGCGGGTGTCGATGTCCAGGTCCGAGAGGCCCGCCTGCTCGGGGCTCATGTAGGCCGGGGTGCCGATGAGCTGGTGCAGGCCGGTGAAGAGCGTCCTGTCGGTGAGGGGGCCGGCCGTCGCCTTGGCGATGCCGAAGTCGATGATCTTCACCACCGGCCTGTCGTCGTAGCGCGAGACCATGACGTTCGAGGGCTTGAGGTCGCGGTGGATGACGCCCTTCTGGTGGGCGTGCTGCACCGCGTGGCAGACGTCGGTGAACAGCTCCAGCCGCTCGCGTGCCGCCAGGCAGCGGTCGTCGCAGTAGGCCGTGATCGGCTCGCCCTTGACCAGCTCCATCACGAAGTAGGGCCGGCCGGGGCCGAACGGCGAGCCCGCCTCGGTTGCGCCGGCGTCGAGCACGCGGGCGATGTTGGGGTGGTCCATCATCGCCAGGGCCTGCCGCTCGGTCTCGAAGCGGGCGATCACCTGGCGGGTGTCCATGCCCAGCTTGATGACCTTGAACGCCACCCGCCGCTGCACCGGCTCGCGCTGCTCGGCGAGGTAGACCACGCCGAAGCCGCCCTCGCCGATGCGCTCGAGCAGCCTGTAGGGCCCGACCGCCGCGCCCGAGTAGTCCAGGGCAGGGGCCGCCGGCTCGAGGGTCGGAGCCTCGGGCACCCCGGAGGCCGGGAACTCGAGGAACGTGCCGGCCGCTGCGCTCGCCCCCAGCAGCGACTCGACCCGGGCGCGAAGCCCGGCATCTCCGGCGCACGTGCGGTCCAGGAACGCGCGCCGGGTCGGGCCCGGCTCGAGCTCCATCGCCTCGAGGAACAGGCTGTTGGCTTTGGTGTCCCAGATCATGGCGCCGCTCCCGAGCGCTCCGCGCTCGACATCTCTCCATGCGAGAAACGCATCCGGCTTGCACGGCCGGGCGCGGAAAGTCCGCGCCCGCCGCTAGACGCCCCTGACCTGCTCGAAGAGCCACGCCCGCGCCAGCGCCCACAGCCGATCGGCCTCCCTCCGACCAATCCCAAGGGCCGCGGCCGCTTCCTGGTGGCGCAGCCCGGCGAAGTAGCGGAGCTTCACCAGCGCCGCCGCCTGGGCGTCGTGCCGCTCCAACTCGCGGAGGGCCTCGTCCACCGCCAGCAGGCGTTCGTCGCTCGTCTGGACCCCGTCGGCCACGTCGCCGAGATCGACGCGGTGCATGTGCCCGCCGCGCTTGGGGCCGGCCTTCTGCCGCGCCCGCTCGATCAGGATGCGGCGCATCGCCTCGGCCGCGGCGGCAAAGAAGTGCCCCCGGCCCTGCCAGTGGATCTCGCGGTCACCCACCAGGCGCAGGTACGCCTCGTGCACGAGCGCGGTCGCGTCCAGCGTCTGGCCGGGTCGCTCCTGCG
>CAYTAH010000111.1:0-1997 GCA_964435785.1 uncultured Phycisphaeraceae bacterium | reverse complement strand
GGAACAGCGTCTCGATCTCCGGCTACCACATCCGCGAGGCCGGCTCGACCGCGACCCAGGAGCTCGCCTTCACCCTCCGCGACGGCATGGAGTACGTCGAGGCCTGCCTCCTCCGCGGCATGGAAATCGATTCCTTCGCCCCGCGCCTCAGCTTCTTCTTCAACAGCCACAACGAATTCTTCGAGGAGGTCTGTAAGCTCCGCGCCGCCCGGCGAATCTGGGCCCGCATGATGCGCGATCGCTACGGCGCCCAGAGCGAGCGCTCCTGGTACATGAAGACCCACGTCCAGACCGCCGGCTGCTCCCTCACCGAGCAGCAGCCGCTCAACAACGTGGTCCGCGTGGCCTACCAGGCGATGGCCGCGGTCTTGGGCGGCTGCCAGAGCCTGCACACCGACTCGATGGACGAGACCCTCGGCCTGCCCACCGAGCAGGCCGTGACGGTGGCCCTCCGCACGCAGCAGATCCTCGCCCACGAGACCGGCGTCACCCGCGTCACCGACCCCCTCGGCGGCTCCTGGTTCATCGAGGCCCTCACCGACAAGATGGAGGCCGACGCCCTCGCCTACATCGCCGAAATCGACAACATGGGCGGCGGTGCGTGGCGCAAGGGGGCGACGCCCAACGAGAACACCGGCGGCTACGGCGGCGCCGTCGCCGGCATCAACCGCGGCTACTTCCGCCGCCAGATCGCCGAGGCCAGCTACCGCTTCAGCGAGGAGTGCGAGGCCCGCGACCGAATCATCGTCGGCGTCAACGAGTACGTGGATAAGGAGGAGGACCGCCCCATCGACATCCTCACCATCCCCGACTCCGTCGAGACCGAGCAGGTCGCCCGCCTCAAGAAGTTCAAGCAGGAGCGCAACGCCGCCAACGTCTCCCGCGCCCTCGACAACATCCGCGCCGCCTGCCAGGGCAAGCCGATCACGCTGCTCAACGACCTGCCTCTACGAGCCCCGAGCGCAAGCTCGGGCTCTCCCACCTCTCCCTCAGGGAGAGGTCGATCGAGCGCAGCGAGATCGGGTGAGGGTGCGTCCCCCGCCGCCAACGCACTCGGCCTCCACCCGACGAACGTGATGCCGGCGCTCATCGACGCCGCCCTCGCCAACTGCACCCTCGGCGAGATGACCCAGGCCATGGCCGACATCTACGGCCGCTACTCCGGCGGCCCCGAGTGGTGAGCCGACCCTGCGATGGGCGGGCGTTCCGGCCCCGGAGGGGCCGCGGAATGTAGCCCCGGGTGGAGCGCAGTCCGCCGGAGGCGGACGAAGCGGAACCCGGGGTAAAGCGTCCCGCGAAGCGCGGCCTGCAGCCCCGGAGGGGCGATGGAAGCGATCGATTCCGTCGTCGCAGCGCGTGACACCTCTCGCCGCGGGCTGTACTCTGTCGTGATTACGAATATCGCGCGCCGCCTCGATCCCTTGCCCATGACTCCCGTTTTCGACATCTACTGGGCCGACAACGACACCCTGCACGACGATATGGTCGTGCGGCTGGGAAGCGAGTTCTACCTCTGTGACAGCTATTGGCTCGCCGTCCTTGCGCCCGAAGGCCGCGATACGCAGCCCGGAGCCCGCCGCGTGTTCGCCTCGATGTGCAAGCGGGCGGCGAAGGAGTTCTCTTCACACACCGATGACTGGACGCGTTTTTTCCCCTTCGGCTTCTTCGACCAGTGCATGCAATGGCTCAGGATTGAGCGATTTGCGGACGAACTTGAGATCGGCGCGGGCTGGGGCGATGACGGGACTCACACTTTCAGCCCCGCTGGAAGCGCCTTTCCGGAGCGGGTTTCGGGCTGGCAGCCAGTCTCGATCGCTCCGACCAGAACGTCGTTGGAGTCGTTCTGTGCCGAGTTGCGCCGCATCTCGTGTGACCCGAGTCGAACCGAACGCTGAGTTTGAGCGGCATCCGGAGATGATCTCCCGATCGCTCGCCGGGCGCCGCCCCGCACTCACCTGCGCCGCAAATGCGGCATCACCCACAACCACATCCCCGTC
>CAYTAH010000110.1:0-2266 GCA_964435785.1 uncultured Phycisphaeraceae bacterium | reverse complement strand
GAGCGCGCCGGCGTCGTCCCCCGCCACGTCGTCCAGCTCACGGTCGGGGGCAGCGAGCCGCGGAAGCCGGTCCGGGCCGCCCAGTACGTCCGCATGTCCACCGAGCACCAGAACTACTCGATCGGCTACCAGTGCGAGGCCATCCGCGTCTACGCCAAGGAGCGCGGGATGCGGGTAGTCCGCACCTACGCGGACGAGGCCAAGAGCGGCGTGACGATCGAGCACCGCAGCGCCCTGCGCGCGCTGCTCGCCGACGTGGTCGGGGGGCGGGCGGACTTCGAGACCATCCTGGTGTACGACGTGAGCCGCTGGGGCCGGTTCCAGGACACCGACGAGAGCGCCTACTACGAGTACCTGTGCCGCCGCGAGGGCATCCACGTCGAGTACTGCGCCGAGCCGTTCCGCAACGACGGCACGGCCGTCTCCTCGCTCATCAAGAACATCAAGCGCATGATGGCGGGTGAGTACAGCCGCGAGCTGTCCCAGAAGATGTTCGCCGCGAAGTGCCAGGCGGTGCGCATGGGGTTCAGCGCCGGCTCGGGGGCGGGGTACGGCTACCGGCGGAAGCTCCTCGACCCCTCCGGCCGGGAGCGCGGCACCCTGGAGGCGGGCGAGCGCAAGACCGTCGCCTCGGACCGCATCGTGCTGGTCCCCGGACCCCAGGAGGAGGTCGAGGCGGTGCGGTGGATCTTCGAGCAGGTGGCCAAGCACGCGACGCGCCCGGGCGTGCTCGCCGCGGAGCTGAACCGGCGCGGCGTGCCGTGGGTAGGCGGCAAGCCGTGGCACTCGCAGCGCGTCCAGTACGTGCTCTCCAACGAGAAGTACATCGGCAACACGGTGTATAACCGCTGCTCGGCGAAGCTCAGGACGCCGAGGGTACGGAACCCGCCCGCCGAGTGGGTGCGGGTCGAGGGCTCGCACGAGGGGATCGTCCCGCCCGCGCTGTTCTGGAAGGCCCAGGACCGGATGGACACCTGGTCCACGCGGATCAGCAACGAGACGGCGCTGGTGAAGCTGCGGGAGCTGCTCGACCGCCAGGGCTCCCTCTCCGCGAAGCTGATCGACGGCACGGAGGGCATGCCGGGCAGCGCGTTCTACCGCAACCGGTTCGGCGGGCTGACCAGGGCGTACGAGCTGGTCGGCTACAAGCCCATCCGCGACTACGGGTTCCTGCCGGGGTACGCCTGGCGCGAGCGGCAGCTCAACGGGCTGCGCGAGCGCGTCGCGGACGAGCTGCGGAGCCGGGGGGTGGTGGTCGAGCGCGAGACGCTGGTCATCATGCGGCTGGGGGCGGCGGTGCGGCTGGCGGTCCTCCAGGCCCACTTCAGGCCGATCAAGGGGGCGGCGCGCTGGTTCGTCCAGATCCACACCAAGCCGCCGCCGGACTGGCTGCTCGTGGGCCGCCTGAACGAGGCGAAGTCCGCCGTCCGCGACTACTGCCTGATGCGGGGCGGGATCACGAACATCTGGCTGGGGGCGCGGCACCGGGACGGCAGGTTCGAGGAGCGGTACGACGAGGGGATCGCCCCGCTGCTCGACCGGCTGGCCTCGATCGCGCTGGCGCAGGAGGCGGTCAACCCGCCGAGCCGTGCGGGTCGGCGCAAGTAAACCACGCCCCGACTCGCGCCGCCCGCGCTCCCGTGCGCGTCGGTGCGCTTGCGTGCAGCAGACACGCGAACGAGCGATCGCTGCGCCGCGCGAAGCGGTGCTGCGCGCTGCAATTCATGCTCTTTCTGCGATACAATGCGCATGTCGAATCCCGCGAGCACCGAGGCACGGATGCCGCCCCGGGGTCACGGAGGACCCAACATGCAGATCGCCTTCAGGCCCATCGACGACATCAAGCCCTACGACAAGAACCCGCGACACAACGACGCCGCCGTTGATTCGGTCGCGCGCTCGATCCGGGAGTTCGGGTTCCGCCAACCGATCGTCGTGGACGACCAGGGTGTGATCGTGGTCGGCCACACGAGGTGGAAGGCCGCGCGCAAGCTCGGGATGGACATGGTGCCCGTCCACGTGGCCGAGGGCCTCACGCCCGAGCAGGCCCGCGCCTACCGCATCGCCGACAACCAGACGGCCAACATCGCGACCTGGGACTTCGAGCTGCTCCCCGTCGAGCTGACGGAGCTGAAGGACCTCGGCCTCGACCTCTCGATCCTCGGCTTCGGCGACGACGAGCTGGCCAAGCTCATGGGCGCGGAGGGCAACCCGGGGCTCTGCGACCCCGACGAGGTGCCCGAGCCGCCGGACGAGCCGGTGACCA
>CAYTAH010000109.1:0-2276 GCA_964435785.1 uncultured Phycisphaeraceae bacterium | reverse complement strand
TCAGCACGCGAAGGCTGGTGGGAACTGGGACGGCATCACGGCCTCGCCCGGCGTCAACACCCTCGTCGTCATCGAGCACAACCTCGACGTCATCAAGTGCGCCGACTGGATCATCGACCTCGGGCCCGAGGGCGGCGACCGCGGCGGGTCGGTCGTGGCGACGGGGACGCCGGAGCAGGTCGCGAAGGTCAAGGAGAGCTACACGGGGCAGTACCTGACGGGGGTGCTTGCCTAGCGGGTGGGATCAGCCGCCGGACGGCGCCCCGACGCTCAGCCCGACGAGTTCCTCATCGACTTCGAACGACAAGCCCATCTTCTTGATCCGGTCGTTCGTGATGACGATCTCTCCGCCGTAGATGGAGGTGAGGTCAGCGGTGCCGAGGGCGAGGTGGGGGTTGGGTTTGAGTACGAGCTCGACGCCGTCAGCCGTCGCGGCGTCACAGGAGCCGGAGACATACCGCGAGCCCCGTCGAGTGATCCACCCACTCTGGGCGTTTCCCCCAACACCCGCTCCCGAAGTGAGTGACCCGACCATCCACTCCTGCTCGCCGATGCGCCAGAAGACATCGCAGGCGATGGGCACCGGAAGCCTGCTCATCGGGAAGCTGATACGGATCGACAAGCCCTGCTCTCCTGAGCGAGCCTGCATCGTCTCCGGGATGAGCGCCTCGGCCAGTCTCTCGCTGAATTCCTCCGTGGGACTGATCAACTCGACATCGACCGTGCCCGGGGGCACGATGCGGGCTTCGGCGGTGATTTGGCGAACGGAGACTCCCTTGCCTTCTTTGGGTGTGGTGGAGACCGGGCTGAAGCTGTACCCGGTCTGGGAACCGACCGCCTCGACGCGGCAGGTCAGTGTCGCGCCGACGGTAGCAGGGCCGGGGGTCGCATCCTGAGAGACCGTCGCGAGCGCGCCTACAGAAGCGTCGACGTCGGTCGTGCCAGGGGTGAAGCCCGTTCCGCTTCCCACGAGCATGAACATCGCGCACCCTGGCGGGAACATCTGCGAAACGTTGCTTCCGCTCTCGCCCTGGCGCGGCGCCAGGTCGGACGCCGGCTGGCCGTTCAGCGTGAGGTCCGTGATCCAGACGACCGCGACGAACTCGCCGCCGCTGCCGATGCGGGCCTCGACGAGCGTCGCGACGACGGGCAGCGGATCGCCGGGACACATTTGCGGCCGAGTTTCGACCTGGATGAGTGCGGCCTGCCTCGTGAACCGCTCGTAGTGCTCGTCCGTTGCGATCCCGTCCGTCCGCGACATCTCCACGAAATCCCCCCACTCCTCGCACCACGGTCGATCGGGGTCGCCCTGGATATCCAGCGCAGTCTCCAGCACGCGCAGCGCCTGCTTCTCGCTCAGCAGCGAGCCCTGCCGCCGGCACAGCACCTCGTTCGCCGCCGCCTGGCTCGCCGCCGCCGCGCCGTGCCGCGCCTCCCACAGCAGCAGGCCGAGCGGCTTGTACTCGTTGACGTTCGCGCCCGTGACGATCGCGTACGTCGTCACCACGACGGCCGCGCCCGGAGCGAGCACCAGCCCCGCACCAACCGCCGCGACGCCCCACATCCGCCTCCGCTGCCCGATCCGCACCGCTCCCTCGCGCTTCAGCCCCGCCCCGCACTCCGGGCACGTCACCCCCTCGGCGGGGGCTCCCGAGAGATCGAACCCGCACCAGCGGCAGCTCGGGTTGCGGTTGATCCGCCGCCCGCGCATGCCGAGCCACACGAGCGCAACGCCCAGCGCCATCGCCGCCAACAGCCCGAGCAGGATTCCCGCTGCCATCCGTGCCCCCTTTCGCACGCGGCCGGACGCCCCAGCCTACCAGCGCTCATGCTCTGCGCCTCGTGCCTCTTGCCTCCTGCCTCTTGCCCCTCTTCATATGAATGCCGGAACCGCCCCGGCCGCCGCCGGTAGACTCGGCCGGCCAGGAGAAGACCATGCCGCTCAGCCGCACTCTCGCCGTGCTCGTCCTCGCGCTCGCGCCGACCAACCTCGCTGCTCAGCCCGTCGGCACCCTCCTCGTTCTCAACAAGACCGAGGACACGGCCTGGTTCATCGGGATGCCCGCCGGCGAACGGGCCGCCGAGCAGCCCACCGGGCGCGGCCCGCACGAGGCCGCCGTCTCACCCGACGGGCGCTTCGCCGTCGCCGCGAACTACGAGGACCCCGCCGCCCCCACGCTCACGGTGTACGACCCGGGGACGTTCGACACCCTCCGCACCATCGACCTCGGCGAATCGAAGGCCCCGCACGGCCTCGCGTTCGTGCCGGGCGAGGG
>CAYTAH010000108.1:0-2538 GCA_964435785.1 uncultured Phycisphaeraceae bacterium | reverse complement strand
CCGCAAACAGTTGCGCCTTGCCACCAAAGCGAGACTGCGAGGGGTTCCCCGGGGCCTGATAATGCGGGCATGGTTTCCCACTCCAAGCCGCCCGCCGCGGGCGAAGCGCGGGCGCAACTGATCCAAGCGGCGGCCCGGGCGCTCGAACGCTGGGAGAACGAAGGGGGCCGGGTCAAGCCCGTGGCGGAGGCCCAGACTCCGGCGAGCACGAGGAGCAGCGATGAACGCGCACGACCACGCGCGCCACGGCGCGCATGAAGCGCCGCCGGCGGCCGCCCCGGACGTTCACGGCCACGGTGCGCACGCGCCGCCGCAGGCGCGGGGGACACCGGACGCGGCCGAACCGCCCGGCGCGAGCGTCTACACCTGCCCCATGCACCCGCAGATCCGGCGGAGCGCGCCGGGCAACTGCCCCATCTGCGGGATGTCGCTCGAACCGCTCATGCCCACCTTGGACGAGGGACCCGACCCGGAACTGGTGAGCTTCCAGCGCCGGTTCTGGTGGACGCTCCCGCTGACGATCGCCGTCACCGCGCTGGCGATGGGGGGCCACTACGCCCGCGGCCTCTCGCCGGCGGCGCGCACGTGGATCGAGCTGGCCCTCACGGTGCCGGTCGTGTTCTGGGCCGGGTGGCCGTTCTTCGCCCGCTGGGCCGACTCCATACGCCGTCTGAGCCCGAACATGTGGACGCTCATCGGCACGGGCGTCGGCGCGGCGTTCCTCTACAGCCTGGCCGCGACGCTTGCCCCGGGCTGGTTCCCCGCCGGCTTCGAGGCCCACGGGCGGGTGGGCGTCTACTACGAGGCCGCGGCGGTGATCGTGTCGCTCACGCTGCTGGGCCAAGTCCTCGAACTCAGAGCCCGGTCGCAGACATCGGCCGCGATCAAGTCGCTCCTCGGCCTCGCGCCGAAGACGGCCCGGCGCATCCGCGAGGACGGGGGTGAGGAGGACGTGCCGCTCACGCACGTGCACATCGGCGACACGCTGCGCGTGCGCCCGGGCGAGAAGGTGCCCGTTGACGGGGTCGTCACCGAGGGGCGCTCCAGCATCGACGAGTCCATGCTGACCGGGGAGCCGGTGCCCGTCGAGAAGGAGCCCGGGAGCCGGCTGATCGGCGCGACGATCAACGGGAGCGGGAGCCTGCTCATGCGCGCCGAGAAGGTCGGGGCGCAGACCGTGCTCTCGCAGATCGTGCAGATGGTCGCGCAGGCGCAGCGGTCCCGCGCGCCGATGCAGCGGATGGCCGACGCCGTGTCGTACTGGTTCGTGCTGGCCGTCCTGGCGATCGCGGTCCTGACGCTGGTGGTTTGGGGCCTCTTCGGTCCCGAGCCGCGCTGGACGTACGCGGTCCTGAACGCGGTGGCGGTCCTGATCATCGCCTGCCCCTGCGCGCTGGGGCTGGCCACGCCGATGTCGATCATGGTCGCCAGCGGTCGCGGGGCCACGTCGGGCATCCTGTTCCGCGACGCGGAGGCGATCGAGGCCCTGCGCTCCATCGACACGCTCATCGTCGATAAGACCGGCACGCTGACGGTCGGCAGGCCCGCGTTCCATAGTGTTGTCGCTGCCGCGGGGTTCACGGAGGAGGAGGTGCTGCGCCTGGCCGCGAGCCTGGACCAGGGCAGCGAGCACCCGCTGGCCGAGTCGTTCGTGGCCGAGGCGCGGCGGCGCGGCCTGCGGCTCGGCGCGCCCGACGGGTTCGAGTCGGGAACGGGGATAGGCGTCCGCGGCCGCGTGGAGGGGAAGCGCGTCGCGCTCGGGAACACCGCGCTCATGCGGGAGCTTGGCGTGAACGTCGATGCGCTCCGGGCGGCGGCGGAGGAGAGGCGCGTCCAGGGCGCGTCGGTCGTGTTCGTCGCCGTAGACGGGACGCCGGCGGGGCTCGTCGCCGCCGCCGACCCCGTGAAGGATTCCACGGCGGAGGCGATCGGGCAGCTCCACAGCGCCGGCATCCGCATCGTCATGGCGACCGGCGACGGGCTGACGACCGCGAGGGCCGTGGCCGAGCAGCTCGGGATCGACGAGGTCCACGGCGAGGTCCGGCCCCAGGACAAGGTGGACCTCGTCGCCTCGCTCCAGGCTCAGGGCCGGCGGGTGGCCATGGCCGGCGACGGCATCAACGACGCGCCGGCGCTCGCCCGGGCCGACGTGGGGATTGCGATGGGCACAGGCACCGACGTGGCGATGAACAGCGGGCACGTGACCCTCGTCAAGGGAGATCTGCGCGGCATCGCGCGCGCGCGGCAGCTCTCGCAGGCCACGGTCGCCAATATGAAGCAGAACCTCGTCTTCGCGCTGATCTACAACGCGCTGGGCGTGCCGATCGCGGCCGGCATCCTGTACCCCGCGTTCGGCGTGCTGCTCTCGCCCATGTTCGCCGCGCTGGCCATGAGCCTGAGCTCCGTGTCGGTGGTGTTCAACGCGCTGCGGCTGCGGAAGGCGTAGGCCCGTGCCGGGGGCGCTTCTTGAGCAGTCCCGCCCCGTCACAAAAGCGTGACTGCTGGTGGATTCACCGGAGCGCCGCCGCGCCGGCCCCG
>CAYTAH010000107.1:0-2753 GCA_964435785.1 uncultured Phycisphaeraceae bacterium | reverse complement strand
AGTGGGTGAGTGGGTGAGTGGGTGAGTGGGTGAGTGGGTGAGTGGGTGAGGAGCGTATCGAGAGCGGGGAAGTGGCCTGTCAGCCGGAGGTGGCGAAGAGCCAGGCGAAGAGGCCGATGCAGAATGCGGCCGGGGCGATGCCGACGCCCGCCGCCAAGCCGTAGCGCCGGGCGAGCGAGGCCCACGCCGCGACGACGAGCCCGCTGAACCAAACGGCCGCGACGAGGATCGCGAGCGACTTGAGGTGCGCCAGCTGCTGCGGCGTGCCGTTGGGTGCACAGGCCGCGAGGAAGACGAGCGTGAGGGCCGACGCGCCGGTGCTGGCGAGAGCGGAGAGGATGGCGAGGGTGAGGGCCATGCGGATTCGGGTCCTGGGCTTCGGGGCCTGCGGGTCGAGATCGCGGCTACGGCCGCCGCCGGGGGCGGCACACTCTCGCCCGCCCGCGAGCAGTGCGCCGCGGAGGCTGCAAGCGGCTGGTCGGCCGGTGGTCTATCCCGAATCCGGGAGGGTCAGGGTCCGAAGCGGCGCCAGCGTCCGGCCCGAGCCTCTCCGGGGCCCGCGTACGCGAGCCCGTCACCGCTGCGGCGGGCCGATATCTGCCGGCACTCGCCGATCATCCGAGGAGGCGATGCATCTCGTGCCCGTGCTCGTCCTCGTCCGCGGCCTGCTCCTCCATCTTCATCTTGAGTGAGTACAGGCCCGCGGCTTCGGCGAGGGCCGCGAGACGGACGTAGTTGCGCACTTCGTTGGCCTCCTCGGCGGCGTCACATTGCTCAAACACCCTTCCGAATGGCGCACGTCATCACCAGATCACACGGCGCCGCCGGATACTCCACCTCCGTCCGATACCCGACGAACTCTTCCAGCGTCCCCCACCTGGCGCGCTGAAGCGCGCCCCCCACCATCTCCGGGTATCTCGCCAGGCGCGGCGTCTGCATGACGGGCGGGGCGCCGAGGCGCTGCGCTTCCTGCGGCCCCGAGAGCAGCGCCGGGGCGCCCCCGCCGGCGGGCCGGTCCTCGAGCAGCCCGACGGCCGACGCGCTCGCGCGCCCGAAGTGCGTCAGGCTGCGGTGCAGGAGCAGGTCGAAGAGCACCCACTCGACCGGCGTGCGCACGGTGAGCGTGTAGCGCCCCTGCGTGTTGTCCTGCGCGTGGCGGAAGGGGAGCGCCGAGCGGTAGATCTCGCCCATCACGCACGTGACCGCGCCGCGCCGGCCCACCGGACCGGGCGCGATCTCGTGGTAGACCCAGCCGTTCGCACCCTCGAACTGGCGGAGCTGCGGGAGCGGGTGCGAGCAGTACTCCGGCACGAGCGCCCCCCCACCCTCCGCCCCGGCGGGGTCGAGCGGCTCGCGGCGCATGCGCAGCACCGCGCGGCTGTCGTCGGTGGCCGAGGCTCGCAGGCGGCGCACGATCCACGGCACGTCGGGGCGGAGCCGCTCGAAATCGACCAGGCCGCCGAGCTGCACGCCGTCGAGCATGCCGTCGTCCTGCTCGCTGGGTCGCAGGGCGAGCACGAGGAACTGCACGCGGGCGCGCACGCCCCAGATCGCCGAGCCGGCGCGGTAGAACGCCCGCCGCTCGTCCTGCACGAGCCTCTCGTCGGCGCCCCCGGCGAGCATCGCCTCGAAGGAGCGACGGTCGCCCGCGTGCCGGTCCACGAACTCACGAAGACGCCGATCGGCCTCGCGGACGGCGTCCAGGTGAGGCGGCGGCACCCCGCGCGCCCCGGCCGCACGCAGCACGATCTCCACGCCCCCCGGGCCCGGCAGGTGGCGCGCCGCCTCCACCGGGTCCTGCTCGTGCACGAACCTCGAGAGCCGCCACGCCAGCGATTTGTCCAGGCCGAGACGGCGCCCGACCTCGATGGGGCGGGCCCCGCCCAGGCCGGCCCCCGCGAGGAGGTCGGTCATTGCGGCCTGGGCCTCGCGGAGGCGGGCGGCCGCGGCATCGGCGAAGACCGCTCCGGGGCGGCTGGAAACGGGCGTTCGGGAGTCCATTCGGGCCCATGGTACCGGGGCAGGCCTTGGCGGCGCGGGAATCTTCCGCAAAATCTCTACAGAAATCTGGACGATCCGGGAGCCGGGGCTACGCTCCGGCCGTACCGGGTTCCGTCCGCCGGCCAAGGGGACGCCGGCCGGACCGGTTGAGACCACCCCCCCACACCGACGCCCCGGGCGTCAGGAGAGTCTGAGATGCAGCGAACCGCCCTCCAAGTGCTCGCGCTCGCCGCCGCCGCGGGCCTGGCCCACGCCGACACGATCGAGCAGTCCTTCAGCTACGACTGGACCAGCAACGACGTGCAGCACGCGTTCTCCTTCGAGCCCTTCGACACCATGGGCGGGACGCGCAAGCTCACCGCCGTTCGCGTCGGCTTCGACGGGACGATCTCCATGGAGATCACCGCCCAGACCTACGAGGGCGAGCTCCAGCCCGGCGAGTGGTCCGCCGAGGCCAGCCACACCGTGATCGCGTACTTCAACGGCGGGGGGATCGACCTGCTGCAGGGGATCGGCGGGCAGTGGGCGGACGGGATCACCGGCTATCTCGGCGCGGGGAGCAACGGGCAGCCGGGCACGCCCTACATCTTCACCGACACGATCGACTTCGCGAACGTGGTCGATATCGACAGCTCGTACTTCGGCGACTTCACGGGGAACGAGCCGCTGACGGGGTTCATGGACGGGTGGTTCGACGGCGTGGTGACGCCGCCGGACAACGGGCAGTGGATCGAGGTGTTCCCGAGCCTGCT
>CAYTAH010000106.1:0-2753 GCA_964435785.1 uncultured Phycisphaeraceae bacterium | reverse complement strand
GGGCGTTCACCCTGATCGAGCTCCTCGTCGTCATCGCGATCGTCGCGATCCTCATCGCGATCCTCCTGCCCGCGCTCGGCAAGGCCCGCGCCGCGTCCCGCACCGTCTCCTGCGGCTCGAACCTCCGCCAGATCCACCTCATGATCGAGGACTACCTGGTCTCCTCGCGCGACGTCCTGCCCCCCCACCGCTCGCCCGACGGCGGCAACCCCGACTCCCGCTGGTGGTGGGCGACCCTGCTCTACCCCACCGAGTTCGACACGCCACAGAAGCGTCGCTTCGCGGAATGGGACCTGCTCGCCGGCCGCTACAAGCTCTTCAAGTGCCCGGAGCTGCGTCAGCAGAACGAGTGGCAGGGCATACGGTGGGAGTGGCGCTTCGACGCCCACCGCGTCAGCTACGGCTACAACTCCTTCTGGCTCGGCTTCTATCCCTACGGCCCCGCCGAGGCCGCGGGCATGGACCAGTGGTGGGGGAGGCGCGACGGCATGAACCTGCGCACCAAGATGTCGCTCCGCATCGACGAGGTCATCCGACCCGCCGAGGTCCTCAGCGTCGGCGACTCCAACCCCAAGCCCGACGGCAAGTGGTCGATGAGCCTCTGGCACCCCTACGCCGACATCGCCAAGGAGGGCATCACCACCCGCCACGGCGGCAAGGGCAACGCCATCATGCTCGACGGCCACTACGAGACGCTCGCGCACGAGCAGGTCAACGACCCCATCGCCAACCGGCGCATCTGGGACCCGCACTGGCCCCACGAAGTCACGCCGTGGTGGTGAATGCGCTGCCTCTCGTGCGACTACGACCTTTCCGCCTCCCTCGCCGGCCCGTGCCCCGAGTGCGGCCGCCCCTTCGATCCGACCAACCCGGCAACCTACCGCGACGAGGCGGCACGCGAGACACTGACCAAACCGCTCCTCAGGATGAACTTCGCGCTCGCGCTGTCACCAATGCTCACGGCCGCGATGCTCCACCTCTGTCTCGTCGGCGCGAGGGTGAGCCTCGGCCGCTGGCCCCACCGCTGGGGGCTCGACGACCCGAAGGGCATCGACGGGATCCAGCCGCTGTTGTGGGGCACGTACGTCGCGATGCTCGCCATGCCGCCCAGCTTCGCGATCGGCCTCCTGCTCCTGGCGTTTCTGGTCGCCTTGCACAGGCGCCACGCGCTGCGCGCGGCGCTTGTGTTCGTGGCGCTGTGGGCGACCGGGCTCGCCATCCTCGGGTGGGATCCCGCCGGGGCCGGCCTGTGGTTCATGGACTGACCCGCGAACCGCGACACGCCCCGGTACTCTGGCGCTGTGCGGAGTCCAAGCGGCTACACCCTGCTCCCCATTGCGACGACAAGCGAGGTCTTCGCCGACTTCAGCCCCTATGTCGCCGCGATCTCCGATGACGGTGTCGTTGCGTTTCAGGCCGCGCTCCGGCGCGGCGGCTCGGGCGTCTACACCGCGCGCCCCCAGCGAACCAGCATCGAGCCGAGCATCGAGCCCGGACCCCAGATCAGCGAGGTCCTCAGCCACCCCGCCATCAACGCCGCCGGCGCGTGCGCCTTCTACGGCGCCACGCGCGAATCCCCCAAGTGCGTCGTCGCCGTTCATGGCGGCCGCGCCCGCACGCTCGCCCCCGCCGCCGGCCCCCTCGGCCCCACGATCAACGCCGCCGGCTCCATCGCCTTCCGAGCGCTCACCCCCTCCGGCGGCGAGGGCATCTACCGCGCCGACTCCCGCTCGATCACTCCGATCGCCCAAACCGGCCCGCTCTACACCGCGTTCCACGGCCTGCCAGTCATCGACGACGCCGGCCGCGTCCTCTTCCGCGCTGACTTGACCTCCGCCGGACAAGCCGTCGTCCTCGGCGATGGCGAGTCGCAGCGGACCATCGCCGCCACGGGGGACGTCTTCAGCGCGCTCGCCCCGTTCCCCGCCATCAGCGACGCCGGGCTCGTCGTCTTCGCCGCGTCCCTGCGCGCCGGCGGCTCCGGCGTCTTCGCCGCCTCGGACGGGAGCATCGACACGATCGTCGACTCGCGCGCTCCCTTCGAAAGCTTCCGCGGGGCGCTCGCCGACGGCCGCGCCAGCGTCGTCTTCTTCGCCACGCCGCGCGACGGCAGTCTCGGCGTCTTCCGCGGCCCCGACCCCCGGTCCGACCGCATCCTCGCGATCGGCGACACCCTCGCCGGCTCCGTCATCACGGAGTTCGCACTCAACCCCGTCTCCATCAACCACTCCGGCCAGCTCGCCATCCGCGTGCGCCTCGCAGACTCACGCCAGCTCATCATCCGCGCCGATCCCGAGGACGCCCGGCCGTAGCCGCGCAAACGCCCCCCGCTCCGCCCCCTCCAGCCGATCCGCCAAAACCCCCGTCGCCGCGCCCCACACCACGTGAGCCGCGATCATCAAGAGGTTCCGCCTCGCCGGCTCCCGCTGCGGCGGCGGGAAGATCCCGACCGCCGGAAGCCACCCCGCATAGCTCGCCGCCCACACCCCGAGCCCGAACACCGTCCCCTTCACCGCCGGGTGCGCATCCCACCGCCGCGCCAGCGGGCCGTACGCCGCCCCCGCCAGCGCCCCATACGCGAAGTGCCCGAGCAGCGTCAGCTCGCGCCGCCCCCGCTCGCCCAGCAGGCGCCCGACGCCCGCCCCCTCCGCTACCGTCATCGTGATCTCCCGCGGCGGGAGCGGATACCGCTCTTCCGCCGGCAGCCGCCGATGCATCAGCTCCATCGCCACCGTCATCGGCGCCGTCGCCGT
>CAYTAH010000105.1:0-2850 GCA_964435785.1 uncultured Phycisphaeraceae bacterium | reverse complement strand
TCTTCGAGAACTCGCACGCCGGGCGCAGCGAGCTGCTCGCCGAGACCGATTACCGCCTGCGGGTCCGCCACCGCGACGACAGCGGCGAGGCCAACGACTGGAGCGCGTGGTCCGAGCGCCTCTTCCAGACCGGGGGCGCGTCGGCGGTGTTCCCGCTCGAGCTGATCGACGTGGCGGACGAGCCGGCGCCGCGGTGGGACGACACGACGGGCGTGCCGCTGGCGCTGCCCACGGGCTCGCCGCCGGGGAGCCTGGTGCTGGAGGACCACCACGGCGGGCTGCTGCTGGAGCTGCGCGGGCTCGACGGGGTCTCCAACGAGGTGATCAACCCGCCTGCACTCTCCGGGCACGTGTATCCGCGTCTGGTGCTGCGCGCGGGCTCGGCGCCCCTGAGCGTGCCCGATTCGGACCTGACCATCACCGACGACCTTGGTCAGGACGTCACGATCTATCTGCCCGCGGCGGCGGTGGAAGCGGACGAGGCCGCGGTGTTCTGGATCTCGAGCAACGGCAGCACCTACGTGGGCGATCTGTCGCAGCACGAGCCGGACTTCTCGGTGCTGGCGCGCGGGGCGCCGGTGCCATGGAGCGTGGTCCAGCCGGGCTTCAGGGTCGAGGTTGTCGCGACCGGCTTCCAGCTTCCGGTCAATATCGCGTTCGTTCCCAACCCCGGCCCCGACGGTGATGACCCGCTCTACTACGTCACCGAGCTTTACGGCATCATCAAGGTCGTGCTGCGCGACGGCACGGTCGGCGACTATGCGACGGGCCTGCTCAACTTCAACCCCACGGGCAACTTCCCCGGCTCGGGCGAGCAGGGGTTGACCGGCATCGTCGTGGACCCCACGAACGGCGACGTCTACGCGGCCATGCTCTACAGCACCGATCCCGACGACGACAACGCCCCGCACTATCCCAAGGTGGTCCGCTTCACGAGCACCGACGGCGGACGCACGGCCGCGGACCAGATCACCATCCTCGACATGCGGGGGGAGACTCAGGGCCAGTCGCACCAGATCTCCAACCTCACCTTCGGTCCCGATGGCAAGCTCTACGTGCACATGGGCGACGGCTTCGACGCCGCGCGGGCGCAGGACCTGGACTCGTTCCGCGGCAAGATCCTGCGGCTAGACAAGAACGGCTGGGTGCCCGCCGACAACCCCTTCTACGACGCCGGCGACGGGATCAACGCCCGCGACTACGTCTTTGCCTACGGGCTGCGCAACCCCTTCGGCGGCGCCTGGCGCGAGTCCGACGGCTTCCACTACGTGGTCGAGAACGGGCCCAGCATCGATCGGTTCTCGAAGACCGTGCGCGGGCGCAACTACCTCTGGGATGGCTCCGACCAGTCGATGCGGAACTACGCCATCTACAACTGGGACCCGGCTCACGCGCCGGTCAATATCGCCTTCGTGCAGGCCTCGACGTTCGACGGGAGCGGATTCCCGGCGGAGCGCTTCGACCGCGCGTATGTCACTGAGTCCGGCCCCACGTGGGCCAGCGGCTTCCAGGAGCACGGCAAGCGGATCACGGAGTGGATCCTCGACTCGGGCGGGGATCTCGTGGAGGGCGAGCGCGACGTGATCGTCTACAACGGCTCGGGCAAGGCCAGCGCGGCGGCGCTGGCGGCGGGGCCCGACGGCCTGTACTTCAGCGACCTCTACAAGGACGAGGGCTACGGGTCGCCCATCGACCGCGGGGCGAACATTCTCCGCGTGCGCTACGTCGGCACCGCCGACTTCGTCGCGGACGTCCGCGTGGGCCAGCGCCCGCTCGCCGTGCGGTTCACCGATCTCTCCGATGTCCCGGGCGCGAGCGAGTGGCTGTGGTCGTTCGGCGACGGCGGGAGCAGCACCGAGCAGCATCCCTCGCACACGTACGTGCGGGACGGGGTGTACACGGTGCGCCTGGTGATCAACGGCTCGGGCGGGGCGGCGGTGGAGCAGAAGAACGCGTATATCAAGGTGGGCCAGTTCCCGTCGGTGGCGATGATCGGCGGCTCGCTGCCCCCCTCGGGTTCCGACCAGGCCGTGGCCGACTTCCTCTCCGGGCTGGGGTACGAGGTCACGAGCTTCGACGACGAGCGGGGGTCGCGCCCGTCTGCGTCGGAGATCGCCGACGCGTTCGATGCCGTGGTGCTCTCGTCCACGATCACGTCGGGAAACATCGCGGGGGACTTTCGGGGCGAGGACATCCCGGTCGTGTTCTGGGAGAACGCGCTGCTGCAGAGCGATCGCGAGCCGCTTGCGAGCGATCACGGGGTGCAGGGCGGCGTGCAGGCGATCAACATCGTGGACAACTCGCACCCGATCACCGAGGGCCTGGACCTCGGCGACCTGACGGTCTTCGGCTCCCCGGCGAACATGAGCCTGGGGCGCGGCACCATCGCCCCCGGCGCGGACGTGCTGGCGACGCGATCGGGCGCACCGGGAGACGCGGCGATCATCGCGGCCGAGGCGGGCGCGGTCCTGCTGGGGGGCCACATCGCCCCTGCTCGCCGTGCATTCCTTTATCTCGAGGATGCGAGCTGGCTCGTGACGACGGATGCGGGCAAGATCATCCTGGAGCGGACGCTGGCGTGGGCCACGGGGTTCGCGCCCTCATGCCCCGCCGACTTCAACGGCGACGGCGTTGTCGATACTCGCGACGTGCTCGCGTATCTCAACGGCTGGGCCAACCAGGATGCGGCCGCCGACTGCGACGGCAACGGCGTCATCGACTCGCGCGACGTGATCTGCTTCCTCAATCAGTGGACGGTGGGTTGCTGACTTTACAACGCCACTTTCCCACAGTGGATGCACTGCCCAAGGGCGACTCCGGCTTGACGGAGTCGCCCCTTTCGTTTCTTGG
>CAYTAH010000104.1:0-2998 GCA_964435785.1 uncultured Phycisphaeraceae bacterium | reverse complement strand
GAGCCAGAACAGGCACTTGGCCTGCACGTCGATAAACATCGTCAGCGCCGACGCACCGATCGGGACCTCCCCGCGCTGGTGCCCGCTGAGCTTGGCGCAGATCTGGTCAGCGGTGAGGAGATCCTCGTCGAGGGCCGTCGCCTCAGGCAACGGTTCGTTCTGGTACTCGGCCCAGAATGCGGTCTCGTCCTGGAGCTTGAGGTTCATCGCGTGCTGGACCGCTGAGAGTTCGTCGTGGTTGAATCGTTCGGCCCACGCGACATCCGTACCTTCGTCCATCGCCTCGCGGTGCTGGCGGTAGAACTCCGTCGCTTGCCCGAGTCCCTCGTCGGCGCGCAGCCCTTCGGCGCGGATACGTGCGTACTCCGCCCACAACTTCTCGTTCGCCGGGAACGAGTAGACCATCCTCGTCCGCTCACCCTGCCACTGCGGGTGCTTGTCGCGATCGAGCAGCCGATCGGCCAAGTCGTCGGGGCGGACCACCGTCAGCGTCATGAGCCCGGCGATCTTCTTGCCGGGTCCGGCCAGACCGAGGATCGCCCCGGCGAGGATGCGCTCGCGGTTGGCGCACTGCGACGGGCTCCGCGCCGACTCGTCCGTCTGCGGGTCGTCGATGAGCACGAGGGACGGCCGAACGCTCACTCCATCCGGTCGCTTGTGCTTCATGCCGCGGATGCGCCCGGTGATCCCCGCCACGCGGATGATCGCGCCGCTGGCGCGCGACTCGGGGATCGTCGGCAGGACGATCTCTTTCGCGGTCCACCCGATGTGCGTCTGTTCCCCCCTGTAGAGCTGGCCAGCCGCCCGCTGGTGGATCCCCTCCAGGGCATGGATGGGGAAGCACACTTCGGGGAAGTCGTCGAGCAGCCGGTCGTTGTTCTCGAGCTCGGCCTTGATCGAGTCGAGCATCTGGGCCGCGTGCTCCTCGTCGGAGCCGATCAGCGTCACGAACTCACGATGTCCGTAGGCAAGAGCCCACAGGCACGCGATCTCGCAGAGGCTCGTCTTCCCGCTGCCGCGCGGCATGGCCATCGCAAAGAGCCCGCCCTCGAGCACCGCCTGCTCAATCTTGGCGACGACCTTGAGGTGGTCGGGAGACCACGCCAGGTGGAACGTCGCCGGGAAGTACGCCTCGCAGAAGAAGCGGAAGTCTCGCTCTGCGGTCTCCTTCCGAACCGGGTCCACGACATCCGGCAGTTCGCCGATGTCGCGCCCAATCTGGGACAGCATGATGTTGCGCTGCCGCGCCCGTTCCTTGTGCGCCTCGTAGGCCTCGGTCGGCGATGGCTGCGGCTCGGCCAGCCGCTCGTGCCGCTCCACCACCAGCCATGCGACGTAGCGGACCAGGTCGATGGTCTTGTCGTCTCCGATCCGGAACCCCGCGCGCGTACGGTGCCGGTGCAACTGCCGCTCGCCGATCACTTCGCCCAGCGGCGTGGAGTTCAGCAGGCGGCACAATTCGCCGGGTCGCAGGCTGCGAGGGTCAATCGCCACGGCTGGACATCTCCTTCACCAGCCACGCGGCGTAGTGCACGAGGTTGATCGTGCCGTCCGAGTTCGTCGGCGCGCCGGTTTCGATGTCGGCGCGGAGCATGGCCTCCGTGACTCGCTGACCGCCCGCCCGCGAGAGGAGGCGGGCCGCGTCGGCCACGGGCATCGCCGACGGGTTCAGCCGGGGACTTGGCCCGGCTTCGGCCTGCGGACTAGGCGCCTGTTCGGACATCTCGCCGCCTCCATGTAGGCGGTCGCCCACATGCGCAGATTCCTCCGGAATGGCCTTGCAATCCGGGGACATGCCGGCCCTCATGTGCCCCACGCCAGCGGGAAGGCCGCGGCGCGGAAGGAGCCCGACCATGTTCATCAAGCAGATCGTGATCGAAGGCGTTGAGGGGGATGTCGAGGTCCGCCGAACCGAGATCGGCGCGGTCGTGATCGCCAACGACGTCGAGATCGAGGTCACCCGCGACGACACCCGCGAGGAGCGCTACGCCGTCGCGTACAACGCCGCCAAGGTCATCTGCGGGACGACGAAGCGCGGCGAGCCGAACGCCACCAACTCGATGATCCACGACGTGCTGAGCGAGATCGAGCGCGTCGCCGGTTGCTGAACCAAGCGCCCGCAGCGTGCGGGCGAGTTCCTGTTCCCACCATGCAGAAGGAGAATCAGCATGGCAACGAAGAAGACCGCGAAGAAGACGACGAAGAAGGCAGCCCGCAAGCCCGCTCCGACGAAGTCGCGGATGTCCAAGAGCGCGGCCCGGGCCGAGGGGGCGCAGCGGACCAAGGCGATCCAGGCCGACAAGGCGAAGTCGCCGAGCGCCGCCCCCGCGAGGCCCACGGCCGCCAAGGCGACCAAGTCCGCCAAGGCCCCGAAGGAGCGCAAGCCGAAGCGCGTCAGCGGCCTCGACCTGGCCGCGAAGGTCCTGGCCGAAGCGGGCGAGCCCCTGAACGCCAAGACCATCGCCGAGCGCGCCATCGCCGCGGGGTGGAAGACGAGCGGCAAGACGCCCGAGGCCACGCTCTACGCCGCCATCATCCGCGAGATCGCCAAGAAGGGGAAGGACGCCCGCTTCGCCAAGCGCGATCGCGGACTCTTCACCGCCGCAAAGGGGGCTTGAGCATGGATGCCAACCCCAACGACAACCTCGTCGCTCTTGAGGACGCATGTCCCAATTGCGGCGAGCGCGACGCGGACCGCCTGGTCTGGCAAGACGACGAGCGAGTGGAGTGCCAGATGTGCGGCACCGTGTACGAGCCAGGAAGGAGGGACCATGAGCGCCGCGCGTGACATGGATCGCCTCCGCGCCGTCTTCGGGGCCGCCGAGTCCCTGCTCGCGGCACGCGAGGACCAGATGCTCACCACCGACGAGTGGGACGCGCTCGAGCACGCCGTCTCGGCCTGCCGCGAGCCGCCGCCGGACGAGCGGACGGAGACCTTTCGCATCGATGAGGGCGGGGCGCTCGTCCGCTCCGTCGTCCCCAAGCGCGGCGAGCCGTA
>CAYTAH010000103.1:0-3270 GCA_964435785.1 uncultured Phycisphaeraceae bacterium | reverse complement strand
ACCGACCACAACGGGCCGGCGATCCCGATGGCGAACATCATGGTGAGCACGGTGGGGAAGATCGCCGGGCTGAGGCGCCTGTGCGAGCAGATGCGCGTGCCGGGGTGGCACAAGCTGGGGATCGCCATCAGCATCAACGCGCCCAACGACGAGATCCGGTCGCGGATCATGCCGATCAATCGCGCGACACCCATGGCGGAGCTGCGCGAGGCGATCACGGCGATCCCGCACGTGGGGACGCACAAGAAAATCTGCTTCGGGTACGTGCTGATCCCGGGGGTCAACGACCGCGAGGAGCACGCCGCGGAGCTGGCGGAATATCTGCGCCCGTTCACGGCGGCGGGGAGCGACGACGGCACGCACAAGGGGATGCTGAACCTGATCCCGTACAACCCGCGGCGGGAGTCGCCGTGGCCTGCGCCGGAGGAGGCGCACGTCGAGCGGTTTCTCGGGTGGGTGCGCGAGCGTGGGGTGTACGCGAAGCGGCGGCGGACGAAGGGCCGAGAGACGATGGCCGCGTGCGGGCAGCTGGGGACGGAGGAGATCCGCAGGCGGCGGTTCGTGGGCGTCACGCTGGCCGGGGGTGGGGCGAGCGGCTGAGCGGCGCCTCGCTCAGGGCTCGCGGTCGCGATGGCCGAAGAGGCGGATGAGGCGCTCGACCTCGTGGCCCCTGAGAGTGGCTCGGGGGGCTGTCCCGCGGTCGTGCGCAAGATCCGCATCGGCCGATTCGATGATACCGGCCAGCACCTGGAGGGCCGCGATGGCTTCGGCGGCGTCGTGCTCGGCGCTGAGGCGCTGCTGCATCGCGATGCTCTCGGCCTCCCTGGCGCGCCGGCTCTCCGCCGTGGCGGCGAGGGCCTGCCAGGTGGCGCCGACGAGGGCGAGCACGAGGCTGCAGAACGTGGCCAGCACGCCCGCGGTCATCGGCTTGTGGCGGCGGGCGAGCTTGCGGAGCTGGTAGACGGCGCTGGGCGGGCGGGCGGCGATCGGCTCGTCGCGGAGGAAGCGGCGGAGGTCCTCGGCGAGGTCGCGGGCGGACTGGTAGCGGCGCTCGCGGTCCTTCTCGAGGGCCTTCCCGACGATGGTCTGGATCTCGCCGCGGAGGTGGCGGTTCGTGCTCGAGAGCCGGGCGGGCTCCTCCTCGCCGATCACGCGTGCGGCGTGGGCGATGGAGGAGTGGCGCACGTCGTGGGGCAGGCGTCCGGTGAGCAGCTCGTAGAGCACGACGCCGAGTGTGTAGACATCGGATCGGGCGTCCAGCTCGGCGGGTCTGCCGGCGATCTGCTCGGGGCTCATGTAGGGGACGGTGCCGACGAGCTCCCCCTGCACGGTGCAGAGCGTGGCGGCGCGGACGTCGGAGTCGGTGATGCGGGCGACGCCGAAGTCGAGGACCTTGGGGGAGCCGTCGGCGGGGACGAGGATGTTGCCGGGCTTGAGGTCGCGGTGGACGACGCCGTTGGCGTGGGCGTGCTGCACGGCGTCGCAGACGCGGGCGAAGAGGTCGAGGCGCGCGGGGACGTCGAGGCCCTCGGCGTCGGCATACTCGAGCAAGGAGCGGCCGCGCACGCACTCCATCGCGAAGAAGGGGATGCGTTCGCCGTGCCGCTCATGGACCCCGGCCTCGAACACCTGGGCGATGCCGGGGTGGTGGAGGCGGCCGAGGACCTGCGCTTCGTGCTCGAAGCGGCGGAGAAGGGCGGGCGTGGCCCAGCCGGGGCGGATCACCTTGAGCGCGACGGAGCGTCTGGTGTTGGCCTGCTCGGCGAGGTAGACCTTACCCATGCCGCCCTCGCCGAGCACGCCGAGGATCCGGTACTCGCCGAGGCGGTCGGGGCCGTGGCGGGGGAGGTCGGGCTCGGGCGCGGGGGCGCCGACGTCGATCCGGGACGGCACGAGGGTGGGGTCCTCGCTGCGGCATCCAGGCCTGATTGGCATCCCTGCTCTTTCCATGGCGCTCCGTGCCCTCGAACGGAAGATGCCACGGCGGGGGCGGGAAACAACCGGATCGGCACGATCGGCACGTCTTTACGCCCTACCATTCCGACCCCTCGCCGAGAGTCGCCCCGATAAGGGCGCGGGGCGCGATAACAAAGGAACGGCACGATGGAATGCGGGATCGTCGGCCTGCCGAACGTCGGCAAGTCCACCTTGTTCAACGCCCTCACGGCCGCGGGAGCGCTCGCGGCGAACTATCCGTTTGCGACGATCGAGCCGAATGTAGGGGTGGTGGCGATACCGGACCCTCGGCTGGCGCTGATCAACCGGTACATCGAGACGCAGAAGATCGTGCCAGCGGTGCTGCGCCTCGTGGACATCGCGGGGATCGTGCGCGGGGCGAGCAAGGGGGAGGGGCTGGGGAACAAGTTCCTCTCGCACATCCGCGAGGTGGACGCGATCCTGCACATCGTCCGCTGCTTCGAGCACGCCCCGGGGGGCGAGGAGGTGCTGCACGTCGAGGGCTCGGTGGACCCGATGCGGGACATCGAGACGATCGAGACGGAGCTGATCCTCGCGGACCTGCAGACGGTGGAGGGGGCGCTGCCCAAGGCCGAGCGGGCGGCCAAGGGCAAGGACCACGAGTCGGTGCTGCGCGCCGAGGTGCTGCGGCGGGTCTTCCCGCTGCTGGCCGAGGGCAAGCCGGCCCGCCTGCTGACGCTGGAGGACAGGGAGCACGAGCAGGTGTTCAGGTCGCTGGGGCTGATCACGTCCAAGAAGGTGCTCTACGTCATGAATGTGGACGACAGCGACTCCCAGGGGGAGGGGCCGATGGCGCAGAAGGTGCGGGCGCACGCCGAGAGCGAGGGGATGGAGGCGGTGCCCGTGTGCGCGAAGATCGAGAGCGAGCTGGCGGAGCTCGAGGGATCGGAGAAGCAGGAGATGCTCGAAGCGCTGGGGTTCAAGGAGCCGGCGCTCGACAAGCTCGCGCGGGCGGCGTACCACCTGCTGGGGCTGCAATCGTTCTACACGGCGGGTCCGAAGGAGATCCGCGCGTGGACGATCCCGGTGGGGTGCAGGGCGCCGCAAGCCGCGGGCGTGATCCACACCGACTTCGAGCGGGGGTTCATCCGGGTGGAGGTGTACTCGGTGCACGATCTCGAGGAGTACGGCTCGGAGAAGGCGATCCGGGAGCACGGGAAGATGAGGACCGAGGGGAAGGACTACGTGATGCACGACGCGGACGTGTGTCACTTTCTGTTCAACGTGTAGAGTAGGGAACGAAGCGACGAAGCGACGAAGCGACGAAGCGACGAAGCGACGAAGCGACGAAGC
>CAYTAH010000102.1:0-3933 GCA_964435785.1 uncultured Phycisphaeraceae bacterium | reverse complement strand
CCTTCCCGGCGGAATCTGCGCGGCTACGCCGCCGGGAACAGCCGCGAATCCGGACAGAGTTTGTTGCGCTTGTCCGGTCGGGTTCCGCCCCCGCCCGCGACGGTCGCCCAGGTGGCCAACGGGCCGCCCGGTGGCCTCGTCCTACGCCTCCGGGGGGAGGACGCGACGTGGGCCGCCCTGGGCCGCGACGTGGCGAAGCGGCGGAAAGGGGGCGGCCATGAAGCGCCCCACCGACGCCGAGGTCCGCCGCACATACCTGCATGGGCCGGAGGGCGTCCGCCAAGCCGGGCACCGCGAGTACGTCGGCGGCATGTGGGACGAGGTCGGCCGGCTCCAGCTGCGGTTCCTCCGGGCTCGCGGGCTGCGGCGGGACCATCGCCTGCTGGACATCGGGTGCGGCGCGCTGCGTGGCGGCGTCCACCTGGTCCGCTACCTTGACGCCGATCGGTACATCGGCGTGGACAAGGAGCCGGAACTGCTGCGCGTTGGCGCCGAGCAGGAGCTGGGACCGGCGCTTCGGGCCTCGAAGCGGCCGACGCTGCTGGCTCTGGCGGACTTCGAGTTCGACCAGCTGCCCGCGAGACCGGACATCGCTTGGGCGCACTCGCTGTTCACACACCTGCCGATGGAGCGCATCCGGCGGTGCCTGGCGAACCTGCGGCCGGTCATGGCGCGCGGCCGCGTGCTCTACGCGACGTTTGGCGAGTGCGACCAGCCGAAGGACAACCCGCCCGAGCCGCACGACCACCGGCTCTTCGAGTACACGCGCGCGGAGATGGTCGAGGCGGGGCTCGCCACCGGCTGGCGTGTCGAGCACCTCGACAAGTGGGGACACCCGCGCGGCCACCGCATGTTGAAGTTCACCCCTGCGCAGCACCCGTCAAGGAGGACGCGATGAAGATCGAGATGCGACCGATCGGAGAGGTCAAGGCCTACGAGCAGAACCCGCGGCTCAACGACGACGCGGTCGAAGCGGTCGCCGAGAGCATCAAGCGGTTCGGCTTCCGCCAGCCGATCGTCGTCGATGGCGACGGCGTGATCGTCTGCGGCCACACGCGTTGGAAGGCGGCGCAGAAGCTCGGTCTGGAGAAGGTGCCGATCCATGTGGCCCGCGACCTGACGCCCGAGCAGGTCCGCGCTTATCGCATTGCCGACAACAAGACGGCGGAGCTGGCCGAGTGGAACATGGAGCTGCTGCCAATCGAACTGGCAGAGCTCCAGGAGTCGGGCATCGACTGGTCGCTGCTGGGCTTCGATCAGGACGAGTTGGCGAAGCTGCTCGACCCCGGCGTGAAGGAGGGGTTAACCGATCCCGACGCCGTGCCCGAGCCGCCGGACGAGCCGGTGACGAAGCCGGGCGATCTGTGGGTGCTCGGTGACCACCGCTTGATGTGCGGCGACAGTTCGAGCGCCGAAGACGTCGACCGGCTCCTCGACGGCCAGCCGATCCACCTGGTCAACACCGACCCACCGTACAACGTCAAGGTCGAGCCGCGCAGCAACAACGCGATCGCGGCGGGCGTCACGTCCTTCTCGCGGCGAGAGGATCTCCAGTGCGATCGCTCCAAGAGCGAGCGAGGCAAGAAGGACCGCGAGCGGCAGGCGCGGAAGTCCGTCGCGTCGCACCACCAGGGGTTCGACCTCGCGCGGCACCCGGAGAAGTCCAAGCCCACCGGCAAGATGCGGGCGAAGGACCGGCCGCTCGTCAACGACTTCGTGTCCGACGAGGAGTTCGAGCGGCTGCTGCTGGCGTGGTTCGGGAACATGTCTCGCGCGCTGGAGCTCGGGCGCGGGTTCTACATCTGGGGTGGGTACGCCAACTGCGCCAACTACCCCCCGGCGCTGCGCGCGGCTGGCCTGTACTTCTCGCAGGCGATCATCTGGGACAAGCAGCATCCGGTGCTGACGCGCAAGGACTTCATGGGCGCACACGAGTGGTGCTTCTATGGGTGGAAGGAAGGCGCGGCGCATGTCTTCCTGGGGCCGAACAACGCGTCCGACCTCTGGCACGTCAAGAAGATCAACCCGAACGCGATGGTGCATCTGACGGAGAAGCCGGTCGAGCTGGCGGCGCGGGCGATGCAGTACTCGTCGCGCCCGGGCGAGCACGTGCTCGACCTCTTCGGCGGCAGCGGCTCGACACTGATCGCCGCGGAGCAGACGGGGCGAAGGGCGTTCCTGATGGAGATCGACCCGGCGTACTGCGATGTGATCGTGCAGCGCTGGGAGCAGTTCACGGGGCGGAAGGCGGAGCGCATCGGCAATGCTCTCGCCGGAGAAACAGCCCCGGCGACGGCCGAGGCTGGAGAAGATGCATGAGGCGGGGCCTACTCGTACCCGAAGGCCTCGTCGGCCGGCCCCTTCTCGCGCAGGGCGTGGTACTCGGTCATGGCGTCCTCGAACGCCGCCTTGCCCGCTGCGGCGTGGGTGCGTCCGTGCATCGGGACGACAACGCCCCGCTCCTTGAGGAAGGCGAACGCGACCGCGGCCTGCGTCCACGGCGCGTCGGTGGCCCGACGGAGGTCCTCCAGCACGAAGGTCCCGTTGGCCTCGTCAATGGCGTTGGCCACCGCATCGAACACATCCTTGTCGCAGCGGTGCTCGTACGGCTCGCCGCGCTTGGGGACGACGGAGCGGACGAGCGCCCCGCCCTCATCGACGCGGAACGTCTCCGTCCGCTCGTCCGGCGGCGGCTCGCGGCAGGCCGCGACGGCGTGCTCGAGCGCGTCCCACTCATCCGTCGTGAGCATCTGGTCCTCACGGGCGGCGAGCAGGGACTCGGCCGCCTCGAAGACGGCGATGAGGCGATCCATGTCACGCGCGGTGCTCATCGTCCCTCCTTCCCGGCGCGTACACGGTGCCGCACATCTGGCACTCGACTCGCTCGTCGTCTTGCCAGACCAGGCGGTCCGCGTCGCGCTCGCCGCAGTTGGGACACGCGTCCTCAGGAGCGACGAGGTTGTCGTTGGGGATGGCGTCCATGCTCAGGCCTCCTCCCGCTCGACCCGCCCCCACAGGCGCTGGGCGCTGCGGATGCGGATGCGACGCTTGGTGCGGAGGTTCGTCGCGTCCCAGCCCCCGTAGGGGCTCTCGCGGTCGATGCGGACACGGACGATCTCGCCGCTGACCTTGGCGGTGTAGACGCCGCCGATCTGGACCTCGTTCTTCCGCATGGGTCAGGCCCCCTTCCCGCTCGTGGGGGCGGCGGTGAACAGGCCGCGGTCGCGCTTGACGAACCGCGCGTCCTTCCCCTTCTTGGCGATCTCGCGGATGATCGCGGCGTAGAGCGTGGCCTCGGGCGTCTTGCCGTTGGTCTTCCAGCCCGCGGCGATGGCGCGCTCGGCGATGGTCTTGGCGTTCAGCGGCTCGCCCGCCTCGGCCAGGACCTTTGCGGCCAGGTCGAGGCCGCTGACACGCTTCGGCTTGCGCTCCTTCGGGGCCTTGGCGCGCTTGGTCGCCTTGGCGGCCGTGGGCTTCGCGGGGCCGGCGCTCGGCGGCTTCGCCTTCGCGGCCTGCGCGGCCTTGGTCCGCTGGGCGCCCTCGGCGCGGGCCGCGCTCTTGGACATGGACGGCCGCTTCGCGGCGGGCTTGCGGGCAGCCTTCTTCGCCGTCGCCTTCTTCGCGGTCTTCTTCGTCGTCTTCTTCGTTGCCATGCTGATTCTCCTTCTGCATGGTGGGAACAGGAACGTGCCCGCACAGCGCGGGCGCTTGGTTCAGCAACCGGCGACGCGCTCGATCTCGCTCAGCACGTCGTGGATCATCGAGTTGGTGGCGTTCGGCTCGCCGCGCTTCGTCGTGCCGCAGATGACCTTGGCGGCGTTGTACGCGACGGCGTACCGCTCCTCGCGGCTGTCGTCGCGAGCGACCTCGATCTCGATGTCGTTGGCGATGACGACCGCGCCATGCTCGGTGCGGCGGATCTCGACATCCCCC
>CAYTAH010000101.1:0-3961 GCA_964435785.1 uncultured Phycisphaeraceae bacterium | reverse complement strand
CACCCCGACGTCCACTCGTTGAGGAACGCGATCACGTCGCGGCTGTCGACGCCCCCGTCGGCGTTGATGTCGGCCCGGGGTTCGCGGGCGGACCAGGCGTTGAGGTAGCCGATCACGTCGCGGGTGTCGATGGAGCCGTCGGCGTTGAAGTCGGCGGCGCAGACGGGCGGGTCGAAGCGGAGGCCGTCCCACCAGACGGTGAAGCCGGCGCCCCAGGTGTCGGCGTGGAGCTCGAGGGCGCGGATGTCGGTGATGTCGGGGTTGCCGCTGACGGTCCGCTGCCACGCGGGGCCGCCGGCCAGCGGGATCTCGAACTCGTGCCAGGAGCCGATCGCCTGGTTCAGCTCGTCGCTCGTTGACCGGAGCTCGATGAAGCCGTCCTTGGAGCGGAGACGGATCCATGGGCTGCCCGACTGGAAGGCCCCGTTGGGGTTCTCCGCGTGGGCCCAGACGCGGACGCTCTCCACCGCGCCGAGGTTCCAGCGGGCGTTGGAGAAGGCGGGGTAGGTCGCGGCGTTGTCGGCGCCTCCAGTCGCGGCGAACTCGAGCGAGGTCTGGCCGCTCACGACCCTTGTGTCGTCGTCGGAGAGGGTGAGCACGCCGTCCTGGGCCCAGGCGCTCCAGTCCGCGGCGTTCTGCTCGGTCAGTTCCGCCGGCGGGAAGTGCTGCGTGCCGCCGCCGAGGGCGAGGGTCCTCTCGAAGACGGCCGTGCCGGTCTGGCCGGCCCAGTAGGCGGTGTTGACCTCGGTGATGGGGAGCCACGCGTAGTCGGTCGCGTCGTTGTGGATGACCTCGAGCAGGAGCAGGCCGTTGGTGCCGACGACCGCGATGTAGCCGAAGGGGTTGTCCGGCAGCGCATCGCCGGCGTAGGTCTCGGGGACGAGGCTCTCGTCGATCTCGACGTTGGGGAGCGTCCACTCGCCGGCGCTGTCGGTCGCGCCCTCGAACTTGACCTGGTCGGTGATCACGTCGCCGAGGCCCGGCCGCTCGGTGCGCTGGAAGACCCGCACCGTCGCGCCGGCGAGCGGGCGGCCGTCGTGCCCGAGCAGGCGCACGCGCACGTGCTCGGGCAGCTCGTACATGTATTGCCCGTAGTAGCCGTGGGCGAGGTCGAGCCAGTGGGTCATCGCGCCGGCGCTGTGGTCGGAGACCAGGTGCGAGACGCCGTGCATGAGGCACGGGATCGCCCAGTACGCCTCGCCGGAGACGTGGTTCCGCTCGCCCGGCAGGTCGAGGCGGTAGAGGTCGATAAGGCCGAGCTGGTGCCCCATCTCGTGGAGCAGGCCGTAGTCAAGGTCCTCGACCCGGTCGTAGTAGCCGCTGAGGCGGAGCGTGCCGTCGGTGGCCTTGTAGCGGAAGGGGAAGATCGCGAACTCGATGCGGTTCACGTTGGGATCGGGCTCGTCGTCGTCGAGGGCCTCGAGCACGTCGAAATGCACGCGCTTGGCCGTGTCCGCGTCGGCGAACATCTGGTTAAAGCGGGCCATGTGCGCATTGAGCCAGTCGAAGAGGTCGTCGGTGATGGCGTTGTAGCCGGGCGACTCCTCGCGGAAGCGCTCGATGTACGTGCGGTCGGCGAAGGATAGGAACGCGACGGACTTCGAGCCGATCGCCAAGGCGTTGTTCTCGGGGCGCTCGTCGGCGAAGTCGAGCGTGAAGCCGATCTCGTGGTGCGCGTCGTCCCACGGCATCGACCAGCTCACGGCGACCGTGTCGCCCGGCCCGAGGATGCCGAACTTCGAGGACGACTGCACGGGCGCGCCGTCGAGCGTCCACGTGTAGGGCAGGCTCGTCGCGAGCGAGTTGGTGCCGCGGTTGCGGATCGTCGCGGTGTAGGTCACGCTCTGGCCGAGTTGCGGCCATCGCTGGGTGTCGCCCGTCTGGCCGGAGCCGAGGCCGCTCGCCGCCGAGAAGATGTAGGGCCCGAAGCCGCCGGGCTCGGTGATCTCGTAGTAGCTATACACAGGGTCGTAGCGCTCGAACCGCGGCGTGCGGGAGATCGAGACGACCTGGAGATCGGTCTCGTCCCAGGGCGTGCGCGGGCCGACGCTCTGGACCTCCGTGGTCTCCGAGCCATCGGTGAAGCGGGCCGCGACGGCGTAGTGGTAGCGCACGCCGTTCTGGGCCGTGCCGTCGGCGAAGGAGGTCGCGTCGGGGTTGTTCACGAAGGCGATCGGAGAGAGGCCGTTTGTCGAATCGAACGGCGCGAGCCGCCTGTAGACCGCGAAGCCCGTCACGCGGTTCATCGGGTCGGGGTAGGCGCCCCACTCCAGATCGACCACGTGGTTGCCTGCGTAGGCGCGGAGGCCATCCGGCGCGGGGAGCGGCAGGTCGAAGCGCAGGCCGTCGAGCCACAGCTTGAAGCCGGCGTCCCACGTGTCGGCGTGGATCTCGATGGAGTTCACGGCCGAGAGGTCGGGATCGCCGACCTCGGTCCGCGACCAGAACGAATCCCCCGCGTAAGGGATCCTGATCTCGATCCACTGGTTGATCGCGTCGTTGAGGACGTCGTAGGCGGGGGTGAACTCGACGTAACCGTCGGCGGAATAGAGCCGCACCCACGGGCTCAGGTTCTGGAACGTGTAATCGTTCTCGACGTAGGCGTGGAACGCGAAGCCGCCAGCGCCGCCCGCGAGCAGATCCCAGCTCGCGGCCCGGTCGCCCGGCGCCCACAGCCACGTGTCGAACCCGCCGCCGGTCTCGAAGCGGAGGGAGTTGCCCCCGACTCGGACGCGGCCCGAGTCGTCTGCGACAGTGGCCCACGAGTCCTGCGCCCCGGCGCCCCAGAGGGCGGCCGCGGACTCGGTGAGCGCGTCGGGCGCGGGTGGCGGGTCGGCGAGGGCGGCGCTTGCGCAGAGCGTGAGCATCGCGGCGAGCGCGAGAAACAGACGCGGGAAGAAGGGCACTGGTCACCTCCGGGTGTTCGCGCCCGGCCACGGCTGCGCGGCGACGCGAACGGCGATCCCACTATAGGGGAGCGCGCCGGCTCCGCCGCCGCAACTCCGTGTTATCGCACCCCAGATTCTGAAGCTTGAGCCGTGCGGGCGCGAGAATCGGTGCTTTCCCTCGGAGCGACGCGTCGCACGGCGTGCATGCCCCTTCCCGGGCGGTGGCCTCAGGAGGCGCCGGCCGCAGCGGGCGCACCGCTAGACTGGGCGCTCACCACCCCGGAGCCCGCGATGGCGCGACAACCGCTGGCGATCAGATTGCTCCCCGCGGGAGCGCGGCGTGCCGCGAAGGCGGCTCTGCGGCCGTATGCCGAGAGCTTTCTGCGCGCGTTCCTTCCGGCGCACATGCCTGCGCAAGCCGGGCGTGGGCGGCACGACGGCCAGGCTGCGTTCCTTTCCCTCGCGGCCGCGGACGCGAAGCACATCCCGGTGCGCCCTGACCGGGCGCACTACATCCTTCCCAAGGAGCATCCCGACGAGCCGAAGTGGAGAGACGGGTTCGCGACGCCGCCGAAGCGGCTCTGGCACGGGTACGCCCCGACGCTGGAGCAGGTGATGGCGATCGGGGAGCGGAACGTGGCGAGGATGCGCGAGCTGCTGCGCACCCACGGCGGGGACATTGACGCTGGCGATCGCGTGCTCGACTTCGGGTGCGCGGCCGGGTTCATGATCCGCCGTCTCACCGACGTCGCGGCGCGCGGGGAGGTCTGGGGGGTGGACCTGAGCGGGCCGCACATCGCGTGGTGCATGCGGCACCTCTCGCCGCCGTTCCGCTTCGTGCTCACGTCGAGCTTTCCCTCGCTGCCCTTCTGCGAGGGGTATTTCGATCTGATCTATTGCGGGTCGGTCTTCAGCCATATCGGCGAGTCGGTGGACGCGTGGCTCCTCGAGCTGGCGCGGATCATCCGTCCCGGCGGGCGGCTGTACCTGACGATGGTGACGAAGGAGGCGATGTGGGAGTACTTCCGGCGCTGGCCGGAGATCGGGTTCTCGAAGAGCATGCAGCGGGCGTT
>CAYTAH010000100.1:0-4064 GCA_964435785.1 uncultured Phycisphaeraceae bacterium | reverse complement strand
CTAGCGCGCGGCAGGGCGGGCACCACGGGGCCCAGAAGTCGACCAGGGCGACGCCCTCGCGCACGCGGGCGGCGAAAGTCTCGTCATCGAGGTGCAGCGTGGCGGCGTTCGTGCTCATTGCTCGGTTCCTTTCGGCTGCCCGGGGAGGGCGGCCACTGTGACTGTCGCGGCGCATCAATCCGCCGCGGGCACATCTCAGTGCCCGCGGGGCTGGGGGAGGTTCCGGCCGATCTCACGCGCCGGCCGGGTTCGGGGTCCTCACCAGCGGGAAGTCCACCTCGGTCTGGGCGATGTGGTTCACGTAGTTCGTGAGGGTGTTGAGGGCAACGACCGCCACGAGCTCGAGGACCTGGCTGTCGCTGAAGCCCGCGGCTCGCACGGCTCTGAGGTCCTCGTCGCCCACCCACCCGCGCCGCTCGGTCACTGCGCGTGCGAACCGGACCGCGGCCCGGGACTTCGGGTCGGCCGGCTCGCCCTCCAGCGAGCTGGCGAGCTCGTCGGGGCTGACGCCGGCGCCGATTCCTATGGCGGTGTGGGCGCTGGCGCAGTAGTCGCACCCGTTGGCCCCGGCGACGGCCAGCGCGACCTGCTCCCGGAGCCCCGCGGGGAGCGTCCCTCGGGCGAGGGAGTCGCCGAGACCGAGGTATCCCTCGAGCACCGCCGGGGCGTGCGCCATCGTCGCCAGCATGTTCGGCGTTTTGCCGAATTTTTTCCTGACTGATGTGAGCAGTTCTCCGGCCTTGCCGTGGGCGGTGTCCGGATCGAGCGGTTGGATTCGAGGCATGGATCGTCTCCTGCGCGAAAGGCCCTCGTCAGTCCGAGGGCGATGACCCTGCCGCGGACGGACGGCAGCGCCAGAAGAAATATGCAGACGGTTCTGTCTATTTCATGGACCGACCGATATTTCTGATTTGTCCTGGGTGCCTAGCACGGCGTGGCGGTCTTGTGTAGACTTTTCTGTATAGTGACTCAAAGCCAGCGCACAGTTCCGGAGGAGCCATGCCCGAAGCGCGCAGCGGAGCACGGGAACGGTTGGTCGACGCGGCGGTGCGGCTCTTCAGCGACGAGGGGATCCGCGCGACGGGGATCGACCGGCTGCTCGCCGAGGCGGGCGTGGCCAAGATGAGCCTCTACAAGCACTTCGCGGGCAAGGACGAGCTGGTCGTGGCGGCGCTGCGCCGGAAGGACGAGCTGTTCCGGGAGACCTTCCGGGCGCTCGTGGAGTCCCGGCACGATCCGCGGGCCAGGCTTCTGGGGGTGTTCGACGCCCAGGAGAAGTGGTTCGGGCGGCCGGGCTTCCGCGGGTGCCTCTTCCTGAACACCGCCTCGGAGCTGGCGGAGGGCGGGTGCGAGGCGCGCCGTGTCGTCGCCGAGCACAAGGCGTGGGTGCTCGACCAGTTCCGGGGGCTCAGCCGCGAGGCGGGGGCGTCCGACCCCGACGCGCTCGCCGACCAACTGATGCTCCTGTTCGACGGGGCGATCGCCCGGGCGTACGTCACGGGGAACCCAGGGGTAGCTCGAGACGCGAAGCGCGCCGCCGCGGCGCTGCTCGACGCGGCGGCGGCGTCGGGCGCCTGACGCGGACTTCTCGGACGGGAAACGCGGAATCGGGGCCTGAGAGCCCGCCGATTTTGCGCCCGGGGCTGTATCCTCGACGGTGAGGGACCGGGCTCTCGCGCGGAGCGGGACGTCGCCTCCCTTTCTCACCTGTCGACCCGGCCGGGCGTGGCCAAGCCCCGGTCGGGATGGAGCTTCCCCATGCGTTGGCGGAGATGTCTCTGGTCGTGCGGCGTCGTCGCCGCGGTTTCGTGCTCGGCTCTGGCGCAGGCGCCGGATCTTCCGGCGCCTGTGGATTCGGTTCCGGGGCTCGAGCCCCGTCACACGCTGCCGGTGGAGGTGGTGCCGGACATCGATCCCGCGGTGGTGGCTCGGCTGGAGGCCGAGGATGCGAGGCTGGGGCTGGCGCCGCGGTTCGCGGTCGAGCACGCGGTGGACATCTCGCCCGACACCCACGGCGTGTGGGAGCAGGTTTCGGAGAGCATGATCGCGTGGCGGCTGCGGGTGCGCTGCGGGAACGCGCTCTCGCTGAACTTCGGCTTCGACAGGTACCGGATGCCCGAGGCCGGGCGTCTGTACATCTACGAGACGGCGGGGGACCGGGCGATCCGGCCGTTCAGCGCGCGTGACAACGCGGCCCACGGCGAGCTGTGGACGCCGGCGACGGTGTGCAACGACGTGATCCTCGAGGTGCTGCTCCCGGTGAAGGCGCTGGAGGAGCTGGAGCTGCACCTGGGCGTGATCAACGCGGGCTATCGCGGGTTCAACGAGGTCTTCGACCCGCGCTCGGGCTGGTGCAACATCGACGTCGTCTGCCCGGAGGGCGACGCGTGGCGGGCGGAGATCGCCTCGGTGGCCGTGATCTCCACGGGCGGCTCGCGCTTCTGCACGGGCTTCATGGTCAACAACGCCGCGGAGGATGAGACGCCCTACTTCATGACGGCGAACCACTGCGGGATCAGCGCGGGGAACGCGCCCTCGCTGGTGGTGTTCTGGAACTACGAGACGAGCGAGTGCGACGGGCAGCCGGACGGCTCGCTCGACGACTTCCAGACCGGCTCGTTCTTCCGGGCGGCGAAGTCCTCGAGCGACTTCACGCTCGTGGAGCTGGACGAGGCGCCCAACCCCGACTGGCTGGTCTCCTACGCGGGCTGGGACGCGACCGGGGCCAACGCGGACGACGCGATCGCGATCCACCACCCCGACGTGGACGAGAAGCGGATCAGCTTCGAGTTCGAGCCGACCACGACCACGAGCTACCTGGGCGAGACTGTCCCCGGCGACGGCACCCACGTCCGCGTCATCGACTGGGACCTGGGCACGACCGAGCCGGGCTCCTCCGGGTCGCCGCTGTTCAACCAGGATCACCGCGTGATCGGGCAGCTGCACGGCGGGTACGCCGCGTGCGGCAACGACCTCTCGGACTGGTACGGCAGGTTCAGCGTCTCATGGGACGGGAGCTCGTCGAGCAACCGGCTGCGCGACTGGCTGGACCCCGCCGGCTCGGGCGCGCTGACCGCGGACACGCTGTGGCCGGGCGCCTCGGGCATCCTCGTGAGCCCGGGCGGGATGTTCATCAGCGAGGGCCCCGCGGGCGGGCCGTTCTCGCCGGCGTCGCAGGTGTACACGATCCGCAACATGGGCGATGGGCCGATCGACTACGCCGTCTCGGCGGACGGCGCGTGGCTCGACGTCGTCAACGGGTCGGGCACGATCCCCGTCGAGGGGAGCGCGGACGTGACGGTGACGATCAACAGCGCCGCGGAGGCGTTCGGCAACGGGCGGTACGACGCGACGGTTGAGTTCGTGAACACGACCGACCACGAGGGGGACACGGCGCGGGCCGTGCGTCTGTTCGTGGGCGTGCCCGAGCAGGTGTACGCGTGGAACATGGACACCAACCCCGGCTGGAGCACCGAGGGGCAGTGGGCGTGGGGCAAGCCGACGGGCCAGGGCGGCGAGCACGGCTACCGCGACCCGACGGCCGGCGCGACGGGGCAGAACGTCTACGGGTACAACCTCGCCGGCGACTACGTCAACAACATGCCGGAGTACGACCTGACGACGACGGCGATCGACTGCTCCGGCCTCTCGCGGACGACGCTGCGGTTCCAGCGGTATCTCAACGTCGAGCAGCCGGCGTACGACCACGCGTATCTCCGCGTCTCGACGAACGGCTCCTCGTGGACCGAGGTGTGGAGCAACGGCGGCGAGGTGACCGAGAACTCCTGGCGGCAGGTCGAGTACGACATCTCCGACGTCGCCGACGGCGAGCCGACGGTCTACCTCCGCTGGACGATGGGCACCACCGACAGCTCGTGGCTCTACTCGGGCTGGAACATCGACGACGTGGAGATCTGGGGCGTGGTCGACGACGGCGGGTGCGCGGCGGACTTCAACGGCGACGGCGACGTGAACACGCTCGACGTGCTGGCCTTCCTGAACGCGTGGACGGGGCACGACCCGCGCGGCGACTTCAACGGCGATGGCACGTTCAACACGCTGGA
>CAYTAH010000099.1:0-4086 GCA_964435785.1 uncultured Phycisphaeraceae bacterium | reverse complement strand
GGCACCAGGCGTTGGTTGACCTCTGGGTTGCTCTCGCCCCCTCGCGCGCGACTTCAGGATCGCATCGCGTAGATATCCAGTAGCCAGCGGCTGCGTGCCGCGGGCGACGGATTCCTGATCACCTCGACCGACCACGGACGGTCTTGGTTGGCTTCTCCAGGAGGAGTGCGCGATGTCGCTGCGCCCGGACCCGACCGACCCGTCAGAGATGACGGCGGATCAGCGCCTCGAAGAGATCGCCAGCATCTTCGCCCGCGGCGTCCTGCGGCTGCATGGGCGGGTTCGCGTTGACATCACTACGCCGGGGAATCTGGAGGAATCCTTGGCCACATGCCTTGAACTCGTCGGCCCGTTACCGCTTGATGGGGTCGCTGGTTAACGCCAGAGAAAGGAGGCGGGCCGTGGCACTGAACGTGGGCCAGAAGTTGATCGAACTGCGGCGCATGACCGTGACCGAGCTGCGGCGGGAGTACGCCCGGGTCTTTCGCGAGCAGACGCGGTCCGGCCACAAGGACTACCTCGTCCGGCGGATCGCCTGGCGCATCCAGGCCAACGCCGAGGGGGGCCTCTCCGAGCGCGCCCGGCGGCGGGCGCTGGAGATCGCGACCGACGCGGACCTGCGGCTGCGCGCTCCCGGCCCGGGCCGGGCACCCGCCGCGCCGGCGCGGGCGCCGCACGAACCCGTGGCAACCCGCCGCCTCGATGTTCCGCCCGACGAGCGGTTGCCCATGCCCGGGGCGCTGCTGACGCGGGAGTACCGGGGACGCACGATCCGCGTCCGGGTGCTGCCGAACGGGTTCGACTACGAGGGGACGGTCTACCGCTCGCTCTCGGCGGTCGCCCAGGCGGTGACCGGGGCGCACTGGAACGGGTACTCGCCTCCACGACCTTGAGCTCGACATGGCACAGGTGCTGGCCAGGGTCTCCGACGATCTTCGGGCATTTGCGCTCGGCTGCGCGGCCGGGACGCGGCACGGCACCGGCGTCGAACTCGACATCTCGCGGCGTGCGACGCTGAACGCGGCGGAGCATCTGCGCGAGGCCATCCGTGATGCGGAGGTCGACCAGTACAGGTAGTTTGCGCGCATGTCGTGCTCCGAAGCGCGTAGATATCCAGTAGACGATTACGAACGGAGTTGAATCCATGTCGAGTCAGGCGTACCGCTACGTGCTCTGTCGCCCCGTGCCATTTCCAGAAGTCATGGCGACGTTCGACCTCGCCCTCATTGCCGTGCAGAGCTTGCATGGCGACGAGCGCACGCGGCTCGACGCACGCTTTGCATCCAACGCGGGGAGGCGAACGCTCGCCATCGACGCGGGCACGCCGGTCGGGCAGGCGCTCAACCAGATCTTCACCGGCTTCGCGAGACGCGAGTTCGGCGACCACGCGTTCCGGGTCGAGCGCGTCGGCCGCCTGCCCGCGGCCGACGACCCCGCGGAGGTGGCGGGCTGAGCACAAACGGCAAGGCCCCCGGCGACGCTGCCCGCAACGGCGCGTCGCCGGGGGCCGAGGCGGGCGTCCCAGCCATCGCGTTTGACCCGACGCTGGTGCCGGAGGCGCTCCGCAGCGTGCCTCACTGGGTGTGCTGGAAGTACATCGCCCGCGAGGGCAAACACACAAAGTGCCCCGTCGACGCGCATGACGGGAAGCCGGCCAACTCCACCGACCCGCTGACGTGGGCGACGTTCGAGGAGGCGGTGGCCGCGTGGCGACGGAGGGGCTACGCCGGAGTGGGTTTCGCGTTCAGCGGAGACGATCCCTTTACGGGTGTGGACCTCGACGGGTGCATCGACGAGAGCGGGGACATCGTCCCCAGCGCCAAAGAGATCATCGACTCCCTCGACTCGTACACCGAGATCAGCCCCGGCGGGCGGGGTGTTAAGATTTTCGTCGCGGCGACCAAGCCGTCGGGAGCGGGGTGCAGGTCCAAGGCGATCCAGGGCTTCAAAGAGACCGAGATCTACCAGGAGGCAAGGGTCTTCACCGTCACCGGCAGACACCTTGCCGGCACGCCGCTCACTATCGGAGAGCGACAGACCGAACTGGAGGCGCTCTGCGGCCGCCTGTGGGCCCCGAAGAAGCCGCCGCTGAAGCTCGTGGGGACACCTGCGCTCGCGGGGTTCAACGGCGACGACGAGGCCCTTCTCAAGCACGCCGGCGCCGCGAAGAACGGCGATCGCTTCAAGCGCCTGTGGGACGGCGACACGTCCATGCACGGCGACGACCAGAGCGCCGCCGACCAGGCCCTGTGTAACATGCTGGCCTTCTGGACGGCCAAGGACGCCGACCGCATCGACCGGCTGTTTCGGCGCTCGGGGCTCTACCGGGAGAAGTGGGACGAGCGCCGCGGCGACCGAACGTACGGGCAGAGGACGATCGACCGCGCGCTCGCGGGCTGCACGGAGGTGTACTCGATGAACGCGACCGCCGCGCGCCGGCTCGCGCCGCCCGTCGACGCTAGGCCCGACGAGGGTTCCTATCGAGAGGGAGCAATCCCGCTCGGCGAGCGCGACCCGGCGAGCGGACGGCTGGTTCTGTCCCCCAAACGCACGCTACCCACAGCCGAAGCATACATCCAGGAGTTCAACACGCACCGCGACGGGCCGACCCTACACGCGTACGGCGGCGCGCTGATGGAGTGGCACGACAACCGCTACCGCCTGATCGAGGAAGGTTCGATCCGGCAGCGTCTCCAGCCCTGGCTGCATGCCGCTCTCCGCTACGTAGTGAACAGGCACGGCGTTCCGGAGCTGGTGAACTTCGACTCGAACCCCACAAGCGTGAAGTACGCGCTGGAGACGATCCGGTCCTTCACCCACCTGCCGGTGTCCACGCCGTTCCCGTCGTGGCTCGACGGAGAGGATCGGCCGCCGGCGCTGGAGGTGCTCCCCTGCAAGACGCTCAATCTCCACATCCCCACCGGACGCATCCTCCCCGCCACCCCCGCCCTGTTCAACGTCAACGCCCTGGAGTTCGACTACGACCCCGATCCAGAGCCGCCCGAGCTCTGGACCAAGTTCCTCGAGCAGCTCTTCGGCGACGATCTTGAGTCGGTGGAGCTGCTCCAGGAGTGGGCCGGCTATTGTCTCACGTCGGACACCAGCCAGCAGAAGATGCTCTTGCTGGTCGGCCCCCGGCGGTCCGGCAAGGGCACCACCGCTCGCATCCTGACCCGCCTAGTCGGCGCGGGGAACGTCGTGGGTCCGACCACCGGCAGCCTGGCCGGCCAATTCGGACTCCAGCCTCTGATCGACAAGTCCCTGGCGATCGTCAGCGACGCGCGCTTCAGCGGCGAGAACGTCGCCACCGTCGTCGAGCGCCTCCTGTGCATCTCCGGCGAGGACACCCTGACCGTTGACCGCAAGTACCTCGGGTCCGTCAGCATGAAGCTATCTAGTAGACGGCTGGTCCGGGCGATCACCGCGCACGGGCGCGCGTGCTCCTCGGAATGCGGTCACGCGCGGGGCTGCATACCCGCGCGGCGTCACCGCGTTGTCGCCCGGGCCGGCCTCGCGCAGCGGGCTCCGCGGCGGCGATCACATGTGAGAGGCGGCTCGTCAATGACGGCGTGGTACATCAAGAGCGGCGAATCGGGCGGGGGCACGAGCACGGCGGACTACGCGGGGTCGTGGGGCGCGATCGACGCCTCGCTCGCGGACGGGGACACGGTCTACATCCACGGGTCGAGCGTGCTCCGCGAGCAGATCGCGCTCACCGAGGACAGCGTCACCATCGCCGCCGAGCCAGGCACCGGACGCTGGACGCAGACGGGCAGGCGGCTCCTCGCGCCCGGCGACTGGTCCATCCACTCCGGCGGCCTCGGGCGCACGGTCTACAAGGCGACGGTGCACGGGACGGTCGTGGGCCTCGTCTACGACTACCGCCTGGGGACCGCCGAGGGCGTGCCCGAGCTGTACGTCGGGCACGTCCCCGAGACGGCCGAGGCGACGCTCGTGGACTTCGTCGCCGACATCGGGGCCAACGACCGGCCGAGCTGGTTCTACGACGCCGCGGGGGAGACGCTCTACGCCTACTTCCCCGGCAACGACGACCCGCGCTCCAGCGGCAAGAGCGCCGAGTGGCTC
>CAYTAH010000098.1:0-4191 GCA_964435785.1 uncultured Phycisphaeraceae bacterium | reverse complement strand
ATCCTCCTGGCCACCGACGGGTCGGAGAGCAGCGGGGCGGCGGTGCGCGAGGTGGGGGAGCGGCCGTGGCCGGCGGGGACCGAGGTGCGGGTCGTCACGGTCGACCCGCCGCTCGGGGAGCCCATCTTCGGCGAGGAGACGGGCGTCTTCTCGGCCTTCGACGAGTTCGTGCACGCCCAGCGCGTGGCGGCGCAGCGGCGGCTCGACGCGGCCGCCGCGGCGGTGCGGCAGATGGCCCCAAACCTGACCGTCTCGCAGGCGGTGCTCGAGGGGATGCCCAAGGCGGCGATCCTCGAGGAGGCCCGGCGCTGGGGGGCGGACCTTGTCGTCGTCGGCTCGCACGGGCGGGGGGCGGTCAAGAGCCTTTTCCTCGGCTCGGTCTCGCTCGCGGTCGTGCTCGGGGCGCCCTGCTCGGTGCTCGTGGCGCGCGCGAGGGACGACGACGCACGCGCGTAGACGCCCGGGCGGTCGAGCGCACCAGTCTGGCATGCGTGGCACGGGTGGCATGGGCAAGGCGAGTGTCGCTGGCCTCCCATGATCCCGACCATCCGCGCTCGCCTTGCACGTGGTGAACGCCCCGCACGGGCAACGTTCCCGGATCACGCGCGCACGATTGGGAGCTGCGGACAGGAGCGTTGCCCATGCCACCCATGCCACCCGGGCTTTCACGCCGAGGCTTCGTGCCGCAGCTGCCCGCACGCGGCCGCGATGTCGCGCCCGCGGCTGGCGCGGATGTGGGCGTTGACGCCGCGGACGCGGAGGATGCGCTGGAACTCGTGGACGTCGTCCGAGCGCGGGCGCCTGAAGGGCAGGGGCACGACCTCGTTGTAGCGGATGAGGTTGATGTTGGCGCGGAGGCTCTTGGCCAGGCCGGCGAGCTGCTGGGCGTGCTCGGGGCGGTCGTTGACGCCGCCGAGGAGGATGTACTCGAGCGTGATCTCGCGCCCGGTCTTCCTGAACCAGGCCTGGCACGCGGCGAGCAGCTCGGGGATGGTCGTGTACTCCGCCCAGGGGATCAGCTCGCGCCGGAGGTCGTCGTTGGGGGCGTGCAGGCTCAGGGCGAGCGTGACGGGCAGCTCGAGCTGCTCGGCGAGCTTCTCGATGGCGCGGGGCAGGCCGACGGTCGAGATGGTGATGCGCCGGGCGGAGATGTTGAAGCCCCAGGGGGCCGCGATGGTGCGGACGGCGTGGAGAACGCTCGCGAAGTTCGCGAGCGGCTCGCCCATGCCCATGAAGACGATGTTGGTGATGGTGGGAGTGGTCGAGCGACGAAGCGACGGAGCGACGGAGGGGCCAGAGGACGTGGCCTCCGATCCCCCTTCGTCGCTCCGTCGCTCCGTCGCTTCGTCGCTGCCCGCCAGCAAGCGATTCAGCAGCCACACCTGCTCGACGATCCGCCCGGCGGAGAGGTTGGCGTCGAGCCCGCCGAGGCCGGACGCGCAGAAGCGGCAGCCGACGGGGCAGCCGACCTGCGAGGAGATGCACGCCGTCCGCCGGACCTTCGTGGGGTCCTGGCTTGGGATCATGACGCACTCGGTCTGGCGGTCGGTGGAAGGCTTGAGGCTTGAGGCCTGAGGCTTGAGGGAAGAGGGGTGCAGCGCGAGAGAGATGCCCGAGGCGTCCGGGCTCGATGCGTTTTCCCCTGCCTCGCTGTCTCGCTGTTTCGCTGTCTCGCTGCCATCCGCCCACTCCACCAGCAGCTTCCGAGTACCGTCGGTCGCGACCTGGTGCCGGAGCACCCCGCCGGAGACGAACGTCATCTCGGCCGCGAGCATCTCGCGCTCGCGCTTCGAGAGGTTGGACATATGGGCCGGGTCGGCGACCCCCTTGCGGTAGACCCAGTCGAGCACCTGGGCGGCGCGGAAGGGGGGCAGGCCGCGCTCGGCGAACCAGGCGCGGAGCGTGTCGGGGGTGTGCTGGAAGATGTGGTCGGGCGGGTGGCGCACGGCGAAGGCTACGCGGGCCGGGGCGCTGCGGGTGACAAACCTTGACACCCGGCTCGGAGTTTCCGACAATACGGCATGCCCGCCAAGGACACCCTCAACGTGTCGCTGACTCCCGAACTGGCCGGGTTCGTGGACGCCCTCGTGCAGGGTGGCCAGTACCGCTCGGCGAGCGAGGTCGTGCGTGCGGCCCTTCGCCTCCTCGAGCGCGACGAGCGGGATCGGCTCCTCGACAAGTGGCTGCTTGAGGGCCGGCTCTCGCCCGAAGAGGCCGCCCGGCTGCCCGAGGGCGCGGTCGAGCGGCTGCGCCAAGTGCTCCGCTGGAAGATCGAGGACGGGCTGGAGTCGCTCCGGAAGGGGGAAAGCGTGCCCGGGGACGAGGTGTTCGCCAAGTGGGAGAAGCGGCTGCGGGAGCTTGATGCGGCCGAGCGGGACCGGAAGACGGCATGAGCGGGGGGTACGTCCTCTCGGCTCCGGCGCAGCACGACCTCGACGAGATCCTCGGGTACTGCTTCGTCGAGGGCGGGCCGAGCGCGGTGCGCGTCGTTATGAGGCGGTTCGAGGAGGCCTTCGCCCGACTCGCCGCGTTCCCCCGCATCGGCCACGGCAGCGAGCAGTTGCCGCTCGGCGCCTGTCGCGTGTGGAACGTCTTCGATTATCTGGTGGTCTACAACCCCGACTCTTCGCCTCTTGAAGTCGTGCGCATCCTCCATGGAGCTCGCGACACAGGCGCTCTGTAGACGCGCGGCGATGCAACGAGCTGTGGCGCGACGAGCTCGCTACTCACCCGACATGCTCACCCGCACCGGTCCCTTCTCCCGGTAGCCGACGATTGTCGAGTGGCCCCACTGGCCGGCGCCGCTGGCCGGGCCCCGGAGCGTGAACGAGAGTGTGACGTTGTTGTCGGCGAAGGTAGGGTGCAGATCGATGGAGAAGGTCTGGCCGTCACGCGCCGCCTCGAAGCTGCCGGCGCGGCGCCCGTCGTCGTGGCCGCCGGCGACAAGCATGAGCACGGGAGCGTCCGCAGGCTGCGACCATGACCCGGAGAAGCTCTCCCGCGTCCGCCAGTCGGCGGGCACCTCGAGCAGGACGGCCGTCTCGGGCGGGCCGCTCGCGTCCGCGGCCTCGTTCGTCAGGTCCAGGCGCAGGGCGGGGCGGGTCGGGGGCGTGGGCGGCGTGTCCGCGTCACCGGATGCTTCGGGAGCCGGCTGCGAGCAGCCCGCGCCGAGCAGGGCGGCCAGCGCGACGATGCACGGGAACGATCGGGTCATGGAGGTGCTCCTGCGATTAGCACGGAGATCGCGGAGATCATGCGCGATCCAATACCCACAAGCCGCGCTCACCGCCCCTCGATCGTCAGCGGCACCGCGCCGTACAGCGCCTCGGTGACGACCGGCTTGTGCACGCGTATGCGCCGGTCCGCGTCGGGGATCCCGCGGTCCTTCATCATGCGCCGGAGGTTGCCGGGGAGGGCGAACTCCATGTCCTCGTCGAAGATGTCGCGGGTTTCGACCGTTGCGCCGTACCTCGCGACCAGCTCGCGGCAGACGCCGGCGACAAGGTCCTCGGGCGCCGACGCGCCCGCGGTGACGAGGACGGTGAAGTCCCCGCCATTCCGCACCGACGTCGCAGAGCCGACGTCGGTGGCACACGCGAACCACTCGTTGCGCAGCCCGCCGGCGTCGTCGATGAGGCGTGCCGGCGTGCCGGCATTCTCGGCGATCTCCGTGAGGCGGACCGAGTTCGACGAGTTCTTGCTCCCGACGACGAGCACGAGGTCGGCCTCGGGGGCGAGGGCCCGCACCGCCTGCTGGCGGTTGGTGGTCGCGTAGCAGATGTCCTCGCTCGGCGGGCTCTTGATGGCAGGGAAGGCCCGTTTCAGTGCGTCGATAATCACGGCCGCGTCGTCGGTCGAGAGCGTGGTCTGGGTGAGGTAGACGAGCTTGTCGGGGTCGCGGATCGTCAGGCGCGGGATGTCGGCCGGGCTCTCCACGACCTGCGTAGCCTCGGGCGCCTCGCCCGTGGTGCCGATCACCTCCTGGTGGTTGCGGTGCCCGATGAGCAGGATCTGGTATCCCTGCCGCGCGTAGCGGACCGCCTCCGAGTGCACCTTCGTGACGAGTGGGCACGTGGCATCGATCGCCTGCAAGCCGCGCTCCGCCGCCCTCGATCGAACCGCGGGCGGGATGCCGTGAGCGGAGAAGACCAGGATCGCCCCCGGCGGCGGCTCCTCGACGCTCTCGACGAA
>CAYTAH010000097.1:0-4222 GCA_964435785.1 uncultured Phycisphaeraceae bacterium | reverse complement strand
GTCAGCAGCCCGTCGCCCAGCCGCCGAGGAACTCGAGGACGTCGAGGGTGTTGATGACCCCGTCGCCGTTGACGTCGGCGCGGGGGTCGCGCGCGGTCCAGTCGTTGAGGAAGGCGAGCACGTCGCGCGTGTTCAGCGTCCCGTCCCCGTCCCAGTCCGCGGGGCACGCGGCGACCACCTCGGCGCGGAGGGCGACGCCGAGGACCGGCGTTTCCGGGTCGTTGGAGGCGAGGAGCAGGGTCGCGTGGTAGAGGCCGGGCGCCGAGGTATCGACATGGACCTCGTGCTCGTTGAGCGGGCCACCGGCCTCGTCGGCGAAGGGGCCGGGGTCGGCGGCGAACGGCGCGGGCGCCGCGAGGGTGTAGCGCAGCGGTGTTACCCCCCCGGGCCCCCAGAGGGACGTGTCGCCGGCGTTGCCCGCGTGGAGGGTGAGCCGGACCTCCTCTCCCACGGAGACGGTCCCGAAATCGAGGACGGGATCGGCGGCGGCGAGGGCGGGGACCCGCAGGTCGAGGAAGACGGGGAGGTGGCCGCCGCCCGCGGAGACGAGCTTGAGCGCGTCGGCGATCTCTGGGCCGACCATCTCGTTGCCCTGGGAGCGGAGCACGCCGTTGAACGAGGCGCCGTCGTTGCCCCATGCGCGGTAGGCGTGGTTGGGATCGTCCCAGGTGGTGACGGAGTAGGGGAGGGACGGATCGCCGATGTAGTCGAGGCCGTCGCCGTCGGCCAGGGTGGGGGCGATCAGGAGCTGGTCGTGCCGGTCGTCCATGCCGCCGGCGCCGGCGGGGTCCTGGGTGTGCACGAAGCGGAACGCGTAGCCGTTGTTCCACTCGCCCGGCGTGGCGATGGGGTCGAGGAAGCGGCCCCGGTCGTCGGCCTGCGGGCCGGTGAGCTCCTGGTAGGCCGCCTGCGCGGAGGACTGGGTGTTGAGGTCGCCGGCGAGGAGGAAGTGGCGGGGCGGCTCGAGCGCTTCGGCGTCGTCGCGGATGCGCTGCGCCTCGAGCAGCCGGCGCGATTGGTCGTCGCCGCCGGAGCCGGCCTTCATGTGCGAGCAGTAGAGGCTGAGGAGTGCCTCGGCGGACTCGTAGCCGATGAGGCGGAGGTCGTAACGGTTCACGTCGCGCGGGTGATTCGGTGCGGGCCCGCCTCGGGCGACGACCACGGTGTCGAGAAGCACGAGCTTGGAGGTGCGGTAGAGGAGGGCGTTGTCGGAGTCGGGCCCGTCGATGAAGGCCGCCGCGCCCCAGTCGCCGGGGGAATCGGGCGCCGAGTTGAGTATGGCGACGAGCTGCGCGAGGGCGCCCGCGCTGGTCATCTCCTGGACGAGGATGGCGTCGGGGGCCAAGGAGCGGCCCTCGAACTCGGCGTAGACGGCGGTGTGGAAGGCGTCCTCGCGCCCGCCGGCGTAGAGCGAGATATTCCAGGTGGCGATGCGGAGGCCGTCGGCGGCGGCGGCCGGCGCCAGCAGGAGCGGGAGCAGGATCGCGATCCGGGCGCGGGGCATGGCGGTGAGTGTACCGGCGTGGCGGCGAGGCCGGTGGCTTCGCGTCGCGAGCGAAGCCGGGCAGCCGAGAGGACGAGCGGAGCTCCTCGTCGCGGCGTTCAGATCACGCCGGCGCGGTGGAGCAGGATCGCCGCGCCGAGGGGCGCGAGAAAGGCCCCCGTCCACGCGAAGAGGCGCGAGAGGTCGAGTATCTCGGCGCCGAGGCGGCGCACGAGCGCCGGGGCAACGAGGTAGATCAGGGACTCGAGGAGCCAGATCCAGCCGAGCAGCGTCACGATGCCGGGGATGCCCCAGCCCCAGGCGTTGTGGAGGATGACGACGGCGAGGCCGAGCAGCAGCTCGAGGAGGCCGAGGCAGCGGATGCGCCGGTCGCGGGCGAGGACCTTTCGGAAGAGCGCCGCCCAGGCGGCGCCGCCGAGCATCTGGCTGAGGCCGCAGAGCAGCAGCAGCGCGCCGACGAACCATTCGATGGCCTGGTCGTGGTGCATGGGGCGGGCCGGTTACGAGGGGGCGGCCTGGCGAGCGCAGCGTACCGCCCCCGCGCCCGCGGGGAAAGCCGCGGGGCGGGGGCGGCGCTCTCTCTCGCCGATGCGGGCGCGCGTGGCCGGTGCGCGCGGGTCAGCAGCCGTAGGACCAGAGGTTCAGGAAGGCGACGACGTCGGCGGTGTTGATCAGGCCGTCGCGGTTCATGTCGGCGGCCGGTTCCTGGGCGTTCCAGGCGTTGAGGAACAGGATGAGGTCGATGGTATTGACGACGCCGTCGGCGTTGAAGTCGCCGACGCACTCGCTGACGCGCTCGAGCTGCACGCTCACCCGCTTGAGGCCATGGACGATGCGCCACTCGTAGATGCTCCCGCCCGCGAAGGTGACCGGGTCGTCGGCGAAAGCGCCGCTGATCTCGCCGCCGGCGCTGAGGATGTTGAAGGAGTCGCCGGGCTGGGGGTCGAAGGGCTGGCCGTCGCTCGTGTCGAGCAGATCGATCTCGATGCGCCCGCCGAGGGCGATATTTCCGGCGACGGCGAGCGAATCGTGCTCCTCGCCGGCGAGATAGCCGCCGATGTCGAGCCTGATCAGGCCGCTGTTCTGGAAGCGGTTGACGGTGGCGGCGCCGGGCCGGCCGGCCCCGATGCGGAGCACGCCGCCGTTCTCGAGGCCGACGGGCCCGAGATCGGCCCCGTCCTCGAGCGTGATCCGGCCGGAGGCGGCGTTGACGAGCGTCCCGAGCCCCTCGAAGCGGGCGTCGGCCTCGACGAGGGTCGCGCCGCCGAGGCGCAGCGCCGTGGCGGCGGTCGCGATCGTGGCCACGCCGCTGCCGGTGAAGACCAGGTCCGCGGTGGCGGCGGCCTTGCCGGAGGGGACGCTGAGGCTCCCGGTGATGTGCATGGGCGAGCCGGCCAGGCGGGTGACGAAAATGTTCGGGTCGCCGGTGAGGCTCATCACGCCGTTCATGGCCCAGCTCGCGCCGGGGGTGTCGAGATTGAGCGTGAGACGGCCGAAGAAGCCGCCGGCGATGTTCATCGTCCCGTCGAAGCGCGTGAAGTGGTTGTGGTCGATGTCGGCGGCGTTGATGACGAGGCCGTCGTGGACGTTCCAGGTGGGGGCTCCGGCGCCGTCCATGTCGAGGATCTCCGCGTCGATCAGGGTCGGCCCGGTGACGGTGGCGTCGGCCATCTGGCGGACGACGCCCGCGGACGCGAACTGGCCGTCCCACTCGGTCGCGCCGGTGAGCCAGAGCTCGGCGCCGGCCTCGATGGTGGCGTCGCCGCCCCTGATGACGACCTCCGTGCCCGGAGCGCCGAAGTCGGCCCGGGTGTCGGGGTCGAGCGTGACGATCGCCCCCGGGCCGAGGGTGAAGCGCGAGGACTCGACGCGGAGATAGCCCTCGGTGTTCGTGTGCGCGACGGACATGCTGCCGGCGAAGGTGAAGTCGCCGCCGCGGATGACCGCGGGCGTCAACGGCGCATCGATCGACCCGCCGACGGCGATCTCGCTGCGATCGTCGGCGGTCCAGCCGTCGGCGAGGTTCATGAAGAGGTCCGTGCCGGAGACCATCACGATGCGCCCGCTGAACGCGTCGGAGAGGCCGTCGCCGTCTACGCGCAGCTTGGAGCTTTCTCCTGTGTCCTGATCGTGTGAGGCCAGGAAGAGCAGGCCGTCACCGGACGCGCCGTCAAGATCGATGGTCGCGCCGTTGTACGGGGTGAGATGAAGGCCCATGCCGGAGCCGGGGAAGACGAGGCCGTCGTTCACGAGAGCCGCGTCCGGGCCCCACAGGCCGACGTGGCCGTTGCCACGGAAATCGCTGTCGGCGTCGATGCCGAACGTGCCGTAGACGCGGGTGTAGGCGTTGTAGAGCCAGTACCGCCCCTCGTCCGCGATGGTGAGATCGCGCGTGCGAAAGGAGAGGCCGTCCACCGCGCCAACGCTGAGCGTGGAAGAGCGCTCGCCGAAGCCGGTGTAGTTGCGCCCCGAGACGAGCGTGTCGCCCGAGACGTAGAGCGAGCGGAAGTCAGTCCAGAGGCCCATGCCGTCGACGATGTCGAGGGCACCGATGGTCTCGCTCATGTCGAGCTCGACGTCGGTGTTCTCGACGCCGTCGAGGGAGCCGAGCTTGACGTGGCCCTGCTCGGTAGGGAGCGTGTTGAAGAGCCAGTTGCCGGGGTTTGACCACTGGTCGCTGACGGCGCCGGTCCAGTGCCAGTCCTGCGCGAGCGCGGG
>CAYTAH010000096.1:0-4237 GCA_964435785.1 uncultured Phycisphaeraceae bacterium | reverse complement strand
CGCCGCCCGCGCCATCGCCCGCTTCCTCGCCGTCGTCGAGTGGCTCGGCAACCTCCTCCCCCACCCGGTGACGCTCTTTGCCCTCTTCGCGCTGGGCGTGGCGCTGATCTCAGGGATCGCCGCCGCGGCGGGCCTCTCCGTCGAGGACCCCCGCCCCGGGCACGAGGGCGAGACGTTCGTCGTGCAGAGCCTGCTCACCGGCGAGGGCGTGCGCTGGATCAGCCAGAGCCTGGTGACCAACTTCACGGGGTTCGTGCCGCTCGGGACGGTGCTGGTCGCGCTGCTCGGCGTCGGCGTCGCCGAGCGCTCGGGCCTGCTCACCACCGCCGTGCGGGCCCTGGTGCTGGGGGCCCCGAAGAACCTCGTCACCCTCGTCGTCGTCTTCGCGGGCGTGGTCAGCAACACCGCCAGCGAGATGGGCTATGTCGTGCTCATCCCCCTGGCGATGGCGATCTACCACTCGCTCGGGCGTCACCCGCTCGCGGGCATGGCCGCGGCGTTCGCGGGCGTCTCGGGGGGCTACTCGGCGAACATCCTGATCGGCACCGTCGATCCGCTGCTCGCGGGCATCACCGAGGAGGCCGCCCGCCTGATCGACACCGCCTACGAGGTGCACCCGGCGGTCAACTGGTACTTCATGAGCGCGAGCACGTTCCTCATCACCGGCCTGGGCTGGCTCGTCACCGCCAAGATCGTCGAGCCGCGGCTGGGGACCTACGACGACAGCCAGGGCAGCGAGGACCTCGGCGAGCGGGCGGCGATGGAGCCCGTGAGCCCGCGCGAGCGCCGCGGGCTGCTCTGGGCCGGCCTGAGCGCCCTGGTCATCGCGCTCGGCGTCGTGGTGGTCGCCGGCCCCGCGGCCGCGTCCCCGCTGCTCGGCTGGCTCCCCGGCTGGGGCGTCCTCCGCAACCCCGACCCGACCGCGACCGGCCCCGACGCCTTCCGGCCTCTCCTGCGCAGCGTCGTCACGCTGATCGTGATCTTCTTCGTGATCCCCGGGTTCGTCTACGGCCGTGTCGTCGGCACCATGCGCAACGACCGCGACGTGATCGACGCCATGGCCGGGGCGATGCGCAGCATGGGGCTCTACATCGTGCTCGTCTTCTTCGCCGCCCAGTTCGTGGCCTTCTTCGACTACTCCGGGCTCGGGCAGATCCTCGCGGTGCTCGGGGCCGACGCCCTGATCGCGATGAAGCTCGACAACCCGCTCGTCTTCGTGCCCTTCATCCTGATGTGCTGCCTCGTGAACCTGATGCTCGGCTCGGCCAGCGCCCAGTGGGCCGTCACCGCCCCCATCTTCGTCCCCATGCTCATGACCATCGGCTACAGCCCCGAGGTGATCCAGGCCGCCTACCGCATCGGCGACTCCACCACCAACATCATCACCCCCGTGATGAGCTACTTCGGCCTCATCCTCGCCATCGCGACCAGGTACAAGCGCGACCTCGGCATCGGCACCATGATCGCCACCATGCTGCCCTACACCATCGCCTTCCTGATCGGGTGGACAGCCCTCTTCTACCTCTGGGTCTTCGCACTGGAACTGCCGGTCGGACCGGGCGCCCCCACGCACTACCCGCCAACGCACTGATCGGCCGCCACTCTGCCGCCGCCGCAATCCCCCGCCGCACGACACCAATAATGCAGGGGTGTCGCGCCCCGAAGGGAGGGGTTTCATGATTCGCTTCCGTCGCGCCGCGGCCGGCGCCGCATTGGTCCTCGCCGCCTGCGCCTCCGCGCAGCACGTGGGCCAGGATTCGGTCTTCCCGCCCGCCACCCCCGAGAGCCAGGGCGTGCGCGCCGAGGCCGCCGAGGCCCTCGGCGAAGCCGTCGCCGGCTTCGTCGAGAACGACTTCGCCGTCGGCGCCGAGCTGCTCGTCATCAAGAACCGAAAGGTCGTCTTCCACGAAGCCTACGGCGAGGCCGACCGCGAGGAAGACAAGCCCTGGATTATCGGCGCGGGCGCGGGCACGGTCTGCAACGTCCGCTCGATGACCAAGACCCTCACCGGCGCCGCCGCCCAGATCCTGATCGACCGCGGCGAGCTCGGCCTCGACGACCCGGCCTCCAAGTACCTCCCGGGCTTCGACAACGACAAGTCGCGCGCGATCACCGTCCGCCAGCTGCTCACCCACCGCTCGGGCCTGCCGCTCACGATGATCACCACCGCCATAGATCAGTACCCCGACCTGCACACGCTGGCCAACTCCGCCGGCGAGCACGGGCCCGACTCCGAGCCCGGCAGCAAGTTCTGGTACAGCGACGCGGGAACCGACTGCCTCGCCGCGATCGTCGAGGTGATCACCGGCGAGACCATCGACGGGTTCGTCACGCGCGAGATCATCGAGCCGCTCGGGATGACCGACTCGTTCTACGGCATCGACGCGTCCGACCCGCGCTTCGCCCGGATCGGCAGCCTGTACCTCGGCCAGCCCGGCGCATGGGCCCGGTTCTGGACCCCCGCCGACGGCGAGCCGCTCTACCCCTTCGCCTGGGGCTCGCAGACCATCTACTCCACCGCCCTGGACTACGCCAAGTTCCTGGGCATGTGGATGGACGGCGGGCTCGCCCCGGACGGCACGCGCCTGCTCAGCGAGGAGGCGGTCGCGCGCACGCTCGCCCCCGCCAGCCCCATGTCCATGCTCGGCTCCGACGCCCGCTTCCCGACCGACTACCGGGGCTTGAGCGTCTACTACGGCCAGTTGTCCGTGCTCTACTGCCCCGAGCCCGAGGCCGACCATCCCGACGCGCTCCCGACCGATTCCGTGATCATCAGCCACTCCGGCTCCGACGGCACCATCGCCTGGGCCTGGCCCGACCTCGACCTGATGGTGCTCTACTTCACCCAGTCCCGCGGCGGGACCTCGCCGCTGCGCATCGAGCAGGCGATCGATCGCCTGCTCATCCACCCCGGCGAGGAGGTGGCCACCGCCGAGGTCCCCGAGCACCTGAGACCCTTTGCCGGCGTCTACATCGCCAACTTCGCGAACTTCGACAACGAGCGCTTCGAGGTGCTCGTCAAGGACGGCAAGCTCGCCCTGGACATCCCGAGCCAGATGGTCTTCGAGCTGCTCGAGCCCGACGCCGAGGGCATGAGGGCGTTCGCCATCGCGCCCGATCAGATCAAGGTCTCCTTCGACCTCGGCGACGACGGACGGGCCGAGGTGCTGCACATCCACCAGAGCGGAATGACCTTCGACGTCCCGCGCGAGGGCACCGCGATGGCCGCCGAGCAGGCAAAGGTGATCGAGGTCGCCCCCGAGGTGCTCGAGGCGGTCGTCGGCAAGTACCAGGATCCCGAGTCTGGCAGCGTGCTGGAGATCTTCGTCGACGCCGAGGGAGTGCTCAGCATCAAGGCGCCGCCGAGCACGGTGTTCCAGCTCCGCCCGGCCCGCGACGCCGAGCTGACCTGGGTCGTCAAGCAGATCCCGGCCGTCTCGCTGAGCTTCGAGAAGGGGGAGGACGGCAAGATCGTGTCGATGACCCGCCATATCGGCGAGGCGACCCTGGTGATGCCGAGGCAAGAGAACTGACGCGGTGACCGCGCCGGCGGTTGGCGCGCTCTCTGGTCGCACGGGCGCGCGACCAGGCGCGGCTTCACCCGCTCGTCCCTCCTCACGTTGCCGGTGCGCCGTGCCGGCCTACGCGCGGGCGGAAAGCGTGGATTGCTGGAGCCCCGCACCGACGCTCGCTCCCGCGCGACGCTCAGGCACCCCGAACCGACGACGGATCCTGCCGGTGCACCGCTATGGCTTCAAGGGTGTCAGTGTCACCCGCTCCGCGTAGTCGCGCTGGAAGTCGGGCTCGTCGATCTGCACCACCGTCCAGTCCTTCATGAGCACGAAGCGGCACGCGGGGAGGTCGTGGTCGATCGTCTCGCCCGGGCCGTTCCACGGCTCGCCCTTGCGCACTGCGCGGCACGGGACGGTCTGCACAAGCCATGCGTCGAGCGCGGGGGCCCCGCCGGGCGTGGCCGGCTCGCAGCGCGAGAACGCCGGGAGCGAGGCGACATCGACCAGACCCGCCCCCTGCAGGTCGTCGAGCGTCGGCGTCGCGCCCGTGTCCATCCGGTACATCTCCGCCGCCTGCGAGACCGAGTGCAGCGCCGCGTGGACCTGCAGCCGCACGCCGGACTGGCGCATGGTGGTCGCCCATCGGGCGAGGAGCGCGATCGCCACGACGAGCCCGATCCCCGAGACGATCGCCCACACCCTGCGGCGCGCGACGCTCGGACGGA
>CAYTAH010000095.1:0-4275 GCA_964435785.1 uncultured Phycisphaeraceae bacterium | reverse complement strand
GCCGTCGCCGCGGGCCTCTGCTGGGGCATCGGCGAGCTGTGCACCAAGAGCGTCCTGCACTCCGGGAAGGTCGGCCCGATCACCGCGATCGCGGTGCGCTCGACCGTGGCCCTGCCCGTGCTCTGGATCGCCTACTACATCGCCGTCCGCGCCATGAAGGCCGAGCCGCAGGACTGGCTCAAGGCGGACGCGCCGACGCTCCTGAAGCTGGTGCTCGGGTCGGGGCTCGTCGCGGGCGCGGCCGCGATGATCTTCTTTTACGCCTCGCTCCACGTCGGTGAGATCTCGCGCGTCAAGCCCATCGCCTTCGCGCTCGCGCCCGCGGTCGCCAGCGTGCTGGCGTTCCTGCTGTTGCACGAGCCGCTCACCGCGAAGAAGGCGGCGGGGCTCATCGCAATCCTCGGCGGAGTCATCCTGCTGACCGGGAAGTGAGAGGCGAGGCCACCGCGGGCGGGCACGGGGAAGGGGCACGGACCGCGGCGCACGAGCCGCCCCGATCGCTGGTGGCGTGGTAAGCTCACGCGCGGGAGGTGCTCCATGCAGACCCGCCGCGCGTTTCTCGGAACGATCTCCGCCCCCGCCGCCGCGTACGCAGCCGCTGGCGTGGGGCTCGCGCTCCCGACCGGTCGCACCCGCGCCGCGCTCGCCGAGCTCGCCGCCACGCCCGGCACCCCCGAGGAGACCGCCCGCGACGAGGACTACTGGCGCCACGCCCAGCAGGCCTTCACCGTCGATCGCTCCATGATCAACTTCAACAACGGCGGCGTCAGCCCCGCCCCGCGCTGGGTGCAGGAGGCGATGAAGCAGCACCTCGACCTCGCCAACAAGAGCCCCGCCTACTACCTCTGGCAGGTCCAGGAGCCGCGCAAGGAGACGACCCGCGCCCGCCTCGCCCGCGCCTGGGGCGTGGACCCCGAGGAGATCGCGATCACGCGGAACGCCAGCGAGAGCCTGCAGGTCTGCCAGCTCGGGTTCGACCTCCAGCCCGGCGACGAGGTCCTCTGCTGCACGCAGGACTACCCGCGCATGATCACGACCTTCCAGCAGCGCGAACGCCGCGACGGGATCACGCTCCGCCAGCTGAAGATCCCTGTCCCCGCCGAGGATGTCGCCCAGATCCTCGCACTCTATCTCGCGGCCATCACCAAGAAGACCCGCCTCATTCTCGTCAGCCACATGATCAACATCACTGGGCAGGTGATGCCTGTGAGGGAGATCGTGACCCTGGCCCGCAAGCTCGAGATCCCCGTCGTCGTGGACGGCGCCCACTCCTTCGCCCACGCCGACTTCAAGCTCTCCGACCTCGGCTGCGACTACTTCGGCACCAGCCTCCACAAGTGGCTCTTCGCCCCCCACGGCACCGGCCTGCTCTACGTCAAGCGCGACAAGATCCGCGGCCTCTGGCCCATGATGGCCGCCGCCGAGACCCAGGGCGACGACATCCGCAAGTTCGAGGAGATCGGCACCCACCCCGCGGCCAACCACCTCGCCATCGCCGAGGCCCTCACCTTCCACGAGTCCCTCGGCCCCGCGCGCAAGCAGGCCCGCATGATCTACCTCCGCGAGCGCTGGATGGAACGGCTCTACGCCACCAAGCGAGCCCGCTTCCACACCAGCCGCAAGCCCGGCTTCGCCGTCGGCATCGGCACGGTGCAGCTCGAGGGCCTCGACACGGCCGCGCTCGGCGCGTGGCTGTGGGAGAAGCACAAGATATTCGTCGTCGCGATCAAGCACCCCGAGTTCGAGGGCCTGCGCATCTCGCCGAGCGTCTACTCGACGCTCGAGGAAGTGGACCGTTTCTGTGAGGCGATCGAGGTGGCCCTGCGCGATGGGATCGAGTCATAGGTCCCATGGGTCGTATGAGACCTATGGACTCGTCACCCAAACAACCCCATCTGCCCCCCGACCTCCGGTCTCCGAAACCCCTCCGACGACAGCTCGACCCGCCCCGAGTTCATCCCGTGCCGCCTGCACGCTGCCGCGTGCAGCGCCGCGATCTGCTCCGCGAACGGCCCCTCTCCGCGCTGCCGGATCTTCGCCCGCGAGTCGTAGAGCTTCCCTCCCCGCATCTCCCGGATCCGCGACTCGATCTTCCCCGCCCGCTCCGGAAACTCCCGTCGCGCCCACTCCAGGAACACGTCCTTGATCTGCCACGGCAGGCGCAGCATCACCCACCCCGCCCGCGTCGCCCCCGCGCCCGCGGCCGCCTCGATCAGCGCCGGCACCTCCTGGTCCGTCAGCCCGGGCACGATCGGCGCCGTCATCACCCCGACCGGGATCCCAGCTCGCGACAGCTCCTCCATCGCCCGCAGCCGATCCCGCGGCGAGCTCGCCCGCGGCTCCATCTTCGCCGAGAGCTCGGCGTCCAGCGTCGTCAGGCTGATGAAGACCGCCGCCGCGCCCCGCGCCGCGAGCGCCGCGAGCAGGTCGATGTCCCGCGTCACCAGCCGGTTCTTCGTGATGATCGAGACCGGCTGCCCGCACTCGGCCATCACCTCCAGGCACCCGCGAGTGATCCTCAGCCGCCGCTCCACCGGCTGATACGGGTCGGTGATCCCCGACATCGTGATCGCCTCGCCGCGCCACCCCGGCCTCGCCAGCTCCCGGCGCAACAGCGCCGGCGCATCGAGCTTCGCGAAGAGCCTGGTCTCGAAGTCCAGCCCGCACGAGAGCCCGAACGTCTCGTGCGTCGGCCTCGCGTAGCAGTAGATGCACCCGTGCTCGCACCCGCGGTACGGGTTGATCGTCCACTTCATCCCCACGTCGGGGCTGTCCACCGGGTTGATGATCGTCCGCGCCCGATCCTCCAGCACCACCGTCTCGACCTGCACGCCGTCGGGGTGCTCCCGCGCCGCCTCCTCCAGCGTCTCGCCCATCACGCTCAGCCGCACCGGCTCGAAGCGGTTCGGCGGGTTGATCTGCGCCCCCCTCCCCCGCGCGTGCCGGACCGCGAGGGCGTCGTCGAACTCCCCGCCCCCTTCCCCGGCCGCTTGCAAAGGCCTGATTCTCTGGGGCTTGCGTTCGCGCCCGGGGTGCTCCATGGGCCAAACATATCCCTATCTCGCTGGCCTAGCAAGCGGCGCGGAATAACCCGCACCCGTCCCGCGCCCCCCTCACGCGGCTCTACGCTACGGCCCCCATGCCGGACCCCAGGTCGGAGCACCCCGACGCGCGATCGCACCGTCCGCGCGCCCTCTCCATCACGGTGCTGGCGCCGCTGGTCCTTGCTGCCCCCGTGGTGATCGTCTCCATTGTCCTCGGCGCCCTCGCCGTGTACCAGTCGCGCCGCGACGCCGATGAGCTTGCCCAGCAGATCGTCGATCAGATCGACGAGCGGGTCGGCGCACGCATCGGCGACCTCGCCCGCACCGCGATGCGCGTCAACGAGCAGAACGCCCACCTCGTCGAGATCGGCGTCTTCCATCCCGACGACCTGCGGGCCTGGCTCCCCACCATGCGCCGGCAGATGGCGATCTTCCGCGAGCTCAACGGGATCGCCTGGGGCGACGAGCGCGGCCACGCCACCTGGCTCGTCGGATATCCCGGCGAGGAAGCGCTCGAGTACGCGATCAAGGACGAGGCGACGGGCGGCCTCATCGAGCAGTACGCCCACGCCCCCGACGGCTCCCTCAGCCCCGAGCCGCTGCGCCGCCTCGAGTACGACCCCCGCGTACGCCCGTGGTACCTCGCCGGCGCGGAGTCCGCCCGCACCGAGCGCGGCGCCGCCTGGAGCCCCGTCTACAGCTGGCGCCGCGAGGACGGCTCCGGCGAGACCCTCGGCATCTCCTACTCGCGCGCCATCACGAGAGACGGCGCCATGATCGGCGTGCTCGACACCGAGCTCGAGCTGCACAGCGTCTCACGCTTCATGCAGACGCTGCGCATCGCCGAGACCGGGGCCGCGCTCCTCGTCGACCGCCAGGGCGGCCTCGTCGCCGCCAGCCGCGCACAGCCGCTCGTCTCGCCCGACGGCACGCAGATCCTCGCGCCGCAAGCGGACGACCCCGTCACCAGGGGCGCGGCCGAGGCCGCCCTGCTCCAGGTGCCCTCGCTCGCCTCGCTCCGGGAGCCCGTGCGCGCCGCCGCCGACATCGCCGGCGAGCGAGCCTGGATCGGCGTCTCGCCCCTCCAGCACGCCTCCGGGCTCGACTGGCTCCTCATCACCGTCGTCCCAGAGCGCGACCTCCTCGCCCGCGTCGAGCAGGCCCGCTCGCGCGCCGCCCTCGCGGCCCTGGTCGCCTTCCTCGCCACGCTCGCCGCAGGCATCGCCGTCGC
>CAYTAH010000094.1:0-4900 GCA_964435785.1 uncultured Phycisphaeraceae bacterium | reverse complement strand
GCGTGGTGACGCCGCCGGACAACGGGCAGTGGATCGAGGTGTTCCCGAGCCTGCTTTCGCAGGAGGGGACGGTGACGCTGACGTACGACTACGTGAACGTGCCGGGGCCGGGGGTGCTGGCGATGCTCGGCGTGTGTGGGATCGTGGGAGCGCGGCGGAGGCGGTGAGCCCGCGTGGTGATTCAGACGTGATCGAGGCGCCTCCGACGGCGAGGCCAGAACTCGGTCTGTGATATGACGACCGCGACGCGCGGGCGCGTACACGCCGCTTCGGCTTACTGCCCGCAAGCCGTTCCTATGCGACCGGGAGCTCGTAGTCGCAGCGGGCGCAGCGGCCAGCGGCGGCGCGGGCGAGGGCGCGTCGTCGGAGCCGCAACCACCCGACTCGCGCTGCGAGTCCGACACCAAGGCCCGCGCCCCAGAGCATGAGCAGCGGGCCGGCAAGGTGCGCGAGCGAGAGCGTGAGCTGCTCGTATCGAACGGCATGGCTGTCGGTGTGCCTGGTGACGCTCAGGTAGCCGCGGTCCCAACCGCATTCGATCCTCGCCGGCCCCGGGCTGCCGGGGACTGTGCGCCAGATGCGGATGCCGTTCACGAATCCCGGTGGCCAGCCGCCGCTGATCTGTGATTGGGCGAAGGGCGTGGGCGAGTTCCACCCCAGCAGGAGTGTGTCTCCGGTCGGGCGAAGCGTGTCCGCGGCGTCGAGGATGGCTCGGGCGAGCACACGGTTGCCGCCCGGTTCATCGCGGAGTGCGAGAAGATCGCGCGTATCCAGGCCTGTGGGCGCGGTGGGCGGCATCCAAGGATCCGGGAGCGGCGCGGGCGATTCGCGCTGCTCGACGGACGACAGGGTCGCGATAAGGACCGCCGCCAGGGCGAGCGCCAGCATCGGCAGGCGTCGTGCCGCGCGGTCCCGGCGGCGAGAGCCTTGGCGCCGCGTGATGCCGGCGAGGCGTGCGACGGAGCGCAGCCCACACCCTGCGCTCCACGAGACGGCGAGCAGCAGGAGGACGGGCGCGAGCGCGCCCAAATCCACGATCCTGATCTCGCGGATGTCGTGATCGTTCACGAGCTCGCGCGTGTGGCGCAGCCCTCGCCAACCGCCGTAGCCACGCGAGGCGGCAGGCTGCGCGTTGGTGCGCGCGTACACGTCGTCGAACGTGGCGTCGTACCGATACACGAGAAACGGGACGGGCCAGCCGTAGCGACGAAACTCCTGCACATACCCGCTGGGCGCGACGAACGCGGCCGTGAGTTCGTGACCGGACAGGAGAAGCTTCGGCGAGATGCCGAGCGACTGGAGGAGCGACTCGTCGGAAGCGCCGCTTGCCACGCCCTCGATCCGGCTACGGGTCACTCGCTGATCGGGAAAGTGGGCCGAGGTCACTCCGGCCGCACGCACGACCGGCGGGGTCGCGGAGGGCCACTCGTTCCACACCCTCCACGCCATAACGGCCGCGACGAGCAGGACGCCCGCGGCTTGAATCCACGCGCGGCGGCGCCACCACGAGGGGGCGTCGGGGGTGTGGATTGCGCGCGAGACGCCGCACTCGGGACACACGGGGCCACCAGCGTGCTCGTGCTCAGCCATGGCTGCTCCCCGACTTGGCTGTCGCCCGATTCAGGCGGGCGAGACGGCTCGGCGCAGCCGCGAAACGCACGCGGCACGAAGCTCAGGGTCGAGCGAAGTCGAATCCAGACGGGATTGGAGCACGGACGGATCGACCAGGCGGTGCCGGACCATGGCGGCCACGTAGGCGAGATCCTTCTCGCGCCCGGCCACGAGTTTGCTGACTGCCAGGTCGTGCGGCTCGAGGCAGAGGCCGGTTGCGCCGCCGGTTCCGGGGCCGCGGAGGGGGACAAGACGGCCCTTCCTGCCCGCCGGGAGCACGGCGGTGTCCTCGGCGACGCCGTGGGCGTAGTGGCCGAAGGTCTGGTGAAAGGGCGAGCCCGCCCCGATCGACCCGTCGATGAGGTCGGCGTCTTCGTTTGACCTGCAGGAGTACACATCCACTTTGAACGAGTGGAGGAGCTCGGCCGGAGCGTCCGGGTGTGCGCCGGGGATCGCCTGCGAGCCGATAACGATGAGCTCATCAGCCCCTGTGATCGCGGCGGCGGCCCGAAGAACGTGCTCAAGCTGCTGACGATTCATCGCGGAGTCGCCGTTTGATTTCCCAAACATCCTGAGGCGAGAGCACGCCGACGAAAGGAGATGTCTGGCGGAGGCGTTGTCCTTCATCCGTTTCGGCGGTGAGGATGCCGCAGATCTCGGCGACAGGCAGCTCCAGGAGACGGCGCCATTCGTCGTAGCAGCGGAGCATGCGAGGGGCGTCGCGGTTCCGCTTGCTCCAGTTGTCGAGGTTGTTGCGGGCGAGGTCGAGCCACTCGGGGTGGTCGGGCAGCCCGGCCGCGACGATGCGGGCCATCTCGAGGCTGACGCGGTCGTGGTAGGCGTGGCTCATGGGGAGGAGTATAAGGCCGAGACAGAATCAGTCCGACTCGGGTCGCGGAGGGGCGACCGGCTCCAAGTCCAGTCGGAAGCTGGGCTCGCCACGCGCGAAGTCGGCCTGCTCCCATCGCTCGATCGCCCCGCGACGGGCTACGAGGAGGCTGCCGAGCGCATCCCAGGCGGCCCAGGTGACTGAGTCATCGAGGATCGCGGGGTACTCGACGAGCCGGAACTCGAACACCCGGCCCCGGCCGCTCGTGAAGCCGCGATACGCGACCTGCAGGGTGGGATGGACGTTTGAAGGGCGACGAGAGAAGACCGGATGCTTCCTCGGATCGATGAAGCGGCGGACAGTGGGAGCGGCGTCGGGCCCCCAAAGCGTCGACGCATCTCGCTCCGGCACATCGCTCCAGCACTCCGGCGAGCACGTGAATCCATCGCGGAGCAGACGGGGGTACAGGATGCCCTCATCCTCTCTGTAGCCAGGGTTCTCCAGCGATGCCCAGACCAGCTTCTGGGAGAGGAACTGCGCATCCGGCCCCATCTCAATCTCGATATCGCCCGGGGATGGTCCCTCAGCGGCGCCCAAGCTGCGGTATCCATTGAGTTCGAGTCGCGAATCCGTTCGCCATAGGGCGCCGCCGGACCACGCCCCATCGTGGTTGCTCCAGGAAGCAACCACTTGAAGGTCTGGAGGGTGGCATATCAGGTTCCGTGTCACTCCGCGCTGCATGACGAGACAGGACATGAATCGTCCGTCGGGGGAGAGGTCGCTCCGGCCCTCGTAGACGCGACCGCGGAACCAGGCGCCGAATTGGATCTGGTCCGCACGAGTGTCCCAGCGTAGGACATAGACAAGGTTGGACGGCTTGCGGCGGAGCACTACCGCCACGGGGGCCTCGCGAGCGGCTAGGATGTGGATGCGCGCGGGCGGGGGCGGCTTCGTCATAGCTCGTCTCAACCAGGAAGACTCCAGCGCGACGGCGCTTGCTTCCAGTCCTACCCGTCTGCTCCAGAACGCGCCACCTCGGTCAAGCGATCGCGCAGTTCGTCGGGCAGGGAGGCGCGCACGGCGTCAGTGATCAGGCCGATGTCGAGCATGTCGGCGATGTGCACGCGGTCAATGTCGCGGAAGCTGGTGAGCTTCATGCGCACAAGGGCCGCGAGGCTCAGGACGAGGAAGCCTTCGGGGTCTCGCTCCGCTTCGGTCACGTCCGGGGAGGGGACCGTGTAGGACGGGCGGATGCGCTCGGCGGCCCAGACGAGGTGCACGCCGGCTTTGCGGCTGGGTTCGTGGGGGTCCGTGAAGAGCACGAGATCGCGTAGGTCCTCGCGTCGGAAACCCAGGGCCGTGATGGCGGCGGTCACACGATCAACGTCCGAGCGACGCACCAGCAGGTCGACATCCTTCGTGGCTCGTGTGGCCGAGGGATCCACCCGCCCGACCCATGCCGCGACCGCGTTGCCACCGACGACCGCGTATTGGACGCCGGCGGCGTCGAGCGCCGCAGTGACTTTCCTCAGACGCTCCTCGACGCGGTCTACTGCCATCACATGGGCTCGGAACGAGAGCACGGCGGGAGTATATCACGAGCCTATGAGAGCGCTTGTTCCTGGAGGCGCTTGGCGGTCTCGGGATCGACGTAGTCGGAGTGGCAGGAGGGCTTGGGGACCGGATTCGCTTCGGAGCAGGGCTCCTCGCTTGCGCTTCGGGCACTGTGACCCTCGCTGGCGCTTCGGGCTCCGCTTACCGTGAGCATCGCCTTCTTCGTCTTGCTCGCGAGCTTGTGGATCTCGTCGGGGTTGAGGTAGCCGCGCTTGGCGAGGATGGCCTGCTGCTCGGGGGTGAGGGCGGCGGACTTGACGGGGGCGCCGGCGCGGCCGCTGGCGCCGACGCGCTCGAAGCCCTCGGCCTTGCCGCTGGCGAACTCCTGGATCTCCTTGGAGATGCGGACGGAGCACCAGTCGTGGCCGCACATGGCGCAGAAGTCGGTGTCGACGTCGAGGTCCTCGTCGTGGTAGGCGCGGGCGGTGTCGGTGTCGAAGGCGAGGTCGAAGTGCTTCTCCCAGTTGAGGGCGGCGCGGGCCCGCGTCAGGTCGTCGTCCCAGTCGCGGGTGTTCGGGATGCCGAGGGCGACGTCCGCGGCGTGGGCGGCGATCTTGTAGGCGATGCAGCCCTCCTTGACGTCGCCGCGCTTGGGCAGGCCGAGGTGCTCCTTGGGGGTGACATAGCAGAGCATGCTGGCGCCGTGGTAGGCGATGAGCGTCGCCCCGATGCAGCTGGTGATGTGGTCGTAGCCGGGGAAGACGTCGGTCACGAGGGGGCCGAGCACGTAGAAGGGGGCGCCGTGGCATAGGCGGCGCTCGAGCTTGGCGTTGAACTCGATCTGGTCGAGTGGCACGTGGCCGGGGCCCTCGATCATGACCTGCACGCCGCGGCGCCAGGCGCGCT
>CAYTAH010000093.1:0-5068 GCA_964435785.1 uncultured Phycisphaeraceae bacterium | reverse complement strand
AGCTCGCGCTGCTTGAGGTAGCCGCTGGCGACGAAGATGATGTTCTGGCTGCCGCCCTGGGGGGTGATGACCGAGAAGTAGCTGCTCGCGAAGAGCAGGCTGGGGGCGATGAGGGTGGCGGGGACGCCGCCGCGGACGCCGACGTCGATGAAGACCGCGAGGAGCGCGAGCACCTGCGAGGTCTGGCTCACGAAGAAGTAGTGCAGGCCGACGTAGAGGGCGACGAGGGTGACGTAGAGGATCGGCCAGGAGAGGCCCTCGAGGCGCGACGCGAGGCGCTCGCCGGCGTAGCCCATGAAGCCCAGCTCGTTGAGCTGGGCGCTCATGGCGAAGAGCACGGCGAGCCAGAGGAAGGTGACGAGCGTTTCGCCCTGGGCGCAGATGTCGTCCACGGTGAGGACGCCTGTCACGAGCAGGGCGGCGAAGCCCATGAACGCGACGGCGGTGGCGTTGAGGTGCAGCGAGCCGCCGAAGACCCAGCCGGCGACCATGACGACGAAGGTGACGAGCGTGATCCACTCGTGGCGCGACATGCGGCCCATCTCGGCCAGATCCTTGCGTGCGGCCGCGGGGGCGTCGGGCGTGGCCCGGGCTCCGGGGGAGAAGAGCTTGAGCACGAGCAGGGGGAGCAGCAGGATCGCGGCCAGCGACGGGGCTGACGAGGCCAGCAGCCAGCGCGAGAAGCTCAGCTCGACGCCCGCGTTCTTCGCGATCTGCACGCCGATGGGGTTCGCCGACGTCGCGGTCATCCAGAGCGCGGACGAGACCGCGAGGCCCGCCATGGTGCAGAACATGAGGTAGCCGCCGAGCCGGCTGCCTTCGGGGCTGTCGGGCTCGGAGCCGGCTCCCTTGGCGATGGAGAGCACGATGGGGTAGAGCACCCCGCCGCGGGCGGTGTTGCTGGGGAACGCCGGGGCGATGGCCGCGTCGGTGAGCACGAGGCTGTAGGCGAGGCCGAGCGGCGAGCCGCCGAAGCGGCTCACCATGAGCAGGCTGATTCTGCGGCCGAGTCCCGACTTGACCACCGCCTGGGCGACGATGAACGCGATGACTACCAGCAGCACGCTGGCGTTGGCGAAGCCGGAGAACGCCTGGGCGGGGGTGATCGTTCCCGTGAGGACGATGGTCGCGACGGCGAGCATCGATGCGGTGAGCAGCGGGAACGAGCCGAGGAGCACGCTGGCGATCGCGGCGACGAACACGGCGAACAGGCGCCACGCTTCTTCGGTGAGGCCGGCCGGCACCGGGCATAGCCAGATGCCGATGGCGATCGCGAAGGGCGCCGCGCGCTTCGCGAGCAGAGCGGCGGAGATCATTGTCCGGCGCCTCCCGCACCGGGCTGGCCTGCGCGATAGCGGCCCTTCAGGCCCACAGCGCGCCCTTGTATCACACCATCCTCCGACTCGATGACGTACTGCCAGGAGAATTCGTACGTGCCCGTCGCGCCGCTGTGGCGGCCCGTGCCGCCGAGGATGGTCCCGACGATGTGGTTGTGCTCCCCCGTGCCCTCGCCGGTCAGCTCGCTGTAGACCTGGTCGCCGCGGTCGTCCGTCCAGACTCCGCGCCCCACGAGGCCGGTCTCGCTATCGACCAGGGCGATGAGGTCCGCCCGGAAACCGACCCCCGGGCGTGCGGCCCCGGCGAGCAGCATCGAACCGCTCAGATCGACGATCGACCCCTGACGGTCGGCTCCGAGCGGGATGGTGCGCCGGGTGCCGGAGCCACTCCAGGTTCCCTCGAACTCCCTCCATTCGGCCGACACCGTTGCCGGTTGCTCAACCTTGCGCTCGCAGGCGATCACGGTCAGCGATGCCGCGACCGCGGCGGAGAGAAAGCCTCGCGGGCCACGACCCGCAGGGATTGTCCGGATCATGAACGCATCGCTCCTCTGCGTGTGTCACGCGCGTCATGGCGACCCTCGGACGGGGTGGCGCCCTCTGCTACGGTCCTTGAAGGCGTGCCGGTTGTCAAGCGATGCGATGGGACGCCTCTTCGTGCATCCGTGAGGCGTCACTGCCAAGCCCGATCAGGCGGGCTCCGCGACGTGGGTTGCGTCGTACGGGGGGCGGGACGCGACGGCCGATGGACCGGCTCCGGGGCGAACCAGCCGCGCACACTCAGCCGTCACGCGCGCCCGTGTCTCGTGGTTCTTGGCACGGGGAGGTATGCCCGAACGCAACCAGACAGACTGACAACCACCGCCCAGCAGGCCCTCGCCGACGCCCAGCGGGCGGCGATGGGCGTACAGCATCCCGAGGTGGGGGGCTCCATGTCCTCGCGGCGTTGCTCTCGAAAGAGGGGGGCGTGGTGTGGTCGGTCCTGGGCAAGGCGGGGGCGGAGCCGTCGCGGGTGGCCTCGGTGGTGGAGGCGGAGCTGGGCCGGATCCCGACGACCAGTTCGGGCGCGGGCTCCACGGGGCGGGAGCTCACCGAGATCTCGCCAAGGCGGAGCAAGGCCTGCGGCGTGGAGACGATCACGGACCAGAACGCGGAGGCCTCGCACGAACTGCTGAAGACGTACTCGATCGACCTGACGGAGAAGGTCCTGCAAGGCAAGCTGACCCATCGCGCGAGCGCGGGCTCCGGTGGTGCCGCCGATTGCGCAGTCGGTTCAGCACCCCGCGGCCCACGCGTTGAGGAACCTGATGAGGTCGCGGGTGTCGATGGCGCCGTTTCGGTCGAGGTCGGCGGTGCAGTTGGAGTCCGAGCAGTCGTCGCTCTGCTGGGCGGTCCAGCGGGCGAGGTAGGCGGAGAGGTCGTCGGCGTCGGTATCGCCGTCGCGGTCGAGGTCGGGGAGGCAGGGGGCGCCGGGGCATTGGTTGAGGAAGACGGAGATGCCCCCCGCGTACACGTAGCGCGAGACGAGCACGATATCCGGGGCGCCGTCGGAGTTGAGGTCTCCGACGGGTGAGCCGAGCAGGCGCGGCATGGCGTTGCCGAAGAGCTTCTCGCTGCGCACCTCGCCGCGGGCGTTGAACGCGTAGACGGCCGCCTTGGGCGTCGTCCCCTGGCTGGAGGCGACGAGCTCGTCGAACCCGTCGCCGTCGAGATCGACGACGCCCGGGTCTCGCGGGTAGCCGAAGCGATCGAGCACGCCGGTCTGCGCGAACGTGCCGTCGCGCCGGTTGATCACGATCGCGAGGTGACCGGCGACCCAGCCGTAGGAGACGAAGTCGGTCCATCCGTCGCCGTTGAAATCGCCCGGCACGGCGTAGGGCTCCACGTCGCCGAGCACGCCGGTCGGCGTGGGCGGGTCGAATGCGCCGTCGCCGGACCCGTAGCAGAGCTGGAGTTCGTCCTGCTCTGGGTCCGTGTCGGCGCAGAGCAGGTCTGGGCGTCCGTCGTTGTTGAAGTCGGCGATCGCCAGGACGTGGTCGGCCTGGGGCTCGGGGACGAAGCGGCGCTCGAAGCTCCAGCCGCCGCGGTTGATGTAGGCCGAATACCCGAGCGCATCGCCGTCTGTGTCGCCGGCGACGATGTCGGGCAGACCGTCTCCGTCGATATCGGGGGCGAACGGGACAAAGGTGGGGCCGCCCGCGCGGTGCGGGACGGCGTGCGTTGCGGAGAAGAGGCCGTCGGGCGTGTTCTCGTAGATGAGCAGGCCGTGGTGCTCGGTCCACGCGAGGATATCGGGGTCGCCGTCGCCGTCGAGGTCGGCCGGCGCGGCCCTTTCCTAGATCGTCGAGGGGCTGGACATCTCGGCCGCGGACGCGAAGGCGCCCAGCCCGTCGTTGGCGAGGATCTTGACGGCGGGATCGGGATCATCGCCGGAGGCGAGCACGTCGAGATCGCCGTCGCCGTCGGTATCGCCGAGTGTCGCTCGGCGGAGGAGGTCCTCGAAGAAGACGCTGAACGGCACGTCGTCGAAGGACCCGTCACCGGCCCCGAAGCGGAGATCGATCAGACGGTCGCGATAGGCGACGACGTCGGGGTGACCATCCCGATCCATGTCTTCGATGAGAGTCCCCGCGGGCCTGGAGTACGGCGAGAAGATGTCGGAGTGCTCCAGAAACCCGAACACGCCGGCGCCGTCGTTGAGCATGGTGAAGGAGCTGTATTCGCCGTCGAGGTTGGTGGCGTTGACGAGGAGGTCGAGGTCGCCGTCGCGGTCGATATCGACGAGCCTGATGAGGCTGTCGACGCGGGGGTCGAGATCGGGAGCGTGGGTGAAGCGGCCATCCCCCTCGCCGAGGAGCACGCGGCGCTGGTCGTGGAGGATGTCCGTGAGCCCGTCGCCGTTGATGTCGCCGGGGAGGATGTGATCGGCGCCGGGGTTGTAGACGTCGATCGGCGGGAGCACCTCGAAGGCGCCGTCGGCCTGCTGGCGGATCGGTGTGATCGTGTGCCAGGTGATCACGAGCATGTCCGGGAGCGCGTCGTGGTCGAGGGCCGCGGGGAGGACATCGAGGACCTGCTCGAACGGCACGCCGGCGGACTGCACGAAGGTTCCGTCGGCGGCATTGCCGTAGAGGAGGATGTCGGTGCGCGTCGTGACGATGAGGTCGGGCAGTCCGTCCAGATCGAAATCTGACGCGAAGTACAGCGTGAGAAGGCCGGGGATGTGCGTGCCGGGACCCTCGACGAGTGTTCCCCCGGTGTTTGCGAAGACGTGGAGGGTTTCGCCCGCATCGTGGCCGACGACGACGTCGGTATCGCCGTCGCCGTCGAAATCGGCCGCGAGCAGGCCGTAGCTCGTGTTCTCGCTCACCGCGCCGAGGAACTCGACGGCGCCGTTGGGGCCGAAGCGCGAGATTTCGAGCCCGCGAGAGCCGGCGTTGCCGAAGAGGTGCGGCCAGCGGGGCGGATCGAGATCGACCATCGCAAAGGCACGGGGGTAGAAGCGGTCGGTCTGCTGGTGCTTGAACCAGGGCTCGCAGGCATCCTGGGCCGCGGCGTGGGCGGCGCCGAGCAGCGATGACGCGAGGGCGATCCAGCGCAAGAGCTGCATGGCGTTCCCCTCCCTCTCCGGCGCACGGGGCGTTCACGCGGCGAACGCCGCGGCCCGGACGCCGGGGCGGTTGCGCGACCTACTCGCGTGTACTGCCAAGTTGGCAGGAGGTTGCACTATG
>CAYTAH010000092.1:3019-5109 GCA_964435785.1 uncultured Phycisphaeraceae bacterium | reverse complement strand
CCGGTCGTGAAGGTGTACGACGGGCGCGAGGTCCGATTCTGCTGCGAGAAGTGCGTGCCGAAGTTCGAGGCCAAGCAGGCCGAGTACCTCGCGAGAATCGATGAGCAGATCCTCGACCAGCAGGAGGCCTTCTGCACCACGACGACGTGCATCGTCTCCGGTGAGTCGCTGGAGGAAGACGGTGAGGACATCTCGGTCAGCGCGGTCTGCAATAACCGCCTGGTCCGATTCTGCTGCAAGGACTGCAAGGCCGACTTCGAGAAGGACCCGCAGGCCTACCTGGAGAAGCTGGACAAGGCCACCGCGGATTCGCAGCGCGAGACGTACCCGCTGGACACATGCCTCGTGAGCGAGGAGAAGCTCGGTGCGATGGGCGACCCCTACGAGGTCGTCATCGCCAACCGCCTGATCCGCCTCTGCTGCGAGGACTGCGTCGAGAAGCTCGAGGCGGAGCCCGTCAGGTACCTCAATATTCTCGACGAGGCCTGGGAGGCCAAGGGCTTCCCCGCGCACGAGCACGAGCAGCATGAGAAGCCCGCCAAGCCGAGCAACGGCGGCCATGGTGACCACGATCACGGCCACGGCTGAGGACGCGACCATGGGATGGCACGCAAAGGTGTTCCTTGTGAGCATCGTGCTGGTGCTGGGGAGCGCGCTCGTGGCGCGCTCTCCAGCCCAGCCGGCCGATGTGCCGGAGGAACCGATCAACGCGACGTGCCCGGTCACGGCCGGCGAAGAGATCGATCTGCGATTCGTGAGCCGCTACGAGGGGAAACTCATCGCCTTCTGCTGTCGCAAGTGCAAGAGCAAGTTCGATCGCGATCCTCTCCCCTATCTCGCGAGCGCGGCGCTGCTCGCCGATGCATCACCCGCAGAGGTCGAGGAGCACGAGCAGCATGCAGGGGATCACGAACACACGACCAAGCCCGAGCAGGCGATGGAGCCTGAATCACACCAGGAACCGGGGGACCACCTACACGACCACTCTCCCACGACTCCGCGCTTCGTCGCCTGGCTCGGAAGGTTCCACCCGGCCGCGACGCATCTCCCGATCGGCATGCTCCTCGGCGCCGCCATCGCCGAGATCCTCCTGGTCGTGACGGGCCGGCCGGGCTTCCGCACCGCCGCGGCGTTCTGCCTCGTGGTTGGGGTCATCGGCGCGTACGCGGCCGCTGTCCTGGGGTGGTTCAACGGCGGATTTGCGCTCACAGATGACGACTGGATCCAGACGACGCACCGTTGGTTAGGCACATCGACGGCCTTGCTCGGCCTCGTCGCGGTCGCTCTCCTCTCGCGCGCCCTGCGTACGACCCGCCCGCGCGCCGTCCTCGCGTTCCGCGCGGCCCTCTTCGCCACCGCCGCGCTCATCTGCATCACAGGGTTCTTCGGCGGTTCGCTCGTGTACGGCATCGATCACTACGCATGGTGAGGGAAATCATGGCACGCATAGACCACGCACTCGTTCTCGCGCTCGCGCTCGCAAGCTTGCCGGGGTGCGACGGGTCTGGAGATCGTACAGCGAAGTCGGCTTCGGATCGTCGCACCGATTCTCCGACCGCGGCGCCCCCGTTCGCCGCATCTTGTCCTGTCGCCATTTTACCACAGCCGACGGCCCCGCCAGCGCCGGGAATATGCCCACATGCGCACGGCAACCCGCCTGCTGGGGTGGGGCCATTCGTCGTTGCATCGAGTGCGAAGCTCGGACAGCCGACTCCCGCCGCGGACGACGACACATGCTGTCCGACAACCGTCGCGCCGACGGAGGAGCCCGAGGAGGACAAAGGGATATGTCCCGCGGCGATGGCGAGGCCCCGGGGCGCCAGAGAGGAGGAGTGAAGGATGGAGACGCTACTCGCTGGAAGGCCGATCGATCCTGATTTCACCAGACCTGCGATGGCCAAGCCCCACCAGAGTCAGATTCAGCGGCGGCGCCCGGAGCCCCCGTCCCGGTTGCTCCGGGTTGCCCTGCTCTCGTGGGAGTCTCTGCACTCCATCGCGGTGGGAGGCGTCGCGGTCCACGTGAGCGAACTCGCGGATGCGCTCGCGGCCGGCGGCCACGAGGTTCACGTCTTCACGCGGCGGGGCGAGCG
>CAYTAH010000092.1:0-2919 GCA_964435785.1 uncultured Phycisphaeraceae bacterium | reverse complement strand
GGCCCCGACATCCTGCTCGAGGCGATTCCGGAGGTCCTGGATTCGCGTCACGACACGAGATTCCTCTTCGCCGGCGATGGGTCCATGCGGGGTCAGCTGGAGACCCGGGCCGGGCAGCTCGGCCTCGGCGACGCCGTCCGGTTCCTCGGCCGATGCACAGGGAATGAACTACCAACGCTCTACCGCGCGTGCGACGCGGTGTGCGTGCCGAGCAGGAATGAACCCTTCGGGATCGTCGTCCTCGAGGCCTGGAGTGCTTCGAGGCCCGTCGTCGTAACGAGAAACGGCGGGCCGGCCGAGTACGTGGATGAGGGAAGGGACGGGCTCACGGTGGACCCGGAGCCGCCGGACATCGCCGCCGCGCTCGCGCGGCTCCTGGATGACAGCGTCTCGGCCGCGGCGATGGGCAGGCGAGGCAAACGGAAGGTCCGCACCAGGTTCACGTGGGACGCGATCGCCGGCCAGACGCTGGACGTGTACGACCCCGAACGGTCGTCGACGACGGCGCTGGCCGAGCAGCTCCGATGGCAGCATGACATCGGAGGTATCTGACGATGAAACGGCAGCGGATCGATTCGAAGAGCTTGCCCGACGAACGAGACGCGCGGGGCGCGGACGGCGCGCTCGGCGGCGTTGCGGCGACGGGCGCACGATCTCCCTCGCCCGGGCTATGGGGACGGTTCCGGCGGGCGCGGCTCCGGACGCAGCTTCTCCTCACCTTCAATCTGTCCGTCGGCCTCGTGCTCGCCGGATTCCTCTACGCCGACTACCGCCATGACCTGCGTGGCCGGCTCGCAGCCAAGTCCCTCGCCCTCGGAGACGAGGCCCGAACGCTCGCACAGGCCGTGGACTCGCTCGTTACTCAGGGGGACCAGGCTGTCCTGCGTCACATCGAGCGCGTCTGCGCCGCCATGGACGCAGGCGAATCGCCCGGCCACACCATCGAGGTCCGGGTGGGGGACAAGCTGCTGTCAACCGCACACCACGCACACCAAGCCCCCGCGCAGAACGACGCCATCGCGGGCTCCGCGACATTGGGGGGGCTGAACATCCGGATCGTGGAGCGACGCGCTCCGCTCATCTCCCAAGCCCGCACCGAGGGCCTGAGAAAGGCGTTGGCGCTCGGCCTCGCCGGGGTGATCGGCGCCGCGGCGCTCAACGCCGTCCTCCTCCACCTGGTCAGTCGTCCACTCGAGAGGCTCGTCAGGTCGGTGCGTGCGATCGGCCGGGGGCGGCTCGGCACCCCCGCCGACATCCACGCCAACGCCGAACTCGCCGAGCTTGGACAGGAGATCACGAGGATGAGTGCCGAGCTGGCACGGCGTGACAGCGACCGCACGGCCCAACTCGAGCGGGCCCGTCGCCTGCAGTCGCACCTCATCCCTGTCGCGCGGGCGGGGGCCGAAGTGAGCGTCGCTATCGAGTACCACCCCGCCGACGAGATCGCCGGCGACTTCGTCGATGTCCTTGCCTGCCCCAACGGCGACACCCTGCTCTGTGTCGCGGACGTGGTCGGGCACGGCATCCACGCGGCGATGGGATCGGCGGTGCTCAAGGCGCTCCTGCTGGCAACGGACCTGGACGAGCCGTCCCCGGGCGCCATGCTGGCGACGATCAACCGCCTCTTTTGCCGGACGAGCCTCCCAGAGGATTTCGCCTCCGTCGTCCTGGTCAGGATCTCCGCCGACTCCGGGCACGCCGTGTACGCCAGCGCCGGACACGAGATGGGCTATCTACGCCATGCCGGCGGCGACTGTGAGGAGATCCGCTCAACTGGGATGGTCCTGGGTCTGGACGAGGAAGCCCAGTTCGACGACGCCGAGTTCCGCCTGGATCGCGGCGACACGCTCGTGCTGCTCTCGGACGGGATCAGGGAGGCCATGAACACCGAGGGGAGACAACTGGGCCGGACGGCCATCATATCGCTCGTCCGCGCGTGGAGGGGATCGGACGCGGGGGAACTCGCCCGCCGCCTGATCGAGGCGGCGAATCATCATCGCGGAGGCGCTCCGGCACTCGACGACATGACCGTGCTCGCATTCGGGCGCGTGACGCCGCGGCGCGCAGTCACCGTCGTCGCGCGTCCCGACGCGGAGGTCCTCTGCGACCGTCTCTCGGGCCGGGAGCCGCGGTCGGCTCCAAGCAACGGCAAGCACGTCACCACACAGACAAAGGAGTCTCTATGAAACACGCAAACGGCAAACCCACGTACGTGGACCCCGTGTGCGGGATGCTTCTCAGCCTGGAGTCCGCACCCGAGGAAGCAGTCTACAAGCATCGGGTGTACTACTTCTGCGCCCCCGCATGCCGCGAGGCGTTTGAGGCCGACCCCGAGCGGTATCTGCACAAACATCTGAAAGCGGGTCCGGATCAACACCACGAGGGAACCACGTCATGAGGGCTGAGTCGACGGGCCACGCCGCCTGTATGGTGCTCTCCCACCATCGCGCTCAGCATTCCCGGGCGCCCTCCCGCGCTCGCACGCTGTCCAATCGGCTTCGACGAGGCCTGCGCCCGGCCGCAGTACGCGACGGACCCGCCCATGACACACGAATGCAAGGAGACCTCCCGATGGCAGGCGCCAAGGAGCAATTCGATCACGAACGTCTGATTCAGGCGGCAGACGCCGTGCTGTGGGCGGCCGTCAAGGTCTGGATGGAGCAGCGCGGACGTCCATCGCCCTATCCGCTCGACCTGAGGGGAGGTACCGAACGGCCAGAGTGCCTTCGCCGCTTCACGCGACGGGAGATCGCGGAGGCGAGTGAGTTCCTTGTTCGCTTGAGGGTGATCAAGAAGCCGTCGCGAGCGCCCCGGCTGGAATAGCTGCCCCAATGGAGCACCCGTCACCCGGGGCGGCGGCCGGAGCGAGGCGTCTGCGGATAGATGACCGCACGAAGTCGAAAGGCAGATCACATGAGC
>CAYTAH010000091.1:0-5358 GCA_964435785.1 uncultured Phycisphaeraceae bacterium | reverse complement strand
CTCTACCTCGCAATCAGCGACGACGGACTCCGTTTCGAGTCTGTCAACGGGGGCGAGCCGGTGCTGCCCGCCCCCGACTGGCCCGGCGGGAACCTCGTGCGCGACCCGTCGATCCTCTACCGCGACGGGCTCTTTCACCTGGTCTGGACCACCGGGTGGGAGACTCGCTCCATCGGATATGCCAGCAGCCGCGACCTCGTGGAGTGGTCGGAGCCGCGCCGGGTCGCGCTCTGGCCGGACGATGCCCGCGTGCGGAACACCTGGGCGCCGGAGCTGCACTACGACGACGGCCGCGCCGAGTACCTCATTCTCTGGAGCAGCACCACGCTCGATGAGCTCGGGGACGGCGACGGGACCGAAGACCCCCACGGCTACGACCACCGCATCTATGCGTCCCGGACGACCGACTTCGAGACCTTCACACCACCGGCGTTCTTCTACTCTCCCGATCCCGAGCACGGCGTTATCGACGCCTTCATCGCCCGCGACGATCGCGCCACCGACGACCCCGCCGACGACCGGTTCGTCATGGTCGTCAAGAACGAGATGGGCCCGGAGCAAGCGGGCAAGAACCTGCGCCTCGCCTTCGCCGATCGCATGGAAGGACCCTACTCGCCTGCGCTCGGCATGCCCGTCGCCGGCGCCGGCACACCCATCGTCAACCACATGGCCGAGGGGCCGACGCTCCTCCGCGCCGGCGCCCTGTGGCGGCTCTACTGGGACGCACCCGGCGGGCCCCACCCCTACTGCCTCGCGACCAGCCCCGATCTCCTCGTGTGGACCGACCGATCGGACGAGATCCGTATGCCCGTCGCCGCCCCGCGCCACGGGACCGTCCTCCTCGCGCCCGCCGACGCGGTCGGGTGGCTCCCGCCCGGCGCGCCGCGCGCGATCGCCGTCGAGCAGCACGGGGCGATGCGCGAGGTGCTCCGCGAAGGCAAATCCGAAGCCCGCATCGCCCTCGACGACCCCGCCCTCGGCCCCGATGCGGTGGGCGTCGGCGCCATGGCCGGGCTTGACGGCGAGATCACGATCCTCGACGGGCAGATCTGGATCTCGCGCGTACGCGATGCGGGACTCACCGTCACCGGCCCCCGACCCGCTCCCGGCGACAGCGCGGCGCTGCTCACCCTCGCGAGAGTCCCCAGCTGGAGCGAGGCGCCGCTGGAGACGACACACCCACTCGAGGGCGACGAGCTCGAAGCTCGCATCGACCGCGCGGCCCACGCCCGCGGCGTCGATACCGGCAAGCCCTTCCCCTTCGTCATCCGCGCCGGCGTCGAATCGCTCGCCATGCACGTCATCAACGGCTTCTGCCCCATCGCCACCGACCCGGCGACGATCGGCGCCGAGCCCTGGACTCTGCGCGTCGAACGCCCCGACGACGCCATCATCGTGGGCTTCTACGCCCCCGACGCCGCGGGCGTCATGACGCACCACGGCACGTCGCTCCACGCGCACGCGCTGCTCACCCACCACGGACGAACCATCACAGGCCACATCGAAGAGCTGCGCATCGGCCCCGGCGCGATGCTGAAGCTGCCGCGCTGAAAAGATCCACAGCGAGGGCCGCTCCGCCCCGCTTGACTCATCGGGCTCGCAACGTAGCATCATCGTTCGGAGCCGGCGTGCGCCGGTCCGGGCGTGTCTGCCCGGCCGCGATCCACGCCAACACCGGCTCCAAGGGAAAGTCGAGGGCGAACGGGCGACATACAGCAGCCCGCGGCCGGCGGCGAACTTCCTTCAATAAGCGAGCGAGCACGCGTGACCGATCGATTCGATCGCGCGATCGTCGTTGGCCGACACGCCACCCCAAGCAACGCACAACGCCGACACCGGCCGCGCCGGCACGCCGCGTGCGCGTGCGGCGCGAGGCTGCTCCGCTCCGCGGGGCCGGTCCCGCGGCGGAACTCGATGGAGTCCTTGTCATGGCAACCCCCACCAACCCGCAGAAGCCCACCACGCCGCAGGCCGCCAAGCCCGCGACCCCGCCGCAGCCGGGCAAGCCCCAGCCGCAGCAGGCCAAGCCGGGGCAGCAGCCCCAGCAGCCCGGCAAGCCGGGGCAACAGCCGCCGAAGCGGTGAGCGCGGCTCAAATCCTGACTGCGCGACGCGAAGCGCCGGATGCGCGATCCCGGGGCGCCCGACGAGCGAGGGCGCCCTGTTTCGTCTCATCCGGCGTCGGCGGCGTCGTCACCGAGCTTTCACTTCGGTCTCGCGCGCCGATTTCACCGCCAGCCGATCCAGCTCGTCGACCGTGAAGCGCACGCAGAGGATCGAGGGTGTCTCCCCCTCCGCCCACGTGCCGTAAGTCGTCGCCACGAGCGTGCCGTCTGCGAGCGATTCGAGGCCCGCGTAGCCGCAGTCCCATGCGGTGAGATTGTCCTTAAGGCGCACGAGGTACGCGCGCCCATCGCTCGCGCCCGGCTCTGTCTCGATCTGCTCCCACGTCCCGACCCACGCCACCCAGTCGCCACGCCACGGGTCGTCCCTGGCCATGGACCGGAAGGTCACGACCAGCCGCCCGCCCGCCCCGTACGCCGCGATGTGCCGGTCGCCGGTGAGCGCCGCCGGCAGCTCGCGCGGCGCGGACCACGTCTCCGCCCCGTCGCGGCTGAACATCACGTGCGAGCCCGCCACGCGCCGGTTCTCGCGCAGCAGCAGCGCGAGCGTGCCGCCGTCCGGCGAGACGACCACCCCCGGCTCGCACAGGTGCACGTCCGACCCGCTCCAGAGCGCCCGCGGCGAAGACCACGTCGCGCCCGCGTCCGCCGAGTCGGTCTGGTAGAGCGTGAACGTGCCCGTCGCCCGACCCTCCGATCCGAAGAACCGCCCGTCGTCGTGGAAGAACGCGGCGAATCGGCCCCCACCCAGATCGGCCACGCCGCCCATGGCCACGATGCCGCCGAACTCTCCGATGGGCGCAAGCTCGCTCCAGGTCCGCCCGCTGTCGTCCGATCGGGCCGCTCGGATCGGGTGCAGCCCCGAGAAGAGGATCAGCGAGTCGCCGCCCATCCGGAAGAGCGTCGGCGTCTCCTTGCTCGTCTCCCACGAGGCGGGCGTGGGCAGCCGCTCCGACCAGTTGAGCCCCCCGTCCTCGCTGCGCTTCAGGACGATCGGCCCCGCCCCGTGGCCCTTCGGGTAGGCCGCGAGGATCGTGCGCCCGTCCGGGAGCAGCACGGTCGAAACGTGGCCGAGGTAGACGCCCGGTTCCCTGTCCACGACGACCTGCCGGGCCACGTCCGCATCCAGGTCGATGCGGACCGTTTCGGCGGGCGCGGTCAAGAGCAGCGAGAGCATGGCGGCGATCATGAGGCCCAAGTGTAACCGCCGCCCACGCCCAGGAGCGCAGAGCCCTCCGGGAGCGCACGAGGCCGCTCCGTGGCGCGCGTTCGGGTGCGCGGCCTGCTAGACTCGCACCCCCAATCCCGGCATCAACCGTGCTCGCACCCCGCTCCACACGCACCGACCTGCTCATCCTGCTCGCGCTCTGCGCGGTGGCGTACTTCGTTGGCCTCACCACGCACGGGCTGACGAACTGGCAGGAAGCCCAGCGCGCCCTGGTCGCCCGCGACATGTGGGCACGCGGCGAGTGGATCGTGCCGACCGTGCACGGCGAACCCTACCTCGCAAAGCCGCCGGTCATCTACTGGTGCCAGCTCGCGCTGGCTCGCCTTACCGGCACGGCGCCGGGCGAGTGGCACCTGCGATTCACCGTCGCGCTCGCCGGGGCGGTCGGCGTGATCGCGACCTACCTCGTCGCGCGCCGCCTGCTCGCGCCCGAGGACTCAGCGCTCGCGGCTTCTCCCCGCCACGCCCACTGGCACGAGCACGCGGCTTTCTGGGCCGCCGCGTTCCTCGCCACGGGCATCCTCGCCGTCCGGTCCGGGCGCATCGGCGAGCTCGACATCCTCCTTATCCCCCCCACCGTCATCGCCGCGGGCGCGGTCGACGCGGCGTGGCGGGCGCAGCGCGCAGGCCGGCCGACCCGGTGGGGCGCGGTGATCCTCGCCTGCGCGTGCGCGGCCTTCGCGGCCCTGGTCAAAGGGCCGCCCGCGCTGCTCACCATCGCCATCGCCGCCTACGGCGGCATCGCCTTCTGGCACGCGTCGCGCCCCTCGACCCCCGCGCGGGACCGGCTCGCCCGAGTCGCCGCGCTCCTCGCGCTGGTCGCGGGCGGGGCGCTCCTCGCCCGGCGGGTCGGCTCGGCGAGCGAGGCGGTGGGTCTCGCGCTGATCTCCGCGGCGTTCGCGTACCTCGCGTGGCTCGTCGCCAGGCTCGTCGATCCCGAGCGCTTCGCCGGCTTCGTCCGCGCCCTCGCGCGCACGCACCCGATCGTGGTGCTGCTCGCCGGCGCACTGGCGCTGTGGCTCTGGTCCAAGGCCGTCGCCCTCCGCATCGGACCGGAGGCGGTGGCGTCCGCCGTGCGCACCGAGGCCGACGACAACCTCAGGCTTCTAGTGCTCGAATCGCCGCTGAACAACCTCGAGGCCGCGGCGTACGGCGTCGGCCTCGGCTCGATCGCCGCGGTCATCGCGCTGGTGTGGCTGATCAAGGACAAGCCGCGGCTGTCGCCGGGCATGACGACCGTGGTGGCGTGGTGCCTGCTCGGGCTGATCGCCTTCAGCCTGCTGGGAAAGGGTGTGCCCCGCTACCTCACGCCGATATGGCCGGGCATCGCCCTGCTCGGGGGCGCTTGGGCCGCGTCGGCGATCCGCGACCTGCCGCGGGGGCGCGGGCTCGCGCGGGTGTTCGCGGCGGTGGTCGCGCTCCTGGCCGTCGGCCAGGGGCTCTGGTACGGCTACGGGCGCGAGGCGCTGAACCCCGAGCGCTCGCCGCGGGCATTCTCGCGCGACCTGCTCACGGCGGCGGGCGCGACGCGCGTGGCAGCGCTCGATGTGTGGCACCCTGCAATCGACTTCTACCTGGGCGCGGAGGTGCCCGCGTTCGCGGCGCTGGATCCTGGTGGACACCCGCTCGGGGCGCGCCCGCCGCTGAGGAAGCTCGTCGAGATCGTGAAGGAGAGCGGTGAGGCGTGGACGATCATCTGCCCCGCGCCCGCGGGGGCGGAGGCGGTCCCGTCGGCGCTGCTCGAGCGGCTGAACGCGATGGGGCTCCGGGCAGAGCCGCTGCGGCTGGCGCACACGCTCATCGTCGGCAACGGCAGGACCGAGGTGGTCGCGGCGCGGGTCACGTGGATGGGAACCGCGCGGTAGGAGCGGCGATTCGGGCGCGCGCCGCCGGCGTGGCACGCTCAGCCGCCGGCGATCCAGCCGAGCTTGACGATGCCCCAGTGCTCGACGAGCACGACGAGCGCGCAGCCGGCGATGAAGGTGAAGAGCTTGAACTCGGCGAGCCA
>CAYTAH010000090.1:0-5457 GCA_964435785.1 uncultured Phycisphaeraceae bacterium | reverse complement strand
TCCGGCACGCCGATCTCCGCGGCCTTCATCGCGTTGGTGTAGGTGATCCAGCCACCGTCGAACGCGCCGGACGAGCCCGCGATCTCCGTGATGATCGAGCCGAGCAGGCCCCCGGTGCAGCTCTCCGCGACCGCCAGGCGCTCGCCGCGCGACGTGAGCAGGTCGAGCACGATCTCCGGCAGCTCGCGCTCGCCATCGCCGCCTTCGGGCGTGACCACGGCCGCGCCGAGCGCGCGCCGGACGAGGCGCTCGGTCTCGTCGAGCTCGGGCGCGCCGTCGCTCGCACCGGCTCCCCCGGCGTCCGACTCCCAGCGAATCCGCACCGTCACCACGCCCGCGCTCGCGGTCGTGCCCACCAGCGGCATCCGCCCCCGATCCATCATGTCGCCGAGCAGCTCCGCCACGCGCGACTCGCCCAGCCCGAACGTCCGGAGCAGACGCGTGCGCACCACCCGCGCCGGACGCAGCGCCGGCACGACGAACCGCTCGAACATCGGGCGCATCTCGCGCGGCGGCCCCGGCAGGCAGAACACATCGCACTCTCCGACCAAGCCCCGCAGCCCCGGCGCCGTGCCCTCCGTGTTCTCGAGGCACGCCGCGCCGCGCGGACGCAGCGCCTGCACCCGGTTGGTCTCCGGCATGCGCCTCCCCCTCGAGCCGTACCACGCCTCGATCTGCGCCATCGCCTCGCCGTCCTCGACCAGCCCCTCGCCCATCGCCCTGGCGAGCGCCTCGCGCGTGAGATCGTCGAGCGTCGGGCCCAGGCCGCCGGTGACGACCACGAGCTCCGTCTCGCCCGCAGCCCGCGCAAGCTCGGCCGCGATGGCCCCGACGTCGTCCGCCACGGTGACATGGCGCAGCGGCAGAACGCCTCGGTCCAGCAGCCGCTCGGAGAGCCACCGGGAGTTGGTGTCGAGCGACTGCCCGAGGACCAGCTCGTCGCCGATGGAGAGGATGACGGCCCGCGCGTGCGTCTGCGTCATGCCTGAGCGTATGGGGCCGGGCGCCGGGCGGGGCCGGGCCGGAGCCTGTACCCTCCGCCCATGCAGGACGCAGCCCCGACCGGCCACTTCACCACCCTCGACTGGGGCGTCCTCGCCGGCTACCTCCTGCTCCTGGTCGTCACCGGCGTCGCCTTCACCCGGCGCCAGCGCGACACGACCGACTACTTCCTCGCCGGCCGGCGCATGCCCGCGTGGGCCGTCGCGGTCTCCATCCTCGCGACCGCCCTCTCAGCCGCGACGTTCATCGGCGGCCCCCAAACCAGCTACGGCTCCAACCTCGCCTACCTCTCGACCAACCTCGGCGGGCTGATCGCGATCGTCTTCGTCGCGCTCTTCATCGTGCCCGCCTGCTACCGCAGAAACGTCACCACCGTCTACGAGCTGCTCGACGAGCGCTTCGGCCCCACCACCCGCCGTGCGGCCGGCCTCATGTACATGCTCGGGCGCACCCTCGCCATCGGCGCCCGCGGCTACATCGGCGCCCTGCCCGCCTCGCTCATCATCTGGGGCGACCTCGACCCGGGCCACGTCGCCACCGCCGTGCTCGTGCTCACCGCCGTCGGCGTCCTTTACACGCTCGTCGGGGGCATCGGCACCGTCATCTGGACCGACGTCGTCCAGACCGCCGTCTTCGTCGCGGCCGCGCTCGCCGCCCTCTGGCTGCTCCTCGACCGCATCCCCCTCGGCCTCCCCGAGATCCTGCACGAGCTGCGCGTCGGCCCGCCGGCGGCGGCGGAGCAGGCCAAGCTCGGCGCAATGCCGCACGAGTCGAAGCTGACGCTCTTCGACCTCTCGCTCGACCCCACGCGCTCCTTCACGCTCTGGACCGCCCTGGTCGCCTTCACGCTGATGGGGATCGCCTCCTACGGCACCGACCAGGACATGGTGCAGCGGATGCTCACCTGCCGCAACAGCATCGCCGGCAGCCGCTCGGCGATCCTCGGCATCGTGCTCGGCATCCCGGTCGCCGCGCTCTTCCTCTTCATCGGGCTGCTCCTCTTCGTCTTCTATCAGCGGCCGGACATCATGGGCGAGGCGGCCCCCGGCTACGAGGTCTACGACTCCCGCAAGATCTTCCTCAGCTTCATCCTGCGCGAGATCCCCGCGGGCCTCTCCGGCCTGATGATCGCCGGCCTCTTCGCCGCGGGCCTCTCCAGCGTGAACTCCACGCTCAACGCGATGAGCGCCACGCTCGTCGAGGATTTCTACAAGCCCGCCGCCCCCGGCCGATCCGATCGGCACTACCTCAACGCCGGGCGCGCCGCGGTCGCCTTCTGGGGCCTGGCCGTCGGCGCCGTCGGCTGCCTCTCCATCGCGTGGGAGCGCTCCGAGAGCGGCTCGCTGCTCGACTTCGCGCTCAGCGTCATGACCTTCGCCTACGCCGGCCTCGTCGGCGTCTTTCTCTCGGCGATCCTCACGCGCCGGGGCAACACGGCCAGCGCCCTGGCCGCCTTCGCCGTCGGCATCATCGCCGTCACCGCCCAGCAGCCCGGGATCTGGCCGCGCCTCACGGGCGCGGAGATGACCCTCGCCTGGCCGTGGCGGTTCGTCATCGCCGCCGTGATCGCCTTCGCGGTCTGCCAGCTCGGCTCGCCCACTGGAGCCCGACGCGCAAGCGAGGGTCAACGAGCCCGAAGCGCGAGCGAGGGCCACGCCTCTCCGGGGTCTCACGAGTGACCCCCAACCCCGCCTCTCTCCCGCCCCTCCTGGTCCCGCGCCCCGCGCATATCACCTTCGATCTCGCCGCTGCGCACCCGCTCGAGCCCGAATCGCCTTTCGAGATCACTCGCGACGATTCGCTCCCTTACCCGCAGGGCTACCGGCTGGCGATCGCCGCCGAGGCGCCGCGCCTGCGCATCGGCGTCAGGTCCGACGCCGGCCTGCGCTACGCCCTCGCCACGCTCGCCCAGCTCCGCGCCCAGTACGGCGACGCCATCCCGACGCTTGAGATCCTCGACTATCCGGCGATCGAGACCCGCGGCCTCATGCTCGACATCTCCCGCGACCGCATCCCCACCATGGCCGAGTTCGCCCGGCTCATCCCCGAGCTCGCAGGCCTGAAGCTCAACCACCTCCAGCTCTACACCGAGCACACCTTCGCCTACGCCGGTCACGAGGAGGTCTGGCAGGGCTGGAACCCCATCACGCCCGACGAGCTCGCGCAGATCCGCGCGTGGTGCGAGGCGTCGGGCATCGAGCTCGCCGCCAACCAGAACTGCTTCGGCCACCTCTCGCACTGGCTGAGGCCCCCGCGCTACGCCGACCTCGCCGAGACGCACGGCGAGTGGACGTTCGACCGCTTCAAGCGCTCCGGCCCCTTCAGCCTCTGCCCCTCCGACCCCGGCTCGATCGCGCTCGTGCGCGACCTGCTCGGCCAACTGCTCCCCCACTTCGGTTCGCCCCTGGTGAATGTCGGGTGCGACGAGACCTACGACGTCGGCCAGGGCCGCTCGCGGCGAGATGTCGAGCAGCGCGGCAAGGCCGACGTCTACTTCGACTTCGTCGATCAGGTGTTCGGCATCGTGCGCGAGCACGGCATGCGCCCGATGTTCTGGGCCGACGTCGCGCTCTCGCACCCCGAGAGCGCCCACCGCATCGCCGACGACGCGATCGCCCTCGCCTGGGGCTACGAGGCCGACGCCGACTTCGACCGCTGGTGCGAGACGCTCCGCTCCGCCGGCAAGACCGCGTGGGTCTGCCCGGGCACGAGCTCGTGGCGCTCCATCACCGGGCGCACGAGCACCCGCCGCGCCAACCTGCTCGCCGCCGCCACCGCGGCCGCCAAGCACAACCTCCCCGGCTACATGGTCACCGACTGGGGCGACGCGGGGCACCAGCAGGTCTGGCCCGTGGCGCTGGTCGCGATCGCCGAGGCCGCGGACCGCGCCTGGAACGCCGGGCGCCCCGGCGACCCCGACCCTCGCGCGATCTCGCTCCACTGCTTCGGCGATCGCTCGCTCTCGATCGCCTCCTGGCTCGACGAGATCGGAGACATCGACCTCCCCCTCCGCGCCCGCTGCGGACGAGACTGGTTCGAGGGGCGGGGGCAGCCGGTCAAGAACGCCTCCGCGATGTTCGCCGACCTCGCCGAGCCCTTCGGCTCGACGGCCATCGGCCTCGACCCCGACGACCCCCCCACCCTCGCGGCCGAGCTCGAGCAATGGGTCGCCGTCATGAACCACCTCCCCGCCCTGCGAGACCGCATCCCCGCCGGGGTTTCGCCTCAGATCCACGCCGAGCTGCAGCACACCTGGAGCCGCGCCGCCTTCGCCTGCATCCGCGCCGTCGCACGGCGGCTGGCGCGGCTCGAGCGAATGACCGCGTCAAAGACACCCGTCTTCGACTCGCCGCGCGCGTTCACGCCGCTGATCGTCGACCTCCAGCACATCATGGCCTCGCACGAGCCCCTCTGGCTCGCCCGCTCCCGCCCCGGGCGCGGCCTCGAAGACTCCCTCGCCCACGACCAGAAACTGCTCGACGAGCTCCGCGCTTTGTAACATCCTCCCTCACCCACTCACCCCCTCACCCCCTCACCCCCTCACCCCCTCATGCCTCCCCCCGACCGTTCCCACATCACCACCGAGCAGCGCAACCCGCGCTCGATGAACCTCCACTCGCTCTCCACGCGCGACTGCGTCGACCTGATCCGCCGGGAAGACGCCGCCGTGCTCGCCGCCCTCGAGCACGCCGCGCCCGCGCTCGCCGCCTTCATCGACGCCCTCATCCCCCGCTTCACCGCCGGCGGCCGCCTCGTCTATCTCGGCGCCGGCACGTCCGGCCGTCTCGGCGTGCTGGACGCGTCGGAGGCCCCGCCCACCTTCCAGCTCGAGCACGGGCGCATCGTCGGCATCATCGCCGGGGGCGACGCGGCCCTCCGCCGCTCGTCCGAGGGCCTGGAGGACGACCCCCGCGGCTCGCTCGCGGACCTCCAGCGCCTCAAGCTCGACGACGCCGACACGCTCCTCGGCATCGCCGCGGGCGCGACCACGCCCTACGTCCTCGGCGCCTTCGCCATCGCGAAACACCTCGCCCCCGCCTGCCTCACCGCCTTCCTCACCTGCTCGCCGTACGAGAAGCCCGCGCACGCCGACCACCTCATCGTGCTCCCCACCGGCCCCGAGGTGCTCACCGGCTCGACACGCATGAAGGCCGGCACCGCCACCAAGCTCGCCCTCAACACCATCTCCACCACGCTCATGGTCCGCACCGGGCGCGTCTACGAGAACCTGATGGTGGACCTCCGCGCCACCAACGACAAGCTCCGCGACCGCGCCGCCCGCATCGTCGCCACCCTCACCGGCATCTCCCGCGACGAGGCCTTCGCCCTCATCGAGGCCGCGGGCGGGCGCGTCAAGACCGCCATCCTCATGCACCACCTCTCGCTCGATCGCAACGAAGCCGAGGCCCGGCTGGCCGCCCACAACGACAACCTCGCCCTCGCGTTGGGTGCCAC
>CAYTAH010000089.1:0-5666 GCA_964435785.1 uncultured Phycisphaeraceae bacterium | reverse complement strand
TCCTGATCGGCATGCTCCTGCCGCCCGTCGCCTGGCTCGCCGGCAAGCTCATCTAGCGCGCTCGCTCCGGCATCACGCGCCCGTCTCACCCGCCCACGCCGCCCATGCCACGCGACCCCACCAAGATCTGGCTCGAGCTGCTCGCCACGAAGCGTGCCCCGGCGCTCGCCGCGGCCCTGCCGCTCGTGCGCGCCGGGCGCTTCGACGAGGCCGAGCGGCTGGTGCTCGACGCCGACGACAGCATCCACGGCTCGGTTGCGCTCGCTCGGCTCTACACCGACGAGCTGCGTCGGCTGGTCTCCGAGGGCGCCGCCGCGGCCTGCGCGCCCGGTCGCGATCACGCGGAGCAGGTCTTCCGGCGAGCCCTCGGCTGGCGCCTCGGGTGCTACCCCGAGCCGCACACGTCCATTGAGGCCGAGAGCAACGAGTCGGGGCGGGCGGCGGACCGGGCAGAACTCGTGGCCATCATCGGTGCCGACCCGACATAGGGAAGGCCGGAACGGTTCGGCGAGGGGTGTCCCGGAAGAGGCCGCGCCGAGCCCGACGGGATCTGGCCGGAAGGGAGGCGAGGGAAACCTGGGGGGACCAGGTATACTGGCCGGGATGGTCGACGCGGCGCCATCCCGCGATGCGACGACACTGCTCGGCGCCGCCGCCTCGGGCGACGGGCGGGCGGCCGAGGAGCTCCTGCCTCTCGTGTACGAGCAGCTGCGCCTCGCGGCGCACCGGCAGATGGCCGCGGAGCCCAAGGGCGGGGCGGGGCACACGCTCTCTGCCACGGCGCTCGTCCACGAGGCCTACCTCCGGCTGATCGGGCCCCGCCGTGTGCCCTGGGAGGGCCGGGCCCACTTCTACGCCGCCGCGGCGGAGGCCATGCGCCGGCTGCTCGTGGAGCGCGCCCGCGCGAGGTCCGGCGCCAAGCGCGGGGGCAGGCACAAACGTGCGGCCCTGGATCTCAGCTCGCTGCCGGCCCTCGACACCGCGGAGCAATCCGACGGATTCCTGATCCTCGACGAGACGATCTCTCGCTTGGAGAAGGCGGACCCGCACGCCGCGACGGTCGTCCGGCTGAGGTTCTTCGCGGGCCTGACGGTGGAGGAGACGGCGGCGGCGCTGGGCGTCTCCGCGCCGACGGTGAAGCGCACATGGGCGTTCGCACGTGCATGGCTGAAGGACGAGATCGAGCGGGGCTGACCCGCGGGGCGGGCCCGATGACCGAGATTCCGCTCGCCAGAGTGCGTGAGGTGTTCGAGGGCGCGCTCGATCTGCCGGAGGCCGAGCGGCGCGCGTATCTCGCCCGGGAGTGCGGGTCAGACACGGAGCTTCGCGATCGGGTCGACGCGCTGCTCGCCGCCGCGGAACGGGACGATGCGTTCCTGAGCGAGCCGACGGCGGCGCACACGGGGTCGCGGTGGTTCATCGACACAGCCCCGGGCGCGATCACCGAGTCGGCGGGGAGCTGGATCGGCCCTTACAAGCTGCTGGAGCAGGTCGGCGAGGGCGGCTTCGGCACGGTCTTCATGGCCGAGCAGGAGCAGCCCGTGCGCCGGCGCGTGGCGTTGAAGATCATCAAGGCGGGGATGGACACGAGGCAGGTCATCGCCCGCTTCGAGGCCGAGCGTCAGGCGCTGGCCATGATGGATCACCCCGGCATCGCCCGCGTGCTCGACGCGGGGGCGACGGGCTCGGGGCGGCCGTACTTCGTGATGGAGCTGGTCCGGGGCGATCCGATCACCGTGTATTGCGATCGCAACGCACTGACGACGGCCGAGCGTCTCCGGCTGTTCACGCAGGTGTGTCACGCCGTGCAGCACGCCCACCAGAAGGGCGTGATCCACCGCGACCTCAAGCCCGCCAACGTCCTGGTCACGGTGGCCGACGGCAAGCCGGTCCCGAAAGTGATCGACTTCGGCATCGCCAAGGCGATCGAGACCAGGCTCACCGAGAAGACGCTCTTCACGGAGCTGCGCGCCCTCCTCGGCACGCCGGCCTACATGAGCCCCGAGCAGGCGCAGGTGTCCGGCGTCGATATCGACACCCGGAGCGACGTCTACTCGCTCGGCGTGCTGCTCTACGAGCTGCTCACCGGCACGACGCCCTTCGACACCAAGTCGCTCATGGCGGCCGGGCTTGCGGAGATCCAGAGGATCATCCGCGAGGTCGAGCCGGAGAAGCCGAGCACACGGATCTCGACCTCGAGAGCGAACCAGAGCGAACTGGCCGCGCAGCGGCAGACCGATCCGGGTCGGCTCTCGGCCCTGATCCGCGGCGATCTGGACTGGATCGTCATGAAGGCGCTGGAGAAGGACCGCACGCGCCGGTACCAGACGGCGACCGACTTCGCGGCGGACGTCGAACGGCACCTCGCGGGAGAGGCGGTCCTGGCCGCCCCCCCGAGCAGGGCGTACAGGGTGCGCAAGTTCGTGCGCCGGCACAGGGTGGGGGCGACGGCGTCAGCGTTCGTGGTGCTCTCGCTCGCGGGCGGCGTGGTCGGGACCACGCTGGGGCTGGTGCGAGCCGAACGGCGCCGCGTCGAGGCGGAGAAGGCACGGGAGCAGACACAGCAGGTCTCGGAATTCCACGCGTCAATGCTGCGCGGGATCGACATCCTGGGCATGGGACAAGGCATCAAGGACCGCGTCCGCGAACAAGTACAGGAGGGATTGGCCCGTCAATACGTCGGGGACGCGGCCGAGCGCCGCAAGCGCACGCCGGAGGAGATCGAGGCCGCTCTCGCGGTGTTCGACGAAGTCGTCGGTGCGGCGAAGCTGGGGGACGTCGCCCGGGGCGTCGTTGCCGAGTTCGTGCTGGCCAGGGCCGCCGAAGCACTGGAGGAACAGTTCGCCGACCAGCCGCTGGTGCGGGCCCAGGTCCATTCCGCTATCGGGACTACGTACGGGAAGTTGGCTCTCCACTCCGCCGGCGAGGCCCATCTGAAGGAGGCGTTGGCAATCCGAGAGCGCGAGCTCGGTGAGGTCCACGAGCTGGTTGCCTACAGCCTGCAGGACCTCGGAGAGCTGCACCATGGCGAGGGGAACTACGGCGCCGCCGAACCCTTGTTTCGTCGAGCTATCGACATATACCCACGAGTGCACGGGGAGAAGTGCGAGCACCTCGCGACGGCTCTCGCGTATCTCGCCCGCGTAACTCCTGACCCGGCCGAAGCGGAGCAGCTGAACAGGCGTGCGCTCGCCATCCGCCGCGAGCTGTTAGGCGACCGAGACCCCTACACCGCCGAGAGCATGGCCGACCTCGCCGCGACCTTGGCGAGCCGAGGGGACATTACCGCCGCCGAGGCGCTGTACACCGAAGCGCTCGCGATTCTCCACGAGGTCTACGGCGAGAAGAACCCGCTGGAACCCAGAATCCGCAACGACATGGCGCTCATGCTGTGGGAGAGCGACCCGGAGTCCTCCGAGAGGCTGCTGCGTGAAGTCATCGAAATGCGACGAGCTCGGTGGAGCGGAGATCCGGAGCTCTCCCTCACCCTCAACGACCTCGGGATGCTGCTCCAGGAAAGGGGCGGCTGCGCGGAGGCCGAAGAGTTGTTTCTCGAAGCGCTCGAGATGCAGCGAAAGCTGCTCGGAGACGAGAACCGGCACGTCGCGCACACCCTGAACAACCTCTCTCGCCTGTACCTCCAGACAGGCAACGCGATCGCGGCCGAAGCACGGCTGAAGGAGCTCCTGGCCATCTGCCACAAGGTGTTTGGCGCCGACCACCAGTACACCGTGTCCACGGGGAGTTCGCTGGGGGAGTTGCTCTGCCTAAAAGGCGACTACGACGCGGCAGAGGCCGTGTACCGCGGGGCGGTGGACTCGACCCGGAGATCGCTTGGCGAACGCCAACCGCCGACGGACGAGGCTCCCCTCGCAAGGGCACTCATGAACCTCGGGCGGTTCCTGATCACCCAGGGGAAGCACACCGAAGCCGAGCCGGTCTTGCAGGAGTGCCTGGCGATCCGCGAAAGGGCGCTGCCTCCCGATTCGCCGGACTACTGGCTGGTCGCGAACACCAGGAGCATGCTCGGCGGGGCAATTGCCGGCCAGAGCACCGCGCTGCTCGCGTCGGACGCGTCGGCGCCCATCGCCAAGCTCGCTGAGGCCGAGCCACTCTTGCTCGGCTCGGGCCGGTGGTTGATCGAGAACGCGGAGCGGATCCCGGAGCACGTCCGCGCCGACCGGCTTCGCGAGGCGATGGAACGGATTGTCGAGACGTACGAAACCTGGGATTCGATCGCGCCCGGCAGCGGCAAGGCTGAGCAGGCCGCCGCTTGGCGGGCCGAACTGGAAAGGAAAGCCGGGCCGTAGCGGCTGAGCCGGCCTGAGCCCGTGCGAGCGTACTCGCACGGGACCGTCTGAACAAAGCCGATGAAAGGAGCTTGCAGATGGTCTGCATGAACGGTCTTCCTGCGCGCGGACACGCGAGCCTCGGATTCCCGTCCGCTTCCCTTCGCCTCTGCGCCGCCCTGCTGCTCTGCGGCGGGGCGGTGCCGGACGCATGGGCGCAGCCCGGCGGCGGCGGCGGAGGTGGTGGTGGGGGGGGGAGTGGCGGTGGAACCATCTACTACGTCCACGTGGGCATCAAAACCACGTGGACGATGGATCCAAGCGCCGACAATCAAACACAGCTCGGCTTCGGAACGTACGGACCTGTCAGCGCCGAGCCGCACAACGGCCACCGGTGGTTCCTCGATACGAGATCTTCGGGCGACGGGCAGAAGACCGAAGTCTTCGCCCTGCGCGATGACTACGACTTCAACACCAACAACACCAGCGACACGCGGGTGCAGCTCACCGGCGACCTCTCCATTGAAGTCGGCGGAGACGGGCTCTACTCGCTCGATTGGGTCGCGAGCGACCAGGCAGTCTCGTTCATCGGCCGCCGTTGGTCCGACACGGAAGTGGTCGAGGGAGGCCTGTACACCGCGCCGCTCATGTTCGATGGCGACGGCAATCTCATCGGTGCCGGTCCGAGCACGCTGACGGTGGCCCTTCCTCTGAAGGACACTCTGTGGCCGAATCTCAGGACGTACTGCTGGGATCCCGCGGGCCTGAGGGCGGCCTACGAGGATACGACGGGGCTGTGGGTGGCCGACGTGCTCACCGGCCAGCATCAGCGAATCGTGGATGGATACCTGCACACGCCGCGGTGGTCGCCGGACGGCGCGAAGATCGCCTTCACGACCGGGGACATCTGGACCGTCAAGCCAGACGGACGGGGGCTCAAGCAGATCGTCAGGCGGACGGCCGAGTTCTCGTTCGACCGGCCGCACTGGTCGCCCGACGGAAGCTCCCTGGTGTTCTATGGCGGTTCGCGCCCGGGCTACCTGTACAACCTCGACGTATTCCGTGCCACCTCGGCCGGCAAGTTCCTGACGAACCTCACCAACACACCCAACAACGGAGGGGCGCCTTCCGAGTTCGCCGAGTACACGATGGGGTGGCGGTAGAACGCGTGCTCAGCCTGACGAGAGAGCCGTGCACGAAAGGAGAAAGGACATGACGCAAGGGCACAAGCATCCGGCACGCTCGCTGCGAGCCCGATTCATCACGCCTGCGGTGGCGGCGACAGCCGTCGGAGCGCTCGCCCTGACCACCCGCGCACTCGGGCAGTGCGACACGCCGCTGCACACCTGGCACGGCGACGCTTCCACCTCGTTCGGC
>CAYTAH010000088.1:0-5709 GCA_964435785.1 uncultured Phycisphaeraceae bacterium | reverse complement strand
GCGCGCGCCGCGGCGGCCCGCCCCGCCCCTCTCCCCGCGTTTTCTCAACTTTTTCTTTCTCCCCTGCCGCGCAGGCGCTTAGGCCCCAATCCCGCCCCGCCGAGTTCCACCCCTGCGCGCGCAGATCGGGACCGAGGCGGGAAGGGTGAGGGCACGCATCACCAGCGGCCCTCGGGAGAACCCGCCCGATGCCGCACGCGACCCACGCCACACCCGACTCCCTCGCCCTCCCCGACGTCGAGCGCCTCCTCGCCGCCCACCGCGCCACCACCCTCCCTCGCCTCGCCCTCCTCTGGCAGTACTACCGCAACCCCCTCACCCTCACGCGCTCCGGCAGCGCCCAGCGCTACGAAACCGGCCAGCGCCGCGGCCTGCCCGACCGACTCATCGGCCCCGCCGACGCCTCGCTCGACGACCGCCTCCGCGCCCGCGAAATCGTCGTCGAGAACGACATCGCCTGGCGCATCCACACCATGGTCGACTTCATGTTCGGCAAGCCCGTGCGCCTGCTGAGCACCGCCCGCGACGAGGCCACCCGCACCCAGATCGAGGCGATCCTCGACGCCGTGCTCGAGGGCTCCGGCGGCGTCGCCCTGCTCCAGGACATGGCCCTCCTCGGCCACGTCTACGGCCACGTCGATCTCGTCCTCCGCATCGACGAGCCCCGCCTCGCCCGCCTCGCCGCCACCCGCGACTCCGACGACCCCTGGCGCATCCGCGAGTGCGTGAGCATCGAGGCCGTCGAGCCCACCCGCGGCGTCCCGGTCGTGCACGACGACGACTGGCGCGACCTCGCCGCATACATCATCCACGCCGAGCCGCAGCGCGCCGAATCCGCCCGGCGCGCCCCGCTCGCCGACTGGATCGAGAGCTGGCGCGGGGCCGGGCTGGGCGCATCCGGCGGGGGACAGCCCGGGCCGCGCTCTCCGCGGCGGGGGCGGGGCGAGCCGCGCCCCGCCCCCGGGGTCACGGAGGTGCTCGACGCCACCTCGCGCCGCGTGTACATCGACGGCGAGCTGGCCGAGCGCCACGAGCTGCGCCTCACCGCAGGGCGCGTGCCCGTCGTGCACGTGCAGAACGTCTCGCAGCCGTTCCGCTACGAGGGCCTGAGCGAGGTCGAGCCGCTCATCCCGCTCCAGGACGAGCTGAACACCCGCCTCTCCGACCGCGCCAGCCGCGTCACCATGCAGTCGTTCAAGATGTACCTCGCCAAGGGCATCGAGGGCTTCGAGAAGATGCCCGTCGGCCCGGGGCAGATCTGGAGCACCGACAACCCCGACGCCTCCGTGCAGGCCTTCGGCGCCGACGCCGCGAGCCCCAGCGAGGAAGCGCACATCAAGGAGATCCGCGACGCCTTCGACAAGGTGAGCGCGGTCCCGCCGCTGGCCACCGGCGTCGTGCAGGGTCGCGTCGGCAACCTCTCCAGCGCCAACGCCCTCAAGATCACCCTCGTCGGCCTGCTCGCCAAGACCGAGCGCAAGCGCGTCACCTACGGGCGCGGCCTCGCCGAGCTTGCCCGCATGATCTTGACCGCCCTCGACGCCGCCGGCGTCTACGAGACCGACCCGCGCGACCGCGCCGTCCGCCTCGAGTGGCCCGACCCGCTCCCCACCGACGTGCAGGAGGAGACCCTCGCCGCGCAGCGCAAGCTCGCCCTCGGCGTCCCCGCCAAGCGCGTCCTCGACGAGCTCGGCTACGAGCCAACAGACGCGGGCCTGACGTAACAGAACGCGACGCGCGAGCGAGCGCCACAGAGCCCGCAGCGCGAGCGAGGGCCCCCTCTGGTAACCACCCCCCGATCACCCACACCACCCCTCGCACAGGAGTTCCCATGACCGACGCCTCCACGAATCCCACGCCCGAACCCACGACCAACCCCGACGCTCCCGGCGCCGCGCCCGAGCCCGCCGACACGATCGCCGGCGCGCCCGCCGATCCGCCCGCCGACACCGCTCCCGACGAGGCCGGAGCAAGCGCCGCCGCCCTCGCCTCCCGCCTCGCCTCCGTCGAGGCCGCCGCCGACGACCTCCGCCGCATGCTCGAGCGCTCCGAGCGCGAGCGCGCCATCGACCGCGAGCTGCTCGCCTCCGGCGTGATCGATCTCGACGCAGCCCGCGCCCTCGTCGAGGAGGGCGCCGCCGACGGCGCCACCATCGTCGAGGCCGTCGCCCGCCTCCGCGAGCGCCGCCCCCTCCTCTTCACCGCCCGCGCCCGCGCACTCCGCGCCACCTCCCTCCCCGCCTCCGACACCCCGCCCGCCGGCCCGCTCGCCGAGGCCGCCGAAGCCGCACGCGAATCCGGCGACCGCCGCGCCCTCCTCGACTACCTCCGCCTCCGACGCGCATGAGGCTTGAGTCTTGAGTCCTGAGTCTTGAGTCTTGAGATTCGAGATTTGAGATTCGAGATTGGAAATCTCAGCCCTGCTCCCGTCTCTTCTCACCCCCTCACCCACTCACCCACTCACCCACTCACCCCTGTCACTCCAGGAGCACCCATGACCTTCACCGGCAAAGCCACCTACTCCGCAGGCCCCACGCTCCCCGAGCTCGTCGAGGACGTCGCCGACATCATCGGCATCGTCAGCCCCTTCGAGACCCCGCTCCTCGCCCACCTCGGCGACGCCCGCCGACCCGCGTCGAGCACCCTGCACGAGTGGATCGAGGACGCGCTCCTCCCCAACACCGACGCGCTCAACCAGGCCAGCTTCGTCCCCGACCCCGAGACGTGCAGCCTCCTCATCGTGGACAACGGCCCGCGCTTCCGCCCCGGCGACCTCGTCCGCCCCGAGGGCTGGGCCGAGGTCATGCTCGTCACCAGCGTCGTCGGCAACTCGATCAACGTCATCCGCGCCTACGGCGGCACGCCCAACGCCACCCTCGCCGACGACATGAAGCTCCACATCATCGGCAACGCAAGCCTCGAGGGCGCCGACGCCCCGGCCGCGAGGTTCTCCAACCGCTCGCGCAGGCAGAACTGGACGCAGATCTTCACCGCCTCCGTCTCCGTCAGCGGCACGATGCAGGCCGTCCGCGCCCACGGCGTCAGCGACGAGGCCGACTACCAGAAGCAGGAGCGCCTCCGCGAGCTGCTCCGCGACCTCGAGAACACCGTCATCAACGGCGTCGCCCCCGAGACCGACCAGCAGGGCGGCACGGGCACGCGCCGCTCGATGAACGGCATCGACGCGTGCATCGACACCAACCGCTTCGCCCCCGGCGTCGCCGGCTTCCCCGACGGCGGCGGCGCCTCCGGCGACGGCCTCACCGAGGAGCTGATCAACGCCGCGCTCCGCGCAATCTGGGAGGGCAGCTCCGGCGCCGTGGACACGATCCTCATGAACGGCAACCAGAAGCGGGCCTTCAACCAGATGATCGAGGGCCTCCGCCGCTACGGGCCCGGCGACGAGCGCTACCGCTCCCTCGTGAACTTCTACGAGAGCGACTTCGGCGTGTGCAAGGTCGTCGTCTCCCGCTGGGTTCCCGCCGACGCCCTCTACCTCCTCGACAGCTCCCGCATCGCCGTCATGCCGCTCCAGGGGCGCAGCTTCCACTACAAGCCCCTCAGCGCCGCCGGCGACTCCGTCAGCGGCCTGCTCCTCGGCGAGTACACCCTCGAGTTCATGAACGAGGCCGCCCACGGCGTCATCCGCGGCCTGAGCCTCGACGGCGACTGATCGCACAGTCCGTCGCGGCGCCTTGCACGCCCCGCGCACGATCGTTCCGCGGGTGGGGGAGCCCGCGAACACCCGGCCCGGGCCGAAACGCCCGGCGCCGGGCTTTGAAGAACAGCTTCACCACAGAGACACAGAGGGCACAGAGGAAAGGCAGAAAGGCATTTCTGGACCACAAGATGAACACAGATGAACACAGATCAAGAAGGATGAGGAAGCATGAAGAAGAAGGCTTGCGTCTTACTGCCTTTATCTGTGCCTATCTGTGTTCATCTGTGGTCCTTCCTGTCTTTCTCTTCTCTGTGCCCTCTGTGCCTCTGTGGTGACAACAGGGAGGATCCATGTTCGCAACCGACCGCCACCTCCTCATCCTCGAGCCGAACCTCGTCCGTGATGTGTCCTGGATCGGCCAGCGTCTCGTCAAGGGCGCCGGCGACATTGCCGGCACGACGCTCACCATGACCGACCAGGACATCGGCTTCGACCTCGTCGGCGTCGAGCCCGGCCAGGTCGTCCTCGCCGGCGGCGTCGTCTACGAGATCGTGCAGATCCTCGATGCCGACCAGCTCACCATCTCGCGCATCCGCCCCGACGGCGACGGCCCAATCCTCCCGCCCAGCCCCGCGGCCGGCGTCGCCGTCGAGCTGCCCACCTTCCGCCCGCAGCTCGCGATGATCCACGCCCAGGTCCTCCGCATGCTCGGCATCGATCCCGACGAGGTGCCCACGCCCGGCGTCGTCACCGAGGCGAGCATCACCAACGGCGAGTCGCTCGCCCTCTTCGAGGCCCTCGGCGCCCTCCACCTCGTCTTCACCGCCGCCGCGGCCCTGGGAGGCGCCGGCTCCCCGGCCGCCTACAAGGCCAACCTTTACCGCGAGCGCTTCGCCGCCGAGCGCGCCCGCGTCGCCGCCCGCATCGACACCGACGGCGACGGCCGCGCCGACGCGACAAGGCGCCCGAGCGTGATCATCGCCGCGCGAGTGTGAAGGCGCAACCGCATAGGTCCCATAGGACCTATACGACCTATACGTCCCATGCAGGAGATCCCATGCTCCTTCTCAACCCCCGCCACGTCACCTTCGCCGGCGCCCTCTGGAACGACGTCGCCGCCGTCACGATCGACCGCTCCGCCAGGCGCACAGCCCTCGAGTGGTCTGACCTCGGCCCCCACGCCGTCCTCGCAGACGTGCCGGAGCAGCAGGTCACCATCCGCGTCGTCCAGCACCTCGCCCGCGGCGACATCGGCGCGCCACGCCCCTCCGACGAGGGCGAGCTCACATTCCACACCAGCCCCGCCGGCGCCGACTCGCCGCGCAAACGCATCGCTGCCCACTGCGTCGTCCTCGACGTCACCCACGAGCTGAGCCTCAAGCACGGCGCCCTCCGCACCATCACCCTCGTCGCCCTCTCCACCGACGGCGCCGCCGACCCGATCACCACCGAGCCCGCCGACGGCGTTGCCTGAAGATGCTCACCACGCAAATACAGACAGCACAGAGGAACTCACTTGAACAAGTCACCGCGGAGCCCGCAGAGGGCGCGGAGATCGACCGCCTCTACATTCCTCCGCGATCTCCGCGTGCTCCGCGGTTTCTTTCCCGCTTCCCCTCTGCGCTCTCTGTGTCTCTGTGGTGAAAGAGGAGGACCCTCGCGATGCCCAGCTCGTTCAAGTCCAAAGACCTCTTCGGCTCCGGCCCCCACCGCTTTTCGCTCGGCCGCCAGGGCCAGGTCATGCTCTCCTGGATCTCGCAGGGCTCCACCCAGCCCGGCACGATCCCCATCGGCCTCACCGAGCTCGACGTCATCGTCCGCGGCCGGCTCGTCGCCCCCTCCGAATCCGCCCTCTCGCTCCTCCGCGACGCCATCTCCGCCGAGCTCGAGGAGACCCCCACACCCGGCCTCCTCATCGACCTCCACGCCCGCCAATTCCCCGACATGACCTTCATCGACTTCGCCGAATCCGACCGCACCGACCGCGCCCGACTCCACACCCTCGCCTACACCGCCACCTTCCGCCGCATCCGCGAGTTCTGAACGAC
>CAYTAH010000087.1:0-6029 GCA_964435785.1 uncultured Phycisphaeraceae bacterium | reverse complement strand
CAGGATGTTGTGCCCGCCCGCGGCGGCGATGACGATGGCGCGTTTGACGGCTTCCTGGCCGCGGACGTCGGCGAAGTCGATGGGGGCGTCGGCGGTCTTCAGGATGCCGGCGACGTCCGGCGCGGCGTGCGGTTCGAGTTCGAGCGCGCCGGTCAGCAGGCCGACGACCTCGGCGAGCGTGCGCACGCCGTAGACCGCGACGCCCTCGACGATGGCGGCCTCGGCGGCGTTGTCGGCGGGGCAGATGAGGGCGTGCGCGCCGGTGGCGCGGGCCATGGAGGCGGCCGCGAGCGCGCCGCGCACGGGGCGGACGCGACCGTCCAGGGCGAGTTCGCCGACGACGACGGCGGCGCGGAAGTCGAGGGGCGCGCCGTTGTCGGGCCGAAGCACGCCCGTCGCCGCGAGCATGCCGACGGCGATGGGCAGGTCGTAGACCGGGCCTTCCTTCTTCAGGTCGGCGGGAGCGAGATTGATGAGCAGCCGCCCGGCGGGGTAGAGGTAGCCGGTGTTGTTCATGGCGGAGCGGACACGCTCCATGGACTCCTTCACGGCCGCGTCGGGCAGGCCGACGATCGTGGCCCGGTCGTTGACGCCGGGACCGCCGAACGAGCGGTCGTCGAGGTCAACCTCGACCTCGCAGGGCAGGGCGTCGATGCCCTGGAGCAGAGACGAACGGATGCGGGCGAGCATGGTCGCCAGAGCATACCGAACAGAGAGGGATCAGGGGAGGAGGGATCGAGGGGTCGAGGGAGGAGGGGATCGGGCTTCCTGTTCTCAATCAGGGCAGCGCAACAGGCGGGCTTGGGGCAGCATGCCGCTCAAAGTCCGTATTCGGGTCTTTTTTTGAGGCTGTCGGCAGGGATACTCTCGATATCAACATGGATTTTGCACGACTACATGAGTAGTGTTATCATGCATTTCTATGTTGGGTAAAGCCATGAACGATCTTGGCCAACAGATCCACCAGTACCTGCGAGACCTCATGGGCATCGAGGTCAATCCCGTGCCGTGGGAGCCAGCGGCAGGGCTGCCGGCCTTTCTCGCCGGTCGTTACCGCTTTTTCCACGGCATGATCCTCAGCCACCCGGTGATCTTCCTTGCGGATCAGGCGAGTGACGAGGAGACTCCCGCATCCATCCGCAAGCACATCGCTCAGATCCGCCCGAACTGCGACTGGCCCGTCGTGTACGTGCGTGAGCGCGTCACGGCGTACAACCGCAAGCGGCTCATCGAGCATCGTGTGCCGTTCCTGGTGCCGGGCAATCAGCTCTACCTGCCTGAACTGGGTATCGACCTGCGCGAGCACTTCCGGCGTCAGGCTGAGCCGCGCTCAGGGTTCCGGCCGGCGACCCAGGCGGTGTTCATCCACGCGCTGCTGCGGGAGGGTGACGCCCCGCTCACCGTCGCGGGGCTTGCGATGCTCCTGGGCTATTCCGCCATGAGCATCGGCCGAGCGTTCGACGACATCGCGGCCGCGGACCTCGCTGTCTCCAGGACGGCCGGCAGGGAGCGCACACTCGTGCTCGCTGCCCAGCGCCGCGAGCTCTGGACGCGCGCCCAGCCGCTCCTGAAAACGCCCGTCAAGGGCAGGCGATTTGTCCGTGCCCGGGACGGCGTGGACCTCGGTCTCAAGGCTGGTCTGAGCGCGCTGGCGGAGTACTCGATGCTCGCCGAACCGCAGAACCCGGTGGTGGCCGTGAGCCGTGAGCGGTGGCGCGTGCTGCGTGAGCAGGGCGAGGTCGTCGAGATTCCGATGCAGGAACCCGACGCGTGCGAGGTGGAGACCTGGACCTATGTTCCGAGGCCGTACCGCGACGGGACCGCGGTGGACCCTCTATCGCTTGCGCTCTCGCTGAGTCCCGCGGCGGATGAACGCGTCGAGCAGGCCCTCGAGCAGATGCTGGAGACGCTGCCTTGGTGAAGGGACTCCAACGCTTCCGCGACCATTTCAGGGGGTTTGAGGACCGGTACGTGCTCATCGGCGGCACGGCCTGCGACGTGGCGTTCGACGCGGTGGGGCTTCGATTCCGCGCCACCAAGGACCTCGACATCGTGCTGTGCGTGGATTCGATCGAGGCGGACTTCGCCCGGAAGTTCTGGGAGTTCGTGGCCCTCGGCCGGTACACATCCCGCGAGGCGTCTACGGGCCGGACACGGTTCTACCGCTTCAGGAAACCAGCGGCGGAGGGCTTTCCTGCCATGCTGGAGTTGTTCGCCCGCGCGCCCGACGTCATCGGGGTCGTCTCGGGCGACCTCACGCCCATCCCCGTCGAGGATGGCGTCTCAAGCCTGTCTGCCATCCTGCTGCAGGATGAGTACTACGAGTGGGTCCGGGCGGGCAGGCACGTCGTCGAAGGACTGGCCGTGCTTCGGCCCGAGCACATCATCCCGCTGAAGGCCAAGGCGTGGCTCGACCTGCGCGAGCGTGCCCAAGCCGGCGCGAGCATCGACAGCCGGGACATCAGGAAACACAAGAACGACGTCTTCCGGCTGTGCGCGATCATCGACCCTGGCGCACGGCCGACCCTCTCCGGAGCGATTGAGCGCGACATGCAGGTGTTTCTCGACGAAGTAGCGAAAGAGCCACCCGACCCCGACGCGCTAGGGCTGAATGCATGGAGCGTGGACGACGTCTTCAGCACGCTCCGGGCGGTTTACCTGTCGCCGCGTTGACACTCGGTCTTGAAATGGACTGGACGACGGGCAGGGTGGCACGATGCGGGCTGCCGGTGAGACGGGGCCTGGGAAGGCCCCGTCTCCCAAACACAAACCATGCCCCGCGAACATGCCCCGCCCCCTCGATCCCCCTCCCCTTGCTCCCTCGGTCCCTTCCCCCTTGATCCCTCGATCCCTCTTCCCCTGATCCCTCTTCCCTTGAACCCTCATCCCCCTCTGTGCCTCTGTGGTGAATCCCCTCCGCGTCCTCCCGGCGGGGCACTCGCTTGCGCTTCGTGCTCTGTTTTGCCTCGCGTCCTCCGCGTTCTCCCCCCGGGCGTAGGCTCAACCTGAGGCGTGGGCCGGGCGGGAGGGCTGCGGGTGGGCGGTCGGCGGGAAGCGGTGGAGTTTCGGGGGTTTGAGCCGGCCGCGGGGCGGGAGGCGGGGGCGGTCTATCGGGCGGCTTCGGCGGCCGAGGTCGATGAGGCGTGCCGGGCGGCGGGGGAGGCGTTCGAGTTCACGCGGCGGGCGAGCGGCGAGGCGCGGGCGCGGCTGCTGGAGGGAGCGGCGGCCCGCATCGAGGCGCTCGGCGATGGGCTGCTCGAACTGGCTGCGCGGGAGACGGGGCTGGAGGCGCGGCCGCGGCTGGAGGGGGAGTTGCGGCGGACGGTCTTCACGCTGCGGATGTTCGCGGGTGTGGCACGCGACGGGCGGTGGACGCGGGCGGTGGTGGACCCCGGCGACCCGGCCCGCACGCCGACGCCGAAGCCCGAGTTGCGGAGCGTGCTGCGTCCGCTGGGGCCGGTGGCGGTCTTCGGGGCGGGGAACTTCCCGCTGGCGTACTCGACGGCGGGCGGGGACACGGCGTCCGCCCTGGCGGCGGGGTGCCCGGTGGTGGTGAAGGGGCACCCGGGGCACCCGGGGACGGGCGAGGCCGTGGCGAAGGCGGTGGGCGAGGCGGTGCATGAGGCGGGGTTTCCGGCGGGGGCGTTCGCGTTCCTGCACGCCGGGGGCGAGCGGGAGATGGAGGTTGGGCGCGAGGTCGTGCTGCACCCGGCGATCCGGGCGGTGGGGTTCACGGGGTCGTTCGGGGGGGGGACCGCGCTGGCGGAGTTGGCGCGGACGCGCGAGGAGCCGATCCCGGTCTTCGCGGAGATGGGGTCGGTGAACCCGGTGTTCGTGCTGCCGGGGGCGATGCGCGAGGGGGGAGAGTGGGGGGCGGAGCGGATCGGGTCGATGCTGGCGGCGTCGGTGGCGAACTCGCACGGGCAGATGTGCACGTGCCCGGGGCTGGTGTTCGTCGTGAAGGGGGGGGCGTCGGAGCGGCTGGCGGCCGCGCTGGCGGAGGGACTGCGTGCGGCGGGCGTGCGGCCGATGCTGGGGCGGCGCGGCTGGGAGGTCTTCCGGCGCAGGATCGGGGAGATCGCGGGCGTCGGCGGCGTGGAGCGGCTGATCGGCGAGGGCGAGCCGCGCGGGCCGGGCGTGCAGTCGGGGGCGGTGGCGCTGCGGTGCGGGTTCGGGGCGTTCCGGGAGCATCCGACGCTGCGCGAGGAGTGCTTCGGGCCGTCGACGATTGTGGTGGAGTGCGCGGGCGTGGAAGAGATGGAGGAGGGGGCGGGGTTGATCCGGGGATCGCTGACGGGGTCGGTGTTCTGGGGGGAGGCCGAAGGAGGAGAGGGAGGGGGGCTGCAAGGCCCCGCCCCGGAGATGTTGAGGCTGATCGAGGTGCTGGAGCGGCGCGTCGGGCGGCTGATCTTCAACGGCGTGCCGACGGGGGTGGAGGTGAGCGAGGCGATGGTGCACGGCGGCCCGTGGCCCGCGACGAACCGGCCGCACACGACGGCGGTGGGGGCGCGGGCGATCGAGCGCTGGTGCCGGCCGGTGTGCTACCAGAACGCGCCGGCGTGGGCGTTGCAAGGGTGATCGGGCGGGAGGAGGTCCGGAGTAGGTTGTCGCGCCCGCCGCGCGAGCGGGGCGGCGTGTTCAGCGGTCTTCGTCGGCTTCGTCGTTGGCCGGCGCGGGGAGCCGCGCCCGCCACTGGGCGGCCTTGGCGTCGTGCCCGGCGTCCGGTTCGGCGGCGTGCCAGGAGTTGTAGAGGTCGGCGAGCGATCTGATGTTGGCGGTGGTGCGATCGTGGTCCGGGCCGAGGGCGGCTTCGAAGAGCGCGTGGGCTTCGAGATATCGCTCCTCAGCCTCGGCGAAGCGCTCCATCGCGGCGAGCGTGAGGGCGTGCTGCCCGAGAAACACCGCCGTGTGCCAGTGGCCTTCGGGTAAGACACGCCTTGCCGTCGCCACCGCTTCGGCCCCGAGCCGGTTGGCCTCTTCCAACCGGCCGAGGTTACGCAGCAGTGCGCCTGTGTTAGTGATGAGAATGAGGGTACTCGGGTGCTCGTTGCCCAGAATCCGGCGGTGGGACTCGAGGGCGTCGAGCAAGTACGGCAAGGCCTCCTCGGAGCGGCCCATCCTCAGCAGCAGAGCGCCCATGTTGTTGATCGACACGAGCGTGTTCGGATGGTCATCGCCGAGGACTCGGCGGGCAGTCTCGATGGCCTCGTGGTGGTACGGCATGGCCTCTTCGAAGCGGCCCATGCTCTCGAGCAGGCCGCCCATGTTGCTGATCGAAACGAGCGTGTGCGGATGCTCATCGCCGAGGATTCGGCGACTGGTCTCGATGTCTTCATCCAAGTGCGGCATTGCCTCCTCGTAGCGGCCCATCGTTATCAGCAGCCGGCCCATGTTGCTGATCGAAAGGAGCGTGTGCGGGTGCACATCGCCGAAGACGCGGCGGCGAGTCTCCAGGCCCTCGCGAAAGTACGGCATTGCCTCTTCGAAACGGCCCATGCTCTCGAGCAGGCCGCCCATGTTGTTGATCGACACGAGTGTGTACGGGTGCACATCGCCGAGGACGCGGCGGCTGGTCTCCAAGGCCTCGCGGAAGTACGGCATGGCCTCTTCGGAGCGGCCTATCTTCAGCAGCAGGGCACCCATGTTGTTGATCGAGGCGAGCGTGCCCGAGTGCTCATCGCCGAGGACGCGGCGGCTGGTCTCCAGCGCCTCGCGGAAGTACGGCATGGCCTCCTCGTGTCGGCCCATGCGCTCGAGCAGGCCGCCCATGTTGTTGATCGACGTGAGCGCGTCCGGATGTTCATCGCCAAGGACGCGCTGGCGGGTTTCCAGAGCCTCGCGGTAGTGGGGCATGGCCTCGTCGTAGAGGCCCATGCTGTCGAGCAGGGTACCCATGTCGTTGATCGACACGAGCGTGTCCGGGTGCTCATCGCCGAGCACGCGGCGGCGGATGGCGAGCGCCTCTTCCTGAGGCGCCATCGCGCGGTCCAGCAGGCCAAGGTCACGCAGCGTGTCCGCCACGGCCTGCA
>CAYTAH010000086.1:0-6236 GCA_964435785.1 uncultured Phycisphaeraceae bacterium | reverse complement strand
CCCGTACGCCTCGCGCCGCGTTCACGACCGCGCCGTGGTCGAACCAGTCCAGCCCATGCGGAGCCGGCAGCTGGCCGCGCCGGCCGAGGTGGAGCATCACTACACCGGCGCCAGCACATGGCACGGGCGTCCACACGAGCAAGGTCGCCGGCGCGACCGATGACGCCGAGGGGCCGGCCGTCCCGCGCACCCGGCGGGAGCCCCGGTCAGAACAGGGAAACTTCCTGCTGTTCAGGCGGTGACCGTCGCCGCCAGAATGACGCTGTCTACATGTGGCTCGCGGCACCCCCGGCAGCTCGACGGGAGGTCACCGCTTGGTGGGCCGGGGCCCGCGGAAGCAGCCACAGGAGGCAGTCATGAACCCGGTTGTTTCCCAGAAGCGCGCACTCGCGCCGTGCGTCGCGGCGCTGACGCTCCTCGTCGGCTCGGCGGTCATGGGCCAGGACTTCAACGGCGACGGCATCTCCGACATCGCCATCGGCACCCCCGGCGAGGATGTCGGCCTGGCGATCGACGCGGGTGTGGTGACCATCATGTATGGGGGCGGGCCCGCCCTCGGGCTCCAGGCGGTCGGGATCCCCGCGGTCCGGATCACGCAGGCGACCTTCGGGCTCGACCCCGTCGAGTCGGGCGACCGGTTCGGGGCCGCGCTCGCCTGGGGCGACTTCAACGGGGACCCGTTCGACGACCTGGCGATCGGGGCTCCGGGCGAGGACCACCCGCTCAGCGGCGTCGCCGACACGGGCATGGTGATCGTGCTGTATGGCACCCCGGGAGGGCTCGTGCCGATGCACCCGCCCATCTGGGTCCAGGATCCGGTCGTCCCGCCAGCGATGCCGCTCGGTGATCCGGGCGAGACCGGCGACGACTTCGGGTTCGCCCTCGCCGCCGGCGACTTCGACGGCAACGGTCTCGACGATCTTGCGATCGGCGTCCCGGGCGAGGACGACCCCCTCGGCACCGTCGACGTGGGCATCGTCCACGCTCTGTACGGGATGCCCGGCATGGGGCTCGTCGTGCTGGCGCCCCCGGTGATCTGGCAGGGCGGATGGCCCTTCGGCGACCCGTCGGAGGCCGGCGACCGCTTCGGCGAGGCACTCGCGGTCGGCGATTTCGACCTTGACGGCGCGGCGGACCTCGCGATCGGCGCCCCCTACGAGAACTTCGCGGGTAAGTCCGACGTGGGCATGGTGAACGTCGCGCACGGGCTGGTCGGCGTGGGCATCGTCCCCGGCGGCGGGATCGCGCAGACCTGGACGCAGAACAGCCCCGGCGTCCCCGAGGTGTGCGACAAGCACGACCACTTCGGGGCCTCGCTCGCGGCCGGCAACTTCGACATCGTCCTGGGTGACGACCTGGCCATCGGCGTCCCTGGCGAGGACGTCGGCGCGGCGCCGATCGTGGACGCCGGGTGCGTCAACGTGATCTACAGCGCCGGCTTCGGCATCGGCCTGGCGGCCATGGCGCCGCCGGCGCCGCAGGCGGTGGAGATCTGGCATCAGAACACCCCGGGCGTGCCCGAGGCGATCGGGGCGGGCGACGTCTTCGGATGGGCGCTCGCCGCGGGCGACTTCAACGGCGACCAGTTCGACGACCTGGCGATCGGCGTTCCCGGCGAGGATGTCGGGGCCGCGCCGATCATGGACGCCGGGTGCGTCAACGTGATCTACGGAGCCCCGCCGCCCTTCGGGCTTGACGCGTTCTTCTCCGCGCCCGCGCAGGTGTGGACGCAGAATTCCGCGGCCGTGCCCGATTTCGCCGAGGTGGGCGACGGCATGGGGGCCGCGCTGACGGCGGGCGACTACGACGTGAACTTCTGCGCGGACCTCTCGATCGGCGTGCCGGGCGAGACGATCGGCGTGAACGCCGGCGCAGGGTGCGTGATGACGCTCTACGGCAACCCCGGCGTCGGACTGCTCGGGGCCGGGCCGATCGCGTCGCAGTGCTGGCATCAGAACGTCCCGGGCGTGCCCGACAACAACGAGCCGGGCGACGGCTTCGGCGACGCGCTCGACAACGACGACTGAGCCGATTGCGGCAGGCGCTCGCCGCACGGGCGGCGGGCGCTGTGCACTCCTGAGGCGACCCTGGCCCCTGCCGGGGTCGCCTTCTTTGGTGTCGTCGCCGCTCGGTCGGCTCGTGGCTCAGCGGAGGGCGCGTCATTCGCCGGGTTCGTCCTCGCGCTCCACCGGCACGTTCTCGATCACGATCTCTCCGCCCCAGACCGCGTGGGCGCCGTTCTGGATCGCGACTTCCTCCGAAGCGCGAAGGACCAGATCCACGCTCGGCCCGACGGGAGCATCGATCTGGGCGGACGTGCCCCAGCCCAGGTCAGCGCCTTGGGGAAAGAGCGTCCGACCCCACGGGTGCTCGCGCCCGCCGACTCGCACGAAGATCTCGAAGGCGCACGGCACGGGCGGGTTGTTGGAGTGCACGGTGCCGTCGAGGCGAACCGCGCCTTCGCTTGCCGGCGCTGCGCGGAACCCGTATGCGCGGAACGCCTGGGCGACCTGCTCGCGCAGAGGCTCGGGGGGGATGAACTCCACCAGCGGTGTTCCCCGCGGCACGATCTCCGTCGTCGCCTGGAGCTCGCGGCGGACCGTGACCGGCTCCGCGGCCGCGCCGCTGCCGCCCTCGATTCCGGCGTCGAGCTCGACAGCACACGCCAGCGCATAGACGCCGGGCTCGAGGTCGAACCGGGCCGATCTGCCCGCGCTGCTCATGACCGACGAGCCGCTTATCCAGAAGAGTGTCGACCCGCCGGCCCGCTCGGTGAGCGGCGCACCGTTGATCTCGATCGGTGGCGCGACGAACGAGGCCTTGATGGAAGGTGAGGCCCCGACGCGGTGCGGCCTGAAGACGATCGTCACCATCGCCGCCTCCCCCTGGCGGAGCTTCTCCGGCACGCTGAGCTCCATCGAGATCGCGTGCTGGAGATAGCTTTCGACCTGCTCGCGGGAGACGACCTCGGAGGTGATCGCCGCCCCGATGAGGTCCCCCCACTCTTGCAGCCAGACGACGTCCTCATCGGCCTGGAGTTCTATCGCCTTCTGCACCAGCCGGTCCCTTCGCTGCGCTCCGAGCGAGCCGCCCCCCAGGCGGGCGGCCAGCTCCGCAACCGCCGCACTCTGGTGGGTCATGTCGGGGGAACCGGCCATGGACTCAAGCAGCCAGTCCGGGCTCAAGGAGTACCAGTTGAAGCCCGTCCCCCACACCCAGGCCACGCCTCCCGAGCCCCCCACTCCGACCAGCAGGAGCGGCGCCGCCGCCACGAGCAACCCGCGCCGCCGCCGGCGCGCTCCAACGCGCACCGCGCGGCTCGCGCTCAGTTCCCCGCCGCACTCGGGGCAGCGATCGGCCCCCGGGTAGACGCCGACGAGGTCGAAACGGCAGCGGCGGCAGATCGGGTGGTCGTTGACGCGCCGGCCGCGCAGCCCGAGGAGGAGAAGGACGGCCCCGCAGAGCGTGCACAGGGCGGCGAGGGCGATGAGGGCAGCGAACGTCATGCGGCGCCGATTATGGCGGCGCTGGGCGTGCGGCTCAAGCGGGCCCCGCCGGGTCAGGCGGGGGGTGAGGCGGCGCCGCCGTCGGGCTTGGCGAGCTTCTTTTCGTGGCGGACGATCGCGCCGGTGACGAGATAGACGACGTCCTCGGCCATGTTGGCCATGAGGTCGCCGACGCGCTCGAACTCGCGCCCCAGGCGGGCGATGCACAGGCCGTTGGCCTCGTTCCCCGGCTCGCGGCGCATGAACTCCACGGTCTCGCGGAAGAGCTGCTTGTCGAGGGCGTCGATGATCTCGTCCTCCTCGACCACCTTGCGCGCCGCCGCGGAGTCCTCCTCGAGGACCGCGCGGAGGAGCCGCTGGCACATGTAGGGGACCCGCTCGGCGAGCTCGAGGAGGGCGGTGGGCCACCTGGGGGGCTCGGCGCCCTCGATCAGCCGGGCGATCTTGGCGATGGAGCAGGCGTGATCGGCGACGCGCTCGACGTCCGCGTTCACGCGGAGGATGAAGGCGATGATGCGGAAGTCGCGCGCCACGGGCTGCTGCAGGGCGAGCAGCTCGAAGCAGCGCTGCTCGATCGCGACCTCCTCGTCATCGATCGCGTCGTCCCGCTTCTTGAGCTCAGCCGCCGCCCCGCGGTCCAGCCGCCAGAGCGCCTCGATCGCCTGCTGGAGCATGCCGATGGCGAGCGTGGCCTCCTGCACGAGCCTGCGCTTGAGCTGGATGATCTCTCGGTCGAACGTCGCCCTCGGCGAGGCGTGCGGTCCGGTTGGCTGCTGCATCTGCACGGCGAGTCTCACTTCCGTGTGAACGGCGGCCGAGCACCCCAGTGCCCGCAGCGGCCCGCCTCCGGGCCGAATGCCCATAGTAGTAGGCGGGCCGAGCGTGTGCGGTTCCGGCGCGGCTTCTACACTCCGCGATCACGAGGGTGACCCGATGAACACCTCCTCATGGAAGGGCCTGCGGGCGGCGCTGGCTCGGCTTGCCCAGCCCGCGCCGGAACCGCTGGGCGCGACGAGCCCACCCGGCCAACGCCGGGGCTGGAGCGGCGCGGTCTGGCGGGGCGATCTGGCGGGCGAGGCCGTGCTCCCGGACGGCTCGGTGGACCCGGACGCGACGCGCCGGATGCGCCAGGAGCTCCGGTATTGGTCGCGGGCTTCGCAGAATCTTGACGGAGAGTTCGAGGCGGGCCTGGACAACACGTTCCGGCGCTGGCAGCGGATCCGCCTCTACGAGCTGGCGCGGTGCATGGACATGCACGCTGAACTCGAGGTGGGCGGCCCACTGGTCGGGGAGATGGGGCGCTGGCTCGGGAAGCAGCGGGCGGTGGAGATCGGCGGCGGGCCGTGGCCGTGCGTCGCGGCGGCGGGCTTCGCCAGCGCGGTGGTCGTCGATCCGCTCGCCGAGGGGTACTACGCCGAGGGCCTGGTGACGCCCGAGGCGGGCCGCGTCACCTACCTGGCGGCGCCCGGCGAGCGGATGCCGCTCCCGTCCGGCGTGACCGACCTGGTGGTCACCGACAACTGCCTGGACCACGTGGAGGACCCGGCTCAGGTCGCGCGAGAGATGGCCAGGATCCTGCGCCCCGGCGGCCTTCTCTGGCTGCTCGTGGACGTGATGGACCACGCCGACGAGCTGCACCCCCACCCGATGAGCGAGAGCAAGGCCGCCGCGTTGCTCACGGACGCGGGGCTGAACCAGCGCTGGGGAGAGGTATGGGACGGGCACAGCCACCCCCGGGCGAAGGGGCAGTGGCGGACGCTGTGGGCCAAGCCGGGCTAGACACCGATCGGCGGCGGCTATCCTTCGCGGCGATCCGCCCATCTCGGAACACCCCATGGCCGTCAATCTCTCGCTTCTCGTGCTCTCGCTGTTGGTGCTGACGCTCGGGGCGGAGCTGCTGGTGCGCGGCGCGGTGACGGTGGCCAAACGGCTCGGCGTCTCGAGCTTCTTCATCGGGCTGACGATCGTGGGATTCGGGACCTCGACCCCGGAGCTGTGCACGTCGCTCGTCGCGGCCTGGAGGGGCACGGGCGACATCGCCGTGGGCAACGTCGTCGGGTCCAACATCTTCAACATCGCGGTGATCCTCGGCATCACATCGCTGATCTCCCCCATCGCGCTCAAGCTGCACCTGGTGCGCAAGGAGGTCGCGATCGTGATCGGCGTCGCGGCGGTCCCGCTCGTCGCGCTCGCCGCCGGCGGCACCCTGGGTCGGACCGCCGGCGCGGTGATGGTCGCGCTCCTCGGCCTCTACCTGTGGCGCGGCTACCTCGCCGGCAGGCGCCAGAGCGCGGCCGAGCAGGCGGCGGAGCTGAGAGAGCTCGAGGCCGAGCTGCTGGTGCCGCAGCGCGGGTGGCGGGCGCACCCCCTGACGAGCGCCGCGCTGATCGTGCTCGGGCTGGGGATGCTGGTCGGCGGGTCGAGCCTGCTGGTCGGCTCGGCGACGTCGATCGCGCGGGCGCTGGGCGTCTCCGACCTGGTGATCGGTCTGACGATCGTGGCCGCGGGGACGAGCGCGCCGGAGCTGGTGACGAGCCTCGTAGCGGCGCTCCGCAAGCAGTCGGACATCAGCGTGGGGAACATCCTGGGCTCGAACATCTTCAACATCCTGGGGATCCTGGGGATCACGTGCGTGGTGATGCCGCAGGACGTCTCGCGCCAGGTGCTGGTGCTGGACACGCCGGTGATGCTGGCCGCGAGCATCGCGTGCATCCCGATCATGCGGAGCGG
>CAYTAH010000085.1:1249-6438 GCA_964435785.1 uncultured Phycisphaeraceae bacterium | reverse complement strand
CTCGCCGAGTTCACCTACCAGCTCGTCGGCGGCCTCCGCGCCGCCATGGGCTACACCGGCTGCCGCACCATCGACGAGCTCCGCACCCGCGCCCGCTTCTGCCGGGTCACCTCCGCCTCCGTGGTCGAGAACCACCCCCACGACATCAAGATCACGAAGGAAAGCCCCAACTACACCGTCGAGCACCTGAGGGAGTAGGTGGCACGGCTGTCCCAGCCGTACGTCCGCCCCTCTTGCTCGCCCAGCCGACGACTCGAGCGGCCATATCACGGCGAACCCTCAACACGGGGTATCCCCGGGCCCGAGCGCCCGCTCTGCGCCGGTGAAGACGCCACGCCTGAAAACCCCGCCAAAATCGGACTAACTAGGCATTAATCCCGAGAAGGCAGCGATACCCTAAGAGTGCCTCATGTTCTGCTCGGCCGTTCGGTCTCTGAGGCAGGAGAAGACCGATGCGAGCTGCGGACGCCCGAGTCGGGTGTCTCATGGAAGGGCTCGAGCCCCGCGAGCTTCTCTCGACGTTCACCGTCACCACGATCCAAGACGCCGGCGCCGGGTCGCTGCGACAGGCGATCCTCGACGCCAACGCCGCCGCGGGAGCGGACGTCATCGAGTTCGACGCGACGCTGAGCGGACAAACGATCTCGCTGCTCTACGGCGAGCTCACGATCACCGACGACCTCACGATCAACGGCCCCGGGTCGGGCCAGCTCACACTCGACGCCGCCACCAGCTCGCGCATCTTCTGCAACGAGGCCGACGCGACGATCTCCGGACTGACCCTCACGCGCGGCAGCACCGGCGGCGACGGCGGGGCGATCTCCAGCGGGATGGCCTGCTCGCTGACGCTCCGGGACGTGTCGATCCTGGACTGCGAGGCGCAGTACTCCGGCGGCGGCATCGACGTGCAGGAGAGCGGGCGTCTGCTTCTCGACGATGTCCGAATGGCGGGGTGCGTCGCCAGCATGGGCAACGGCGGTGGCATCTGCGCGGGCCCGGGCGGCTCGGTGGACATCGTGGGCGCCGGCGCGGAGATCCGGAACGGATGGGGCGAGCGAGGCGGTGCGATCTACTTGCACGCGTCGACGCTCAGGGCGGAGCGGCTCACCATCCTGGAGAACTCAGCGCTGTCGGGTGCGGGCATCTGCGCCGTCGCCCAGAGCAGGATCACGCTCTCCGACGGAAGCCTGCTGAGAAACGCGGCGGACTGGGGCGGCGCGGCTCACCTGAGCGAGGGGTCGTCGCTCAAGATGACCAGCGTCTCCGTCTCCGAGAATGCCGGCGCCTTTGCGGGCGGGGGCGTCGTGGCCCAGGACGGAGCCCGGGTGACCGTCAGCGACTCGCTCTTCGATTGCAATACCTCGATGTACGGCGGCGCACTCCACGCCGGGGATGGCGCCACAATCACGCTCACCGGCTCAACCCTCAGCCGCAACCACGCGACCGAGGACGGCGGAGCTCTCTACGTCGGATTCGCCCCTCTCGCCATCACCGGCTCGCTCATCTCCGAGAACATCGCCGGCGGCTGCGGCGGCGGGCTGGGCATCGTGTTCGGCGCCGAGGCTGTCCTGATCGAGGGCACGACGATCGAGAGCAACACGGCCGCCCTCGACGGCGGGGGCTTGATGCTATCGGGTGACCCCGACTCCTCCGCCGAGCTTCGCAGCACGGTCATCACCGGCAACACCGCCGGCGAGAGAGGCGGCGGCGCTGCGATCTCCTGCCACACCCTCCTGATCGATGGCTGCACGGTCTCCTCCAACACCGCCTCCCAGGACTCGGGCGGGGGTCTGCACATCGCCGATGCGACCGCCACGATCAGGGACACGACCATCGAGTGGAACTCTGCGCGCGCCGGTGGCGGGGTCACCTGCACGTCGGGAGTGCTCACCGTCGTGTACTCAACGATCGAGAGCAACAGAGCGCAGGCCGACGGCGGAGGCGTGTATGTGACGGGCTCCGGTGTCCTGCGGCTGGGGGGCTCGACAGTCAACGGCAACAGCGCCGACTTGTTCGGCGGCGGCGTCGCCCTCGAGGGTGGGATCGCCTCTGTCGTCTGCTCGGCGATCGTGGGCAACGGGGCGCGAGACGGCGGCGGCGTCTCCGCGACCGCCGAGACGCACATCGAGAACTCCACTATCGCCGGCAACTCGGCCAGGAGCACGGGCGGGGGCATCGGCGCCTACGCCAACGCCTCCGTGCACGTCGTCTCCAGCACCATCGTGCATAACTTCGCCGCCGGCTTCTACATCAACGACCACAACGAGTCCGGCGGGGGCATCTTCAACCAGTCAGCGCTCGTCCGGCTCCAGAGCACGATCCTCGCCCTCAACTCCGACGGGGTCGGCGAGCCGAACGAGAACGACTTCTACGGTCTCCCCCTCGACGGCCAATCATCATTCAACCTGATCGGCCATGCCGGGACCGCCGGCGGACTGATCGATGGCCAAAGCGGCAACATCGTCGGAGTTGACCCGCTCCTCGACGCCGCGGGAGACTACGGCGGCCCCACCCTCACCTACCCGCTCCTGCCCGATAGCCCCGCGATCAACGCCGGGCTCAACCCGCTGGGCCTCACCACCGACCAGCGCGGCCCGCGCTTCAGCCGCGAGAGCGGCGTCCCCGACATCGGCGCCTTCGAGGTCCAAAGCCTCGCCCTCGTCGTCGACAACGCCGGCGACCTGTTCGACGGCCACTACGAGCCCGGCAAGCTCTCGCTCCGCGAAGCGATCGCCCTCGCAAACGTCAACCCGGGGCCGGACGCCATCGGCTTCGACGCCTCGCTCAAGGGCGCGACGATCACCCTCGGCGGCACGGAGCTGGCCATCACCGACTCGGTCTCGATCGCGGGCCCGGGCGCGGCCCTGCTGGTGATCGACGCCGCGGGGGCGAGCCGCCACTTCTCGATCGACGACGGCATCAACGTCTTCCCCCCCCCAGTGACCGTCTCCATCTCGGGCATCCACCTGCGCAACGGCTGGGTCCCCGGGAACGGCGGGGCGATCTACAACCGTGAGATGCTCTCTCTCGACCGTGTCAGGCTCTCGGGAAACACGACCGGTCACGATGGCGGCGCGGTCGCCTCCCTCGCCGGTTCGCTCCGCGTCACCGACTCGACCTTCACCGGGAACACCGCACGAGTCGGCGGCGCTCTGGTGATCAGTGGTGAGTTCGCGACTATCGACCGGTGCTTGATCTACCAGAACAGCGCCGGGTCTGCCGGGGCGATCGCCGTGACCGACGCGGCGCTGACGATCCGCAACTCAACGATCTCCGGCAACAGCGCCGGCGGCATCCTCGTCGTCGGCCCAACCACCACGGCCCGGGTCCTCAACTCCACCATCTGCGGCAACGGCGGCCTGTACGCCGGGGGGATCCACATCGATGGCGCCGTCGTCATCCTCCTCAGCACGATCGTCGCCAGCAACACCGCCGGCGGCCTGCCCTCCGACATCGACAACGGCGCCGTGACCGGCTCGAACAACCTCATCGGCGAAGCCCGCACCTCCGGGGGCCTGACCGACGGCGTCGACGGCAACATCGTCGGCGCCGATCCGCGCCTCGCCGCACTCGCCGACAACGGCGGCCCCACGCTCACCCACGCACTCCTGCCCGGCAGCCCCGCCATCGACGCCGGGAGCAACCCGCACAACCTCGCGACCGACCAGCGCGGCAAGCCCCGCCTGCGCGGCCCCGCGCCGGATATCGGCGCGTTCGAATCCAACGTCCGCCCGACCATCGGCGGCATCGATCCCGCCGCCCCGCACATCGTCCAGGGCTCCACGCTCCTGCTCCGCGCCATCGACGCCGCGGATAGCGACGGCCCGCTCGCCGCCGTCCGCTACTGGGCCGACCTCGACGGAGACGGCGAGGCCGACACGCTCCTCGGCGAATCCTCAAAGGCTGGCGACGGCTTCGCCTTCACCGTGCCGGGCACGATCAGCCGCACCTTCCCGCTCCGCGGCGTGACATTCATCGCCCGCTCCGTGGACGACGAGGGCGCACTCTCCCTGCCGGTCACGCTCGACGTGGGCGTGCTCTACTCCCTGCGCCCCGGCGACGACTCGACCCCGCGCGCCGGCAGCACCGCCGACGACGAGCTGTGGACGTGCATCGTCAACCAAGCCGGCGACGTCGTCGTCTTCGAGTGCAACGGCGCGTGCGCCCACCACCTCGGCCTCGCCGCCGGCGCGCCCGCGGCCGTCGGCGATGCGATCATCTACACCGACCCCAAGGACGGCCTGGTCTACGCCGCGTACCCGTCCGCTCTCGGCCTCATCCTCGCCCGGCGCGACGCCGGCGGAGCCTGGAGCTTCCGCAACCTCTCGACCGAGGCCGGCATCGACGTGCCCGACGGCCCGGCCCGCGCCCTCACGCACCTGGTCTCCACCCGCGCGAGCGGGCGCGTCGTCGTGCTCGCCGGCATCGACGCGGCAGGGCGCATCGTCGGCCTCCGCCAGGACGGCTCCTCCACCGGCGGCGCCTTCGACTGGTCGTTCATCGACATCTCCGCCGACCTCGACAGCCAGGGCATGGCCACGCCCGCCTTCGCCGACCTGATCAGCTACGTCACGCCCTGGAACGCCTGGACCCTCGCCGGCATCGACGGCGCGGGCAACATACATGGTGTCTGGGTCGCGCCCGCCTCGTTCGACACGTGGCGCGTGGACAACCTCTCGCGCATCACCGGCGCCCCGCCTATCAGCGGGCAACTCACCGTCACCCAGACCGCGTGGCACGCCATCAACCTCGGCGGCGTGAACGACGATGGCCACCTCGTCGTCACCTGGTGGGTGCCCAGCTTCGAGGGCAAGTGGGTCACCAGCGATCTCACCGCCATCTCCGGCGGCGAACCCCTCGCCGCCGGGCGGGCCACCGGCTTCGTCACCCCCTGGGGCGCGATCAACTACGCCGGCCTCAACGGCGCGGGAGAGGTCGCCGCCTACTGGTGGACGCCCACCACCAACCGTTGGCTCGTCAGCCCCCTCACCGCCGCCTTCCCCGACACGACCGACCGACCCACCGGCAACCTCACCAGCCACGTCTCCGCGGCCGGCACCATGTCCCTCCTCGGCGCCACCGACGAGCGCGACGTCACCCGCCTCTGGTGGACACCCAACGACGACGGCCGCTGGAAGCTCACCGACCTCACCGAATGCTGCGCCAGGGCGTAGCCCGCCTTCCGAAAC
>CAYTAH010000085.1:0-1149 GCA_964435785.1 uncultured Phycisphaeraceae bacterium | reverse complement strand
TGCGTCCATCGCACCCCCTCTCGTTCACGCCAAAGGCGTGACACAGCCGGAGCCCAGGGCAGAGCGCAGCGCCGCCCTGGGTCACGCGCCCAACCTGCGGCCCGAAGCCCCAACGGGGCGGCAGAAAGTTCTCGCAGGCCTCGAAACGAGCGCAACTCATCGACCTCGCCATCAGACGAATCGCAACCGGGGCCAACGGCAAGTGCTCTGCTGAAGGGCAACTCGCCTGCGGCAGACCACAGCGCGTGTGAATCGCCGCCTCGAGGGCCGCGCGTCTCACCCGATCACCAACTGCAGCCTGCGCTCCGACACGCCGACCGTCAGCGACTGCCCCCATTCGAATGCAAGGAAGTCGTCCTCGATCCCGTCGCCGAACACCACGCCGCCCTGATTCATCTCCGAGACCACCTGGATCGCTTCGCGCTCCGCGCAGAGCCCCCGCGCTATCGACGTGCCGGTCGCCACGCTCGGGAACGCCTCGCGCACGAAGAACGCGATCCGCGGGTCCGTCGGCCCGGGCAACGCCACCGGCTCGGCGGCCGCCTGATTGATCGAACGCGCCCAGCCTGTCGCCCCGGTCCCCGTCGAGACGATGACGCCCGACGATGACTGCCGCTCCTCGCGCCCGTGCCAACGGATCCGGTACCGCGCCGACTGGTGCGTCCGGTGGCCCACGAAAACCTCGTTGAGCGCCAGGATCGACTGCGAATCGTCGAGGCTCGCCCGAACCATCGTCCTCGACTCGATCCCGAGCGAGCGTCCATCGTTCACGCGGTGCAGCAGGTCGCGAACCTGGTCGGGCGTGATCCGCGCAAGCACCCCGTCGAACCGCTCCGGGAGCGGGTTGACGCCGATCACCGGCTGCCCGTCGAGGTACTTGGCGATGTTCGCCACGAGGCCGTCCTGCCCCACGGCGATGACGACGTCCCCAGGCTCGAACAGGAATCGGTCGAGGTCGCTCCGCCCCACCTCGGCCCGCCGCCACTTGGAAGGGATGTGGCTCAGCACCGCGCGATGCACGTCGTGCATCCGCCGATGCTCCGCTTCGATGTCCTCGACAGCCTGGCCGCGCGAGCGCAGGAAAAACTCCGCCTGGCCCCTGGTCGCGTGGCGCGCGAGCAGGAGCTCGTACTCTGTGGCCCGGCGGAC
>CAYTAH010000084.1:0-7263 GCA_964435785.1 uncultured Phycisphaeraceae bacterium | reverse complement strand
TGAAGTGCCTGGAGAAGGACCGCACGCGCCGCTACGAGACCGCCAACGCCCTGGCGACGGACATCGGCCACTATCTCGCGAGCGAGCCGGTCGTTGCTGCGCCACCGAGCCGGGCGTACCGCGTGCGCAAGTTCGTCCGGCGGAACCGCCGGCTCGTCGCTGCGGCCAGCATCATTGCCGCGGTTCTGGTCCTCGCCACGGTTGGCACGAGCCTGGTGACGGCGTGGGCGCTGCGCGAGCGGGCGCGGGCCACGAGCGCGGCTACGACTGCCCAACTGGCCGAGTCTCGGGCCGAAGGCGAAGCCCGCAGGGCGCGATTGGCGGAGGTGGAGCAGGGCCGGCTTGCCAAGGCCGAGGAGGCCCAGCGGCGGAACGCGGAGGCGATCACCGAGTTCGTGACCCGGGCCCTGGTCTCGTCAAGCCCGGACGCGGGCGGCGCGCAGGGGTTCCTCGTCACGGATGCCATGGAGCAGGCGGTCGCTCTGCTCGACTCGGGCGCGTTGAAGGATCAGCCTGAGACGGAAGCCGAACTGCTGCTCACGATCTGCGACGTCCTGAACGGGAACGGGAGGTCGGAAGAGGCGTTGCTCCTGGCCAAGCGTGCCCTCCAGATCAGCCGGGGGCTCCACACCGGCGACAGTCACGCCGTCGCGGCGGCCCTGAGCGACGCGGGCACGTGCCTGACGAGCCTCGGCCGCTATTCAGAGGCGCTCGCGAGTTACCAAGAGGCGACCGAGATGTACGGGCGGCTCTACCCCGACGGCCATGCCTATCTCGCGACCAGTATCGAGAATGTTGGAACCTCGCTGGAACGCCTCGGCCGCTCGGCGGAGGCGCTGCCCGTGCTCGAATGGGCGCTCGATATGCGACAACGGCTGTACTCGGGCGACAACGAGGATCTGGCGCACAGCCTCCACAACGTGGGGGGCTGCCTGGCATCCCTCGGTCGGCCCGCGGAGGCGCTCGCCAAGCAGGAAGCGGCATTGCAGATGCGCCGGCGGCTCTATGCCGGCGATCACCCGGAGATCGCGGTCACGTTGAACAACATCGGCGCGTGCCTCGCCGAGCAGCTGAGTCGGTTCGCCGACGCGCTGCCCTACTTCGAGGAAGCGCTGGCGATGTACCAGCGGCTCTATGGGGGAGACCACCCCGACGTTGCCCTGGCTTTGAACAACGTCGCGTTTTGCCTGGGGGGGCTCGGGCGTCAGGCAGAGGCGCTCCCCAAGCTCGAAGCATCGCTGGAGATGCGTCGACGGCTCTTTCCTGGCGACCATCCCGGTGTCGCGACAAGCCTGAACAACGTCGCCATGAGCTTGCTCTCCCTCGGCCGGCCCGCTGAGGCGCTCCCCGATTTCGAAGAGACCTTGGAGATGCGCCGGCGGCTCTTCGACGGCGACCACCCCCTTGTGGCGCTAAGCCTGAACAACCTGGGGGGCTGCCTGGAGAAGCTCGGCCGCCCGGCCGAGGCTCTCCCGAAGTTCGAAGCGGGCGCGGAGATGTACGCACGGCTCGACCAGGGCGACCATCCCGTCGTGGCGCTCAACCTTAGCAACGTGGGCAGGTGCCTGAAGTCACTCGGGCGCACTGGCGAGGCCGTCCCCCGGTTCGAGGCCTCGTTGGCGATGTACGAGCGCCTGCAACCGAACGGGCACGAGCGCGTCGCGTACAACCGTCACCATTTGGCTGAGTGCGTCCGCGATCTTGGCGACTTCGACCGGGCGGAATTGCTTGCACAGGGCGCGGTCGATTGGTATCGCGAGCACCCACGGGACTCGTTGGCCCCGGAATACGAGCACGCCGTGAACGTGCTGGGAGAGACGCTTGCGGCGGCGGGGAAGCCTGACGAGGCGGTGGCCATCCGCCACCAGTTCATCGAGCATTGTCGGCAACTGTGGCCGGCTGATCGGACCCGGATCGCCAACGCTCTGGCCACGCTGGCCGGGCTGCTGCTCGAGCAGGAGCGGTACGCCGAGGCGGAGCCCGTGCTGCGCGAGTGCCTGGCGATCCGCGAGGAGACTCTGCCGGAGGATGACTGGCGCCGGGCGAACACGATGAGCATGCTCGGCGGCGCGCTGCTCGGGCAGGCCGACGAGCTGTTGGAGATCGACAGCGAGCTTGCCGTTGGCCTGCTTGCCGAGGCTGCGCCGCTCGTCGTTCGGGGCGGCGAGGGGGTTCTCGCCGGTACGGAGCAGATCCCCGCGGCGTCCCGAGCCAATCGCATAAGGCAGGCGATTGAGCGTGCGGTAAGGCTGTACGAGGCACGGGACGCCGTGGCTCCTGGAGAAGGCTACGACACCAAGGCCGCCGAATGGCGCGCGAAGCTGGAATCCGCCGCCGCGGCCGTGCAGACAGATGAACCCGGTCCGCCCCCGTAGCGGACCGTAACCAGCCGGCGGGTCGCGCCGGTGCAGTGCGAAACACCGCTCCCGATTGAACGAGCCGCGTGGCCCGGTCGGGGAGGGTCTTGCCCGATCGGCCCGTGAAGTACGGGCGCGTGAGAAGGAGTTGAACCATGTCCACTGATCTCATTACAAGACGTGCCGCTCTGCGGACGACCGCCATCGCCGCGGTGCTCCTGGCGGTTGGCACGGTGGGCGCGCCGCGGGCCGGCTTCGCCGGGGCCACAGGCTCGATCGCCCCGCCGAAGCCCGATCCTGCCCTCGCCTTCATCGGCCTCAACAAGGGCGTGTGCGTCATGAACGCCGACGGCTCGAATGCTGTCTCGATCGTCCCCGGCAACAGCTGGTCCGCCCCGTCCTGGTCGCCTGACGCCCGATCGATCGCATTCTCCCGTCTGGGCGTGGAGCTGTGGCGCGCTGACCTCGATGGCACTGGCGCCGTCATGCTGGGGGAGGGAGCGGGATGCGAGCTGGGCGGCTATCCCGCCTGGTCTCCCCTCGGTCACGAGATCGCGGTCCCCTCCGCCGACCATCAACAACTGCTAGCGTTTCCTGCGGCCGGGGGCCCGTGCTCCGTGATCTGCGGCGCGCTCCCTGGGTACGAACTCCCGGCCTTTGTGGCGTGGAACTCCGACGGCACGCGCCTCGCCGTGGTCGAGCACCTGACAGGCGGCTCGGACTCCATCGTGATCGTTGACAGGGCGAGCGGAGCGGTTCTGCAGACCCTGATCGATGGAACGCTCGGCGGGATCAGGGCCGTCGATTGGGCGCGGCTCGGCGCGGATGTGCTGGCCTTCTCAGCGATGCAGGGGAGCGCTCGCGATGTCTATCTGGTGGACATCGCGACGGGAGCGCTCGAGTTCGTGGTCGCGGGTGCGGATAGCCCGAGCTTTTCCCCGGACAACACGTGGCTGGCGTACGAGTCGGTCTCCGATGGGACGATCAAGAAGATCCAGCTTGCGACCGGGCGCACGGTGACTCTCAAGAAGGGCAGCCACCCCGACTGGAGGCGGACGCCGTGATGGTCCGCGTTCGCTGATCGCCGTCCGGTTCCGCCTCCGCAGAGATCACGAGCGCAGGCATCTGCGAGGCGCATGAGCGACTGATGGCCTGCGTGATGCAAGGAGAATCGTCATGACACGGGGCACAGTGTGTGCGCTGGCGGCCCTCGCTCTGTGTTTCTGGCTGCCGGCAGGAGTCCGCGCCCAGGCCACTGGCCATGTCGAGGGCTGGGGCTATCGCGTCGTCCTTCCGCCGGAGGATCTGACCGGCTTCGTGGTGATCGCGGCGGGCGAGTCCGCCTCGTACAACCTCGGGCTGAAGCCCGACGGCTCCATCGTCGCGTGGGGAAGCAACGGCTCCGGCGTGTGCGACGTGCCGGAGCCGAACCGCGACTTCGTGGCGGTTGCGGGGGGAGGAGGTCACGGCTTGGCTCTGAAGGCCGACGGCTCCATCGTCGCGTGGGGAAGTAACGGCTTTGGCCAGTGCGACGTACCCGAGCCCAACAGCGGCTTCCTGGCGATCGCGGCGGGCCAGAGCCACAGCCTCGGCCTGCGGAGCGACGGGGCCATCGACTCGTGGGGAAGCAACGATTACGGACAATGCGACGTGCCCGAACCCAACAGCGGCTTTGTCGCGATCGGGGCAGGCGAGTCTCACAGCCTGGGCGTGAGGGGCGACGGCTCGATCGCCGCGTGGGGGTACAACGTCTCCGGCCAGTGCGACGTGCCGGAGCCGAACACCGGGTTCGTGAAGGTCTGGGGAGGCTTGTGGCACAGCCTCGCGTGGAAGGCGGACGGCTCGCTCGTGGCGTGGGGGGACAACTCCTATGGCCAATGTGACGTCCCGGACGGCAACTTCGTCGCGATCGCCGTGGGCGGCATCCACAGCCTGGGCCTGAAGGCCGACGGCTCCGTCACCGCCTGGGGAAGGAACGACGACGGCCAGTGCGTCGTGCCCGAGCCCAACAGCGGCTTCGTTGCGATCGCAGCGGGCAAAAGCCACAGCCTCGGCCTGAAGACGGACGGCTTTGTCACCGGCTGGGGAAACAACGAGTCCGGCCAGTGCGGAGTGCCTCCCCCCAATGCTGGGTTCGTCCACGTCGCCAGCAACGTCTACCACGTCTTGGCCTTGAGGGCGGACGGCTCCATCGCCGCGTGGGGAGAGAACGGCTCCGGCCAGTGCGACGTGCCCGAGCCCAACAGCGATTTCGTGGCCGTGAGCGCCGGAGGCAACCATAGCCTCGGCGTAAAGATCGATGGCTCGGTCGCTGCGTGGGGGTGGAATAATTTCGGCTGTTGCGACGTGCCCGAGCCCAACAGCGGATTCATGGCGGTCGCGGGGGGCTACGTGCACAGCCTCGGGCTCAGGGACGACGGCTCCATCGCCGCGTGGGGTGACAACCGGTACGGCCAGTGCGACGTGCCCGAGCCCAACAGCGGCTTCGTGGCGATCGCGGCGGGCCAACGCCACAGCCTGGGCCTACGGGCGGATGGCTCGATCGCCGCGTGGGGACTCAACAACTACGGCCAGTGCGACGTCCCCGAGCCCAACAGCGGCTTCGTGGCGGTTGCGGCGGGCGACTATCACAGCCTCGGCCTCAAAGCCAGCAGTTCCGTCGCCGCGTGGGGGCGCAACGTTGATGACGAAGGGAACTACGCCGGCCAGTGCGATGTGCCCGAGCCCAACACCGACTTCGTGGCGATTGAAGGGGGGGCGTATCACAGCCTGGGCCTGAAGGCCGACGGCTCTATCGTCGGGTGGGGAGACAACGATCACGGCGAGTGCGACGCACCCGAGCCCAACGCCGGCTTCCTGGCGATCGCGGGAGCCCTGAATCACAGCTTCAGCGTGAGAACCGACGGCTGCGCCGCCGACTTCAACAGCGACGGCGTCGCGAACACGCTCGACGTGCTCGCCTTCCTGAACGCCTGGACGGCGCAGGACCCGCGAGCTGACTTCAACGGCGACGGGATCATCGACACTCGCGACGTGCTGGCGTTCCTCAACGCCTGGACGGCGGGGTGCTGAGTCAGGAGTGACAAGCGCCGCGGTGCGGCGTCAACGAGCAGGGCTCCGCCGCGGCGGTAGCGCTGCGGCGGGAGCCCGCGGAGAGGAGGATCACCATGAATCAGTCGCGCACTTGGACATTGGCGGCGCTGGTCGCCTCGTTGGGGCGTTCGTCTCTCGTCTCGCCCGCATTGGCCCAGTGTGATCCGGTGGAAACGCAGAAGCTCGTGGCTTCCGACGGCGCCGCGGGAGACCACTTCAGCGAGTCCGTCTCCGTTTCCGGGGACACGGCGCTCGTCGGGGCGGCGCACGACGGCGATCTCGGGCAGTACTCCGGCTCGGCGTACATCTTCGAAAACGTCGGGGGCGTGTGGACACAGACGGCCAAGCTCCTGGCCTCAGACGGCGCGGCGGAGGACCGCTTTGGCTCCCGGGTTTCCGTCTCCAGCGACACGGCGTTGGTAGTGGCGATGGGCGACGATGACCTCGGGCAGGACTCCGGCTCCGCGTACGTCTTTGAGAGGGTCGGAGGCGTTTGGAGCCAGACGACCAAACTCCTGGCCTCAGACGGCGCGGCGGGGGACTCGTTCGGCTACTCCGTCGCTGTCTCCGGGGAGACGGTACTCGTGGGCGTGATGAACGACGATGACCGCGGGGAGAACTCCGGCTCGGCGTACGTGTTTGAGAAGGTCGGAGGCGTGTGGACGCAGACGGCCAAGCTTCTGGCCTCGGACGGAGCGGCCGAAGACTGGTTCGGCTACTCCGTCGCGATCTCCGGTGAGACGGCGTTCGTGGGGGCGCGGCAGGACGACGATAGCGGGGTGGACTCCGGCTCGGCGTATGTCTTCGAAAGGGTCGGGGGCGTGTGGACCCAGACGGCCAAGTTGCTGGCCGCCGACGGCGACGATGGCGACTCCTTTGGCTACTCCGTCTCGGTCTCCGGCGAGGCAGCGCTCGTGGGCGCGAACTCGGACGACGACCTGGGAAACAGCAGCGGCTCGGCGTACATGTTCGAGAGGGGCGGAGGCGAGTGGATGCAGACGAAGCTCCTCGCCCCCGATGGGGCGGCGTACGACTCCTTCGGCTGCGCCGTCTCCATCGCTGGCGACAGGGCGATTGTGGGAGCGCGAAGCGACGATGACGGCGCGTCCAACTCCGGCTCCGCGTACATTTTCGAGAACGTCGGGGGAGCGTGGGGGCAGACGGCCAAGCTCCTGGCGTCTGACGGCGCGCCGGATGACTGGTTTGGCTGGTCCGTCTCCGTCTCCGGCGGTACGGCGGTCGTGGCGGCGCGCCTCGACGACGATGGTGGACAGGATTCCGGCTCGGCGTACGTGTTCGACCTCTGCCCTTCCTGCCCCGCCGACTTCAACGGGGACGGCACCGTGAACACCCTCGACGTGCTCGCATTCCTGAACGCCTGGGCCGCGGGAGACAGCTCGGCGGACTTCGACGATAACGGAGCGATCGACACCCGCGACGTGCTGGCGTTTCTCAACGCCTGGACGGCGGGTTGCTGACGAACACTACGGATTTGCACAAGATCTCCCGGACACACGATGACGAGCCTCTGGAGATTCCGAACGCGGGAAGCCGAGGCAAGAACAAGGGGAAACGATCATGCAACATCACAAGATTCAGTGGATCGCGCTGGCCGCGGGCGCATCACTCGCGGGCGCGGCCTCCGGACAGTGCGAGCCGCTCGAAGCGCAGAAGCTCCTGGCCTCCGACGGCGTCGCGTCCGACGGCTTCGGCGGGCACGTGTCGATCAGCGGTGACACCGCCGTTGTGGGTGCGACCGGTGACGACGACCGCGGGGCGGAGTCCGGTTCGGCGTATGTCTTCGAGTGGGTCG
>CAYTAH010000083.1:0-8059 GCA_964435785.1 uncultured Phycisphaeraceae bacterium | reverse complement strand
TGAAGTGCCTGGAGAAGGACCGCACGCGCCGCTACGAGACCGCCAACGCCCTGGCAACGGACATCGGCCACTACCTGGCCGGGGAACCGGTCGCGGCCGCGCCGCCGAGCAGGCTGTACCGCGCGCGCAAGCTGCTCCGTCGGCATCGAGCGGTGGTCTCGGCCGCCGGCTTGGCGATGACAATGCTGACCGCTACGACGGCGGTGTCGACCATGTTCTGGCAGCGGGCCGAACTCCAGCGCGCCAATGCGGAGCAGGTCGCGAGCTTTCTCGAGGAGACCGTGTCCGAGATGAGCCCGGTGGGCACGGATGCACGCGACCCTGAGCTCGTGCGCGAGATGATGGATGGGGCCGCGCTCCGCATCCGAGCGGGCGAGCTCTCGAGCGCGCCCGCGGCCGAGGTTCGGCTCCGGCTGCTCGTGGGCGACGCCTACACCCATCTCGCGCTCTACGACGAGGCACAGGACATGCTCGCGCCCGCGTTGGCGTTGGCGCGGCGCTATTACGGTGAGAACCATGCAGAGGTGAGTGCGTGCATGTACGCATTGGGGCGAATGGCTTTCAAGCAAGGTGATTCGGAGACAGCCCTCAACATGTCGCAGGGTGCTCTCAGGGTTCTCGAAAGGACCGGGGTCCGCGACGATCTGGGCAGGTTGACGTGCATTGAGGGGATCTCGGCCTGCCTTCTCGACCTGGGCCGGGGGGCGGAGGCGCTCGAGTATTCAGAGCGGGCTCTCTCACTTGCGGAGGGTCTCTACCCCAAGGATGACACCTCGGTTGCCAACGCCCACCACGCGGTGGGCTTCTGTCTGCGAGTTCTCGGCCGCGCCGACGAAGCGATCCCGCACTACGAGCGTGCATTGGCGATATGGCAACGCCTGTTTTCGGGCGACCACTACAAGGTGGCGCAGGAGCTCAACGACATCGGGCTCTGCCTCGGCACCCTCGGCCGCTACGCCGAGGCGCTGCAGATGCAGGAGCAGGCTCTCGCCATGGGCCAGCGACTGTCTCCGGGTGATAATCCTGGCAAAGCCTGCGGGCTGGACAATGTCGCGACCTGGCTTGGGCTCCTCGGCCGCCGAAATGAGGCTCTCGAAAAGCACCGCCAAGCGCTTGCCATCTATCAACAGTTCTATCCTGACGGCCACCCCGACGTCGTCATCAGCGCCCGCAATGTCGGAATGACGCTCGTGTATCTTGGCCGGGTCGACGAAGCAGTCCCATTCCTGGCGGAAGGCCTGCGCGTGGCGCGGCAGGTTCGTCAACCGGATCACCCGCAGGTTGCCATGCTCGCCCACGACCTGGCCGATGCTCTGCGAACGCTCGGGCGGTTGGACGAGGCCGAACCGCTCGCCCGCGAGGCGGTGGCGATCTACGGCAGCCGGCCGCCCGAAACGCCCAAGGACTGTGTCCACGCCGTGCAGGTCCTGGCGGGCGTCTTGGAACAAGGTGGCAGAGCCGGGGAAGCTGAGGCCGTGCTCCGCGAATCCCTGGCCTCGTGGCGCAACAACGGTGCTCAGGCCTCGATGACAATTCCCATCACCGAGCGCCTGGCCGTCGTGCTGGGTAGGCAGGGCCGTCCTGACGCCGCAGCCGAAGTGCTGCGCGAAGAGCTGCGTGTCCGCGAGCGCGAGCTGGCGCCGGGCGACCTCGACATCGCCCGCATGCGGCACCACCTGGCGGAACTCCTCCACCAACTGCAACGGACGAGCGAAGCGCTGCCGCTGGCGGAGGGTGCCGTGGCGTCGTACCGCACCGCCGCCCAGGCTAGCCCCGAGCTGCTATCCGCGCACGCAAGCGAGCTGGTGCATGCCGTCGCGGTGCTCGCCACGATTCTGGAGGACCAGGCCCGACCTGCCGAAGCGGAACTCCTCCTGCTCGAGATGTTGGACTTGCTCCGAAACCAGCTCCCTGATTCGACAGACGCCGAGGGTCTCCTGGCCCAGCTGGCACTCTGTCGCCTGGAGCAGGGCGAGTACGGTGAGGCGGAGGGCGTTCTGCGCGAGTGCCTGGATCTGCGAGAGGAAACTCTGACGCCCGCGTCGCCCGAGTACTGGCTGGTGCTCAACACGCGGAGCATGCTGGGTGAGGCGATCGTCGGACAGGCGGAGGCTCAGCTCGAGTCTGATCCGGGCAGCGTGCTCTTGCGTCTGAGCGAGGCCGAGCCGCTGCTCGTCGAGAGCTGCGAGTGGCTGATCGCCAAGTTCGAGCAGATGGGCTCGGCAGCGCCGCTGACGCTGCGCCGCCAGCGGGTCCGTGAGGCCGGCGAGCGCGTCGTTCGACTGTACGAAGTCTGGGACGCCGTGGCTCCAGGAGAAGGTTACGACACGAAGGCCGCCGAATGGCGCGCGAAGCTGGCATCCGCCGCCGCGGCCGCGCAGACAGATGAACCCGGTCCGCCCCCGTAGCGGACCGTATCACGCCGGCGGTTCTCGCCGGTGCGGCGAGAGACACCGCTCCCGATTGAACGAGCCGCGTGGCCCGGGTGAGGGTGTCTTGTCGCGCGTCGATTCGAGGAATCCGTGGCCACACTCGTGTGGCACGGCGCAGAAGAGAGGAGGGTCATCATGAATCGGTTGCTCAAGTGGACATTGGCGGCGCTGGCTCTGTCCGTACCGCTCTCGGTGGGCGCACGCGCGCAAACGACGGGCCACATCGAGGGGTGGGGGTCCCAGGTCATCCTTCCTCCGAACGAGCTGACCGGTCTCGTCGCGATCGCGGGTGGCAGCTTTCACAACGTGGGCCTGCATGAAGATGGGTCCGTCGTCGTGTGGGGAGCCAATTTCGATGGCCAGTGCAGGCTGCCCGAGCCCAACAGCGGCTTCGTTGCGATCGCGGCCCGCGGCACTCACAGCCTTGGGGTGAGGGGCGACGGCTCGATCGGCACATGGGGAGCAAATGACCACGGACAGGGCGACGTGCCCGAGCCCAACACCGGCTTCGTGGCGGTTGCGGCTGGCGCCGAACACAGCCTCGGGCTCAAGGCCGACGGCTCCATCGTTGCATGGGGGAGCAACTACGACCAGTATGACGAAGATTACCTGGGTCAATGCGACGTGCCCGAGCCGAACACCGGCTTCGTCGCGGTCGCGGCCGGCTATTACCACAGCCTAGGCCTGAAGGCTAACGGCTCCATCGTCGCGTGGGGATGGAACGTCGTCGGCCAGTGCGACGTCCCCGAACCCAACAGCGGATTTGTGTTAATCGCCCCCGGGGGGTACGCCCACAGTCTGGGGCTGAAGGCCGACGGCTCTATCACGGCCTGGGGAGCGAACGACGACGGCAGGTGCGATGTTCCCGAGCCCAACAGCGGCTTCCTGGCGGTCTCGGGAGGCGCGGCCTACAGCCTCGCCCTCAGAGCCGACGGCTCCATTGCTGCGTGGGGATCGAATTACCGCGGCCAGTGCGACGTGCCCGAGCCCAACAGCGGCTTCGTGGCGGTGGCGGCGGGCGGGAGCCACAGCCTCGCCCTGAGGGCAGACGGCTCGCTGGCCGCCTGGGGATGGAATGACGACTGCCAGGTCGGTGTGCCCCCTCCCAACGCCGGCTTCGTGACCGTCGCCGCCGGCTTTAATCATGGACTGGGGCTAAAGGCAGACAGCTCGATCAGCGCTTGGGGAGCTAACTTCTACGGCCAGTGCGACGTGCCTGAGCCCAACACCGGCTTTGCATCGATCGGCGCGGGGCACGGCCACAGTCTGGGGCTGAAGGCCGATAGCTCCATCGTCGCGTGGGGATCCAACAGCTACGGCCAGTGCAACGTGCCCGAGCCGAACACCGGCTTCGTAGCGATCGCGGCGGGATGGTTGCACAGCCTCGGACTCAGGAGCGACGGCTCGATCGCCGCGTGGGGTGACAACCGGTACGACCAGCGCGACGTGCCCGAGCCCAACAGCGGGTTCGTAGCGATCGCGGCGGGAACATCCCACAGCCTGGGCTTGAGGGATGACGGCTCCATCACGGCCTGGGGATCGAACGACGATGGCCAGTGCGACGTGCCCGAGCCCAACAGCGGCTTCGTCTCCATCGCGATCGGTGGCCGTCACAGCCTGGGCCTGAAGGGCGATGGCTCCGTCGTTGCGTGGGGCAGCAACCTCGACGCGAACGGCCATTATGCGGGCCAGTGCGATGTGCCCCAGCCCAACACCGGATTCGTGGCGATCGAGGGGGGCTCGTATCACAGCTTGGGCCTGAAGGCCGACGGCTCCATGGCTGTGTGGGGATCGAATAACCGCGGCCAGTGCGACGTGCCCGAGCCGAACGCCGGCTTCTTGGCGATCGCGGGAGGATCGGATCTTAGCCTCGGCCTGAGAGCCGACGCGTGCCCCGCCGACTTCAACGGCGACGGCACCGTGAACACGCTCGACGTGCTCGCCTTCCTCAACGCATGGACCGCGCAGGACCCGCGCGGAGACTTCAACGGCGACGGGACCATCAACACCCTGGATGTCCTCGCGTTTCTGAACGCGTGGACAGCGGGGTGCTGACTGACATCAGATATCGGGTGTCACAGTGCGGGATAGCAGAGGCGGCTTCAAGCTTGCATCGGTGCGCCGGGCGCCGACGCGCCCGCCGCGCATTGACGAGGCCACGGGGGAGGCGCGCATGGCACGGTCGGAAGGGCCAGCGCGCCGCCCCGGCCCGAGCAACCGGTCGTTGCGGCCGCGGACGATTTCGACGATCTCATCGCCTTTCTGTCTCGGCACCGTGCAGACCGGGTGCGTTTCTCGCATGGAGGGTTGCCGGGCGCGACGCGCTCGGAGCAGTACCACGAGGTCCTGAGGCCGCCGAGGCGACTGTGCCGCGGCGCCTTGACGACTGACGAGTGACTCCGGTCCGACATCAGGTCGGGCCCCATGAGCCGGCGGCCTTGCGCCGGCGCATCGTGAAATACCGCTCCCGATCAAGCGAGCCGCGCGGCCCGGTCGGAGAGCGTCTTGTCCGAAACGGCCCCGTGGAGTAGGGGCGGGTGAAAAGGAGTTGAGCCATGTTCAGAAACCTCGTTACAAGACGTGTCGCTCTGCGGACGACCGCTATCGCCGCGGTGCTCCTGGCGGTTGGCACGGTCGCCGCGCCGCGGGCCGGCATCGCGGGGGCCACCGGCTCGAGCGGCCCACCCCCGCCCAATCCCGCCATCGCCTTCATTCTGACACCCACGAAGGGTGTGTGCGTCATGAACGACGACGGCTCGAACGTCCGCTCGCTCGTCAGGGGCAACGGCTGGTGGGAGCCATCGTGGTCACCGGACGCGGGGGCGATCGCCTTCGGCAGAATCATAGATCTGTGGCGGGTGAACTCCGATGGGAGCGGAGCAGTCATGCTGTCGAATCCCGGTGAAGTGATCGGTTACCCCGCGTGGTCGCCGCTGGGACACGAGATCGCGGTCTCCTCTGCAGACAGCAGTCAGGTGCTGGCATATCCCGCGCTCGGGGGTCCGTACTCCGTGATCTACAGCGCCCCCACGGGCTCCGAAGTCAAAGGCTTCGTTGCGTGGAGCTCTGACGGGACGCGACTCGCCGTGGTCGAGCACGCGACGAGCGGCTCTGACTCCATCAAGATCGTGGACCGGGCGACCGGCGCGGTGCTCCAGACATTGGTGGATGGGGTCTTCCAGTACATCAACGACGTCGACTGGGCGCGACTCAGTGAAGACACCCTCGCCTTCTCGGCGGCGCCCGCAGGACAGGGGAGCTTCCGCACCATCTACGTCGTGGACCTCGCGACGGGTCAGCCGCAGCCCCTGCTTGCGGAGTTTGCTGACAACCCGAGCTTCTCCCCGGACAACACCTGGCTGGTGTACGGGGCGAGTGGGACGATCAAGAAGATCGAGCTCGCAACCGGGCGCACGGTGAGCCTCGGCAAGGGCCATGACCCCGACTGGAAGCGGGTCCCGTGATCGTTGTCATCCTGCCCTGCGTCTCGTGGATGAGCGTCTGATCCTCACCGCAACCATGCCAAGCAGAGCAATAGATCATGCGTGCTCAATGGCGAGACCCCGGCCCGCGATGGCCGGGGTCTCGTCACGCGGCCTCAGCCGGCGCGTTCGCAGGTTTCGCGGACGCGCCGTCAGTTGATCGCGACGCCGATCGCGGGAAGGAGGACCACCATGATGCGCCGGGCGAGGCGAGCGCCGGTGAGGTCGCCTGCCGGGCGTCACGCCGGCCGGCATCATCGACGAGTCCTCCGAGACCGATGGGTCCCGCGAGCGCGGGCCCCGCGGCCGAGGGGCTCGGGGCCCTCACCCGGGGCGCGCGTCCCGAGCAACCGGGGGATACCCGGGCGGCACGCGCGATTTGTGTCGCGGGGCGCGGTGCAGACCGGCAGCAATTCTCGCATGGAGAGTTGCCGGGCTCGATTCGTTCGGGCTGGCGCCATGACGGGCCAAGGCGAACACCGCCGCGGCTGCCCGACCGAAGCACGAGCCCGGCAGGAACCACATCGGCCCCTTGGCCGGCGGTCCTGCGCCGGCGGGTCCGGAGGCGCCATGGCTGTGCAACGCACTCTCGAAGCGCCAGCGGACGTCGGCAGGGGCCTGGGCCCGAGGGCGGCGCCCTGTCCGCCGGACTTCCGCGGCTGCGGCGTGATCGCCGCAGGCGCCGCGTTCGCGTTCCGGGAGGCCCGGATGGCTCGGGACCCGCGTGGCGACTCCAACGGGATCGGAACCAACGACACCCGCGACGTCCTCGCGTTCATCAACGCCTGGGCGGCGGGTTGCTGACTTCAGAGAAAGGAGTGTCACCATGTGGCACCAGATGAACAAGTTCGGTATGGCAGTGCTCTCCGGCTTCCTCGTGGCCTCGGCGTCCGGGCAGTGCGTGCCCGCGGAGAGATTGAAGCTCACCGCCTCCGACGGCGCGGCGGGCGACCATTTCGGCTACTCCGTCTCGCTCAGCGGCGACATCGCCGTCGTGACGGCGCGGTGGATCGACTCCGGGTTGGCGGCGTACGTGTTCGACGCCACCACGGGTCAGGAGCTGTTCAAGCTCACGGCCTCCGACGGCGCGGGGGGGATGGACGAGTTCGGCCAGTCCGTCTCGCTCAGCGGCAACACCGCCGTCGTCGGGGCGCACCAGCACGACCATGGGGGCCTCACTGACTCGGGGTCGGCGTACGTGTATGACACCACAACGGGTCAGGAGCTCTTCGAGCTCGTATCCTCAGACCTCGCAGCGGGCGACTTGCTCGGGTATTCGGTCAGCGTCAGCGGCACCGTCGCCGTCGTCGGGGCGCACAAGAACGACGGCGCGGGCCTCAACGCCGGCGCGGCCTACCTCTTCGACGCCACCACCGGCCAGCAGCTGTTCAAGCTCACCGCCGCCGACGCCGCCACCCGCGACTGGTTCGGCTACTCCGTCTCGATCAGCGGTGACACCGCCCTCGTGGCGGCAATGCTTGGCGACGGGCGAGAGACCGACTCAGGCTCGGTGTACGTGTTCGAGAAGACCCGAGACGGGTGGACCGAGGTCGCCAAGCTCCTCGCGTCCGACGGCGCGGCGTACGACTACTTCGGCTATTTCGTCTCGCTCAGCGGCGACACCGCCCTCGTGGGGGCGAGCCAGCACGAGGGCACGGGGGCGGCGTACATCTTCAAGAGGGTCGGCGGCGTGTGGACGCAGACAGCCAAGCTCCTCGCCTCCGACGGCGCAGCGGGGGACGACTTCGGCTACTACCTCTCGCTCAGCGGCGACACCGCCGTCGTGGGGGCGCTCTACGACGACGACCGCGGGGAAAAGTCTGGCTCGGCGTACGTGTTCGAGAGGGTCGGGGGTGTGTGGGCGCAGACGGCCAAGCTCCTCCCTTCCGACGGCGCGGCGGGCGACCGGTTCGGCCGGTCCGTCTCGATCAGCGGCGATACGGCGATCGTTTGCGCCTCGGAGGACGACGACGCGGGCGAGGACAGCGGCTCGGCGTACGTCTTCGACCTTTGCGCCCCTTGCCCCGCCGACTTCAACGGTGACGGCGCCGTGGACACGCGGGACGTGCTCGCCTTCCTGAACGCCTGGACAACGCAGGACCCGCGGGCCGACTTCAACGGCGACGGGGCCATCGACACCCGGGA
>CAYTAH010000082.1:1771-8242 GCA_964435785.1 uncultured Phycisphaeraceae bacterium | reverse complement strand
GTGCCCTGGTTGGTGAAGCTGTCGGTGAGGATCTGGAGCCCGGCGTTGGCGTTGTCGCTGTAGATGGCGCCGAGGTTGAGGAGGGCCTGGGTGCCCGTGCCCGTGGAGGAGAGGCTGGAGGTGAGGCTGGCGGACCCGCCGGTGATGGAGGCGTTGGCGGCGACGGTGAGGGTGGAGCCGTCGGGGCCCGCGACGCGGAGGCTGTGGCCGGCGGAGTTGTCGGCGAGGAAGTCGATGACGCCGGCGGAGAAGGTCTGGGTTCCGGTGAAGTCGACGGTGTCGTTGCCGCGGATGGTGAGGACGCCGTTGAGCGTGAGGCCGCCGGTGATGTTGAGGTAGCCGCTGTTGCCGGAGCGGTCGAGGTTGCCGCTGACGGTGACGGGCCCGGCGAGGGCGTTGTTGCCGTTGGAGGTGAAGAGGAGCGACTGCCCGACCATCGTCCACTCACCGCCGGCGAGCGAGCCGCCGTTCAGCGTCGTCGGCGCCTCCATGCTCGCGGTCGTGCCGAGCGTGAGGCGCCCGCCGGTGAAGTTGATCGCCTCGCGGCAGACCAGACTCCGCACGGAGCGGTTTCCGGTAGTCTGGGTAAAGCTGATCGTCGGGGTGTCGCCCACGTCGATCGTCACGTCGTCGGAGCCGCCGGGCACGATGTCGCCGCTCCAGTTCGCCGCGTCGTGCCAGCTCGTGCCGTCGCCGCCGCCGTCCCAGGAGATCGCGGCGAGGACGCGCCGCTCCTCGAGGCACTCGAGGCCGAACCGCTCCCGAGCCTGTCGGGTGCGGGCGGGCGTGCCGGCGCCGAGAAGGGTGCGGATCCGGTTGTGCACGGTTGCGTCGCAGCGCTGCATGACGGCCTCCCAGGCGCGGGGCTTCCTCGCGCACTTCCCGGGCGCGGTCCGGTGACGGAGCGAAACTCACGCCCCGGCCACAGGACTCCAGCCCGGATCTGATGCGAGATTCGAGCAGAAAGGGGCCGGAGAATCCAGCCTATTTGCTCGGGCCGCCGTTTCTCCAGGGGCGCTCAGGCCCAGGTGAGCCCCTCGGGCAACCGGTTGAGGTTGCGGCAGCCGCTCTCGGTGACGATCACCATGTCCTCGACGCGGACGCCGCCGAGGGCGAGGGAGTAGAGGCCGGGCTCGATGGTGAGGGCGTCGCCGGGGATGAGCGCCGGGCCGCGCTTGTCGAGGAGGGGCGGCTCGTGGACGTCGAGCCCGATGCCGTGCCCGGTGCCGTGGGTCATGGCGGTGTAGCTCTCCGGCGCGCCCTCGGGCGGGAGGCTCATGTGGTACCCGCGGGCGGTGAGGACGCGGGCGGTCGCGCCGTGGACCTCCTCGCCGGTCACGCCGGCGCGGGTGGCGGCGATGGCGGCTGCCTTGGCCTCGACGACGGCGGCGTGCATGCGGGCGATCTCGTCGGGGATGTCGCCGTGGACGACGGTCCGGGTGCAGTCGCCGTTGTAGAGCGTGGCCTTGCTCTGGGGGAAGATATCAATGATGACCGGCTCGCCGGTGCGCAGGGGGCCGGCGCCGTAGTTGTGACAGTCGCCGCCCTCGTGCCCGCAGGCGACGATGGAGGAGGGGTTGGCGTAGCCGAGCTCGAGGAGCCAGACGTCGATGAGCGCGCGCATGCGCTCGGCGGTGAGGTCGGCGCCGTCGTGCCGGAGCGTGCCGTCGCGCCCGGCGGGGGCGCGGGCGACGAGGCGGCAGGCCCGCTCCATCACCTGCTCGGTGGCGCGCTGGGCCTCGGCGAGGAAACCGATCTCCTGCTCGTCCTTGGCGCGCCGGTCGAGCACGCCCTTATCGGGGTCGTACTCGAGGGCGATGCCGGCCTGCTGGATGTGGTGGGCGTAGATGAGGGGGAGCGAGCGGTCAGCGATGACGCGGGAGACTTTGTGCAGGCGCAAGAACTCGACCACGCCCTGGGCGCTGCCGGTCTCGCGATCACCGGAGAGCCCGCCGGCGGGGGCGAAGTCGGAGTAGCCGAACACGGCGTCGGCGCGAGCGTGCTTGCGGGCGCGGTCGACCTCGATCTCGCGGAGGATGAGCGTGCGCGCGGGGGAGCTGCCCTCGATCTCGATCAGTGCCGCGGGATCGCCGACGAGGAAGCGGACGGCGTGGTAGAGGATCATGTTCTTCGCCGGGATTCCGGCGGTGAGCGTGGCGGTCGTCATGCGGGCATCATACTCCGACAGGATTGCTGCGGAGGAGGCCGCGGTTGCTTGGATAGAAGGCAGAAACTCAACACAGAGGCACAGACAAGGAACGCAGCGAGAGTTGGGTCAGCCTCGCCCGCCTTTCGGGGTCTTCTCTGCGCCTCTGTGCCTCTGTGTTGAACGCACCGAGATCCGGCCGGCGCGGCTCGGGCTCCGAATTGCGCGATCAGAGCTGGCTCGCGGTGAAGCTCTTGCCCACCTCGTCGCGGTCCCAGTTGTGCGAGTAGCCGCGCTTGGCTTCGTAGAAGTCCCACAGCTCGAACCAGTAGCTCTTGAACTTGAACGGTCCGAAGGGGTCGTAGTGCGAGGTCATCTTCTTCATGATCGCCGCGTCGGAGCCCTTGTAGCCCAGGATCGTCTTGCCGTGGCGCACGCTCTCGGTATCGAGGGCCAGGCGCGAGTAGCGCCCGAGGAGCATCATGATATTGCCCGCGGCGTAGGGGCCGATGCCGGGGAGGCTCTTCAGGAACTTGAACACGTCGTCGTCGGGGGTGGCGGGGTCAGCGAGCCAGGCCTCGTCCACCTCGGGCGGGCGCTTGCCGCGGGGGACGAACAGTCCGGCAAGCTCGACGAGCCGCTGGTCGCGGTACCCGACGCGGCAGCGGGCGCGGAGCGTTCCGGGGCGCGCCCGGGCCATGCGCAGCGGCGTGGGGAACGCGCCGGTCTTGCCGAGCACCTCGCACAGGCGCCGGTTCATGTTGACGGTCGAGGGCCAGCTGACGTTGCAGCTCGTGACGGTCTTGACGACGTCCTCGAACAGCGTGGGGGAGCGGAAGAGGCGGCAGCGCCCGGAGGCTTTCCAGCGCGGATCGAGGGCGTGGAACGCGGCCGCGTGCGCGGCGTCCTCGTTGAGGCGGAGCATGCGCGAGATCTGCTCGCGGGCCTCGCGGCGCTCGGCGGCGGAGATGGCGCGGTCGAAGGTGGCGCGCAGGGGCGCGCCCGGGCGGTGGGGGAAGAAGAGGTGCTTGGCGTGTCCGTTCGTGGTGGAGTCGGCCGCCGGGGCTGCGAGGCTCTCCTGGGCGAGCGTGACCTTCGCGGGGCCCTCGGCGAGGTGCAGCACGCGGGTGAGCGTCTGGGCGCGGACGTCCCAGTGGTTGGGAGCGAGCAGGAAGTATCCGTACGAGCAGACGTCGCGGGAGAGAACGAAGTCCTCGGGCACGGGGATGGTGAGGCGTGTTGCCATCGGGTGCGACTGTAGGTGCTCGAGATCGGGGGCCGACGCGCCGATCGGGCTTGACCGGCGGGCGCAAGGGGCCGATACTCCCTGCGTCATGAGGGTCGCGCCCAGCTCATCGAGCAGCCAGCAGTCCACCCCCCGGGGCGGCTGGGTGTCTCTTGGCGCGGTCCGGTAGGACGATCGCCCCGAAGAGAGTTCTCGGCCGGCCCCGAACGCGGGGCCGGTTGTGTTTTTGGCGTGTGCAGGAAGGAAGGTGAAGCGATGGCCGGCATCGTCCCCGCTTGGAACGCGGGCGGAGCCCCGATCGGGGGCTTGAGGATCGTGCCCTCCGCCTTCCGCTATCCGGAGCGTGATGCGGCGGCCGGCGCCGCCCCCGCCTCGAAAGCGGGTGGAGCCCACCCGGGCTTGGGGATCGTGCCCTCCGCGCTCCGCATGGATGGTGACGCCGGGAGGTCCGGCCGCCGCTTGCTATGCGGCTGGCGCTCGCGAGGGCGCGTGGTTCGAGTCCACCGCCATCCGTTGGAACGCGAAGCGGCGGTCGGCGCCGCCCCCGGCTTGAACCCGGGCGGGGCCTCGCGGCCTGGGGATCGTGCCCCCCGCGCTCCGCGTCTGTCCGTACGATGCCCGACCCGGAGCAGACCATGAGCGAACGACCCCGCCACTTCATCCAGCAGATCATCGACGAGGACAACCGCACCGGGAAGTGGGACGGGCGTGTGCACACCCGCTTCCCGCCCGAGCCCAACGGCTACCTGCACATCGGCCACGCGATGAGCATCTGCCTGAACTTCGGGCTGGCGAGGGAGTTCGGCGGCAGGTTCAACCTGCGCTTCGACGACACCAACCCGGTGAAGGAGGAGGCCGAGTACGTCGAGGCGATCAAGCGCGACGTGAAGTGGCTCGGGGGCGACTGGGAGGGGCCGAACGGCGGCGGGCTCTACTTCGCCAGCGACTACTTCCAGCAGATGCACGACTTCGCGGTCGAGCTGATCAGGAAGGGCAGGGCGTACGTGTGCGACCTGACGCCCGACGAGATCCGCGAGCACCGCGGGAGCCTGACCGAGCCGGGGCGTCCCAGTCCCTACCGCGAGCGGAGCGTCGAGGAGAACCTCGACCTCTTCGAGCGCATGGCGTCGGGGGAGTTCCCCGACGGGTCGAGGACGCTGCGGGCGAAGATCGACATGGCCTCGCCGAACATCAACCTGCGCGACCCGGTGATGTACCGCGTGCTGCACGCGACCCACCACAACACGGGGGACCGCTGGTCCATCTACCCCATGTACGACTGGGCGCACGGGCTGGAGGACTCGCTCGAGGGGATCACGCACTCGATCTGCACGCTGGAGTTCGAGGACCACAGGCCGCTGTACGACTGGTACATCGACGCGATCAACGAGGGGCGGGGTGGTGGCACGGCTGTCCCAGCCGTGCGTGGAGATCGCGGCGATCCGGGAGCAGCACGGGACGATCCGGAGGCGGGGCAGACGCACGGCTCGGAGAGCCGTGCCACCTGGGGGCCCAAGATCCATCACCCGCAGCAGATCGAGTTTGCCAAGTTCATCCTCAACTACGTCGTGCTCAGCAAGCGGAATCTGATCCGGCTGGTCAAGGAGGGGCACGTGCGGGGGTGGGACGACCCGCGGATGGTGACGATCAGCGGGTTGCGCCGGCGGGGGGTGACGCCCGAGGCGCTGCGGAGCCTGTGCGACGAGGTGGGCGTGACGAAGTTCAACAGCGTGCGCGACATGGTGCTGCTTGAGAACGCGGTGCGCGAGCATCTGAACAAGGCGGCGCCGCGGCGCATGGCGGTGCTGCGCCCGCTGAAGGTGGTGATCGAGAATTACCCCGAGGGCAAGGTCGAGGAGTTCGAGATCGCGAACAACCCGGAGGACGAGGGCGCGGGGATGCGGCGGGTCTCCTTCTCGCGCGAGATCTACATCGAGCGCGAGGACTTCATGGAGGACCCGCCGAAGAAGTTCTTCCGGCTGGCGCCCGGGCGCGAGGTGCGCCTGCGCGGGGCGTATTGGGTGAAGTGCGAGCGGGCGGTGAAGGGCGAGTCGGGCGAGGTGGTCGAGCTGCGCTGCACCTACGACCCGCAGACCCGCGGCGGGGAGAGCCCGCCGCCGGACGCCGCCGGCGAGGTGCGCAAGGTCAAGGGCACGCTGCACTGGGTGAGTGCAGCGCACGCGATCGAGGCGGAGGTGCGGCTGGTGGACCGGTTGTTTATGGTCGAAGCGCCGGGGAAGGCGACGGGAGACTTCCTCGACGATCTGAATCCGCATTCGCTCGAGATCGTGAAGGGGGCGAAGCTCGAGCCGGCGCTGGCGGAGAGCACGGGTGACGAGCCGTGCTGGGCGGACGGCATCCGGCGGTTCCAGTTCGAGCGCCTGGGGTACTTCTGCGTGGACGCGGACTCGAAACCGGGGGCGATGGTGTTCAACCGCACGGTGACACTAAAGGACAGTTGGGCGAGGGTGGCGGGGAAGGGCGAGTGATTTGGTCGATCTCCTGCTCTACTTCAGCATTGAGATCATCGCGCTGATCCTGTCGGGAATACCACGTCTCGGCGAGACCAAGCAGCAGCGCGAGCTTCGAGTCGCTCTTGGCAAACAGCGAAGGTGGCTTCGGCACTGGGCGCGGGAGGACCCGCCGCGGCGTCCGATACCCGAGCGGGGCTTCGCATGCGAGTACTGCAAGTACCCCTTGGTGGGATTGACCAAGCCGCTATGCCCGGAGTGCGGGCGGAGGGTGGTGGTGTAGAGGCGAGGAGCGCGCACGAAGTGGACCCCTCCGGGGTCCGGAACCCATGACCCGCGAGGTGCGTGGTCCGGGGGTGTCGGTCGCTCGCGCGACCTTCCACCCCCGGCTATTCAATCCGAGCCCTCCGGGCTCGAGCGGAGGGTCCCACGAGGATCGGGGCAGGTGGCGCACCCGTCGAGCGCGCCCACTGTTTCGGGTCTCGCGGACGCCGGAGGCGTCCTCTCGAATAGCCGGGGGTGGAGGTCGCGCCAGCGACCGGCGTGCTACCCCCCCACCCCGCCGCGCCCCGAGCCACAGACCCACCCCCCACCGGGAGGCGAAAAAA
>CAYTAH010000082.1:0-1761 GCA_964435785.1 uncultured Phycisphaeraceae bacterium | reverse complement strand
GGGGGCCGCCCCCCCTACTTGGGGGCGGCCACCCCCGGAAAGCGGCCGCGCAGAGCGCCGGTTCCCGACCCCGGAGGGGTCGTCTTCAATCGAGGTATCGCTCGTCGAAGGGGATGTTGTACTTCCGGAGAAACTCGATGTACTCCTCGCGGAACGCAACCCGCTTGTGGTGCTCCTTCTGCTTGGCGAGGTAGTCCTTGATCGTGGGAACCTGTGATTGGCCGATGCTCAGAGATGCATAACCCTCCTGCCAACGGAATGCCTCAAACTCGACGCCCTTGGTCTTGATCCAGGCGGAGGAGTCGCGCTTTACCAGCAGCATCAGATCCGCAATGGCGATGGTCTTGCCGAGGCTGACCAGGAGATGGATGTGATCGGCCGTGCCATTCGCGTCCAGGAGCACGGATCCCATGTTTCGGCAGATGCCGCCGATGTAGGCGTACAGCTCTGGCTCGATGTCGGGCGTGATCAGCGGCGCGCGGTCCTTGGTCGAGAAGATGACGTGGAGCAGCATGCACGTGTAAGTCGTCGCCATCCGCGGAGCATAACGAAGCGACGGGGGCGGTATCGACGAGGACCCCTCCGGGGTCCGGATCCGATGATCATGTGGGCGTGGTTCCGGGGGTGTCGGTCGCCATTGGCGACCTCCACCCCCGGCTATTGAAGACGAGCCCTCCGGGCTCGACTCTGAAGCATCCCACTGGGATCGGGGCCGTGTGCACGCATCGAATACGGCCGCGTGTGTCGATCGTCGCAGACGCCGGAGGCGTTCCGCTCGAATAGCCAGGAGTGCCGTCCCGACGAAGGTCGGGTCGGCACCCCCCGGGCGAGGGCGCCGCAGAGCTCCCGGTCCCGACCCCCGCGGGGGGGCCCCAGTTAGCGCCGGGGTGTCCTGGCGCAGTACCATGACGTGGTGCCGGAGCTCCCCGACGTCACAATCTATGTAGACGCCCTGCGCCAGCGCGTCATCGGAGATCGCATCACGCGTGTGCGCATCGTGAGCCCGTTCGTCCTCCGCACGTTCGATCCGCCCATCGAAGCCGCCGAGGGGACGGGCGTTGCCGATGTCTCCCGTCTCGGCAAGCGGATCGTGCTCCACCTCGACCAAGGGCTCTTCCTCGCCATCCATCTCATGATCGCGGGCCGCTTCCGCTGGACCGACGGGCGCCCCGTCAAACCACCCGGCGGGAAGATCACACTCGCGGCCATCGACTTCGTTTCCGGCACCCTCGCCATCACCGAAGCCAGCACCAAGAAACGAGCCTCGCTCCACCTCGTCGCCGGGCGCGATGCGCTCGCCCACTTCTCCCGCGGCGGCATCGACGTGCTCGGGGTCGACCCCGCCGCCTTCGGCGCCGCGCTCACCCGCGAGCGCCACACGCTCAAGCGGGCGCTCACCGATCCGAATCTCTTCGACGGTATCGGCAACGCCTACTCCGACGAGATCCTGCACGCGGCCCGCCTGTCGCCTTTAAAACTCACCACCGCGCTGTCCGGCGACGAGATCACTCGACTCCACGCGGCCACGCGCGACACTCTCACGCTCTGGATTGACCGCCTTCGCCAGGAGTTCGCCGACCCCGCCGGCGGCCTTCGCTTCCCCGGCGCCGGCGAGATCACCGCCTTCCACCCCGACTTCGCCGTCCACGGGAAGTACAACCAGCCCTGCCCCCTCTGCGCCACGAAGGTCCAGCGCGTCGTCTACTCCGAGCGCGAGTTCAACTACTGTCCCACGTGCCAGACCGAGGGGCGCATCCTCGC
>CAYTAH010000081.1:4391-8682 GCA_964435785.1 uncultured Phycisphaeraceae bacterium | reverse complement strand
ACGATCGGCCGCAGCCGCTTCGCCACCCGCAGCTTCGCCACGTACACCTCGTCCCGCGTCATGCCCAGCATCGCGCCCACCTGGCCCGGGTCCATCTCGCGGATGCCGTAGAGCTCGAAGGCGTGGATGGTCCGCTCGTCGGTGCCGCCCTTTCGCAGCTCCTCGAGCGCCTGGCGGAGGATCTGCTCCCTCCGCTCGTTGAGCCACAGCCGCTCGAGCACGCGCTCGCACGGCTCCTCGCGATCCGCGTGCCCGTTCTGCGGCTCCTCGCGGGCCCGTCCCTGCTTGCGCCGGAGGTCGATCACCTGCGAGCGGACGATCGTGAGGCACAGCGCCCGCAGCGAGCCGCGGGCCCGGTCGAACTGGCCCGAGCGGATCGAGCCGAGCAGCCGGATCATGGCGCTCTGGGCGGCATCCTCCGCGAGTGCCTCGGAGAGGCCCATCCGCCTGGCAACGCCCATCATGATCGGGCGGCACCGCCGGTCGAGCTCGGCCCAAGCGTTGGGGCTGTCCTCCCGCCGGATCGCATCGAGCAGGATCGTCGTGCCACGGGATGGAGGGTCAGCGGCCAGCGGGGGCTCCTCGGCTGGATTTCGTTCAGCATACCAGCCGCTCCGACTCCGCAAAGGCAATCAGGTAAGGGTCGTTGCCAACGAACTATTGCCGTACGGACGGCCGCAGACCTTTCGGGGCTCTCGTGCAAGATCGCCTCGCCGCACTCGTATTGGGTTGCAGCCGGGCCGCGCGCCGTTCTGTGCGCTGTGGGAGGCGGGCCCGGCCACCGCGCAGCGTGGGCCCGCTCCGTCGGGGGGAGGGGCGCTGCCGCAGGAATCGGCAGCGCCCCGGCGGCGCTGGGAGGGTGTCCCCATGACCAGGCGGTACCTGTCTCTCGTGCTCGCGGCCGCGTGCATCGGCGTTTCGGCCTCGGCACAACCCGCGGATCCCGTCGGGGCGGGCGACGGCGTAGATCCCGCCTGGATCGCGGCGGTCGCGCCCGGCGAGTGGTGCGGCACAATGCAGCGGTACGCAGCGGAGCTGGCGAGCCAGGGGCAGGACCCGAGCCGCGCGCTGTGCCAGCCGCTCGGCCCGTGCGACGAACCGCTGGTGCGGGACGCGTTCATCCCCGACTTCACGACCGAGGTGAAGACGGTCCGCCTGGCCTTCCACGTGTTCTGCGACGACGCCGGGAGCAATTGCGCTGCCAGCGCCGACGACGTGGAGGTCGCGGTCGCGAGGCTGAACACCAACTACGCTCCCTGGGGATATCAATTCGTTCACACCGCCGAGTGGGTGAACAGCACGAAGTACCGAACCCTGGGCTCCAACGAGGAGTCCGGCATGAAGCGGGCATTTGCGGACTCACCCGCGACGACGCTGAACATCTACGTGGTGGACACCGGTGGCGTCTGCTGGGGCACGTTCCCCTGGTTCTCCTCGGCGCTCTCCGTTCAGGGCGGCGTCGTGATGGACGACACCTGGTTTGGAGCGAATTCCAGGATCCCGGCGATCCTCACCCACGAGGTGGGCCACTGCCTCGGCCTCTGGCACGTGCACCATGGCGTCGACGAGGTGAACGCTTGCGGCGGGTGCTACGAACCGGCCGGGAGACCGCCCGAGGTCGGGGACGTCACCGGCGACCTTTGCTCGGACACGAACCCAACGCCGGCGAATTCCGGCGTCTGCGCCGACCCGGCTGCACCGGACCCGTGCACCGGCAATCCCTGGCTCGATGCGCCGTACCTCAACTACATGAGCTATTCGAACTGGTGCTACACGGAGTTCACACCCCAGCAAGCCGGGCGAATGCACTGCTGGACCGAGGACGTGCTCACCGGCTGGCTCGTGGGCCCGCCGCCGCCGAACATCCCGGGGGCGCCCGAGCTCACCGGGCAGGGCGGCGGGCAGGTGCTCGTGGCATGGGCGGACAAGTCCGGCGACGAGGACGGCTTCGAGGTGCAGCGCGAGAAGAAGTCCGGCAAGAACAAGTGGGGCGGCACGACCATCGTCGCCGACGTCGGGACGGATGTCACGTCGGTGCTCGACACGCCGGGCGCGGGCACCTTCCGCTACCGCGTGCGGGCGTACAACGAGCACGGCGCCTCCGACTGGAGCGGCTGGACGGAGATCACGAATTGAGATCCATGACACGAGCCGCGAGAGCGGTCGCGGCGGCCGCGTGCGTGTGGACGGCGCACGCGGCCATGGCGCAGGACGCCGGCTCCATCGTCGCGTGGGGCAAGAACACCGACGGGCAATGCGATGTGCCCCCGCCCAACGATTCCTTCATCGCGATCGCCGCTGGCAACGGCCACAGCCTCGGGCTCACCGAGAACGGCTCCATCGTCGCGTGGGGGCACAACGGCTTCGGCCAGTGCGACGTGCCCGAGCCCAACTCAGGCTTCATCGCCGTCGCCAGCGGGGGCTCGGCGCACAGCCTCGGCCTCAAGGCCGACGGCTCGATCGTCGCATGGGGCGCCAACGGCGTCGGCCAGTGCGACGTGCCGCCGCCGAATGCCGACTTCATCGCGGTGACCGGCGGCTGGGGCCACACGCTCGGCCTGAAGTCAGACGGCACAATCGTCGCCTGGGGCGGCAACACCTACGGCCAGTGTGATGTTCCCGAGCCGAACGCCGACTTCGTCGCGATCGCCGCAGGCCTTCGCCACAGCCTGGGGCTCAAGTCCGACGGGTCGGTCGTCGCCTGGGGATGGAACGAATACGGCCAGGCGCGGGCGCCGTCCGCGAACAGGGACTTCGTGGCGATCGCGGCGGGCCACTGGCACAGCCTCGGGCTGAAGTCCGACGGATCGATCGTGGCGTGGGGGCTCAACTCTTCAGGCCAGTGCAACGTCCCGGTCTCGAGCATCGGCTTTGCCGCGATCGCGGCGGGGATGGAGCACAACGTGGCCCTCAAGCGGAACGGCGCCGTCGTCGCGTGGGGAGGGAACGACTACGGCCAGGGAAATCTCCCCAAGCCCAACAGCGGCTTCGTCGCTGTCGCGGCGTGCAGGGAGCACAGCCTCGGCCTGCGGGCCGCGGCGTGCCGCGCCGACCTCAACAGCGACGGCGTCGCCGACACCCGCGACTTCCTCGCGTTCCTCAACGCCTGGGCGGCCGGCGATCCGCCCGGCGACTGGAACGCCGACGGCACGATCGATACGCGAGATTGCACCGCGTTCCTGAACGAGTGGGTTGCCGGATGCTGAGCCTTCCATCAACACGCCGGCGCCGACGGCCTTGAGCCAGCCGCGGGCCCGGACGGAAAGGCCTGACATTCCTCGGTCTCTCTCGGGGGCCGCGCGGGTCCAGCTACCGCGCGGCCTTCGCTGCTTTCGATGCCCGCGGGTACGCTGGGGCTGTGGGCCGCCTCATCCAAACGATCCTTCGCCCCTTCACCGACGATCGTGGCCGGCCGATCCGCTTCGTGCCCGGGCAGGCGCTCGATGGGGAGGACCACGATCCGGATGCCGAGGATTGGTTCTGGGAGGGGCCGTGCGCCGATACGGATCTCGCGGGGCACGCGATCGGAATCGTCGTGCTCGGCGTCATCGTGCTCGGCGCCATATGGCGCATGCCCTTCTGGCTGATCCTCGCCGGCGCGATCTTGGCGGGGCTCGCGATCTTCCTCGCGGCCCGAGGTTTGCTCGAACGGCCGATCTTCTGCAGCCGCGGGCACGTGTTCATCCACGCCGCGGTTCGCGACGGCCGTTGTGCCGCGTGCGGCTACCCGCTCGCCGGAGTTCGTGAGGCGGCGGACGGATGCTTGGAGTGCCCGGAGTGCTCCGCGGCGTGGCGCGGCGAGCGGTCGCGATGCCCGGCGCTCGGTGGCGCCGATCATCGCCGGCTGCGCCGAGGCCGGCTCCGAGCGGTCGCTCGATTCTCCACGCCGACGCCATACCTGGACCACAGGGGACGGGACACCAATCCCGTCCTGTACAGACCCTGCAAGCGGCCGGAAGGCGACTACCTGGCTCGCTGCGATGACGCCGCCCGCGCGATCTGCGCGCCGGTGCGCCGCTGGGGGCTGGTGCTGGCCGCGCTCGTGCTGGCTTTGGGCGCGTGGCTCTTCGTGCTCGTCCTGAACGCTGCTCGCGAGCCCGCGGGGGTTCGCGCCTCCGCGTACGTCGTGCTCCCGGTCATGGCCGTCTCGATCTTTCTTGCGTTCCTGCTCCGGAGCGGCGATGTGCTCGTGCGCCGGATCGCGATCGAGCGCGAGACGCTCGCCCGCGGCCTCTGCCCCTCGTGCTGGGAGCTCCTGGAGGGGCTTGTGCCCGGCGAGGACGGATGCACG
>CAYTAH010000081.1:0-4291 GCA_964435785.1 uncultured Phycisphaeraceae bacterium | reverse complement strand
CCCACGCTGATGATCGATGCCCGCACGCCGAGGAACTCCTCGATGAACTCGACGTACCGCTGCGCGTTGGCCGGCAGGTCGCGCCGATTCCTCACCGCCGTGATCTCCTCGCCGAAGCCCGGCAGGCTCTTGTAGACCGGCGTGGCGTGCGCGAGGTCGATGCCGTCGGGCAGGAACCGGTCCGTCCGCTCGCCCGCGACTTCGTACGCCGTGCACACCTGGATCTGCTCGAAGCCCGCGAGCACGTCGAAGAGCATGAGCGCGATGTCGGTCGTGCCGTTGACCATCACCGAATACCGCGTTGCGACCAGGTCAAGCCACCCGCACCGGCGCGGCCGGCCGGTCGTCGTGCCGTACTCCCGCCCGCGCTCGCGGATGCGGTGCCCGATGTCGTTCTTCTGCTCGGTGGGCATCGGCCCCGCGCCGACGCGCGTGCAGTACGCCTTCATGATCCCGACCACGCGGTCGAGCCGCCGCCCCGGCACGCCCGTGCCTGTCGAGATGCCCAGCGCCGTGCAGCTCGAGCTGGTCACGAACGGGTACGTCCCGTGGTCCACGTCCAGCAGCGTCGCGTTCCCGCCCTCGAAGAGCAGCCGCCTGCCCTGGTGCAGCAGGTCGTGCAGCAGGTAGGTCGTGTCGGTGATCCGCGGGGCGAGCTTCTCGCCGGCCGCGGCGAGCCGGGCGGTGAGCTTGTCGGCGTCCAGCGCGTCCGCCGCCCCCTCGCTCGCCCCGTCGAGCAGCGCCCCCTTGAACCGGCACGCGGTCTCGAGCTTCTCCCGCAGCGCGTCGGGACGCAGCAGATCGCCCACGCGGACCGCTGTCGCCCGCTGGGCCTTGTCGGCGTAGCAGGGGCCGATCCCTCGCTTCGTCGTGCCGATCGCCGACTCGCCCGCGAGGATCCGCTCGCGGAACTCGTCCTCGAGCTTGTGGTAGGGCGTCACCACGTGCGCCCGGCTGGAGACCACCAGCGCCCCCGTCGAGACCCCCCGGGCCTCGAGCGCCTCGATCTCCTCGAGCAGCTTCTCGGGGTCCACCACCACCCCGTTGCCCACCACCGCGAGCTTGCCCGGGTAGAGGATCCCCGAGGGCACCAGGTGCAGGGCGAACTTCTGCCCGTCCACGACCACCGTGTGCCCCGCGTTCGCCCCCCCGTTGTACCGGACCACCGCGTCGTGCCCCGCCGCAAGCAGATCGACGACCTTGCCCTTGCCCTCGTCCCCCCAGTGGAGTCCGACGACGGCGGTGCAGGATCCGGGCGGGGTCTCGTGGGCGGATCGCGGCTTGGTCATGGCAGGGTGTCGCTCCGGGGGTTCGTCGGCGGGCGCAACCCGGAACGATAGGGCCGTCCGATAGCGGCGCCCGGGCCCGCACAGGCCTCACGACCGGTGGAGGGGGGCCGGCCGCCCCCTCGACGGCGGGGCCGCGAGCGAAGCCGTCGCCGGCGCCGGTCGATCCCAGCGGGCACCCGGAGGCCGACCATGGCGGAAGAATCAGTGCGGATCATGTGTCCCAACCTGCTCTGTCGCAAGGTGCTCGCCGTGCCGCAGAGCGCCCGCGGGAAGACGGTCCGCTGCCGGGCCTGCTCCACGGCGATCCGCATCCCGCCCAAGCCGGGGGACAAGCCCGCCGAGAGCGCGGGCGGCAAGGCCGCCTAGAGCGCGGGCTGGTCGTCGTCCTCGTCGGAGAGGTCGAAGTCGAAGTCGATATCGACGCTGCTGTCGTCGTTGGCGGAGACCGTGCTGGGCGCCGGCTCCCGCTCCGGCGCTGCCGACGCCGCGGCGACCCGCGCGCTGAGCGCCTCGGGATCGATCTGCGCAGGCTGCCCATCGATCCGAACCACGAAGAGCATCGGCCCGATTGAAAGCACGTCCCCGGGACGCAGGGACGCGTCCTCCACCCGCTGGCCGTTCACGATCGTGCCGTTGCTCGAGCCCAGGTCGCGGATCCGCACGCCCGCGGCCCCTGAGGTGATCTCGCAGTGGTGGCGGGAGACCTGCGGCGAGGGGATCCGGATCTGGCAGTCGTCCTGGCGGCCCACGACCACCTTGCCGGCCCGGAGAGGCACGGTCTGCTGATGACCGTCCGAACGCACATGCACCAGGGCCGCTTCCACCGCTGCGCTATCCTTTCTCCGCCCCACCGCGGACCCGCCGAGGCCGGCCCGCGTGGGCGGCACTCCTCAGCCGCGTCCGAGATCGGGGCGCGCCGGCGCGATATCCGGCCGCCGCCGTAGGGTAGGGACTTGACTCGTTTGCCGCAAATCACGGCCGGGATCGGCTCCGCGGCCGGGGCGGTGGCGTCGCTGCGCGCACGCGGGGTCCTCCCGGTGCGCAGCCTCTACATCCACGTCCCGTTCTGCGTCCATAAGTGCCACTACTGCGATTTCTACAGCCTGGTAGATACCCGGGATCGGCAGGAGCCCTTCGTGCACCGGCTCATCCAGGAGCTGACCGCCCTCGCGCCGCTCACCGGCGCCCGACCGCTCGGGACGATCTTCGTCGGCGGCGGGACGCCGACCCTGCTCCGGCCGGACCTCTGGGAGCGGCTGCTCGACGCTCTCGGGCGGCTGTTCGACCTCGGGGCGATCCGGGCCGGGGCCGGCGAGTTCACCGTCGAGTGCAACCCCGAGACGGCCTCCGCCGAGCTTTTCTCCCTGCTCAGGGGGGCGGGCGTGAACCGCCTGAGCATGGGGGCGCAGAGCTTCGAGCCCCGCCACCTCGCGACGCTCGAGCGCTGGCATGACCCGGCGAGCGTCGAGCGCGCGGTGGGCCTGGCCAGGGAGGCGGGCCTCGAGCGCTTGAGCATCGATCTGATCTTCGGCATCCCCGGACAGACGCGCGACGAGTGGGAGCGCGACCTCGCCCGGGCGCTCGCGCTCGGGCTCGGGCACCTCTCCTGCTACGCCCTCACCTACGAGCCCAACACCGCGATGACCGCGCGACTCAAGCGGGGGGAGTTCGCCCCGTGCGACGAGGACCTCGAGGCCGACATGTACGAGGCCGCCGTCGCCCGCTGCCGCGGGGCCGGCCTCGAGCGCTACGAGGTGTCGAACTTCGCGGCCCCGGGCCACGAGTGCCGCCACAACCTCGCCTACTGGCGGCAGGAGTCGTGGCTCGCCGCCGGGCCGAGCGCCAGCGCCCACCTGCTCGACCCCGAGGGCGGGAGCTGGCGGTGGAAGAACGCGCCGCGCCTCGACGACTATCTCCGCCACGACGATCGCGCCCACCCGCCCGTCGTCGATCTCGAGCCGCCCGACCCTCGCAGGCTCGTCGGCGAGCGGATCATGATGGGGTTGAGGCTGCGGGAAGGCGTCGATCTGGCGCAGGCCGCGCTGGGGCGGCAAGGCGATCGCGATGCATCGCTCCTCGAGCGTCTCCGCGCCGTCGCCCGCGCCCGGGCCGGACTCGGGCACGCGCAGCTCTGCGCCGATCACATCGCGCTCACCGACTCAGGATTCCTCTTCGCCGACGGCATCGCCCGGGACTTCCTCGCCGTGCTGTGAGCCGGCGGCGACGACGCCCGGCAGCTCCAGCATCATCCGGCGCAGCATCGGGCGCAGATCGCGCGGGAACGGCGAGCGGATGTCGATCTCCTCGCCCGTGATCGGGTGCGTGAACCCCAGCCGGTGGGCGTGCAGCGCCAGGCGGGGCGAGGCCGCGCGCGCCGATCTCGGCCCGTACACCTCGTCGCCCAGCACCGTCGCCCCGATCGAGTCGAGATGCACGCGCACCTGGTGCAGCCGCCCGGTGATCGGCCTCGCCTCGACGAGCGCGGCCGCGGGAGAGGTCTGGAGCACGCGGTACGCCGTCACGGCCGGCTTCCCCGACGCGCCGATGCGGCTGGTCTTGGTCGAGGTGTAGCGGTCCACCCGCTGCACCTCCTCGATGATGGGGCGCTTGATCACGCCCGTCGGCTTGTTCGGCGCGCTGCGGCAGACGGCCCAGTAGAACTTCCGCACCTCGCGCGTCTCGAAGAGTGCCCGCAGCCCGTCGTACGCCTCCGGCGTCAGCGCGACCAGCAGCAGCCCGCTGGTGTCCTTGTCGAGCCGGTGCACGAGCCCCCAGTCCCGCCTCGCCCCCAGCCGCGCGAGCCTCCCGCCGTGGGCGGCCATCAGCCCGTTGAGCAGCGTGTCGTGCTCGTGCCCGACGCCGGGCGCCGTCACCAGCCGGGCCCGCTTCTCCACGACCAGCAGGTGCTCGTCCTCGTGACGCACGCGGAAGGTGACGCGGGGGTTGGGGGTCGGCGCGGACACGACAGAGCATAGACACCCGCTGTGCCACTACCGTCGTGC
>CAYTAH010000080.1:0-8742 GCA_964435785.1 uncultured Phycisphaeraceae bacterium | reverse complement strand
GTGAAGGAGGGTCTCATGGAACGGTTCTCGAGCGTGTCACGGCTTGTTGCGGCGGTCGTGCTGGGGGCGGCCGGAGTTGCGCACGCGCAGTACGAGGTCGCCAAGCTGGTGGCCGACGACGGCCAGCCTGTCGGCTGGTTCGGCCAGAGTCTCGCGATCACTGGCGACACGCTGGTCGTGGGGGCGCACCACTGGCTCAGCGGAGACGGCCTTGGTGTGGCTTACGTGTTCGATCGTGCGGGAATCGACTGGGTCCAGTCGTTCACGCTCGTGGCGGACGACGGGAGGATCAGTGATGACTTCGGATGCGATGTAGCCGCGAGCGGAGATGTGGTCCTCGTGGGCGCGTGGCAGCCCAACATCAGCTCGAAGGGGGCCGCGTACGTGTTCGAGCGCGTCCGGGGCGGCTGGACCCAGATCGCCAAGCTGACCGCCCCCGACGGTGAGCTCGGAGATCGCTTCGGAGTCCGCGTGTCGATAGATGGTCGCATCGCCGTGATCGGCGCGTACTACGACGATGATCTCGGCGAGGATTCCGGCTCGGCGTACGTCTTCGAGGAGATCGATGGCGAGTGGGTCCAGGTCGCGAAGCTGCTCCCCACCGACGGCGCCGCGGGCGACTGGTTCGGTCTCGACGTCCTCGTGGCGGGCGATACCATCATCGTCGGCGCGTCGCAGAGCTGGGTGTCCCGCCCCGGCGCGGCGTACGTGTTCGAGCGGGTTGGCGGGGTCTGGACCCAGACCGCCAAGCTCACGGGGAGCGGCGAGACCGAGGGCTTCGGCCTTTCGCTCGCGATGTCCGGGAGCACGGTTCTCATCGGCGCCCACGCCGATGAGTGGAACGGATTCTACACCGGCGCGGCATACACATTCGAAAGGGCCGGCGGTGCATGGACGCAGACGGCACGGATCACCGCGGATGACGGGTACCGGGGAGATGAATTCGGTTACGCAGTCGCGATCAGCGGCGACACCGTGCTTATCGGCGCCCACCAGGACGGGGAGAAGGGCGTCAGGCGAGGCTCCGCGTACGTGTTCCATCGCTCGGACGGATCGTGGACACAGACCGCCAAGTTCCGCGCGGGCGATACCGCGGAAAACGACCGCTTCGGCTACAGCATCGCCCTCGCCGGCGAGGACGCGTTCATCGGCGCTCCCTATGCCGACCCCATCGGGGAGGATTCCGGGGCGACGTACGTCTACTCGCTCGGCCCGTGCCCGACCGACTTCAACGGTGACGGCGTGATGGACACCCGCGACATGCTCGCCTTCCTCAACGCATGGGCCTCCGGCGACCCCCGCGCCGACTGGGACCAGAGCGGGACGATTGACACGCAGGACGTGCTCGCGTTCCTCAACGACTGGGCGGCCGGCTGCTGACCGACCGCGCGGCCCGCGCGAGACGCCGACGTCCGACCGGGGCGCGGCCGCGCTGAACCGCGCCCCAGCCCTGCCTTGGTGCCCGACGCCCTACTCCCCACGGTCGACCTGGCCTCCGCTGCCGCGCGTCAGGTCCGCGATCAGCGCCTTCATCTCCGCGATCTCCCTGCGTTGCGACTCGATGATCCCGTCGGCCAGGTCGCGCACGCGCGGGTCATCGATCCGCGCCCGCTCGCTGGTGAGGATCGCGATCGAGTGGTGCGGGATCATCGCCCGCATGTACGCCACGTCCCCCACCGTCGCCTGGCTCCGCACGAGGTACAGCGACAGCCCGAACACCAGCGCGCTCCCGGCCACGATCGACGCGTTCGCCCGCCTGCTCGGGTACATCTTGTGCATGAACAGCAGCATCACCACCGCCATCGTGCTGCCCATGATCAGCGCCATGAACGCCCGCGTCTCGCTGAGATCCACGTGATCGATCGTGTAGGTGTTGAGGTACGTGAGCCCGTACATGATCAGGGTCGCGCTCCCGACCATCAGGACGAACCTCCCGTAGGAGCCATGCATCGGCGGCCCTCCCTTCGCGTACAACGCATTCTCGCGCGCCCCCGTGAGCCCGCGGCAAGCCCCGCGTGAATCCCCGCTCATGGCGCTTCCGGCTCGATTGCGCCCGGCCCACCATCCCGCACCTGTCAAAACAGGGAATCCTCCCTGCCCCGCCCGCCGACGACGCCCGTCTACGCTGGTGAGTTCGAACGCGGCGGAGGGCCGACGCGCCAGCGAAGCAGATGCGCGGCCGAGGTTTCCGCCCCCCCATGGTAGGGTTCCTGCGCGCAGGCACGATGACAGCACATCTGTTCGAAGCGCCGCCGACGCGGCGAACGAGAGGAGACCATATGAACGCACGAGTCGCACTCGCGACCATCGTGGCTCTGGCTGCGCCCTGCATCGCCCAGCAGCCCAAGCCGCAGCCGATGAAGACCCAGCCCGCGATCACGCAGACGATGGGGATGGGCTCCGTCGAGCGCATCCGTGACATCAACCTCAACGAGGCCCAGGAGGCCGCGATCGCGGGCATCCGCGACGAGTACGCCCCCCGGGTCGAGGAGGCGATCGACCACCTCACGTCGGTGATCAAGGAGGAGACCGACCAGGTCCGCGCCGTGCTCACCCCCGAGCAGCTCCACACGCTCCAGGGCATGAAGGAGGAGCACCGGGTCCTCCGCATCGAGGGCCTCGCCTCGCGGATCGCCCACCTGCGCGACATCGACCTCACCCAGGACGAGATCGACAGGATCGCCGAGATCCGCAGGGAATACAGGCCCAAGTACGCCCTCGCCCTCGAGGGCCTCAAGGGCGTCCTCACCCCCGAGCAGGCCAAGGCCCGCGAGGCCGCCCTCAAGGCCGGCCAGAGCCGCAGGGCCGTCATCGCCTCGCTCGACCTCACCGAGGAGCAGCAGGCCAAGGTGGACGCGGCGGGCAAGGAAGTCCGCACCCTCATGCGCACCCAGCTCGAGGAGATGCGCGACGTCCTCGACCCCGAGCAGCAGGCCAAGCTCGCGGCCATGCGCGAGGACCGGCGCGAGCACGTCCGCGACCGCCTCGCCTTCGCCATCGCCAACTACGACGAACTCGAGCTCACGCAGGAGCAGAAGATCCGGATCGCGGCGATCCGCACCGAGTACCGCCCGCGCGTCGAGGAGGCCGGCAACCAGCTCCGCGCGGTCATCCGCGAGGAGCTCGCCGGCATCATCGCCGTCCTCAGGGCGCCGTGACGCGCCGCCGCACGGCGACGACCCGTTCTCCGTGCGCACCCCACACGAGAAGACCGCGGCCCCGGGCAGCCCCCGGGGCCTTTCTCGTGCGCCGTCCTCTCACCGCACCCGCTGCAGCACCGCCATCCCGTAGTTGTGCGGCGAGGTGTAGATCCCGCACACCGCGTACCGCCCCCCGCCCTGCGCCGACAGCCGCTCGAGCAGCTGGCGCGGCCCCTCGTGCCCGCACTGATCCGGGAACACGTCGTGCAGCACCAGATACCCGCCCGTGTCCAGGAGCGGCTCGACGGCCAGGAAGTCTCGCAGCACGCCCCCCACGGTGTGGTCGCCATCGAGGAACGCCAGCTGCACCCCCGCCTTGCGCAGCGTCGGCGCGGCACGCTCGATCTCACGCGGGCTGTCGCCCTTGTGCAGCTCGACGAGCCCGCCCAGCCCCGCCCGCCCCAGCGCGCCCCGCACGAACTCCAGGTGGCTCGCCGCGCCCGCCTCCTGGAGCACGCCCGGGTGCGCCCACTCCAGCGCGTCGAACTTGTCGAAGCAGTGGACCCGCCCAAGCCCGCCCGCGTCCGCGAGCGCCGCCGCGATCCAGTGCGTGCTCACGCCCATGTACGTGCCCGTCTCGACCACCACCCGCGCCGAGACATTCCGCGCCAGCGCGTAGAGCAGCAGCCCCGCCTCGGGCGAGACCGAGCCCGGCCACGACGCCCCGATCGCGTAGAGCCGCTCGAGCGAGCCGACCCACGGCACGCCCCGGTCGAGCCACGCCGGCATCGCGTACCCCCCGCGATGCGTCGCCCGGTCCGACCACGGGTAGTGCACCAGCCCGGCCCACCACCCGTCGGCCGCCGTGCCCGCTGTCTCCCGCCCCGCGAGCACGCGCTGCCAGAGCGCGTTGCGCACCCGCTGGAACGCTCGGTCCGAGGCCAGGCGTGCACGCCGCATCGCGCGATCATACAACCCGGCACGCCCCCGCGCCGCTCATTCCCCCGCCCGCAGCCCCTGGGGCGCGTCGCCCGTCCCGAGGCCGTCGAACCCCGGCAGAAGCTCCGACGCCTCCGGGTTCCGCGGGCGCTGCTCGAGAGGCTTGAGCTCCCGCAGCTCCTTCCCGCTCTTGGTCCCGAGCTCCTCGAACTTCCTCAGCTGCGGCAGGAAGAAGCGGCGCAGCGCGCTCACCAGCCTCGCCGTCTCCCCGCGCAGCCCCGCCTCGAAGAACACCCGATCGTACCCGTCTCTCTCGTCCGCCCCCTGCAGAAGCTCCCGATCGTGCCGCCCCGCGCTGAACACCGCCACGCGCATGCGCACCTGCCGCGGGCGGGGCCTTTCAGGCCCCGCGCTCGTTCCTTCTCGACAGCCGCCGCGCCACCTGCTCACGCACCGAGAACACCTCGCCCGCCTCGAACCTCGCCTGCAGCTCGTACGCGTCCCGCTCCATCGGGATCGCGTCCACCCGGCCGCCGCCCGCCGCCCACTCTGCCAAGTACCGCCCCGCAAACCCCGCCAGCCCGAGCACCTCGAACTGCACGACGTGCACGAGCTCGTGAAACAGCAGCGATTCCGGATCCGCCACACCGCCGCTCACCAGCACGAGGTCCCCCAGCGTGAGCCCCGCCGGGCTCGCGGCCACGCGCCCGCCGCGCCTTCCCACCGCCCCCTGCACCCGCCGCCCGATCCCGCGCGACACCCACAGCTCGATCCGCTCCACCTCCGCGACTCGCACCCGCTCCAGCAGCCCCGCGTCGAAGTAGGGCGCCATCCGCTCCCGCTCACGCCCGGTCAGCCCTCTCCGCCCGCGCCCATACCGTGCCCGCATCGCCGCGATCCACAGCGGGCCCAGCAGCCATCCCGCGCCCCCGGCCACTCGCTCGCGCACGCATCGCTCCCGCACCCAAGCCTCAGACCCCGCGCAGCTCCGCCCCGCCGTCGGCCGGCAGCAGCTGCACGCTCCGCGTCACCAGCTCCACCTCTCCCGGCTCCTCGAGCACCCGCGCGCTCTTCGCCCCCGCGTCCTCGAACTTCCGCAGCGACGGCAGCAGCCTCGTCTCGATCGAGCCCACCATCTGGTTGTACTTCTTGGTCGCCCCCTCGATCGCCTTCCCCAGCCCGGCCACGTGCTCGAACGCGACCGCCGCGCGCTCGTGCAGCTCCCGCCCGAGCGCAAAGAGCTCGTTGGCCTCCTCCGCCAGCCTGTGCTCCCGCCACCCCACCGCCACCGCCCGCAAGAGGCCGATCAGCGTGCTCGGGCTCGCCAGGATCACCCCCATCTGCGCCGCCTGCTCCATGATCTCCGGCCGCCGCGCCAGCGCCGCGTCGATGAAGTGATCCCCCGGCACGAACATCACCACGAACTCCGGGCTCCCCTCCCACGCGCTCCAGTACCGCTTGTCCGACAGCTTCTTCACCTGCTCGGCCACGTGCCTCGCGAACCGGTCCAGGTGCCCGTCGCGCTCCGCCGCGTCCTTCGCGTTCACCGCCTCGATGTACGCGTACGTGTTCGTCTTCGCGTCCACGGCGATCACGCGGTCGTTCGGCAGCGTCACGACCATGTCCGGACGCAGCAGGTTCCCCTCCCCGTCGCGCACGCTCGCCTGCTCGCAGAAGTCGCAGTAGCTCGTCATCCCCGCAAGCTCCGCCACCCGGCGGAGCTGGATCTCCCCGTACTGCCCGCGGATCTCCGGCCGGCTCAGCGCCTTGGTCAGCCGCGCCGTCTCCTCGCGCAGCCCGCTGCTCGCCCCCGCGATCTGCTCCATGTGCTCGTAGAACCGCGCGAAGTGCTCCGCACGCGCCTTCTCGATCGACTCCAGCTTCTCCCGCGTCGCCGCCAGCGTCTCGCTGATCGGCTTGACCATCTGCTCCACCTCGCGCTTCCGCTTCTCCAGCTCCGCGGCGTCCTCCTTCTGCTGCGCCTCGAACTGCGCCTTCGCCCGCTTGAGCAGCTCGTCCCCCGTCACCCGCAGCGTCTCACCCGCCAGCGCCTTGAACCGCTCCCCAAGCTGATCCCCCATCTCCACCACCCGCTTCTCCAGCGCCTGCCGCTCCCGCACCAGCGACTGCTCCCGCTCGTCGTGCACCCGGCACAACGCCCCCATCTCCTCCCGAAGCCTCGCCTCCACCACCCGCAGCTCCCCCACCTCCGTCACCAGCCGCTCCGCCCGCGCCCGTAGCTCCCCCGCTCCGCGCTCCGCGGCCTCGACCGCCTGCCTCGCCGCGCTCAACTCCGCCGCCGCGCCCTCCGCCCGCGCCCGCTCCCCCCGCGCCCCCGCCTCGGCCGCGGCTCTCGCCTGCCACATCCACGCCGCCGCCCCCGCCGCCCCCAGGAACAGCACCCCGAACACGATCGCCAGTGTCGTCGCCATGCCCCAACTGTACCCGAACCGCATGAATCCCCCAACCCCCGCCGGCCCCCAACCTCACGGTCGGCGGCCCCCTTCCGTCTCGTCGCAAGCGGTCGCTGCGCCGACTCCCCACCTGCCACATTGACATCCTTTCATCCGCGTCCCGCGCCGGGGCTGTCACCGCGAGCGCCCCGCACCCCGCGCCCCGCGCCCTCGCCCCGCTCAGCACGCGACGCGCCGACGGCACGCGGCTTGCCCAACGCCAGCCGTGGTGAATGTGCGCTTCCATCAACGCTCCGAAGCCGCCGGGCCGGCGCCCGCACCCTCCCGCGCCCCCGCCACCGGGCCGGTCAACCGCCTGAACCTCCTTCTTTCCTACGCGGGATGGAAGCACGAGTCGTGGGCCGACAGGCTCCCGCGGCTGCTCGAGCCGATGGGCGTCTTCTCGCTGCGGGCCCTCACCGGCGCCGAGGCGTCCAAGGTCATCGCCGAGTACCCGATCCACGTCGCCGTCGTCGACCTGGGCCTCCCCCTCGAGGACCCCTCCAAGCCCGACCGCGTCGAGGAGGCCGGGCCCAGGCTCCTCGACCTGCTCCGGCGCCTCGACCAGCCGCCCCCCACCGTCGTCGTCAAGCGCGGCCGCTCCGAGCGCGAGGACTGCCGCGAGATCAACGCCGCCCTCCGCGCCGGCGCCTTCGCCGTCATCGACCGACCCGACACCCAGCCCGACCTCGAGCGCCTGCTCGACGTCCTCCGCCGCTGCCTCATCCGGTACTACCACGGGCGCTGGCCGGGAGGGGCGGTATGAGAACGAAAAGCGCAAAGCGAAAAGCGAAGAGAAAGGCACTCGCTCGCGACGGCCTCATCTCTTCGCTTTTCGCTTTTCGTTTTTCGCTTTCCCTCCCGCATTCACCCTGACCCCAGGAGAGATACATGGCCACCGCAACCAAGTCCGCCAAGAAGTCCAAGACCTCCGTCCGCCCCCTCCACGACAAGATCCTCGTCCGGCGCGACGAGGCCGAGGCGCAGACCGCCAGCGGCATCTACCTGCCCGAGTCCAGCAAGGACCGCCCCAAGACCGGCGTCATCGAGGCCGTCGGCGACGGCAAGCTCAACACCGAGACCGGCGACCGCATCCCCCTCGGCGTCAAGAAGGGCGACCGCGTCATCTTCTCCTCCTACGCCGGCACCGAGATCAAGCTCGACGGCGACGAGCTGCTCATCATGTCCGAGGATGAGATCCTCGCGGTGATTGACTGATCGAGCAGGCATCGAGGCACCCAGGCACCAAGGCACCAAGGGAAAGACCCGTTGCCGATTGCCTCCCCCCTCGATGCCTCGATGCCTTGATGCCTTGATGCCTTCTTCCCATGAATACCGACCAACTCCGCCAAGTCCTCTCCGAGCTCGACGGCAAACGCACCGCCGCGTTCCACTTCGCCTCCACCAACGAGTGCGTCGTCCCCAACGCCATGCTCCTCCCCGACGAGAAGGACCACATGGTGAAGGTCACCGACGGCAAGCACGTGTACATCATCGACGCGGCCCAGCTGGTCTGGATCCGCATCGGGTAGGAGAGTCTTGAGTCTTGAGCATCGGAGGAGAACACTGCCAACCTCGGCACTCAGTCCTGCGTCCTGAGTCCCGCGTACCCATAATTCCGCTTTTCGCTTTCGACACCCCTGTCCCACCCGGCCCTCAGCCAAGTGGGCCCATTCCGGAGATTTGAGACATGGCTTCCAAGCAGATCGCCTTCCACGCCGACGCCCGCGAGCGCATCCTCCGCGGCGTGCAGAAGCTCTCGCACGCCGTCAAGGTCACCCTCGGCCCCTCCGGCCGCGTCGTCGTCCTCGAGAAATCCTTCGGCGCCCCCACCGTCACCAAGGACGGCGTCACCGTCGCCAAGGAGATCGAGCTCGACGACCCCTACGAGAACCTCGGCGCCCAGATGGTCAAGGAGGTCGCCTCCAAGGTCAGCAAAGACGCCGGCGACGGCACCACCACCGCCACCATCTACGCCGAGGCCATCTTCGCCGAGGGCCTCAAGAACATCACCGCCGGCGCCAACGCCAACGACATCAAGCGCGGCATAGACCAGGCCGTCGCCGCCATCACCGACGAGCTCCGCAAGATGTCCAAGAAGGTCGAGTCCTCCAAGGAGATCTCGCAGGTCGGCACGTGCTCGGCCAACCAGGACGAGCAGATCGGCAAGATCATCGCCGACGCCATGGACAAGGTCGGCAAGGACGGCG
>CAYTAH010000079.1:0-9327 GCA_964435785.1 uncultured Phycisphaeraceae bacterium | reverse complement strand
GCCGCCCAGTCGATCGGCGAGCCGGGCACCCAGCTCACCATGCGCACCTTCCACACCGGCGGCATCGGACAGCGCACCGCCCAGGAGACCGAGTACCGCGCCCTCCACGCGGGCTCCCTCGAGCTCCGCGACGCCAACGAGGTCCCCGGCAAGGACGAGGAAGGCAACGAGGTCCTCATCGTGCTCAAGCGCAACGCCGAGCTCGCCATCCTCGACGAGAAGGGGCGCGAGCTCGAGAAGTACAAGCTCCGCTACGGATCCCACATCTACGCCAAGACCGGCGACGCCGTCAAGAAGGGCCAGCTCCTCCTCAAGTGGGACCCCCACCGCGAGCCCACACTCGCCGAGAAGGCCGGAAAGGTCCAGTACGTCGATATCGAGGTCGGCCAGACCGCACGCGAGGAGGACGCCGGGCGCGGCCAGAAGGCCCTCGTCATCATCGAGCACAAGGGCGACCTTCACCCCCAGATCAACATCGTCGACGACGAGGGGCACATCCTCGACTTCCACTACCTGCCCGCCCGCGCGCGACTCGAGGTCAAGGACGGCGAGGAGGTCGTCGCCGGACGGATGCTCGCACGCCAGCCCCGCGCCGCCGCGGGCTCGCAGGACATCGTCGGCGGCCTCCCCCGCGTCACCGAGATCTTCGAGGCCCGCAAGCCCAAGGACCCGGCCATCATGGCCGAGATCTCGGGCAGAGTCGAGATCCACTCCGACAAGCGCAAGGGCAAGATGACCGTCCGCGTCATCTCCGACTCCGGCATCGAGAAGGACCACCACATCCCCTCGGACAAGCCGCTCCTCGTCCACGCGGCCGACTACGTGCAGGCCGGCGACCCCCTCTGCGAGGGACCGCTCGTCCCCCACGACATCCTCCGCATCAAGGGCGAGGAGGCCCTCTGGACCTACATGCTCGACGAGGTCCAGAACGTCTACCGCGCCCAGGGCGTGACCATCAACGACAAGCACATCGAGCTCATCCTGAGCCAGATGCTCCGCAAGGTGAAGATCGAGAACTCCGGCGACACCGACCTGCTCCCGCAGGAGGTCGTCGACCGCTTCACCTTCCGACAGAAGAACAACGAGATCGCCAACATGGTCCGCGTCACCGACGCCGGCGGCACCGACCTGCGCGTCAACGAGCTCTACCCCCGCGCCGAGGTCAAGGAGGCCAACGCCCGCGCCGAGGCCGAGGGCAAGGAGGTCGCCAAGGGGCGCAAGGGACGGCCCGCCACGGGCCGCACCCTCCTCCTCGGCATCACCAAGGCCGCGCTCTCCAGCGAGTCGTTCCTCTCCGGCGCCTCGTTCCAGGAGTCCACCAAGGTCCTCACCGAGGCCGCCCTCCGCGGCGCCGAGGACGACCTCATCGGCCTCAAGGAGAACGTCCTCCTCGGCCACCTCATCCCCGCCGGAACCGGCTTCCGCCCCTACCAGGAGATCCGCGTTCGCTACCTCGTCGAGCCGCCCGCCGACGAGCACATGGACGAGGAGGCGATGCTCGCCGAGGCCGCGGCCGTCGCCGAGGCCCTCGGCGCCGACCGCACCGACTCGGTCGGCATGCCCCATGTCGAGGTCCGCGACGTCGCCCTGAGCGAGCGCGCGGAGGCGACCAGCGAGAACTGATCTCGCCGAATGCGCTGCGATCCCGAGCGGCCGGTCCACATGGGCCGGCCGCTTCCTTGATGACCCTCGGCGACGAAGAACGCGCGCTCGCGGGTCGCGACGAGCTCGCCGCGCTCGTCCGCCGCTGAAGCCTTGATGCCTCATGCCTTGATGCCTTGATGCCTGTCTTCTTATTGAATCCCAAGGCCGGCCTCTCGGGGCATGCGCCGCACATACTGTTCCGCCGCCGCCCGCCGGCCTTTGCTCCCGCCCACGCACGCTCAGGACTCCGCCCCATGGCCAAGCGCGACCTCACCCGGTACCAGAAGGGCATCGTCAACCGCTACTACGAGCACCTCGACACGATCACCGTCACCAAGCTCCAGGAGGCGGTCAGCGAGCTCTACCTCGCCGAGGGCAAGGCCACGGAGCGCATCTGGAAGCGGGTCGAGACCGCCCTCGCCAGGTCGAGCGCCTCCGACGCGGCCGTCCGCGCAATCCTGGAGAAGCGCGACGTCAAGGCCCTCGCCGAGCTGGTCTCGCGTCTGGCGTAGCGACGCGCCCGGCGTGGACCAGCCGCACCCCGGCCCTCAGGCCGGTGGGCGTGCCCGGCGCCCTTTCCGCCGGCCGGCGCGGTACGCTGCGTCTCCCAGGAGAACCGCCATGCGCACCGCGTTCATCGTCCTCGCCGCGCTCGCCGCGCCCGCCCACGCCGACGTCAGGCTCCCCGCCATCATCGGCCCCAACATGGTCCTCCAGGCCGAGACCGCCGCGCCGCTCTGGGGCTGGGCCGACCCCGGCGAGGAGATCACCGTGACGGCCAGCTGGCCCGGCGCACAGGCGGCACGCGCCACGGCCGCGCCGGACGGCGAGTGGAGCGTCGAGCTCGCCACCCCCGGCGCCGGCGGCCCCTACTCGATCACCGTCGCCGGCGGCAGCACCGTCACGCTCGACAACGTGCTCGTCGGCGAGGTCTGGCTCGCCTCTGGCCAGTCCAACATGGAGTGGCCGCTCCGCGCCACCGACGACGCGAGCGCCGCCATCGGCGCGGCCGACCACCCCGAGATCCGGCTCTTCGTCGTGCAGAACACCGTCTCCGCCGAGCCGCGGGAGGACTGCGTGGGCCGGTGGGTCGTCTGCTCGCCGCAGACCGCCGCCGATTTCAGCGCGGTGGCCTACTACTTCGGGCGCGAGCTGCACACGAAGCTGGGCCCGCCGGTGGGGCTCATCGCCAGCGAGTGGGGCGGCACGCCCGCCGAATCGTGGACCAGCGCCGAGTCTCTCGCGCCGTTCCCGCGCCACGCGCCGGGTCTCGAGCTGATGCGCCTCGTGCGCGAGGACCCCGACGCGCTCGAGCGCGAGCACCAGCGGGCTCTCGCCGACTGGCAGGCCAGGTACGAGACGGCCGAGCAGCTCGTCTGGACGAAGCCCGAGTTCGACGACAGCGGATGGGAGACGATGAACGAGCCCGGCGGCTGGAACCGCGAGCTGCAGAGCTTCGACGGCGCGGTCTGGTACCGGCGCGAGGTCACGATCCCCGCCGAGTGGGCGGGGCGCGAGCTGGTCCTGTCGCTGGGGCCGATCGACGACGAGGACCTGACGAGCTTCAACGGGCGCCAGGTCGGGGCGGTGCAGGACTGGACCAAGCCGCGGACGTACGCGGTGCCCGCGGAGCTGGTGCAGCCGGGCAGGGCGGTCATCGCCGTCAGCGTGCTCGACACCAACGGTGCGGGGGGGTTCTACGGCGAGGCGACGGACATGTACCTGGCCCCACGCGGGCACGCCGAGAACCAGCGATCCTTCCTCGCCGGGCCGTGGAGATACAAGATCGGCAGGCCGGCCTCCGAGATCCCGCCGCGCCCGCAGAAGCGGGGCATCAACGCGCACACGCCCAGCGCGCTCTACAACGGGATGATCGCCCCGCTCGTCCCCTATGCCATCCGCGGCGCCATCTGGTACCAGGGCGAATCGAACCGCGGGGCGGCCTACGAGTACCGGACGCTGTTCCCGGCGATGATCGCCGACTGGCGCAGGCAGTGGGAGCGCGAGTTCCCCTTCTACTTCGTGCAGATCGCGCCGTTCACCTACGGCGGCGACCGGGGAGAGACGGCCGAGCTGCGCGAGGCGCAGCTGCTCACCTCGCTGCACGTGCCCAACACGGGCATGGTCGTCACTATGGATATCGGCGACCCGCGGGACATCCATCCGAGGAACAAGCTCGACGTGGGGCAGCGCCTGGCGCTGTGGGCGCTGGCGAGAACGTACGGGCAGACGGGGTTCGAGCACGCTGGCCCGGTGTACGAGAGCATCACGACCGAAGGGAGCACGCTCGTGCTGCGGTTCGGTCACGCCGAGGGGCTCCACTCGCGCGGCGGCGTGCCCAAGGGGTTCGAGATCGCCGGCGAGGACCGGGTCTGGCACGCGGCCGGCGCGATCATCGAGGAGGACACGGCCATCCTGTCGGCCTACGGCGTGGAGCGCCCCGTCGCGGCGCGCTACGGCTGGGACGACGCGGACGAGCCGAACCTGTTCAACGGCGCGGGTCTGCCCGCATCGCCGTTCAGGACGGACGACTGGGAGCGGGTGACGCGCCAATAGCGCTCGATCCGGGCGAGATCAATCGCCGTTCTCGGGCACCCACAGCTCGCCCGGCTTGACGCGGACGACGCGCCCGGCCTCCTCCCCGGCGGCCTTGAGCAGACGCTCCATCGGCTCGTCGGCGTGCTCGGCGCTGAGCTCGAAGGTCGAGTGGTGCACCGGGAAGAGCAGCTCGCCGGGCATGGAGCGGAACATGCGCCAGACCTGCTCGGGCGTGGCGTGGTGATGCTCGCTGGGCTCGTAGGCGCCGATGCCGAAGGCCGCGAGGTCGATGCGCCCGACCGACTCGAACTCGCTCGTGTCGGCGGTGTCGCCGGGCGCGAGCGTTCGCCTGCCGTCGCTCTCGATGAGATAGCTGTTGCACCCGCGCACCACGTCCACCGCGGTGCGTCCGCCCCAGTGCTCGGGGCGGAGGGCCGTGACGCGGACGCCGTCCACCTCGACGACGCCGTCCCAGTGCAGCTCGACGACCTCGCGGAAGCCCCTGGGGATGAGCCGGCGCGTGCGCCTCGAGGTGATCACGGTGGCGCCGTCGCGAGCGAGCAATTCGAGGGTGGGGCGGTCGAGGTGGTCGAAGTGGGCGTGGGTGATGAGGATGACGTCGATGCGCGGGAGGCGCCCGGGCTGCACGGGCGTGGGCGCGAGGCGCGAGGGGCCGATCGTCCGGCCGCCGATGCGCGGGCCGATGCGCTCGCTGAGCACCGGGTCCACGAGGATGGTCATGCCGCCCTGGCGGAGGAGCACGCCGGCGTGCCCGAGCCACGCCGCGCCGAAGCGCGCGCCCGCGGCGTCGCGGAGGTCGGCCTCTCCCTGGGCGGCGGTGGCGGCGGCGCGGATGGACTCGGCGACCATGCGGGGCATGCGCTCGAAGCCGAACCGGGCGGCCCCGCGCGCCTTGTCTCCCGCCCGTTGGAGCATGCTCTTGCGCGCCACGGGGCACTGTAGGTTTCGACGGCGTACCCCGCCACGCCCGCGCCCGTCATGAGAATGCTCACATGCTCTCTTCACGGCCACGCGCGTGCACGGCACGGCGGTGGCGTGAGACCCCGTGTACGCTCTGCCATGGCGATCGCCCCGCGCCGGCATTCCCTGGTGCTCATGATCCCCAACGTGCTGACCGTGGCGCGGCTCGTCGCGGCGGCGGCCTTCCCGTGGGCGGCGAACCACGTCCGCCTTCCCCTGGTGATTGTCGCGGGGGTCAGCGACGCGCTCGACGGCCTGCTGGCGCGCCGGCTGCACGCCGAGACGCGGGTCGGCTCGCTCCTCGACGCCGTGGCGGACAAGGCGTTCGCGTTCTCCACGCTGATGACGCTGCTGCTGGCGGGGATCGCCCCCTGGTGGCAGCTGCTCCCGCTCCTGGCGCGAGACCTGACCGTCGCGTCCATCGCCGCGCACGCCTACGCCTGGCGGGGCGTGGAGGTGTTCAGTCACATGCCGCCCCGCCCGCTCGGGAAGGTGACCACGCTCTTCCTCTTCGCGTACCTCCTCGCGGTGCTCGGCGCCCCGGGGCTCGTGCCGCCGCTCTTCCTGGTCGGCGCATCGGTGAGCGTCGCGGCCGCGGTCGATTACCTGCATGTGTACGTGCAGCGGCGGAGCGTGGAGGCGTGAGGGCGGGACGCGCCCGGCGTCAGCCCACGGCAACCGGGGACGCGGCCGCCGGCGGCGTTCGCGCTCGGACGGCGGGCTGGGGGGGCGGGTAGGCTGGGGGCATGCAGACGCTGAGATTCGCCGCGTGCGTGCTCCTCCCCCTCCTGCTCGGGGCCTGCGCGAACGACGGCGTGCACTTCCCGCGCCCCGAGCTGTACGCCGGGCGCGCCACGCTCTGGGCCGAGGCGGTGGACGTCGAGCTGATCGTGCAGAACGCCTCCGAGGCCCCGATGTGGCTGCGCCGGCTGGACCTGACCCTCTCGGCCGCGGGCCAGCCCATCGCTGCTGGCGTGTGGGAGGGGGACCGGCAGATCGACCCGGCCTCGAGCGTCCTGCTGGGGGTCAACCTCCCGCTGGTCGAGGGGGCCTCGCCCCCGCCCGGGGACGCGCCGGGAGACCTGCTCGTCGGGGCGAGGTATGCCCGATCCGGGGTGATCGGGGTGCTCGGCGGCGAGGGGCACGAGTACCGGGTGCCGATCGTCGTCCGGAGGGGGAGGGAGGAGGAGTGACTAGGGTGAGTGGGTGAGTGGGTGAGTGGGTGAGTGGGTGAGGAGCGAGGGCACTGGCGGGCCAGCCGCCAGAGTAGCACCGGGGGGGGGGAGGGCGCCCGGCGCTACCGTGACAACCGGCGGGGTTTCTGGCACACTGTGCCGATGAGCGAGAACATCGATCGGCGGGAGTTCCTGGCGGCCGCGGCGGCGACGGCGGCGGTGGGGGGGCACGCGATGGGGGACGGGTTCCTGGTCGGGGTGGACGGGCACGCGGCCCGGGCCGCGGGGAACGGGCGCGCGCCCCAGCCGCAGGGCGAGCGCCCGGGCGATGCGCACCGGGGGCCGTGCGTGATCGCGTCGGGCAACGGGATGAACGCGTTCGAGGGGGAGAACACGGTCGAGCGGGCGTTCAGGCTGCTCAGCGAGGGCGTGCGCCCGGTCGAGGCGTGCGTGCGCGGCGTGAACATCGTGGAGAACGACCCGCGCGACATGAGCGTCGGCTACGGGGGGCTGCCGAACGAGGAGGGCGTGATCCAGCTCGACTCGGCGTGCATGGACGGGCCGCTGCACAAGGCGGGGGCGGTCGCGGCGATCGAGGGGATCAAGAACCCGGCCTCAGTCGCGCTCGAAGTTCTGCGCCGGACTGACCACGTGCTGCTCGTGGGCGAGGGGGCGAAGAAGTTTGCGCTGCGCCTTGGGTTCAAGGACGAGGACCTGCACACGGAGGGCAGCCGCGAGGCGTGGCTGCGGTGGAGGGCGGATTTGAACAACGAGGACAAGTGGCTCGACCGGAACGAGATCATCAACTTCCCCGAGCCCTGGCGGCAGGGAAAGGCAGCGCCCATCGGCGATTCCCCCATTGCCCATTCCCCATTGCCCATTGCCTCTCCTCCTCAAGACTCAAGACTCAAGACTCAAGACTTCCCCTTCACCTACGGCACGATCCACTGCTCGGCCGCCAACGCCGACGGCGACGTGGGGTGCTGCACGACGACCAGCGGCCTGGCGTGGAAGCTGCCGGGGCGCGTGGGCGACTCGCCGCTGATCGGGTGCGGCCTCTACTGCGACAACGCGGTGGGCTCGGCCGGGGCCACGGGGCGGGGCGAGAGCGTGATCCACACCCTGGGGGCGTTCTGGATCGTCGAGGCGATGGCGCGCGAGCCCGAGCGGAGCGTGACGGACATCTGCCTCGAGGCGTGCAGGCGGATCGTCGAGCGGACGCGGGAGAAGCGGATGTTCGACGAGAACGGGCGGCCGCGCTTCAGCGTGACGTTCTACGCGGTGCGGAAGAACGGGGCGTACGGGACGGCGTGCATCCTGAAGGGGGGGAACGGGGCGGTGTGCGTGGGTGGCGAGGCGAGGAGGGTGGAGAGTGAGTGGCTATATGAGTAGCTGCACTGATTGGGGACGACAATGACCTTTCGAATCCGCCCGTTGGCATCCGAATGTCCCGACGACCCTGAAGCGCTGTTTCGTGACCTCCGCCGCCGGAAGGTCCCGGGCACTCTGTCACACCAAGCAGATGTGATCCGGACGTATATGCAGAAGCATCTCCAGAGCGCGGATGTCGCATTTCAGCTTCCGACGGGTAGCGGCAAGACACTCGTGGGTCTATTGATCGCGGAATGGCGTCGACGACGGTATCAAGAGCGCGTTGTGTATCTGTGCCCGACCAAACAGTTGGTGAATCAAGTTGTTGAGCAAGCACAGCACAAATATGGGATAGACGTTCTCGGCTTCACCGGCTCAAAGGCAGAGTACACTGCGGAGGCGAAAGCTTCTTGGGTGAACGGCGACGCCGTGGCAATCACTACGTACAGCAGCCTATTCAACGTAAAGCCTTTCTTTGCCGACCCACACCTTGTCGTACTGGATGATGCACACGCTGCGGAAGGATATATTGCGTCCAATTGGTCTCTGCACGTTGATGCCAGCAGGCCGGAACACCACGCAATCTTCGCTGTACTCACGCAATTTCTGCGGCCACTAGTGTCGTCGGCTGACCGCTCACGGCTGGGGGATTCGGCGCGGCTTCATTCCCGAGGCTGGGTAGATTTGATCCCGCTGCCCGTTCTCTATGACCACTTGGACGAGTTTCGCGACCTGCTGGACGAGCACACAAGAGAGCTGGATCTGGCGTACCCGTGGTCTCTGCTTCGTGGGTCCGCTGAAGTGTGTCATCTTTACTGCGCGAACAACAGTTATCTACTTCGTCCATTGATCCCTCCTACATGGTCGCACCGGCCATTCGCCGGTGCGAAGCAACGCGTCTATATGTCTGCGACTCTGGGCTCGGGTGGTGAGTTGGAGCGGTTAACCGGGCGTCGTCACATCCAACGAGTCGCCATTCCAGCAGGTTGGGACAAACAAGGCATCGGAAGGCGGTTTTTTCTCTTCCCCGAACGATCTTTAGATGCGGCAGATACGAACGCTCTACTCGTCACCGCAATGCAGCAGGCGGGGAGATGCTTGTACCTCGTGCCGGATGGAGCTGCGGCAGCGAGTGTGAAGACGCATCTTGCAGCCGCGTTACACTGTCAAGTCTTCTCCGCAGCCCAGTTGGAGGAGTCAAAGGTACCCTTTGTGACCGCACCCCACGCAGTCGCGGTGGTCGCCAACCGCTACGATGGGATCGACCTGTTAGATGATGAATGTCGTCTGCTCGTGATTCACGGGTTGCCTAAGGGAATAAACCTGCAAGAGCGTTTCCTAACGTCGCGGGTCGGCGCTTGGCTTTTGCTGGATGACCGGATCTCAACCCGCATCGTCCAAGGCGTCGGTCGTTGCACCAGGTCTCCGACAGACTACTCTGCTGTGATAGTCCTTGGTGACGATTTGCAGCAGTATCTCGGTCATCGCGAGCGACGGACGTTTCTCCATCCCGAGCTGCAGTCCGAGATTGAGTTCGGCCAGGAACAATCTGTCGAGGCATCACTAAATAGCCTTGCGCGATTCGGTCCTTGTTGGTAAACGTGGTGTCCTCCCAGTG
>CAYTAH010000078.1:6334-9733 GCA_964435785.1 uncultured Phycisphaeraceae bacterium | reverse complement strand
CTCCTCCGCGCCCTCCGCGTGCTCCGCGGTGAAAGCGAGCCGTCCCCATGCTCGCGCTGATCGTCCGCCGGCTCGTCCAGCTCCCGCTGATCGTCGGCGTGATCTACACGCTCACGCTCACGCTCGCCTGGGCCATCCCGGGCAACCCGCTCGAGAACCCCGAGGGCCGCCGCCCCGACGAGGCCGTCGCGGCCATGATGAAGGCCCAGTACAACCTCGACAGCTTCCCCAAGTTCTACTTCTCCTACCTCGAGAGCGCGCTGGGCATCGAGTGGGCCCGTGCGCAGCTGAACGGCGACGCCGCCCGCGAGGCCGCGGCCGCGAAGGAGGCCGGCCTCCCGCCCCCCGCCCGCCCGGTCTTCGACCTGGGCCCCTCCCTCAAGAACCGAGACCAGCGCGTGAACGCGATCCTCGCGGCCGCGCTCCCGGTCTCGATCACCCTCGGCCTCATGGCGATCATCATCGCCGTCGCCATCGGCGTGCTCGCGGGCGTGGTCGGCGCCGTCCGGCCGAACTCCCTCGCCGATCTCTCCACGCTCGTCGTGGCGCTTGTCGGCATCAGCCTGCCGAGCTTCGTGATCGGCACGGTGCTGCTGCTCGTCTTCGGCGTCTGGCTGAGCCTCCTTCCCCCCGGCGGGTGGGGCACCTTCTCCCACATGATCCTCCCAGCCGTCACACTCTCGCTGCCCTTCGCCGCCTACATCGCCCGCCTCACCCGCATGGGCATGATCGAGCACCTCGGCGCCGACTACATCCGCACCGCGCGGGCCAAGGGCGTCGCCGAGCGAGAGATCCTCCTCAAGCACGCCCTCAAGAACGCGTTCCTCCCCGTGCTCAGCTACCTCGGCCCAGCGACCGCCCTCGCCATGACCGGCTCGTTCGTCGTCGAGCGCGTCTTCAACGTACCCGGACTCGGCCAGCACTTCGTGAACGCGGTGCAGAACAAGGACCTGTTCCTCATCATCGGCGTCGTGCTCGTCTTCTCGACGATGCTCGTGCTGCTGAATCTCACGGTGGACGTGCTCTACCGCTGGGTCGATCCGCGGATCGAGTAAGAATGCGCGAAGGGTGCAAGGGGAACGCCGATGGATACGACCGATTGGGCGCTCGCTGAAGTGTTGGAGCTGGCTGTTGAGGGGAGGGACGGCGGCGAGCTTCGCTTTCTGATCGAGGACGCCCCCCGCTGCATCGATGCCATCGAGCGAGCGGGGTGCGCCTGCATCGGCATCGACGGCTTCATCAAGATAGACGGTGGCCACGCAGAGCCCTTGAAGTGGATCTTCGACGGGTCGCCGGAGCGCGGCTCGCCTCCGGACTGGCCCACCTACCGGGACGACAGAAATGCCCGTGCCCGTCAGCATCTCGTCGAGATCGAGAACGACGGTGCCCATGGCTGCTCGTTCGTCGCGCTGAGCGAAGCCGAGTGGTCCAGATCGATGAGGCGAATCGAACGGGACTCTCGATAACTGACCGCACGCAGCTCGCTGTTTGCGCCGAGATGCGTTTGCCGCCAAATCTCCGACCCTTCCTCCCGCGCTTCTCGCATACCTCTCCGAACCACCACGGAGACTCCCATGCGCACGCACTCCACCGCCCGCCTCGCCCTCCTCGCCGGTCTCGCCTCCGCGTCGCAAGCCCTGGCCCAGGCGAGCTTTACGCCGCTCAGCCACCTCCCCGGCGGCGACTACAGCCTCGCCGTGCAGGTATCCCCGGACGGCTCCGCCATCGGCGGCCTCGCCTCCGACGCGACGGGCACCGTCGGCTTCCGCTGGACGGCCGCGGCGGGCATCGTCGCCGTCGGCGACCTCGCCGGCGGCACGGTCGACACCGGCACCGGCGCGGCCTCCGGATACGGCATCATCCTGGCCGGGAGCGGCTACTCGGCCAACGGCCTCGAGGCCTGCCGCTGGACCGAGGACATCGGGCTCGTGCCGATGGGCGACCTTCCCGGGGGCGCGTTCTCCAGCCACGTCTACTGCCTGAGCCACGACGGATCGGTCTTCTACGGCATCGCCGACGACGGCCGGCAGCGGGCCGCACGCTGGACGCGCATCGCCGGCTGGCAGGCGCTGCCCTCGCTCCCCGGCGAGCTGGTCTCCGACGCCTTCGGTTGCTCCGGCGATGGCTCCGTCGTGACCGGTCTGAGTGCCGACGCCAACGGAACGCAGGCCTACCGCTGGACCCAAGCGACCGGGATGGTCGGGCTCGGTGACCTCTCGGGCGGCGAGTTCAACAGCGGCGGCGCGGACGTCTCCGACGACGGCTCGACGATCGTCGGCTACGCGAGCACCGACGCGGGCTACGTCGCGATGCTCTGGACCGAGTCGACCGGCATGATCAACGCCGGCCTGCTCGCCGGCGACGACACCGCCGAGCTCTGGGCCACGGACGGCGACGGCACGGTCGCGGTCGGCTACTCCGGCGAGCGTGCGACGATCTGGACGGCGGAGAAGGGCCTGCGCTCGCTGCAGGATGTGCTCATAAACGAGCACGGCCTCGGCGCCGAGCTCTCCGGCTGGACCCTCGCCTCCGCCAACAGCGTCTCGAGCGACGGGCTCGTGATCGTCGGCTACGGCTACAACCCCGCCGGGCAGATCGAGGCCTGGCGCGTCGAGCTGCCCGAGCCCTGCCCGGCCGACTTCAACGAGGACGGCACGGTGAACACCATCGACGTGCTCAAGTTCCTCAACGCGTGGAACGCGGGGTGCCCGTGACGCGATGGGCACGGGCTGCATAGGTCCTATGGGACCTATTGGACCTATGGGTCGTGCAGCAAGGTTGTAAGCTGGACGCGTGGCGGACCACCGGAGCTTCGATCCCCAGAGCGATCAGGGCCTCCTCGACGCGATCCGGCGCGGCGACGCCGGCGCGTTCGAGAAGCTGTACCTCCGCCACCGCGACTGGGCCTTCCGCGTCGCCCGTCGCTTCACCCGCGACGACGCCCTCGCGATGGACGCGGCCCAGGAAACCTTTCTCTATCTGCTCAGGCGGTCGCACTCGCTCCGCCTCACGGCACGGCTGACCACCTTCCTCTACCCGGTCGTCAAGCACAACGCGTTCGCGGCCCTTGAACGGCTCCGCCGCTTCGATCAGGCCAACGCCGACTGCCCCGACGAGGCCGGACCACCGCAAATCCGCGCCGACGATCGCCTCGCGCTCCTCGAGGCCGCGCTCCGCCGACTGCCCGACGCCCAGCGCGAAGCCTTCCTCATGCACGCCGTGGACGACATGACCCACGGCGAAATCGCCATCGCCCTCTCGATCCCGCTCGGGACGGTGAAGAGCCGCATCCACGCGGCGGTGACCACCCTCCGGGCCGACACGCGTCTGGGCGAGTATTTCGCCCCCTGAATCTACGAGCCCCGAGCGCAAGCTCGGGCACATCGCCCTGCCTCTACG
>CAYTAH010000078.1:4370-6234 GCA_964435785.1 uncultured Phycisphaeraceae bacterium | reverse complement strand
TACGAGCCCCGAGCGCAAGCTCGGGCACATCGCCCTGCCTCTACGGGCCCCGAGCGCAAGCTCGGGAGTTCCTTGGGATTGTCAGAAAGCGTCCCGAGCTTGCGCTCGGGGCTCGTATGTGCGCAGCTCGGGGCTCGTAAACGCAGTTGCCTCGGCGGCACCGCACCTGCTAACTTGCACCGAATGACACCTCCGCTCGCCTACTTCCTGACGTGGACTACATACGGCACGCGCCTGCACGGCGACGCTCGCGGCAGCGTCGATCAGTTTCACAACCGAGTGGGCCGACCATTCCTTCCGCCCGACCCTGTGCGCCGCGGACGGGCTTATCAGAGCCTCGCTCAACCGCCGTTCATGCTTCCGCCGCGAGCGCAGGCCGCCGTACAGGACGTGATCCGGCGTCACACCCAGATCCGAGGCTGGCGTCTCCACGCTCTCGCCACTCCCCTCACCCATGTGCACGTGGTGGTGGACTGTCGGGTCCCGGGCGAACGCATGCCGAAGTCCCCGGAGGTGGTCATGGAGGAATACAAGTCCTGGGGCACCCGCGAGTTGCGACGCCTCGGCATCGTCGGTCCGGACCGCCGTGTCTGGACGGATCACGGGAGCACTCCCTGGATCAACACGGACGAGGGGCTCCACGCCGCAATCGACTACGTGACGCGACTGCAATAGCGAGTCCCTGCCTCTACGAGCCCCGAGCGCAAGCTCGGGACGTCGGCCCGCCTCTACGAGCCCCGAGCGCAAGCTCGGGACGTCGGCCCGCCTCTACGAGCCCCGCGCGCAAGCTCGGGGGGTTGTTGGAAGAATCAGGATTCCTCCCGAGCTTGCGCTCGGGGCTCGTAAATGCAGTCGCGCAGTCGCGTTTTCTCCGAACCAAACCTCCCCCTCGCCCCCTTCACCCATGGAGGCCCCTCCATGCACGACCCCCAAACGCCCATCCCCGACCGGCTCGCCCGCGACCTGCGCACGCTCGAGCCGCAGGCTTCGTGGCCCGGGGACGATCCTGTCATCGCCGCCGCCTGGGCACAGCTCAGGGGCCGGCCGTCGCGTCGGCCGCTCCGCATCGCGGGCTGGTCCGCCGGGCTCGCGGCCGCGGCTGGGCTGGCGATCTCGGCGATCGTCTGGCTCAACCAGCCGGTCCGGCACGGGCCGGCCGGCGGGCTGGCGAGCGGGGGGGACACGCCCGCCGCCGCGGGCCCGGCCTCGCCGGTGACGATGCTCGACGCGTACCGCCTGGCCCTCATGCTCGAGCGGCGTGAGGCGGTGACGGCGACATCGTGGGATGCCAACGCCGACGGCGCGATCGACGGGCGCGATGTCGAGGCGCTCGCGGCCCGCGCGGTGAGCCTCAAGGAGACAACCTCATGACGCGCTCCCTGCACCGGCCGGCGCTGCTGCTGGCCTCGCTCGTCGGCGCGGGCGCGATGTCGCTCGCGCAGCCGGCGGCAGAGACGCCGGCACAGGCCGAGACGACGGGCCCGCGCTTCGGCTACGTCGACGTGTTCATCGACTCGGGCGAGACGCCGCTGGCGGTGTACCAGGTCGAGCTGCGGGCGACGGTGGGCGACATCCGCATCGTCGGCGTCGAGGGGGGCGACGCCGCGGCTTTCGCCGAGCCGCCCCACTACGACCCCGCGGCCCTGCTCGACGGCGAGCGGATCGTGCTGGGGGACTTCAGCGCGGGCGGCGAACTGCCCGTAGGCCGCACGCGCATCGCCCGCGTGCACCTGCGCATCGAGGGGCCCGCGCCCGCGCTCGCCCTCACGCTCGACGTCGCCGGCGATGCGGATGCGAACGCGATCAACGCCCAGACCTCCTACGAGGCGTCGTTCCAGACCCAGAACGGGAGTGACCAATGAAG
>CAYTAH010000078.1:0-4270 GCA_964435785.1 uncultured Phycisphaeraceae bacterium | reverse complement strand
ATCCCCGGCGCCCTCCCCTCCCCCGAGGACGAGATCTGGATCATCCAGAAGCCCGCGAACTGGGACGCCGCGACGGCGGACGATGTCCCCGGCTCCGGCAGCCTCCTCTGCTCCTTCGAGCCCGACGCACCCGCCGACAAGCTCATCCCCGTTCCGCTCAAGCACACCGACGTGAAGGCCCACATCGGCGGCCTCATCGCCGCGACCGTTGTCACCCAGCAGTTCCACAACCCCTACGAGTCGAAGATCGAGGCCGTCTACGTCTTCCCCCTGCCGCAGAACGCGGCCGTGAACGAGTTCGTCATGACCATCGGCGAACGGCGGATCCGCGGCATCATCCGCGACCGCGCCGAGGCCGAGCAGCTCTACGCCGAGGCCAAGGCCGCGGGGCACGTCGCCAGCCTGCTCACGCAGGAGCGGCCCAACGTCTTCACGCAGAAGGTCGCCAACATCGAGCCGTGCAAGGCGATCGACGTCTCCATCACCTACTTCCACACGCTGCCCTACCGCGACGGGTCGTTCGAGTACGAGTTCCCGATGGTGGTCGGGCCGCGCTTCAACCCGCCGCCCTCGGAGTGCTTCGCCGCCGGGTCGGGCATCGGGGCCGCCGCACGAGGCGACCACGGCGCCAGCGGGCAGGCGGTCGAGGTGCAGTATCTCGCACCGGACGAGCGCAGCGGGCACGATGTCGCCCTCGAGATCGAGATCGACGCGGGCGTGCCGCTGAGCGAGATCGCGTGCAAGAGCCACACGATCGCGGTGCGGCGCGACTCGGGCACGAGCGCCACGATCCGCCTCGCTAGCGAGGCGACGATCCCGAACAGGGACTTCGTGCTTCGCTTCGCGGCCGCGAACGACAAGGTCGAGTCCGGCATGATCACCTGGGTCGATCCCGAGAGCGGGACCGGCTACTTCGCCATGCTCGTGGTGCCGCCGGCCGAGCTTGCCAGCCTGCCGCGCAGGGCGATGGAGATGGTCTTCGTGGTGGACGCGTCGGGGAGCATGAACGGCGTGCCGATCGAGCAGGCCAAGGCCGCGGTGCGCCAGGGCCTGCGCATGCTCGAGCCGGGCGACACGTTCCAGCTCATCAACTTCTCCGAGAGCGCCTCGCAGCTCGGCCCGCGGCCGGTCGCCGCGAGCCCCGAGCGCACGCGCGAGGCCGAGCATTACCTCAACCAGCTCGTCGGCGCCGGCGGCACGATGATGATCAACGGCATCAGGGCCTCGCTCGACTTTCCCTCCGACGGCGAGCGCACCCGCTTTGTCTGCTTCCTCACCGACGGCTTCATCGGCAACGAGGCCGAGATCCTCGGTGAGATGCGCTCGCGCCTGAACGGGGCCCACGTCTTCAGCTTCGGCGTGGGCTCGGCGCCCAACCGCTACCTCATCGAGCGCATGGCAAAGCTCGGCGAGGGCGCGGTCGCCTATCTCTCCCTCGAGGACGACGGCGGCGAGGTGATGGCGAACTTCTTCGAGCGCGCCGCCCACCCCGCCCTCACCGACCTCGCCATCGACTGGCCGGCGCTGGAAGCCGCGGAGGTCTACCCCGCGAGCCTGCCGGACGTCTACGTCGGCCGCCCCGTCGTCATCACGGGGCGCTTCGATCCGGCCAAGGCCGACGCCCCCGTCCGCCTCACCGGGGCCGCGGGCGAGATGGACTTCGCCCTCGACGTCACCACAACCACCGTCACCGACGACTCCCTCGCCCGCGGCCTGCGCGCCGTCTGGGCCAGGAGCAAGATCGCCGCGCTCATGGACGAGGCCACATACGAGCCCAACGCCACCCTCGCCCAGGACGTCAAGTCGATCGCCCTCGAGCACAGCCTCATGTCAGCGTTCACCGCGTTTATCGCCGTGGACTCGTCGCGTGTGACCGAGGGTTCGACAGGAACCACTGTCGCCGTGCCGGTCAACGTCCCCGAGGGCGTGAAGTACGAAACCACCGTGCCCGGCGGCGGGTGAGGAGGAACGCAGAGGTCGCAGAATGGATGCAGAGCACGCAGAGTAGACCAGCGGGGTGGAACGCGAAGCTCGCGAGGAATTCGAAGGGCGCCAAGAAGCAGGATGGCCGATGCGACAGCGATGTGGATCGACTCCCCCTGCCCCGGAGGGGCATCAGAATGTAGCCACGGGTGGAGCGCAGTCCGCCACAGGCGGACGGAGCGGAACCCGTGGAAGCCGAATGCGTCCCCCGGAGCCCCGGAGGGGCGCAGGAGCGCCCCCACGGTTCAGCGACGCGTCATTAACAAAGTTGTTCCCGGATCCACCCACAAAGGCCCTGGTTGCGGTCGCCGTCTCGACTTCGCTGCTCGCCGGCTGCCAGTCCCAAGTCGGCTGGGATACCAGGCAGGTGCGCTGTCATCTTGCGGAGGACTTTTGCGCCGGGATGGAGGGGTTCCAGGTCTTGGAGACCCTGCACACCTATCCGATCGATTTCGACGGCCTTTACGCTGGTTCGTGGCCATCTCCAGAGGACTGGCAGCGAGAGTTTGGAGGCGAGTACGAGCCTTGGCGCTTCGGGCCACGCGAGTTGGCGAACAGCAGCAAGCATTGGACCGGCCCATCCGTGTTCGTCGCCGACCTCGAGTACGTTCCGGCGCGGTCGTGGTCCCCCGCGCCGCACACGTACGATCCTGCGCAGCCAGACACCGTGTGGTTCGAGCTCTCCGACGATCTGCGCCTCCGCCGCTGGGGCCACACACTCGGCGAGGATGTGCGGTTCTTCCCTGAGCCTCCGGCGACGGGAGACCGCGAATGCCGAGGAAAACAATCGTGAGGCCGATTCCGGCCCTGAAAGGCCTGCATGAGCGATCATCGTGCGAATCGGAGCAGCAGAATCTGCCGAGCCATGTCTGGCCTGCCAGCCTTGGTCTTGTACGCAATCGCGTGTGGCCCGAATATCTCTGGGTGTACCGGCGGACCGCGCCCGGCGATCCACTCAAACATGTCTGCGGCGGACATGGAGAACGGTGCGAGATCGCTATTCTCGCTTCGGATGACCAAGTCGGAGTTCACTCGCATCATGGAACGACTTCCTGCAGAACCTGCCACGCCTACCTGGGTGGCAACACCCGACCATCCCGAGCCCGTCCCAGCGCCCTTTCAGTTTGTCGACTCGGACTACATGCGGCAGCGCGGCGTAGTCGCCGCGGAGCCCCCGCTTGCCAATTCCGCACCGGCCGGTTGCAGTGAGGAGCACTTCGCTCTAAGGGACTGGTACGAACGCCGAGATGGCTACCACCTCTTCGGGGTCACTGCGCTTGTGAACGCCGACTGGAATGCTGCACTCGTCTCAGGGTACTTCGATCCGAGTGATCATTTGGAGTACCTCCGGATTGGACCGACGATCGGCATGTCCGGCCACATCTACCGACCGACGTTCATTCTGGAGGAATGAGATGTCATCAAGCAGAGTCGGTACCCATGAGGACACCCATTGGCTGTTCGGATCTATGCTGCTCACGGCATTGCTCTGCCTCTCCGGATGTGCGATGTCCTACCACGTCCCCGGCCGCGGCGCCGACATGTCCGTCTTCACCGGCCTCGACCCGCGCGACGCCCTCACCGACGCCTCGATCCTCCAGGTGCTCAACCGCCGGGCGCTCGCGCAGCTCCCCACGCCCCTCGCCGTGGCGCGCGTGCAATCCCCCGGCTACCACAGCTACAGCTCGCGGGGCTGGGGGCACGGCAGGTACTCCGTCGTCACCACACGCGACATCGAGACCGACGAGGACTTCGACCGCCTCGCCGCGCTCCACAAGGTCAAGCGCGTCGCCCCGATCTCCCGCCTGCTCCTCTCCGAGCGGCTCACTTCCGACCGCGACCTCCGCGCCGCGGCCGCGAGCGTCGGCGCCGACCTCCTCCTCGTCTACACCATCGACACCACATTCAACACCGAGGACGGCTTCGCGCCGCTGACCGTCTTCAGCCTCGGCTTCTTCCCCACCAAGACCGCGCGCGTGGACTCCACCGCCTCCGCCGTGCTCCTCGACACGCGCTCCGGCCACGTCTACACGGCCGCCGAGGGCGCCGCCGACACCTCCCAGCTCGCCAACGCCTGGACCAGCCGCGCGGCCGTCGAGCAATCCCGCCGGCGCGCCGAGCGCCGGGCGTTCGAGAAGATGCTCGATGAGTTCGAGAGCGACTGGCCCGCGATCGCCACCCGCATCGAGAACGCGCCCCCGCCGCAGGCGTTGCGCGCGCCCCTGAGCGACAACTGGCGCTTCTGGCCGGAGAGCCTCTCGACCCCGCCCGGCCCGACCTACCACAC
>CAYTAH010000077.1:0-9800 GCA_964435785.1 uncultured Phycisphaeraceae bacterium | reverse complement strand
AGTGCGACCGCTTCCCCCTGGCCACGCGCTTCGGCCACGTGCTGAGCGCGCTCTCGGAGCTCTACACCGACGAGCACGACTACCGCACCGTCGTCATCGACTCACTCGACTGGCTTGAGCGCCTGATCGAGACGGAGGTGTGCGTGAAGGAGGACGTGCCCAACATCGAAAAGATCGGGTACGCCAAGGGGTACAAGTACATGCTCGACCCTTGGCGCGAGGTGCTCGCGGGCCTCGACGCGCTCCGCAACGACCGGGGCATGACGGTCGTGCTCATCGCGCACGCCAAGATCGAGAAGTTCGACAACCCCGAGACCGAGCCCTACGACCGCTACTCGCCGCGACTGCACAAGCTGGCCTCGGCGCTGATCCAGGAGTGGTGCGACGAGGTCCTCTTCGCCACCTACAAGGTCCACACCCGCAAGATCGACGAGGCCTTCAACAAGGCCAAGCACCAGGGCATCGGGACCGGCGAGCGGATCATCCGCACCACGGAGCGCCCGGCGCACGTCGCCAAGAACCGCCTCGGCCTGCCCGAGGAGTTCCCGCTCGATTACCGCCTCTACGCCGCGTTCGTGCGCGGCGACGACCCACTCGCCGACCCCCACGACGCGCCGGCCGAGACCGCTGCACCCACGGAGCACACCGCGATCGCGACCGCCTGATCCCCACTGCACACCACCGAAGGAGCACCAGCAATGGCAAACCTGAACGGATTCAACGCGCAAGAGGTCGACCCCGCCGTGGGGTTCGACCCGATCCCCGCGGGCAACTACCTCGCCGTCGTCACCGAGACGGAGATGAAGCCGACCAAGGCCGGCGATGGCAAGTACCTGCAGCTCACGTTCCAGGTCCTCGAGGGCGAGTTCAAGGGCCGCCTCGTGTGGGCCCGGCTGAACCTAGAGAACGCCAACGCGACAACGGTGAAGATTGCGCGGGCCGAGCTCTCGGCGATCTGCCGCGCCGTTGGCGTCATGGCGCCCAAGGACAGCGTCGAGCTCCACAACCTGCCGCTGGTCATCAAGGTCGGCTGCAAGAAGCGGCAGGACACGGGCGAGATCACCAACGTCATCAAGGGGTACGAGCGGAAGGGAGCGCCCGCCCGTCCCCCGGCGGCCGGCGCCGCGGGGAGCCAGCCTCCGTGGAAGCGCTGACCGACCCACGCCGCATCCTCGAGCTGCCGTACCCGCCCAGCGTGAACCACATCTGGCGGCGTGTCGGCTCCAGGACCGTCATGAGCCGCGAGGGCCGGCGCTACCGCAAGGACGTGTGCGCCACCCTCGCGACTCGTGGTCGGGTGCAGCAGATGGAGGGGCGACTGGCGGTCCGGATCACCGTGTGCCCGCCGGACCATCGGCGGCGTGACCTCGACAACGTGCAGAAGGCCTTGCTCGACGCGCTCGCGCACGCGGGCGTCTACCGCGACGACTCGCAGATCGACCGGCTGGAAGTGCATCGCGGGCCGGTCACTCCTGGCGGCCGCGTGCTCGTGGAGATCTCCGCACTCGATGGAACTGCGTCCCTACCAGCATGAGGCGGTCGCCGCCGTGTACGAGCACCTGCGCACGCGGGACGACAACCCGTGCGTGGTGATCCCGACCGGCGGCGGCAAGACGCCGGTGATCGCCACCGTCTGCCGCGACGCGGTTGGCCTGTGGAACGGGCGCGTCGTCATCCTGGCGCACGTCAAGGAGCTCCTCGAGCAGGCGGCTGACAAGCTGCGGACGATCGCGCCCGACGTGCCCCTGGGCATCTTCTCGGCGGGCCTGAAGCGCAAGGACCTCGGGTACGCGGTCACCGTCGCCGGCATTCAGAGCATCTGGAAGCGCGCGTGCGACCTCGGGCCGGTGGACCTGATCATCGTGGACGAGGCCCACATGGTCCCGGCCGAGGACGACGGGATGTACCGCCAGTTCCTGGCGGACGCCCGGACCGTCAACCCCAGCGTTCGGATCATCGGGCTTACGGCGACGCCGTACCGCATGAAGTCCGGTTCGATCTGCGCCCCCGAGAACATCCTCAACCACGTCTGCTACGAGATCGGTGTCCGCGAGCTCATCGTCCAGGGCTTCTTGTCGCCCCTCAAGACCAAGGCGGGGAGCCAGAAGCCCGATACCAGCGGCCTGCACGTCCGCGCCGGCGAGTTCGTCGCCGGAGAGGTCGAGGACCTCATGGACCAGGCGGGTCTGGTCGAGGGCGCGTGCGCCGAGATCGCCGAGCACACGAAGGACCGCCGCGCCACGCTGATCTTCGCCTCGGGCATCCGCCACGGCGAGCACATCGTCGAGGTGTTCAAGGCCAAGCACGGGATCGAGTGCGGCTTCGTCTCGGGCGACACACCAGACGGCGTGCGCGCCAGCATCCTGAACCGCTTCCGCGCCGGCGACCTTCGGTATCTCTGCAACGTCAACGTCCTGACGACCGGCTTCGACGCCCCGCACATCGACTGCGTGGCGCTCGTGCGGCCGACGATGTCTCCGGGCCTGTACTACCAGATGGTCGGTCGCGGGTTCCGCCTACACCCCGGCAAGCCCGACTGTCTGGTGCTGGACTTCGGCGGGAACGTCCTGCGGCACGGACCGGTGGACGCGGTCCGCATCTCGATCGATGATCGTGGCGAGGGCGAGGCGCCGGCGAAGGAATGCCCGGCATGCCATGCGCTCATCGCGGCGGGCTACCAGACCTGCCCGGAGTGCGGGCACCAGTTCCCCGAGCCCACGCGCCGCAAGCACGAGGCGACCGCGAGCACCGAGGGCATCCTGTCGGGCCAGACCTCCCGCAGCGAGGAGCGCGTCAGCGACACCTCGTACCACGTCCACTACAAGCGCGACGACCCCTCGGCCCCGCCGACCATGCGCGTCGAGTACCGCCTCGGGTTCAACACCTGGCAGCGCGAGTGGGTCTGCTTCGAGCACACCGGCTATGCGAGGCAGAAGGCCGAGGCTTGGTGGCGGGCGCGCTCGCGCGAGCCCGTGCCCGCGACGGTCGAGGAAGCGGTCGAGCTCGCGCGGGCCGGCGCGCTCGCCCCCACGCTGGCGATCACGGTCGAGCGCAAGGCCGGCGAGCGGTACGAGCGGGTCGTCGGCCATCGCCTGGGCGACAAGCCCCCGCGGCTGGAGAGCGACGAGGGCCTTCCGAACGTGCCCGAACCGGTGGGCACGACGTACGGCATCCCCGACGACGAGATCCCCTTCTGAGCAAGGAGCGCTGCATGATCACGATCACGATCGAGGAGACGGACAAGGACGGGCGCGTGCTCGCGCGGCACGTCGCCTCCGGGCCCATCGACAAGGGCGACGCCAAAGGCGTCGCGGGGCTGCTCGCGCGGAGCGTTGGCGCGCTGATGTACCACGGCGAGACGCCGGCGGAGGTGCCGCTGCTGTTGGCGGCCGCGGGAACGCACCGCTCCAGCCGCTGCACGCAAGTCCTCGCGCACGCCCTGGGACTTGCCGGCAGCGCGCACAGCTTCGACTACGCGATCAAACCGACCGTCGATCTCGACCGGCTGCTCGATTACCGCGCCAGCAAGCGGGACCGCGAGTCCGCGGCGCAGACGCTCAAGATCCTGGGCGCCAACATCCGCCGCCGGGAGGACGACGAGTAGCGGATGAGCCACGGCCCGTCCAACCTGCTGGAGGCCGCGGGGTGGTACCTCGCGCGCGGCTACGCGCCCATCCCGGTACCCGCGGGCGAGAAGAAGCCTCGCCTCAAGGGCTGGACGGCCCTGCGACTCACCGAGCCCGATCTGCCCGCGCACTTCAACGGCACCCCCACGAGCGGCAACATCGGCATCCTGCTCGGCGAGCCCAGCGGCTGGCTCGTGGACGTGGACCTCGACGCGCCCGAGGCGCGAGAGCTGGCCGAGCAGCACCTGCCGCCGACGGGCCTGAAGACCGGCCGCGCCGGGAGCCCGGCGTCGCACTGGTGGTACGTCGCGAGAGGGGCGCGCACCAAGCAGCACCGCGACCCGGTCTCGGGCGAGAGCATCGTCGAGCTCCGCAGCACGGGCGCTCAGACGCTCGTCGGCCCGAGCGTGCATCCCAGCGGCGACGCCTACGACCCCCTCGACGGCGAGCCCGCCCGGGTTGACGCCGCGCACCTGGTCGCGTGCGTGGCGGCGTTGGCCGCGGCCGTCGTGGGGCGGCGGCACTCCGACCTGGCGGACCGGCCCCAACGTGGGCCAACGTCGGGCCACGTGACGGGAACCGGCGGCCCGCCTCCGGACGCGCTCGAGCGCCGCGCCGCGGCGTACCTGGACGCGATGGCCCCGGCGATCTCGGGCCAGGGCGGTCACAACGCGACCTATGCCGCCGCGACCGCGATGGTGCACGGGTTCGGGCTCGACCCCGAGGCGGCGTTCCGCCTGCTGTGGGAGCGGTACAACCCGCGCTGCGTCCCGCCGTGGTCGGAGAAGGAGCTGCGGCACAAGGTCGAGGACGCCGCGACCAAGGCGCACGACCGTCCCCACGGCTGGCTCCGCGACAGCGACCCCCACGATGCCCACGCCCCCGATGATGATGTGGACCTTTCGGCCTTCGAGCCCGGCGGCCGGCGCACCGGTGATGACGGTGAGCGCCGCGTCGAGCGCCCGCCCGATCCCGGGCCGTTCCCCGATCACTTGCTCGCTGTCCCCGGCTTGATCGAGCAGGTGGTCGCGCACAACCTGGCGACGGCGACGCGGCCGCAGCCCGTGCTGGCGCTGGCGGCCGCGGTCTGCCTCCAGGCCGTGCTCGCCGCCCGCAAGGTGCGCGACGAGCGCGGCAACCGCACCAACCTGTACTGCGTGGGCATCGCCCCCTCGGGCGCCGGCAAGGACCACGCCCGCAAGGTCAACAAGAACATCCTCTTCGCCGCCGACCTGGTCGAGCACGAGGGCAACGAGGACCTGGCCTCGGACGCGGGCCTGGTCACCGCCGTCGAGAACGAGCCGGCGATCCTGTTCCAGATCGACGAGTTCGGGCGCTTCCTCCGCACCATCGGCGACCCGAAGAAGGCGCCGCACCTGTTCAACGTGCTCACGGCGCTGATGAAGCTCTACAGCAGCGCCGACACGGTGTTCCGCGGCAAGGCCTACGCGGACAAGAAGCGGAACAAGGTCGTCGATCAGCCGTGCGTGAGCGTCTACGGCACGACGGTCCCCGAGCACTTCTTCGAATCGCTCACCGCCGACAGCCTCAGCGACGGTTTCATTGCCCGCCTGCTGGTGTTCGAGACCGAGGTCACGCCGCCACGGCAGCGCGCCCGCGCCTCGGCCATCCCCGAGCCGATCCTGGCGACCGCCCGCTGGTGGGGCGACTTCAAGCCGGGCGGCAACCTTCGTACTGAGCACCCCGAGCCGCTGGTCGTCCCCGCGACGCCTCAGGCGGGCGCGGTGTTCGACGCGCTGGCGGCGCTGGTCGATCGCGAGCTTGTCCGGGATGAGGAGGGGCGCTCGCTTTGGGCTCGCGCGGAGGAGAAGGCCTGCCGCCTGGCGCTGGTCTACGCCTGCTCGAGGGACCACGCCAAGCCCATCATCGACGAGGACGCCGCCAACTGGGCGTGCGCCCTCTCGGAGTACCTGACGCGCCGCATGCTCTACGTCGCCCACGAGTGGGTCGCCGACGGCCTCTTCGACGCCCGGCAGAAGCGCGTGCTGCGCATCGTGCGGAAGGCTGAAGGAAAGATCTCCCGCAGCGAACTATGCCGCAAGACGCAGTGGCTGACCCAGCGCGAGCGGCAAGAGGTCATCGACAACCTCCTGGAAACCCAACAGTTGCGGCAGGAGTCCGAGGCGACGGCGACAAGGCCGAGGGTGGTGTATGCGCTGGCGTAGCCGAGATCTTTCAATCTTTCCATCCCACTGCGCGCGCGTAGAGCGCGCGCGTGGGCGCAGGGGTGGTATTGAAAGATTGAATGATCTCTCTCTTTCTCACGAATTCCCCCTTCCTACCGGGCTTTACGGCCGTCGAATCGTTCAAGCCCGCCCGGCAGATCCTTCAACATCATCTCCCCCCGCTTGCCGGCGCGCGCCTACCGCCAGCCCAACAGCCGGAGGCCTAACCAGGGGGTCGCCTTGGCATAGGTACTTCCGGGCGGATTCTGCGCCTCGATGCCGCCGGGAACAGCCGCGAATCCGGACAGAGTTTGTTGCGCTGTCCGGTCCGGCCTCGCGGGCTCGCGCCTACCCGCGCGACGTTGGCGCACGTGGCGACGGGTCCGCCACTTGGCCCCGTCCTACGCCCCGGGGCCGAGGACGCGACGTGGGCCAACGTGGGCGGGGACGTGGCAAGACCGCGCGAAGGGGGCGGCGATGAAGGCCCCGACCGACGCCGAGATCCGCCGCACGTACCTGCACGGGGTCGAGGGGGTCTGCCAGGCGGGCCACCGCGAGTACGTCGGCGGGCTGTGGGACGAGATCGGGCGGCTGCAACTGCGGTTCCTCCGCGGGCGCGGTCTGCGGCGAGACCAGCGCCTGCTCGACATCGGCTGCGGCGCCCTGCGTGGCGGCGTCCACATGATCCGCTACCTCGACGCGGACCGGTACACGGGCGTGGACAAGGAGCCAGAGCTGCTCCGGGTCGGCGCCGAGCATGAACTGGGCCCGGCACTCATGCAGGCGAAGCGGCCGACGCTCCTCGCGCTGGCCGACTTTGAGTTCGAGCCGCTGCCGGCGAGGCCGGACGTCGCGTGGGCGCACTCCCTGTTCACGCACCTGCCGATGGGGCACATCCGGCGCTGCCTGGCCAACCTGCGGCCGGTCGTCGCGCCGCGCAGCGTGCTGTACGCGACGTTCGCCGAGTGCGAGGCGCCGAAGGACAACCCGCCCGAGCCGCACGACCACCGCCTGTTCGAGTACGCGCCCGCGGAGATGACCGAGGTCGGGCGCGCCACCGGCTGGCGCGTCGAGCACCTCGGCAAATGGGATCACCCGCGCGGGCACCGGATGCTCCAGTTCACCCCACGAGCCCCCAAGACCCCTGAGCGACACCTGTCAAGGAGGACGGCATGAAGATCGAGATGTGGGACATCGGGCGGGTCAAGCCCTACGAGAAGAACCCGCGGAAGAACGAGGGGGCGATCGACGCGGTCGCCAAGAGCATCCGGGAGTTCGGCTTCCGCGTGCCCATCGTCGTCGATGGCGACGGCGTGATCATCGCCGGCCACACGCGGCTGAAGGCCGCGGAAAAGCTCGGGCTCGCCGAGGTGCCCGTGGACGTCGCGCGGGAGCTGACCCCCGACCAGGTCAAGGCCCTGCGGATCGCGGACAACAAGCTCCACGAGCTGTCCTCGTGGGACATGGAGCTGCTGCCGATCGAGCTGGCGGACCTTCAGGGCGCGGACTTCGATCTGTCGCTGCTCGGCTTCAGCGCCGAGGACATCACGGCGCTGCTGGCGCCGGCGGGGACGACGGGCCTGACCGACCCCGACGAGGTGCCGGCCCCGCCCGACGCGGCGACCACAGCACCCGGCGACATCTGGGTGCTCGGCAACCACCGGCTCATGTGCGGGGACTCCTCCAAGCCCGAGGACCTGGACCGGCTCCTCGCCGGCGCGCAGATCCACCTGGTCAACACGGACCCGCCGTACAACGTGAAGGTCGAGCCGCGGAGCAACAACGCCATCGCCGCGGGCATCACGTCGTTCTCTCGCCGCGAGGATCTGCAATGCGAGCGATCGCAGAGCGAGCGCGGCAAGAAGGATCGAGAGCGGCTCGCGCGGAAGATGCATCACCAGTCGATGGACGTGGCGCGGCACCCTGAGAAGGCCCAGCCGACGACCAAGAAGATGCGGGCGAAGGACCGCCCTCTGGCCAACGACTTCGTCTCCGACCAGGAGTTCGACCGGCTGCTCGCGGCGTGGTTCGGGAACATCGCCCGCGTGCTGATCCCGGGCGGCGGGTTCTACATCTGGGGCGGCTACGCCAACTGCGGCAACTACCCGCCGGTGCTCAAGGCGTGCGAGCTGTACTTCTCGCAGGCGATCATCTGGATCAAGGAGCACCCGGTCCTGACCCGCAAGGACTTCATGGGCAACCACGAGTGGTGCTTCTACGGCTGGCGCGAGGGCGCAGCGCACCGCTTCTTCGGCCCCAACAACGTGCCGGACACGTGGTCGGTCAAGAAGGTGAACCCGAACGCGATGGTCCACCTGACGGAGAAGCCCGTCGAACTGGCGCGGCGGGCGATGGAATACACGTCGCGCCCGGGCGAGAACGTCCTGGACCTCTTCGGCGGCAGCGGCAGCACGCTCATCGGCGCGGAGATGACGGGGCGGCGGGCGTTCCTCATGGAGCTCGACCCGCTGTACTGCGACGTCATCGTGCAGCGCTGGGAGAAGTTCACGGGCCGCAAAGCGGAGCGGCTGGGCTCGAACGCTGTGGCCGAAGAGAAAGCCGCGACGGGCGTCGCGGCGGAGAGGGTCGGATCATGACCCTCTCAGGTTGTGGGCAGGGCGTTCATGGCGGCGAGCGCCTTGTCGGCGATGGCCTCGCCGTTGGTTGCGTAGCCCCCATCCAGGGTGCGTTCCAACAGGCCGAGGTACATGAGGAACTCGCAGGCGGCCTCGGCGTCCTCGCGGCCGAACTGGAATCCGTCGGCCGCCCGCGCGCCCTCGATCATGAACGGTCCGGCGCGCTCCTCCGCGAACTCCGCGACGGCGGACAGGGCGTCGGGGATGGCGCTCTGGCGAAGCACGGTCACCCCGTCCTTCTCCACGAGGCGGACCAACCCCTCGGCCTGGTCATAGACGAAGCGCTGGGTCGCGCCCTCGGGGATCGCTGCGGGCGGGCTCACGGCCCGCGCGAGGCCCTCCCATTCGTCCTCGGTGAGCATCCCGGAGTCGCGGGCGGCCAAGAGGGCCTGCGCGGCCGCGAGCAGATCGGTCTTGGTGTTGGTACTCATGGTTCAGGGTCCTTTCTCTCGAAGCGCGTGGTACTCGATGAGGGCGTCCTCGAAGACGAAGTTCGAGGCGGCCTTGTGCCGTCGCCCGTGAACGGGGACCACGCATCCCCGCTCCTTCATGAACGCGAACGCGACGTTGACCTGAGTGTGCGGCAGCCCGGTGGCTGTGATGAGCGCCTCGAGCACGACGGGGCCATCCCCCGCCTCGTCGATGGCGTGCGCCACCGCCTCGTAGGCCTCCAGGGAGCAGCGGTGCTCGTAGGGCGTGCCCCTGCGAGGAACGATCGCCCGCACGAGCATCCCGTCCTCGACCCGGAAGGTCTCGTGCATGGGTCAGGCCCCTCCTTCCGGTGCGGCGGCCGGGCGGCGCAGGCGCGCCGCGGAGCGGAAGGTCGTGCGGCGGCCGGTGCGCTCGTTGACCACGTCGATGACCGAGCGCGTCGCGCCCAGAGGGGTCGCGGTCTCGCGCACCGTCAGCACGCGGACGGTGGTGAGCACGCCCGAGACCTTGGCCACGTACCGGCCGCCGACCTGGACGTCTGCGATCTTCATGGGTCAGGCCCCCTTCCCCGCGACGAAGACGCCGCGGTCGTGCTTCTTGAAGCGGGCCTTGTCCCCCTTGACCGCGATCTCGCGGATGATGGCGGCGTAGAGGGTGGCCTCCGGCGTCTTGCCGCCCGGGCTCTTCCAGAGGCCCTTGGCCTCCATCTCCGCGATCATCTCCTTGGCCCGCATCGGCTTGTCCGACGCGGCGATGACCTGCGCTGCGGCATCCAGGGCGCTGACGCGCTTGGACTTGGCCTCCTTCTGGGCCTTCGGCGCGCGGGGGGACTTCGGGGCCTTGCCGCCCTTGGTCTTCGCCGCCGTCGCCGCGGCGGGCTTGCCGTCCAGGCGGTCCTGGATCTCCGCGAGCGCGGCCTT
>CAYTAH010000076.1:0-9829 GCA_964435785.1 uncultured Phycisphaeraceae bacterium | reverse complement strand
GCCGGGTAGGCCCTGGCAGGCAGGACGGTAGTGGCACACGCCCGCACGTGGCGGTCCGCATTGCCGTCCTGCCCTGAACGCGCGGGGTCGCTCGGACAAAAACGCGGCCCCGGCACAGCCGGGGCCGCGGAGCGTACCCTGCGTCAGCCGGAAGCGCTTAACGGCTCCGGCGCATCGCCACCAAGGCGAGCCCGCACAGGCCCATCGCGGCCGCGGAGGGCAGCGGGATGACGGCGTACTCGAGCGTGGTGTTGTCGATCGAGAGCGTGGTTCCGCTGCTGATGAATGTGAGCCAGCCGTAGCGGTTGCCGCCCACGACCGAGGCGATGAGGTCGCCGGCGTCGGAGCGCGTCTCGGTGAACAGGACCGTGTTGCCCGCGCCGATGAGATTCAGATCGACCGCGAGCACCCCGCCGTTATCGTAGAAGACGTGCTCGAGGGTGTACCACCCCGTCTGCGTCACCTCGGCGTGGTTGATGTTCTCGAGGTCCTGCCGCGGCGCGAAATTGGTGTTGTTCGAGGCCCCGACGAGCAGCTTCCCGGTGGACGTGTCCTTCGTGACGTGGAAGACGAAGTCGCGGAGGTGGTTCCCATTCTGCCGGCTCGCCGCGACCGAGTAGTCGAACCCCGAGCCCGTCGCCATCGCGGTGTCGAGGTACACATCGAGCCGTGCGACGAAGCCGCCGCCGAAGCTGGACTGGTATCCACCGAATGTGGTGTACGGGGCCGAGTTGCTCCCCGTCGCCTCCGCGTGCCACGATCCGCTCGCCGACGGGATGCCGCTGCTCCCGGACGCGACCCGGTTGAGTGTTCCGTAGCTCCCTCCGTCGAACCAGAACGCCGTGTCGGTCTCGAAGCCCTGGTTGAACGTGGGGCCCCCGATCGCCGAGCCGGCGAGGGCTCCTGCGATCCCAAGAGATAGCACAACTCTCATCGCTCTCCTCCGATCGATTCGCTGTTCCCGGGATGCACCGGCGCGTCCCGCGAATGAGGGCGATGGTAGTCGTTCCACGTATCCGCTTGCAGCAATTTCCCTCAAAGTCCGGAGAGGGCGGTTGTAATAGGTATTAGTGCGCTAATTGCGCCGTTGCAGCGCCTGGCAGCACACCCGAGAGATCCCCTGAGCAGCGCCGGAACGCTCGTCACGATCGCGTCGCGTTCGCCCAGTCATCGCCCGCCATCGGCGCATCATTGGCCCCCCCCGTGGTGTGGGCGTCCAGGTGGTGGCGAGCGGCTTCTTTCACGGTGTGAGACGCTGCCGTGACGACCGGCAGATCCAGGCGGAACATCGCGCTCACTCCCGAGCTGGTGACACTCATAGAGGAGTGGGTCCGCTCGGGACGTTCTCGATCGGCTCGCGAGGCGGTGCGCGAGGCGCTGAGGGTGCTCGGGCGCGCCGAGCGCGAGCGTCAACTGGCGATCGGCACGCTGGGAGAGAATCGACGGGGGGCTCTCGCCGCCGAGCGCGGCGATCTCGTCCCGGGCGGGCGGGTCTTCGCGGGACTCCGTCGGCGGAGCGCCCGGTGACGCGAGCGGTCGGCATGATCGCTCGCGTGCACGCTGCGCGCCCGACATTCACGCCTTCGATCGGCACTCGTCCAGAAACTCCACCGCCCGGCGCAGGTGCGGGATCACGATCGATCCGCCGACGATGAGCGCCACGTCGAACGTCTCCCAAAGCTCCTCGTCGCTCGCCCCCGCCTTCACGCACTGGTCGATGTGGTACGCCACGCAGTCGTCGCAGCGGAGCACCATGCTCGCGGCGAGGCCGAGCAGTTCCTTGGTCTTGGCGTCCAGCGCGCCCGCCTCGTAGGTTTTCCCGTCGAGTTGGAAGAAGCGCTTCGTGACCAGCGTCGCCCCGCGCCGGGGGACGCCGCCGGGGTGCTCTCCCAGACGATCGCCCAGGATGCGCTCGTTCAGCCGCGCCCGGAACGCCTGGAACTGCTCGTACCTGCTCATGGGCGATCGTAGTTCCCGCCGCGGGCTGCCGGGCCCGCGCCCCCACCGTTTGGCGGGGCTGGAGCGATGTCACCTCACCCACACCGACTCCGCTAGAGGGGCATGAACCGCTCTCCGAGAGCCAAGCACAAGGAAACGGATATGACCCGTGTGACCGCGATCGCCTCGCTCCTGCTCGCCGCCGCCGCCTCGGCGCAGACGCCATCCCCGACCTGGGTCGTCCACTACGACGGCCCCTCCGGCCATCACGACGAGCCCGTCAGGATCGCGCCCGTCAAGGGCGGCGTGCTCGTGGCGGGACGCAGCTACTCGCCCGCGACGCTCGAGGATTTCACGCTGCTCAAGTACTCGTCGAAGGGCGAACTGCTCTGGGCCGCGCAGTTCGACGGCCCCGAGAGCGCCGCGGACCTCGCCAGCGACATGCTCCCCGCCGCCGATGGCGGCGCCTTTGTCTGCGGCTACAGCTACGCGGGCGGCGGCTGGCACGCCGTTCTCGTGCGCTACGACGCCCGGGGAACCCTGCTCTGGCAACGCTTCGTGCCGGCCGGCGTCTTCACCGCCTCCGGGCCGCGCCTGGCCCAGACACCCGACGGCGCCCTGCGGATGGGCTTCACGTCCAACGGCGCCTTCCTCGTCGCGTCCTTCGAGGCTGACGGCACGCCCGGGTGGATCGGCCAGATGGACCCCTTCCCCGGCGAGGAGGACACCCTCACCGGCATCGCGGTGGACTCGGCGGGGAACACCGTCGTGACCGGGCCGGCTGGCTCCGGCCTCGGGGGCTTCGTGACCGCGAAGCTCGCGCCCGACGGGACCGTGCTGTGGGCTGAGAACGAGTTCAGTGACTTTGGCTCGTCGCTCGGCGGCTCCTTCGTCGCGATCGATGCGAACGACGAGATCGTCGTCTCCGCCGTGGCCGAGTCGCTGTGCGGGCTGTTCCAGGCGCGCACGTGGCGCCTCGCCCCCGACGGCTCCCGCATATGGACGCTCGCCTTCCCCGAGAGCCCCTGCGACAGCGCCGAGGTCGTGGACATGGCCCTCGACGCGGACGGCAACGCGGTCGTGCTCTGCCAGTCGCTGCTCGGCTTCTCGGGCGGCGCGATCGGCTTCGCCACGCTGAAGTACGACCCCGACGGCAACGAGGTCTGGCGCACCGTGCTGGACCACGGCGGCGCGGACATCCCCAGCGCCCTGGACATCGACCCTGCCGGCAACATCCACATCACCGGCGCCGCCGGGTTCAGCGACAGCTCGTCGCGAGGCTTCGCCGGGAGCTACGCCCCCGACGGCGCGCTCCGCTGGACCATGCTCTTCGACGGCGTCCAGAGCCCGGCCGATGTCGTGGCCGGCTCCCGGGGCGAGGTGTACCTGACCGGCGCCGGCTACGGGCAGTCCGCCGACATCGTCACCGTCAAGATCCAGGAATCCAAGAAGCCGTCGGGACGGAAGTAGCGCCGCGGCAGGACAGAACAGGCCCGCGAACAGCAGGCCGCCGGCGGAGGAGCCGGCGGCCTGCTTCGCGCGGTGGTGCGCCAGCCGGCGGGCGGCGCACCTCCCGGCACCCACCATTTGGAGGGGTCGCCCTTCCGGGGGCCAGTCTTAGGGTTTTCGCCGGACCCGGAGGGGGTCCACAACTGCTCCCTAGGAGCGAAGGAAAGTCTCAAATGACTCGTGTGGCTGCACTCACCGCGTTGCTCCTGACCGCCCCCGCCCTGGCTCAGGCCCCGCACGCGGCCTGGGAGCGCCAGTACAACGGTCCTGCCAACCACCAGGATGAGCCCACGCGGCTCGCCGTCGGGGTCGGGGGCCTCTTCGTGGGCGGCCGGAGCTACTCCCAGGCCACCGCCGACGACTTCTCCCTCCTCAAGTACTCGCCCAGGGGCGAGCTCGTCTGGTCCCGGCACTACGACGGTCCCGGCCACGGGGGCGAGCGGGTGAGCGACGTCCTCCTGGATGGCGAGGGCGGGGCGTACATCTGCGGGTACAGCCACAGCGGCTCCGGCTGGCAGGCCGCGCTCCTCCACTACAGCGCCGCAGGCGACCTGCTGTGGGTCCGCACCGTGCCCACGCCGGGGCTGATCCTGCTCGACTTCGGGCCGCGCCTCGCCCGCACGCCCGCTGGCGGCCTGCGGATGGCGATGACCTCCGACGCCAACTTCCTCGTCGCCGCGTTCGACGGCGCGGGCAACCAGCTCTGGACGCGCGAGCTGGACATCGACGACGAGGACTTCCTCACGGGGCTCGCCGTCGATGCCGAGGGCAACACGGTCGTCGCCGGGCCCGTGGGCTCCGGTTTCGGCGGCTTCGAGACGGTCATGCTCGACCAAGCGGGCGACGTGCTCTGGAGCGACAGCGAGTTCGGTGAGTTCGGCTCGACGCTCGGCGGCGCGATCGTGGCCATCGACGCCGACGGCGAGGTCGTGGTGTCGGCGGTGCCCGAGTCCAACTGCGGCGTGTTCCAGGTGCGCACCTGGCGCCTCTCGCCCGACGGCGTCCGTCTCTGGACCCGCGTCTTCCCCGAGGGCCGCTGCGACTCGGCCGACCTCGCCGACATGCAGCTCGACCGCGACGGGAACGCCGTGGTCCTCTGCGAGTCGGCAATCAACGCCGACGGCGGCTGGTACAACTTCACGACGCTCAGGTACGACGCCGAGGGCAACGAGGTGTGGCGGCGCACCATCCCCAGCGCGGGCGTGGACATCCCCACCGCGCTCGACATCGACCGCGCCGGTAACATCTATGTCACCGGCGCCGCCGACCTGAACGACGACAACACGTTCGACGCCATGGCCGCGAGCTATTCGCCCGACGGCGCGCTGCGCTGGACCAAGGTCCTCGACAAGGGCGCGATCAACGACCGGCCCGCCGACATCGTCGTCGGCCAGCGGGGCGAGGTTTACCTCAGCGGGATGAGCTTCTTCCAGCCGACGAACGACGACATCGTGACCGTCAAGCTGCAGCAGGCATCGCAGCTCGCCACGCCGATCAGGCGCTAGACGCGTCTGGCGACGACGAGCCCCTCGCGGTTGGCCACGCAGCAGGCGAGGCCGCTGGCGGGCCTGGAGATCCACCGGTTGAAGCCGTCGATCGCGTCGCGCCCGGCGCTGCCGCCGGGCGCGTCGTTAATCCACCAGTCGCCGCTGCCGAGGCAGTTGTCGGCGACGAGCAGGCCGCCGCTGCGCAGCAGCACGGCCGCGTGCTCGGCGTAGGCGCGGTACTCGGTCTTGAGCGCGTCGAGGAAGACGAGATCGAAGGACCCCGGTCCGAACTCCCCGACCAGACCGGGAAGGATCTCGAGCCCCGCCCCCTCGCGCAGCTCGACCGCGTGGTCGAGCTTGGCGGCGGCGAACTCCGACCGGGCAAAGGCGGCGTGCGTGGGCTCCGGCTCGATAGTGACCAGCCGCCCGCCGGGCCCGAGCCCCCGCGCGATCCAGATCGCCGAGTATCCGCCGAGCGTCCCGACCTCCAGCGCCCGGCCCGCGCGCCTCCCGTGCCCGCTCACCAGGCTCGTCAGCACCATCAGCAGACGCCCCACATCGGGCGAGACCGCGATCCGCGGCAGTCCGGCCGCCGCGGCCCGATCCATCAGGCCGCCGAGCTGGAGGTCGATCGGCTCGCCGAAAGGGCCGAACACCTCCTGGAGGTACGCGGCCGTCGCCGCCAAGCGGTCCGGGGTGATCTCCATGGGCGAGGATAGCTCCCGCCCATGCCGCCCAGCATGCTCGTAAAAAACCGATACCTGGACCGACGGGCACCCCAAGTAACCTGGAGCTGGTTGTTTCGTGCAGGCGTTCGCCGCACGAGCGCCCACACGAAAAGGGATCCTCCCATGAAGCCCCGATGCCAAGGCCGCGGCTGCCTGATTCGAGCGTTCTCGGCCCCGCTTCTCCTGCTCGGCGGGCAAGAGGTTTCGGCTCAGGCTCCCCCACTCGCCTGGGAGGCGTGGTATGAGGGGCCCGACTCAGGCCGGAATGCCGCGGCGCGCGTGCTCGCGCGCCCGACGGGCGTCTACGTCGCCGGCACGATTGGATCGAGCGGCGCCCTGGTCCTCCTCCGGTACGGCCAACGCGGACAGCTTCTCTGGGAACAGCAGTTCACCTCCGACGGCAACGGCGGCCACGCCGTCTCGGATCTTGTCGCACACCCCGGGGGCGGCGTTCTCGTTGCGGGATACACGCGCGGCCCGGACGGCTGGCGCGTCACGACGCTCCATTACAGCCACTCCGGCGAACTCGTGTGGGAGCGCCATCGCGATGTGAACGGAGCCGTGTCGCTCGATTTCGGGCCACAACTCGCCGTGGGGCCCGACGGCACGCTCTATGTGAGCGCGGCGACCGACGGCGACTTCCTCGCCATCGCGTATGCCCCCGACGGTGCGCCGCTATGGGACACCCCTCTCGATCTCTCCGGCGGAGCCGATTACGCGACGGACATCGCCGCGGAGGAGGACGGCGGCGCGTACCTCGCGGGACCCATCGACGAGTTCGGCGGCTTCGCGACGGTGAAGCTCGATGCGGCCGGCGCGCACCAGTGGACGCACAACGACTTCGGCCCGCTCGGCGTCGCCCTCGGCCCGGCGTTCATCGAGGTCGGGCCCGACGGCGGGATCGTCACCTCGGCGGTCGCCGAGTCGATCTGCGGCACGTCGCAAACGCGCACCTGGAAGACCGCGCCGGACGGTACCCGGCTCTGGACTATCTCATTCCCGCCCGACGCCTGCGAGAGCGTGCGCACGGTTGACATCGCGGTGGACAAGGACAGTTCGATCGTGATCCTCGCGCGGTCGCTCCGCGTCGACGAGCCGGGAGGGTACAACTTCGGCGTGCTCAAGTACGACGCGGCGGGCCGGCTCCTCTGGTGGCGATTCCTCGACGGAGCCGGAGGCACAGACGACACGCCGCGGGCCCTTGCGCTCGACGGCCCGGGGAACATCTACCTCACCGGCGACGCCGCCCCGCACATCTACGGCTCCGAGGCCATCACCGCCAGCCGCACCCCTGGCGGGCTGCTCCGCTGGAAGGCCCGCTACAACAGCGGCGTCGGCAACAGCCGTCCCGCCGACATCGACCTCTCCCCCCGCGGCGAGGTCCTCGTCACCGGCGACTCCTTCGACCCCGGCCACGACGTGGCATTCTTCACGATCATGTACCGCCAGATGCCCCGTCTGGCGCCACCGGAGTGACACAGCCACCACGGCCGCATATTTCCACTGAAGAGTGGGGTCGGCCGCGGCGCAACCGGCGATAGGCTGCTCACAAGAGCACCGCGTGGGGCGGTCTCCGGACGCGCGCCGCGCACGCGCTCGCATAGGAGACCCGCCATGCGCCCACGCCACCGCGCCGCCCGTCGCCTTTGCCCCCTGCTCGCGTTGTGCGGACTAACCGCCGCCGCCGCTGCCCAGGCGCCGCCGATCGTCTGGGCAGCAAGCTACGACGGCCCCGCGTCGCTGCACGACAGGCCCTCCCGCGTCGTCTGCGCTCCCGAGGGCGTCTACGTCGCGGGCACAACCCAGTTTCCCGACACCGGCTGGGACTTTGCCATCGTCCGCTACTCCCGCGCCGGCGAGCTCCTGTGGGAGCGGAGCTTCGGCGGCTCGGGCAAACGCAACGACAGGCCGCCCCACCTTGCGGCGCATCCGGGCGGTGGCGTTGTCCTCTCCGGCTACACCGAAGGCGCGTCCGCGATGCAGGCCACCACGCTCCGCTACAGCCGCGAGGGCGAGCTGCTCTGGGAGCGCCACCACGATCTCATCGGCTTCGTGCCCGGCGAGGCCGCCCGGGTGGCGATCGCGCCCGACGGGACCGCCTACGTGAGCGCCGCCAGCGGCAATGACTTCCTCGCTCTCGCCTACGGCCCCGACGGCACGCCCCTTTGGCAGGCCCGGCTCGATCTCTCCAACGGAGCCTCCGAATGGCCCTCGGCCATCGCCCTCGGCGAGGACGGCGGCGTGTACCTCGCCGGGCCCTTCGGCGACAACGCCGGCGGATTCGCCACCGTCAAGCTCGACGCCGCCGGCGCACACTCGTGGACGCACTACGACCCCGTCACCGCCGGGCTCGTCTCCGGGCCGGCATTCCTCGCGCCGGCGCCCGGCGGGGGTGTCGTCGTCTCGACCGTGCCCACCTCAACCTGCGGCGTGGCCGAGGCCCGCACCTGGAGGCTCGCGCCCGACGGCACGCCGCTCTGGGACGCCTCGTTCGCTCCCGACTCCTGCGACACCATCGCCACCGCGGACATCGCCGTCGGCAGGGACGGCTCCGTGGTCATCCTCGCCCGAACGATCCGTCGCGGCCAACCCGGGAGCAGCAACTACGGCACCTTCAAGTACGATTCCGCGGGGCGATTCCTGTGGTACCAGTACCTGGATGGGGGTGCGGGCAAGAGCGACTTTCCCGCGGCCGTCACGCTCGACCGCGCCGGCAACGTCTACGTGACCGGCCAGGCCTACAGGGACGCCAGCAACCGCGACGCCATGACGGCCAGCTACACGCCCGCCGGCGCCCTCCGCTGGGTCGACGTCTTCGACGCCGGCTCCACCGTGGACGTGGTCGGTGATGTCGCGATCTCCCACCGCTCCGAGATCGTCGTGACCGGCTCGTTCGACAACACCGGGCAGGGCCTCGACTTCTTCACGGTCATGTACCGGCAGCCGCTCGCGTCGCTGCCCTCGCGCTGAGGCGGCCGTTCTCCCACGGTCTCGAAGTGAAGGCCGGCCGTTCCGGCCCGGGCCCCCCGGTCGCGGCTGCCCTGCGGGAGGCTCGGGCGATCAGCGCTCTCGAGGGGGGTTGAGCACCCCCGCTCTCCGCCGAGCCCGCGTGAGGTATCCTGCAGTGGCCGCCGGGCGATCCCCAATCGCCGTTCGGGCAGAGGAGACCAGCCATGACGCCACGCCCCCTCCGCCGCACCGCCGGCCCTTTGGCCGCGTGCATCCTCGTCGCCGCTCTCTCGGCCTGCTCGATCATCGAGAGCGACAAGCACACGAGCTTCACGGGCAACTACGTGCCCGCGGACGCGCTGAGCCAGATCAAGGTCGGCGAGTCCACGCCCTCGTACGTCGAGGCGGTCCTCGGCGAGCCGACCAGCCGGACCGACCTCGAGGATGGCTCCGCCATCTGGCGCTGGGACTACACCGAGACCCGCTCCAGCGACGGGAGCCTCTTCCTCGTCTTCGACGGCGAGAGCTCGACCACCAAGAAGCGCTCGACCTACGTCGAGTTCAGGGACGGCGTCGTCGCGCGAAAGTGGAGAAGCTGAGGCGGCTCGACCCCACGGGTACCCCGCCTTTCCTGGGCGGCTCCGTACCTCTCACGCCCACGCCTCCCCTTCTCGCTCGCCGCCCCAGACTGCGCGATCGAGCAGCGGCCGGACCTCGAGCCGCAGGCGAAGCTCGCATCATTCCGGCTTGCCTCTTCCCCCTGCCCCCCGCTTCCGCTACATTGCTCCCCGAAAGGGGACGACCCATGCCCACCGTCACCATCCGCGACGAATCGCTGGGGGCCGCACCGCCCCACTCCGGCGAGACCGACCACGCCGGCGGCGGCCTCGTGCTCGACTTCCTCACCGAGCGCGTCACCGTCCGCGAGATCATCCGCTCCCGCGTCTACCAGGAGGTGGACGACTACAACCGCCGCCGCCCCGAGCACTTCCACGGCCTGGTCGAGCCGACCGACGCGGAGAAGACCCTGAACGGCTACAAGCTCAAGACGCCCCGCGAGATCGACTGGAAGCGCCAGTTCGAGGCCGCGTGCGAGGCGTACACGCGGAACGCGTTCCTCATCCTTGTCGATGAGAAGCAGGCGGGGCCGCTCGACGAGGAGGTCACGCTGAAGGCGGGGAGCGAGGTGACGTTCCTGCGGATGGTGCCGCTGGTGGG
>CAYTAH010000075.1:0-10353 GCA_964435785.1 uncultured Phycisphaeraceae bacterium | reverse complement strand
CAGGCCAGGCCCGGCGGCTCCAAGCTCCGCGGCGACCGCGGGATCAACTTCCCCGACTCCCCGCTCCAGATCGCCGCCGTCACTGCGGCCGACCGCGAAGTGCTCCGCTTCATCGCCGGACACGCCGACATGGTCGGGCTCTCCTTCGTCAACCGGGTCGAGGACGTCCGCGATCTCGCGGCCGAGCTCGCCGAGCTGGGCAGCAACGGACGTATCGGACTCGTGCTCAAGATCGAGACGCGCCGCGCCTTCGAGAACCTGCCCGCCCTCCTCCTCGAGGCCATGCGGACCCCGCCCGTCGGCGTCATGATCGCCCGCGGCGACCTCGCGGTGGAGTGCGGCTTCGAGCGCCTCGCGGAGGTCCAGGAGGAGATCCTCTGGATGTGCGAAGCGGCGCACGTCCCGACGATCTGGGCCACCCAGGTGCTCGAGAGCATGGCCAAGAAGGGCATGCCGAGCCGCGCCGAGGTCACCGACGCCGCCATGGCCGAGCGGGCCGAGTGCGCCATGCTCAACAAGGGCCCCTACATCGTCGAGGCCGTCCGCACCCTCGACGACATCCTCAGGCGGATGTCGAGCCACCAGCAGAAGAAGCGTGCCATGCTCAGACCCCTGCGCGTCGCGCGCGGATTCGGCGCCGAGATACTCCCCGAGGCCACCCCGCGCTGAGGCCTTCCTCCCGCATACAAATGCCCCGTGCCCGCCTGGCTCTGGATCGCCGTCGGCTCGTGGTACCTCGGCGCGAACGCGGCGGCCGCGCTCGCGTTCTGGTGGGATAAGCGTGCGGCCCGCCGCGGACGCCGCCGTCTCCGTGAGCGCACGCTCCTCGGCCTCGTCTGGCTCGGCGGCTTCCTCGGGGCCCCTCTCGCCATGCGCGTGGCCCGCCACAAGACGCAGAAGCCCGCCTTCCGGCTCGGCTGGGTCGCGGCCCTCACGCTCCACACCGGCGCCTGGCTCGCGCTCTGGCGGGGACTCTGACGCGAGCCCCATCGCGTGAGAACGCGCCATGCTCCCAGCCGGCACACCCGAGCCGGGATGCCCGACGCCCCCGGGCCGGGATTCCAGCCGGAATCGGGTATGCTGACCCGACCGAGCGAACTGGGTGCAGCCCGCGAACGAATCAGCCGGTATGCAGCCCGGGGAAAGACTCATGACCACCGCGCCCGCAACCGGCAACCACGCACGAGCACCAGCACCGCAACCGACCCCGGAGCTCGTCCGGCGCGTGCGTACGCGCGTCGCCCAGACGGTGGTCGGCCAGGACGACGTCGTCGAGAGCATCCTGATCGCCCTGCTCTCCGGGGGCCACCTCCTTCTCCAGGGCGTCCCCGGCCTCGCCAAGACCCTGCTCGTCCACACCGTCGCCCGCGCGATCGACCTCGAGTTCGGGCGCGTCCAGTTCACCATCGACCTGCTCCCCTCCGACATCGTCGGCGCCGAGATCCTCGACGAGCAGACCCGCCAGTTCCGGGTCCACAAGGGACCGATCTTCACCAACGTCCTCCTCGCCGACGAGATCAACCGCGCCACGCCCAAGGTGCAGTCCGCCCTTCTCGAGGCCATGCAGGAGCGCCGCGTCACGATCGGCAACCAGGCCTTCCGCCTCCCCGTCCCCTTCCTCGTCATCGCCACGCAGAACCCCATCGAGCAGGCCGGCACCTTCGAGCTCCCCGAGGCCCAGCTCGACCGCTTCATGCTCTGTCACCGCCTCGACTACCCCACCAAGGAGCAGGAGGCCGAGGTGCTCCGCCGCTCCCTCAAGCTCGGCCTCGTCCGCGCCGGAGACAAGGGCGGCGCCGTCCCCATGAGCGCCTTCGACGCCATCGGCGAGTCCGCCGAGATCCAGGTCCCCCAGCTCACCGCGGGCATGGAGGCCGTCCAGCGCGTGCACGTCAGCGAGGTCTTCCTCCAGCACTGCGTCGACCTCGTCGCCCGCACACGCCATTGCCCCGACATCGACCTCGGGTGCAGCCCGCGCGCGGGCATCGCCCTCGTGCAGGCCGCACGCGCCCGCGCCTACATCCTCGGGCGCGACTACGCCATCCCCGACGACCTCTTCGCCCTCGCCGAGCACGTCATGCTCCACCGCATGCGCCTGACCTACGAGGCCCTCGCCCGCGGGCGCACCGGCCAGGCCGTGCTGCAGGAGCTCATGGACCCGATCACAGGCGCCGTGTAACGGGGGCGCGATGCCCGACCTGGCGGACATCCTGGCGGTGCCGCACGAGCTCGCCGCGCGCGAGTTCGAGATGGCCGCGCGCCGCCTCGCCGACGACCTCACCTACGGCATGGACTCCTCCCGCTTCGTCGGCACGGGCATCGACTACGCCCAGTCCCGCGCCTTCGTCTACGGCGACTCCGTCCGCTCGATCGACTGGCGCGTCACCGCCCGCACCGGGCGCGTCCACGTCAAGGAGTACGAGTCCACCAAGCGCGTCCCCGTCTTCGTCGTGGTCGACACCTCCGCCTCCATGGCCTACTCCACCACCCGCCTCTCCAAGCACGACCTCGCCGTCTGGATCGCCGCCGTCCTCGCCCTCGTCGCCATCCAGCGCCGCAGCCCCACCGCCCTCGTGAGCTGCGGCGAGCGCGAAACCCCGCTCGCCCCCACCCTCTCCCGCGGCAACATCTGGCGCCAGGTGGAGGCGCTCCGCGCGCCCGCCCTCGCCGAGCGCACCCGCCTCGCCGACGCCATCGACCAGATCGACGCCCTCGCCTTCCACACCAGCCTCGTCTTCGTCATCAGCGACATGCACTCACCCGACGCGGACGCCGCCGTCACGCGACTGGCGCAGCGCCACGACTGCGTCGTCGTCCAACCCCGCGACCCCGGCGAGGGCGGCCGCCTCCGCGCCGGCTTTCTCCGCGCCGCCGAGGCCGAGACCGGGCGCGAGTTCATTGCCGCGAGCCGGACCCGATTCCAGACGCCCGGCGACCAATCCCGCGGCCTCATCGCTTCCGGCGTCGATCATGTCGTGATCCCCACCGATGGCCCCGTCCTCGCGCCGCTCAAGCGCGTCATCGAGGCCCACGCCCGCGGCTGGAGGACGGCGCGATGATGCCGCTCGCCCCCCTCATCCTCTCCCTCGCGCTCGTCCCGCAGCCCGGCGACCCCCCTGCCTCTACGAGCCCCGAGCGCCAGCTCGGGCAGAGCCCTGCCTCTACGAGCCCCGAGCGCAAGCTCGGGAGTGTTCCGTCATCGACCAGCCCCGAGCGCAAGCTCGGGAGTGTTCCGTCATCGACCAGCCCCGAGCGCAAGCTCGGGAGTGCTTCGCCCCAACCGCCCCCCCTCGCCACCTCCACCGTCGGCATCGAGGGCCGCGTCCTCCTCCGCGTCCCCACCGCACGCTCCCTCGTCACGCTCCCCGTCGAGCGCGCCACCCCCGTCGTCCTCCGCATCGCCGACTACGCCCGCGATGGCGACGCCGTGATCTACGACCTCCGCTTCATCGCCCAGTACCCCGGCGCGTTCGACCTCCGCGACTACCTTCAGTACGGCGACGGAACCCCCGCCACCGACCTCGCGCCCATCCCCGTCGAGGTCGGCTCCCTCCTCCCCGAGTCTCACACAGGCGACCTCTTCGAAATCGGCGGCCTCGCCCTCCCCAGCCTCGGCGGCTACCGCGCGCTCCTCATCGCCGCGGGAGCGGTCTGGCTGCTCCCGATCGGCTGGGTCGTCGCCAAGCGTCTCCGGCGCAGCCCCGCCCCGGCCCCCGTCTACACCGGCCCGCCCCGCACGCTCGGCGACCAGCTCCGCCCGCTCCTCGAGGCCGCCATCGCGGGCAGCCTCTCCACCGAACGCAGCGCCGAGCTCGAGATGCTCCTCCTCGCCTACTGGCGTCGCCACCGGCGCATCGAGCACCTCTCCCACAAGGCCGCGATCGCCGCGCTGCGTGACGACGCCGAAGCCGGCGAGCTGCTCCGCTCCCTCGACCGCTGGCTGCACCAACCCCCGAGCGACGCCGCGTCCGTCGATCTGAACGCCCTGCTCTCCCCCTACCGCGACATCGAGCCCATCGAGCTCCCCGCCCCCGCCTCTACGAGCCCCGAGCGCAAGCTCGGGCAGAGTCCCGCCTCTACGAGCCCCGAGCGCAAGCTCGGGCATTCTTCTTCCAGCCCAAACATCAACTCTGCGCCCGCCGCCGCAAACGCCGACACCCAGGGGGCTCCCACATGACCTTCGCCCACCCCTGGGTCCTCCTCGCCCTCCTCCTTCCCGCGGCCCTCGCCGCCTGGGAGATCACCCGGCGCGGCTTCGTCGTCCACCTTCCCGTCGATCACACCGCGCAGCCTCCCCGCGCCTGGCGACGCCGCCTCATCACCGGCGCGAACCTCCTCCCCGCACTCCTCCTCGCCGCCGCCGTCGTCATCCTCGCCGGCCCCCGCCGCCTCGGCCCCCCGCGCGGCGAGCGCATCCTCACCAACATCGAGATCTGCCTCGACGTCTCCGGCAGCATGTCCTCGGGCCTCGGCTCCGGCGTCAGCCGCTACGAGGCAGCGATGGAGGCGATCCAGGAATTCACCGATCGGCGCAAGGGCGACGCCTTCGGCCTCACCATCTTCGGCGGCGAAGTCGTCAAGTGGGTCCCCCTCACCAAGGACGTCTCCGCCATCCAGCACGCCACGCCCTTCCTCGACCCCATGACCCTCCCGCCCCACCTCGGCTCCACGCGCATCGGGCACGCGCTCCGCTTCTGCACCCAGTCGCTCGCCCAGCAGCCCGAGGGCGACCGCCTCGTCATCCTCGTCTCCGACGGCTTCAGCTCCGACCTCTCCGGAGGGCGCGCCACCCAGATCGGCTACGAGCTCGCCGCCGAGAACATCGTCTGCCACATGATCAACGTCGGCGGCGGCGCCGCGCCCGCCCAGATGTACGAGGTCGTCGCCCCCACCGGGGGCCAGGTCTTCAGCGCCAACGACCCCGCCGCGCTCGACGCCATCTTCACGCACATCGACTCCATGCAGCCCGTCCGCGTGCAGCAGAGCGCCCCCGAGCCCGTCGATTTCTTCACCCCCGCCGCGCTCGCCGCCGCCGCCACCCTCGGCCTGCACGCCCTCTGCCTCTTCGGCGTGAGGTACACGCCATGGTGAGCATCCTCGTCGCCATCGGCGTCGCTCTCGCCGCCCTCGCCGCCGAGTGGCTCCACGCCCGGCGCATCGCGCGCGTCCGCACGCTCGCCTTCGCCCGCCTCGGCGAGCCGCGCACGTGGATCGCCTCGCTCCCCTTCGTCCGCGCCGGCGCGATGGGCCTCCTCGCCTGGGCCGTGCTCACGCTCCTCGCGATCGACGGCGCGCCCTCCGACCGCGCGGAGCGCGACAAGCAGCCCGTCCGCCACCTCCTGATCGCCCTCGACGTCTCCCCCAGCATGTACCTCCCCGACGCCGGCCCCGAGGGCGACCTCCCCCGAGGCCGCCGCGCCTACGACGTGCTCGAGTCCGTCCTCCACCGCCTCGACGTCTCCCACACCCGCGTGAGCGTCGTCGCCTTCTACACCACCGCCAAGCCCGTCGTCGTGGACACCGACGACATCAACGTCGTCGAGAACATCATCCGCGACCTCCCACTCGAGCACGCCTTCAAGGAAGGCCAGACCAACATGTACGAGGGCGTCCGCGCCGCCGCGGCCCTCGCAGAGACCTGGCCGCCCGCCTCCGCAACCCTCATCGTTGTCAGCGACGGCGACACCCTCCCCGAGGCAGGCCTGCCGACGATGCCGCAGTCCATCACCGACACCATCGTCCTCGGCGTCGGCAACCCCTACCGCGGCTCGCAGATCGCCGGGCGCACCAGCCGCCAGGACGCCGCCTCGCTCAAGCGCCTCGCCCTCCGCCTCGGCGGCGTCTACCACGACGGCAACGCCCACCACCTCCCCACGGCTGTGCTCGACCGCCTCCGCATGCTCACCCTCGAGTCCGAGCGGCAGACCGAGCTCCGCACCATCGCCCTGGTCGCCACAGGCCTCTCCACCGCCGCGATCGCGTCGATCTCACCGGCCCTCGCGCTCGCCGGCATCCGATACCACCATCGAGAGCCTCGCCCGTCCCGCGCACGCCCACCCGTCCCCGCGCCCGCACCCGCGGCAATGCAACCCGCGTAGGAGTGTAAGTCATGAAGCGCAAACTCTTCTGGACCGCCTGGTGCCTCCTGCCCGTCGCTCTCCTCGCCTTCCACTTCGGCCCCGGGCAGGAATGGCTCAAGCGCGACGACGCTCGCCGCGCCATCCACACCGCCCTCGCAGCCGAGCGCGATCTCGACTGGACGACCGCAGCCGACGCCTACGCCGACGCACGGGAGTCCCTGCCGGCGGACGCTCGCGCCCAGCGCACGCGCCTCGCCCTCGAGGAGGCCAAGGCCCGCATCCAGGCCGGCGAGATCATCGAGGGCCAGACGCAGCTCGAGGAGTTGCTCGCGGACGAGCTCGCCCAGAGCAGCCCCGACGAGGCGATGGTCCGCGAGCTCCGCGACGAACTGGGCACCACCGCCTACTGGGCCGCATGGCTCATGCGCCTCGACGGCGCACTTCCCGACGAGTGGCTCCTCGAGGCCGAGACCGCCCGCCAGCACTTCCGCCTCCTCGCCGAGGACGCCGAAGATCCCGCGGCCGCCGAGACCCACAAGAAGAACGTCGAGGCCGTCATCCGCCTCGAGCAGATGGACCTCTCCGAGCTCCAGGCCCTCCCCCTCCCCAAGAACTGCCCGAACTGCTCGAACGGGCTCTGCCAGAAGAAGCGCGAGCAGCGCCTCAGCAAGTGCAAGAAGCCCGGCAACAAGGACGCGCGAGAGGAGATCAAGACCGACTCCGCCGGCGAGGCCATGAAGCGAGGCTCCGGATCCTGAGCCCTCGCGATGCAGCCGACGCACCACGACCAATCCATCGCCGGGAGACCGCAATGAGAACGGGAGCACCGAATCGCTCTTCTGTGCCTGCCCACGCGTGCGCGGCGCTCCTCGCGCTGGCCGGCCTCGCACTCAGCCACGCAGACGCGCAGACCTCGCGCCTCTCCGCCATGCAGTACATGGGCGAGGGCCCATGGAATCAGCGCGGCTTCAACCCCGAGAACTTCGACGAGTTCGCCGACTACGACTCGTTCAACATGGGCCGACGCGGGCGCGCCGGCGACATCAAGCCCAAGAGCGAGCTCGCCAAGCAGATCATGCAGCAGGACTACTCGCGCGACCCCGCTGGCGTCCTTGCCGCCCGCGTCAAGCTCGCCTCCGACGCGCGCGAGCGCCTCCTCAACCCGCCCGAGCCGCAGCCCGAGCCCGGCGAGCCGGGCGAGGCGGATGCGCCCGCCGAAGAGCTCGCGCCAGATGAGCCCGCGGGCGAGGAGATCTTCGACGCCGCCGCCCAGATGGAGTCGATGCTGATGGAAATGGGCGGCGACATCCCGCCCGAGATGCTCGCGGCCATGGCCGAGATGGAGGGCTTCCAGCCCGAGGGCGAGGCGGAAGGCCCCCTCACCCCCGAAGAGCAGAAGAAGCGGGCCGCCGAGCGCGAGAAGGCGCAGAAAGACGCCGAGCACTTCCGCCTCCTCGTCGTCGCCGGGCGCTGGGACGCCGTCGGCGAGTTCCTCGCTACCCGCTTCACCGACGAGAAGTCCGAGGGCGACCCCGCCACGATCTACACCTACCTCCTCACCCAGCTCGTCTCCGACGACCAGGCCCTCACCCCCGACGAGCTCATCGCCGTCGCCGACGCCGCCCCCGTCCCACTCACCGACGACCACGTCGCCTCGCTCGGCGCCCTCATCAAGGCCGCCGCCGATCGCGGGTGCGACACCGGCCCCCTCGCCGCCACCATCCGCCTCGGCACGAAGCACTTCGGCGGCGAGGACCCCGGCAACCGCAAGCGCGCCGCCTCGCTGCTCGTCGCCGCCGGCATGCCCGTCGCCGCGCAGGAATACCTGCCCCCGCTCGCGCAGGCCGAGGCCGCGCAGGACACCGACCTGCTCAACCTCTACGCCGTTTACTTCCACGCCCTCTCCAAGGAGCGCCGCGGCGAGGAGCAGCGAGACGCCGCCCGCGAGGGGTGGCGCCTCTGCGAGCGCGTGCTCGCGATCGAGACCGCGAGCGTCGAGCAGCGCTCCAAGGCGCTCGTCATCGCCCTCCGCCTGCTCGACGCGATGGACCCCGACGCCGCCGACGAGTTCCTCCACGCCCTCTTCGCGCAGGAGTCCGAGATCGGCTGGATGATGCTCGACAAGGTCAACAAGGCCGCGCGCAACCTCCGCATGCAGCAGGCCCCGCCCGAATACCGCGCCCGCGCCCTGCGACGCATCAAGCGCGTCGGCCAGGCGCTCATCGCCGGCGCCGGCGAGAGCGCCCCCGCGTGGCGCACCGGCCTCGACATGCTCACCCTCACCATCCTCGAAGAAGCCGAGATGACCCGCCAGGGCGAGCAGGACCCCCGCTTCCAGCCCATCCCCGCCGAGCAGCTCGCCGAGACCCTCCCCGACGCCGCGTGGCTCACCACCATCGACCCCGGCCTGGCCGCCAAGCTCGAGGTCATGGTCGCCGCGACCGACGGCGGCTCGGGCGAGACCGCCTCCGTCCTGGCCATGATCGCGCCGATCATCGACACCGACCCCGAGCGGGCCACCCGTCTCGCCGGCGCCCTCATCGACGCCTGGCCCAACTTCGTCGGCAAGGGCGCGCCCACGTTCGACGAGTACGACCCCTACGGCATGATGACCGGCGTCTACCCCAGCTACGCCTACAGCAGCTACTACAACCCCTACGGCTCGGGCAGGACCGACGGCGCCGTCCCCCTCACCCGCGCCCGCCAGCGCCGCAGCCTCGAGAAGCTCGACGCGATCCTCGACGAATTCCGCACGATGGGCATCGAGGACCTCCCCGCCGACTCCCTCGTCGCCGCGTTCGCCGCCAGCCACAGCCAGGCCGAGGTCTTCGCCGAGGCCGACATCGTCGCCATCTTCGGCCCCTTCGACTCGATCCAGCCCGACACACGCCGCCGCCTCGCCGAGGACATGCGCGCACGACTCGGCTCCCAGTGGCGCAACCCCCGCGCCCAGGAGCAGGCCCAGACCAAGCGCACCGACACCCAGCTCGCCGCCGAGATCACCCGCGGCTACGGCGTCGCCCTCGAGCTCGCCGCCGCAGGCATAGCCGCCGACCCCGCCGACTGGCGCTCCCACATCCTCGCCGGCAACCTCAACTTCGACCGCGCCGAGTTCCTCTACGGCCAGAACGTGGACTTCGAGACCTACACCAGGGGACGCGACGCGGCCTTCGCCGCCTACGCCGAGGCCGCGAAGCGCTACGCCGCAACGCTCGCCTCGCCCGACGCCGCCCCGAGCGCCGAGGTCTACCTCCGCTGGTTCTCGTCCGCCCTGGGCGCGAGCGACCTCGGATTCCTCACGCGCCAGGACGAGCCCGACCTCTCGCAGGTCGAGCGCGTCATCGGCGCGATCGACGCCCTCCCCGGCGAGGAGCCCCACCGCCACCGGGGCCTCTTCGCCAAGGAGGTGGCCCGAGCCGTCAATGAGCTCAACCCCGAGCTCAAGCCCCGCTTCGTGCGCGAGTCCATGCGCATCATCGGCGACCACCCCGACGGCCGCCAGGCCCGCGACCTGCTCGAGTACTACGACGACCTCATGCAGGAGATCGAGCTGGTGCTCGAGATCGACGGCCCCACGCAGGTCGGGCACGCCGATGCCTTCGGCGCCCACCTCTCGATCTGGTCCACGCGCCAGACCGCCCGCGAGGCCGGCTCCTTCTCCAAGTACCTCCGCAACGAGATGTGGCACCCCGCCACCGGCCAGCCCGTGGACTACCGCGACGACCTCGAGAAGCACCTGCGCGAGACGCTCTCGGAGACCTTCGACGTCGTCGCCGTCCAGTTCCACGATCCCGCCGTCAAGCCCACCGGCATCGAGCGCCCCGGCTGGCAGTCCTTCCCGCTCGCCTATGTCCTCCTCAAGCCCAAGGACGCCCGCACCGACCGCGTGCCCCAGCTCCGCCTCGACATGGACTTCAGCGACGGCCGGGGCCAGGTCATCCTTCCTGTCACAACCTCCCCCGTGCTCATCGACGCTCGCGACCAGCTCCCCTCCTCCCGCTCCCTCACCGCGCTCGAGATCGAGCAGGTCTTGGACGACCGTGCGGCCGCCGAGGGCAAGCTGCGCCTCGAGATCCACGCCAAGGCCCGCGGCGTCGTCCCGACTCTCGACGAGCTGCTCGACACCTCGACCCTTGCCCGCTTCGAGACCGTCTCGACCGAGGACCACGGCCTGAACATCGTGGAGCTGGACGCCGGGGGCGAGGACATCGTCGCCGTCACCGAGCGCTCGTGGGCGATCGAGCTGGCCTCCCCCGCGGGCGCCGAGCTCACC
>CAYTAH010000074.1:0-10468 GCA_964435785.1 uncultured Phycisphaeraceae bacterium | reverse complement strand
CAACGTCGCCTCGGTCTTCCGGCCGGGCGTCGCCTACCGGGTGAGCCATCCGTGCGAGGGCGGCGACGACTGCACCTCCATTCGGCCCTCGCCCGAGGTGCTGCGCGAGCTGCTCGGGGCCATCGAGCCTCGCGACCAGGAGCGAGGGCCGGGATTCGATGTCGGCCCCTGCCCCGGCAGGGCGTTCGTGATCCAGGGCGCGCTCGTGCGCGAGTTGCGGGCGCGATGGCCCGATCCGCTCGCGACCGAAGAGCTGGGCGTGCGCCTGCTGGGCATCCTGCTCGGCGCGGCGTACGAGGGCGCACGCGCCGGGCGGCGCCGCGGCCCCCGGCCCCAGACAGAGCGGGCACACCGCGATCTCGCCGAGCGCGCCAAGCAGCACCTCGCCGCCCACCTCGCCCAGCGGCTGGACCTGTCCTCGCTCGCCCGAGCGGTCCACGCCTCGCCCTGCCACCTCTCGCGCGTCTTCCGGGAGCAGACCGGGGAGACGCTCTCGCGGTACCTGCTGCGTCTTCGGGTGCGCCGGGCGGTCTCGGTGGTGCTGGACGGGGAACGCGCGCTCGCCGCCGCGGCGGCGCGGGCGGGGTTCTGCGACCAGAGCCACCTCACGAACGCCTTCACGCGCGAATTCGGGCTCACGCCCGCTCGGGTCGCGGACCTGGACGCTCGGGGCCTCCAGCAGATGAGCAAGCGGATGCAAGAGCCTGGCGGGGCCTCCCCGTAGGGTGATCACGAGTCGAGCGGGCGGCGCGTGACCGCCCGGCGGCGAGTCACCTGACGGAGGTTGCAGTCATGGCGAAGGCCACGTGCCCCGAGTGCGGCTGGGAGATCAAGGACGGCGGCGTGAAGGCGAAGGCGGGCGGCAAGGAGACCGTCTACTGCTGCAAGGAGTGCGCGGAGAAGGCGAAGAAGGCCGCCGCGAAGTGAACCAATGCCCCGGGCCGGAGACGGCGCGGGGCGGCTTTGCGCCCGAGCCGATCGATTTTGGTGAATTTTCGGGGATTTCCCGCCGGAGTTCGGCATGTATCAGGTATATTGCGGTGGGTGGCGCGATCCACGCCGCCTGCGAGCGGAATGGACAGACCGGCGAGCGAGGTGGGGATATGAGCGATGGAACGCGAACGCGTGGTGACGAGCTCGAGTGCCCTGCGGACGTGACGCCGCTCCCGGTGCACAGGTGCACGGGTTTGGAGGAGGCCGAGCGGTACGAGTACCCGTGGGACTACGACGAGGCTCCGGTCGCGACCTGGCTCGAGCAGCTCTCCTGGCGCGGGTACGAGCCACCCGCGGCGCCATCGCTCAGCGACGCGCAGCTCGCGGAGGAGCTCGAGCGGCTGGTGCGTCGGCTCGCGGACATGCACGTGTTTCTGCACCGCACAGATCATCTGAGCGACCGCGAGCTGTACACGCTGCTCGTCGAGGACCTGTTGAGCCAGGAGGAAAAGGCCTTTCGGATCCACCCCGACGTGCAGCACCACCTCGACATCCTCGGCGGCTGCTCGGACGAGGACATCCACCTTTGGCTCAAGCACTACGCCGACGAGGATGAGCGGGCGCACTGGGCGAAGGATTTCCCCGAGGACGAGATCCCCGAGCACGTGCCGCCGCCGTTTGATCGCGATCGACACCTGCCCCCGCCGCTCCACTGAGCGGGCGGGTTGACCAGAGGGCTGTCCATGCATGCGGATCGGATCATCCAGCGGATGGAGTTCTTGCCGGGCTCGCTCCGGGCCTTGCTGTCCGGCCTGCCGGCGGGGGCGGTCCGCTGGAAGCCGCCGAGCGGGGCGTGGTCGATCCTGGAGATCGTCTGTCACCTCGGGGACGAGGAGGTGGAGGACTTTCGCGCCCGCCTGCGGCTCGTCCTCGACGATCCGTCGCGCGACTGGCCCAAGATCAACCCTGAGGGGTGGGCGGTCGAGCGCCGGTACAACGAGCGGGACATGGCGAGCAGCCTGGACCGCTTCGCACGCGAGCGCGGAGCGTCGGTGGCGTGGCTCCGCTCGCTCCCTGAGCCGGACTGGTCGTTGGCCGCATCACATCCACGCCTGGGATTGCTGCGGGCCGGAGATCTCCTCGCCTCATGGGCCGCCCACGACGCGCTGCACCTGCGCCAGATCGCCAAGCGGCTGCACGAGCTGGCTTCCGCCGATGCGCCGGGGTTTGATACCGGATACGCTGGGGAGTGGCGGGCGTAGCGCCCGCTCGGCCACGCGGCGCGTGGTCGGTCCTGGAGGTGGCGGCGTGGGGTCACGGACGCTCTGGCTGTGGATCTTCGTCGGCTCGCTCGGTGTCACGGCGCTGCTGGGCATGATGGCCCTGCTGATGCCGCGCGTGCCCTACGAAGAGGAGTTGCTCGCGACCAGCGGCCTCCTTACCGGCTACAGCCTGCTCGGCCTCGTCGCCTCTCTCGCGATCGCCCGCGGGCGCTCGCGGGTGCTGGCGTGGACGGCGGTCGTCGCTCTGGGGCTCAGCCTTGCGGGCTGGCTCGGGCTCGTCTGGTTCGAGCCGTGGCTCCGAGGGGACGCCATCGAGATCTGCGCCAAGCTCGGCGGCACGACGACGATCGTCGGCTTGCTCGCGCTCCATTCGGTGCTGCTCTCCTTCCCGCGCCTGACCAGGACCATCGGACGCGTCACCCGCGTGGGGACCGTCGCGGCCGCGATGGGCGGCGGCGCGCTCGCCCTCGCCCTGATGTGGGAGATCGATCTCTTCCACGAGGAGTCTGTGGCGAGGCTGATGGGGGCGCTGCTCATCCCCGCGGCCCTGGGAACGATCGCCGTGCCGGTGCTCTGGCGCATCGAGCACGTCACCGCGAAAGAGGGGGAGGAGCACACCATCGGGCGATCGGTGCCGGTGCGCGTGCGGTGCCCGCGCTGCGCCATGGAGCAGGAGCTGGCCGCCAACCGCAAGGGCAGGTGCGCCGGGTGCGGCCTGGAGATGACGCTCAGGCTCTCCGAGCCGCGCTGCCAGTGCGGGTACCTCCTGTACGGGCTGCCGGAGCCGATATGTCCGGAGTGCGGCCGGCCCGTGGACCAGGAGCGGTGGTGGGGGAGGGACCGCTTCGCAAGCGCGGCGCCGACGCGTGATGGCGGCGGCCCCCTGTGAAGCGAGTTATCCCCGCCCTGCGCGGGGCCCGGCGCGGGCGGCGTCACGAAGCCGTCCATCGCTGGGCGATGGGCACGCGCCGGCCGCTCCCGAAGGCCACGCTGGTGACCTTGATGCCCACGGCGTACTGCTTTCGCTTGTACTCGCTCACGTCGATCAGCCGCGCAACGCGGGCGACCAGGCCGGCATCGAAGCCGGTCTCTTCGACGATCCGCGAGCGGGATTGTTTCTGCTCGACGTACCGCTCGACGATCTCGTCGAGCACCTCGTAGGGCGGGAGCGAGTCCTGGTCGCGCTGGTCGGGGGCGAGCTCCGCGCTCGGCGGCTTGGCGATCGTGCTCTCGGGGATGGGGGCGCACGCGAAGCCGGCCCGGGCGTGCTGCGCGTTCAGCCATCGGGCGAGCCTGTAGACCTGCACCTTGGTCACGTCGCTGAGGACGGCCAGGCCGCCGTTCATGTCGCCGTAGAGCGTGCAGTAGCCGACGGCGAGCTCGCTCTTGTTGCCGGTGGTGAGGACGAGCGCGCCGGTGCGATTGGAGAGGGCCATGAGGATGGTGCCGCGGGCGCGGGACTGGAGGTTTTCCTCGGTGAGGTCGGGGAGCCGGGCGCCGAGCAGACGCGCGCCGATCTCGGCGAACGTCGCGTCGAGGGCCGCGCGGAAGCCGTCGAAGGGCGCGGCGATCGGCGTGGTGACGCAGCGCACGCCGAGGCGCTGGGCGAGGTCGTAGGCGTCGGTGAGCGAGTGCTCGCTCGAGTACTTGCCGGGCATGGCGACGCCGAGCACGTGCCCAGGGCCCAGGGCCGCCGCGGCGACGGCGCAGGTGACGGCCGAATCGATCCCTCCCGAGAGCCCGATGATCGCGTCGTGATGCCCGGTCTTGTGCAGGTAGTCGCGGGTCGCGAGCACGAGCGCGCGGAAGAGCAGCTCCTCGTCCGGCGTGGTGAGGAGCGGGTCGGCCGGGTCCCTCCGCGGCGAGGGCGAGGCCTCGGACTTCGGCGGAATCTCCACGAGCGTGATCGACTCCTCGAAGCCGGGGCCGAAGGCCAGCGGGCTGCCCGACGGGCCGTACACCGCCGCGTGGCCGTCGAAGACGAGATCGTCGTTCCCGCCGACCTGGTTGACCGAGGCGAGAAAGACGCCGTGCCTCGTCGCGTGCGTGGTCAGGATGGCGCGGTGCTTGCGGCCCTTGCCCAGCACGAAGGGGCTCGCCGAGGGGCTGATGACGACCTCGGCGCCCGCGCGCGCGACCTCGGCGACCGGATCGGGCTCGCCCCGGTACCGCGACGAGAAGCCGGCGTCCTCCCCCTTCCACAGGTCCTCGCAGATGGCGAGCCCCACGCGGCGGACGCCCGAGCGCGCCGGCACGTCGATGACCACCGCGCGATGGCCGGGCTCGAAGTAGCGGTCCTCGTCGAACACGTCGTAGGTCGGGAGCAGCCGCTTGTCGTAGTAGTCCAGCAGATCGCCGTCGCGGTAGCCGAGGAGGCTGTTGGACGTGCCGCGCGCGGGGTCGGCGCGATCGATGGGCAGCGGCGCGCCGAACACGAGCGTGAGGCTCGAGGAGCTTGTCCTTCCCAGCTCTTCGGCGGCCGCGGCGCAGGCGAGGACGAACCCCTCGTGGTGGAGCAGGTCTCGGGGCGGATATCCGCAGAGCGCGAGCTCGGGAAAGACGACCAACTCCGCCCCTGCGCTCCTGGCGTCGTCGGCCAGCGCCGCCATCCGCGCGGCGTTGCCCGGGATATCGCCGACCGTGGGGTTGAATTGGACGAGGGCGGTGCGCATCGGTCTGGCATTATTCGCTGCCGAGTGCTCGGACGGCGCACGCGTCGATGGAAGCGATCGGGCACGCACCGCGCGCGGTACCGGGCGCCTCGGGGCCCGCTCAGCCTTCCCCTCCTCCGTCCGGGGGCTCCGCGCTTCCTTGTGTTGCTCGATACAGAAGACGGTCCGGCCTGAGCCGCACGACCCCCGCGGCCGCGCCGGCCAGGAGGACGACCGACTCCGTGCCGGTGATGAAGAGCGTGAGCACCGTGAGCGATCGGGCGACCGCCTCGGCCGACTGCCCGGTGCCGGCGGCGAGGCCGAGGGCTCCGGCCAGCCAGACAGCGCCCGCCTCGCGGGCGCCGAGCAGGCCGAAGGGGCTGACGACGCCGATGAGGTAGTAGGCGCTCGCGACGAGCACGGCCTCCTCCCAGCCGAAAGCGACGCCGACGATCGTGCCGGCGACCACGAAGCGGGCCGCGAGCACGCCGATGTCCGCGAGGCGCAGGGCCGTCGTCGTCGCGACGGCCTTCGGGCAGGCGAGCATCGCCGCGCCGGAGTGGAGCTGGGCGAACCGCTCGTCGCGGCTCAGCCTTCCGACCAGCGGGAGTCTCAGCCCGTCGAGCACGCGGTGGAGGCGTGCGAGGCCGCGCTCGCCCGCGAACGGGCGCGCGATCATCACGGCGCCTGCTGCGAGCACCGCGGCGCCCCCGAGTCCGGCGCACCACCACGCGGCGTCCACGCCGCGGCGCCACAGGCTGGCCGCGGCTATTGGGCCGTAGCTGGCGGCCATGACCACGAGCATCGCGCCGAACCAGGCGCCGACGGTCAGGAGCGGGACGCGGTCGCGCCGGTTGTGGATGGCGATGCGCGTCACGGCGCCGAGCTTGAACGGGAGATAGGCGAGAAAGGTGCAGAGCGCGTTGGTCGCGAGCACATCAAGGACCGGGAGGCGGCGCACCGGCTCGAGCGTCGCCCAGAAGATGAGGCCGTTGATCGCGAGCGTGGCGCCCGAGAGCGCCAGCAGGAGCGCAACCTCGCCCGCGCCCGCTTCGCTCAGCTTGGCGAGCTGCTCGCGGTTGTCCGGGGAAAGCGCGGCCTTCACGCACCAGCCCAGGAGCAGCAGGCCGACGACGAAGCCGACGCCCTGCAGCGCGAGGCGCATCGCTCTCCGGCTCGGCGCGGGTGCGGCGCTCACGGCCCCTTCTCCTCGGGCCTCTCGGGCGAGCCCAGGCGCACGAGGTAGCGGCCCTCGCCCTGCCACACGTGCGCGGCCCCGCCCTGTGTCTCGGCGAAGCGGCGGACGGCGTCGGGTGTAACGAGCGGGTCGTACCACCCGCTCTTCTGGAGGCGGTCGAGCTCTCCGGGGCTGACGATGAGCCAGCCGATGCCGCGCTCGCGGAGCGCTCGAGACCACGCGACGGGATCGTCGGGATGTGCGCGCATGAGCTCGCCCAGGGGCGAGCGATCGAAGGTGGTGTGGTAGACGACGCCGGGGCCGAAATAGAGCGGTGCTCCCTCTCCGACGAGGAAGACCATCGGTTCGCCCTCCGGACGCGAGTTCGTCCAAGCGGCCGCGGTCTCGGTTGGGTCCTGCGCCTCGGCCCCGGTGAAGGCGTCGGGGAAGACGCCGAGCGCGAGCCCGACGCTCCCGCCCCTCTGCAGCGTGTAGGTCACCAGGAGGAACGCGGCTTGCATGAGCACGATGGAGGCGCCGAGCAGGCCGGCGCCCGCGCGCCCGTCGGGCCGATGGTCTCCGAGCCGGCGCACCTGCGCCAGGGCGAGACCAACGAGGACCGCGCCGACCGGGAGCGTGGGGAGCAGGAATCGCGACTGCAGGTGGGTCAGGGCGAGCCACGCCACGAGCTGGCCGGCCAGGCCGAGGGCGAGGACGGCGGCGAGGGGGCGGGCCTCGCGCCACCTCACTAGGGCGAAGGACGCGCACAGCGCGACGATCGGCAGGAACAGGCCCCATTGCGGGTTCGCATAGCCGCGGAACCTCTCGACCGCGTCTCCGTCGGGCCCTGCGCCGGGGCTGATCCAGAGCAGCGTGCGGACACGGTCGGCGAGCGAGCCGTCGAAGGCGTGGGCGGAGCGGTAGCGGGCGAGCTGGTCCGCGGTCCAATGCCCTGCGCCGAAGAGGTCCGCGGCGAAGGGGAAGACGGGATTGCCGCTCGCGCCGTAGTTGCGGAAGAGCCAGGGCCAGAGGGTGGTGAAGCCGACGGCGGCGCCGGCGAGGATCGCGGCCATGATTCGGCGTGATCGGGCAGCGGCGTGGCCTTCGCTCGAAGACTCGCTCAGGCCACGGCACCCGTAGGCGGATGCGACGAGCGCGGCGCCGGCGGGGATGCCGGCGAGGAAGAGGCTCGTGGGCTTGAAGGCGCAGGCGACGCCGACGAGCAGGCCCACGAGCGCGCCGCGTGCGGTGGGGGACAGGCGGGGCTGCGCGCAGACGAGGAGGGCCCCGGCGAGCATCGTGTTCACGCCAGCCTCGTTGTAGGCCAGCGAGCCCGTCACGACGGCCCATGGCGTTGCGATCGAGAAGCAGCCCGCAACGGCGCCGGCCCACCGGGCGATCGGGGCGGGGGAACCCGCGTTCTCGGCGAGCCTCGCCGTCGCGCGGGCGACGAGCCACGCGGCCACGAGCGTGAGCCCCGCGTGCAGCCCGTGGCACGCGATGAGCCGCCAGCCGTCGCCGCCGAGGAGAGCGCGGTCGGCGGGCGCGAGCGTCATCGCGCCGAGATGGGCGAAGGCGGCCTCGACATAGCCGGGCAGGAACGAGTACACGTTGTGCTCGAGCGGGATGATCCGCCCGGCCGCGATCCATTCCTGTGGCAGCTGGAGGTGGTAGCTCAGGGCGTCGTAGGCGCCGTACTCCGAGGCCCAGAGCCAGCCGGGGGGCATGGCGGCGGCGACGATCAGCACGGTCCCGGCGGGCGCTGCCAGGGCCCAGGCGAGGGAGGGCTCCGGCGGGGCGGGGGTCCGGCGCAGCGCGAGCGAGACCTGCACGGCCGCCAGCGCCACGCCGAGCAGGCACGTGGCGATCGCGGGGCCGGGCGCAAGCAAGCCCGCGATGCCGAGGATTTCGCTGAGTGAGAAAAGCAGCGCCAACCCGACGGCGAGCTGGATCGAGAGCCTGTCGTGCGCGTGCGCCCACAGACGCGAGAGGGGCCAGCCGAGGCCGAAGCCGGCGACCAGGTAGACCAGCGCGGGCCACATCGCCCCGAGCTTGAGGATCAGGGCGCCGATGGCTTCGATCGGAGAGCGGGGCGAGCCGAGGAGGCTCACCACCAGGAGGCACAGCGCGGCTGCTCCGGCCACGATCGCGAGCCGTCCGATCGCCCCGGCGCGAGAATCCTGCCCTCGTCGGCCCATGGCCGAGGAGTCTACTCCCCGGGCGGTCGGGCCGTACCATGCTGGCATGGCGGGCGACGGCACCAGCGAGATCCGGGCGGAGGACATCCGCATCATCGAGCCGCTGTGCGCGGTTTTCCGGCGGCGGCTGAAGACCGAGGGGCTCAAGTACACGCCCGAGCGGGCGCAGGTGCTCGACACGATCATGCGCTTCGACGGCGTGTTCGAGGCCGACCGGCTGCTGGACGAGCTGAGGGCGAGCGACTTCCGCGTGAGCAAGGCGACGGTCTACCGGACGCTGAAGCTGCTCCAGGACGCGGGGATCATCCAGCGGGTGCTGAGCAACGACGACCACGCCAAGTACCAGCTCGTCTACGGGTCGACGCCGCGGGACCAGCTCATCCGCGTGGACACGGGCGAGGTGATGGAGCTCCATCTGCCGGAGCTGGTCGAGCTGCGCGATCGCATCTGCCGCGAGGCGGGGCTCACGCCGCAGGGGCACAGACTGCAGATCTTCGCGATCGCGAAATAGAGCGAAGAACGAAAGGCGAAAGGGAAGGCAGCGCGTCGCTGGCGTTCCGCTTCTCGTTTTTTTGCTTTTACTCCGTCTCCTCCATGTCGCTCTCCTCCACGCCGCGGCTCATACCGTACTGGCCGCTGAACCAGCGGTAGAGGTCGGCCATGCGGGCGCGTTCGTCGGCGAATGGCCAGGTGGGGGAGTCTGCGGGGACGCGGCGCCCGGTGATGGGGCACGTGGCGGGCTCGCGCGTAGGGAGCGCGAGGGAGCGGAGTGGCCCGATCGAGGCGCGGGCGCTCCACTCGTCGGGCGCCTCGAGGCTTACGGCGCGCGACTCCTCGCCGGTGGCGCGGATGGTCAGGCGGGCGGTCAGGTCGCGCGGCAGGGCGGGGGCGATCCGCTCGGCCCACTCTATCAGGAGGACGGAGGCGCCGTCGGCGAGCCGGTCCCAGCCGAGGGGCTCGAGGTCGTCGGTCGAGGTGAGGCGATAGGCGTCGACATGGACCAGGGGGGCGTCGCCGGGGCGCGCCGGCTCGTACTCGTTGACGATGACGAACGTCGGGCTGGTGACGAGGGCCGGGTCGATGCTCCGTGCCCGCGCGATCGAGCGAACGAGCGTCGTCTTGCCGGCGCCGAGGTCGCCCTCGAGGGCGAGGACGTCGCCGGCCTCGAGCACGAGCGCGAGGGCGGCGCCGAGGGCGGCCGTGTCGGTCAGGGAGTTGAGCTCGAAGTCGAGGCGCATCGGGGAAGGTTACGCGCGGGGAGCAATGGGACGACCCATAGGACCTATGGGACGCAGAGGACTTATGGTGCGCTCATGAGCCCGGGTCCCAGCCGAGCTCCGCGGCGTCGTGCGGCTTGCCATAAGGGTCGATGATCGTCGCGCCGGGCGGCTCGCCGGGCTTGCAGGCGCGGACGGCGCCGATGGGGCCGATCAGGGGGGGCTCGACCGCGAGCGGGGGCTCCTCGATCTCGGGGTGGCGGGGGTGGATCGCCATGAGCAGCTCGTAGTCCTCGCCCTCGGAGACGGCGCAGAACCAGTCGGGGGCGCGGTGCGAGATCGGCAGCTTCGCGGCCTCGATCACGAGGCGCAGGCCGGAGGCGACGCCCATCCGTGCCGCGTCGCGCCCGAGGCCGTCGGAGAGGTCGATCATGGCGTGCACGCGTCCGGAGAGCGCGGCCGCGCGTCCGGCGGCCAGGCGCGGCTCGAAGCGCAGGTGCCAGCCGGATTCGAACGACCCGCCGACCTGACCCGTGAGCCAGAGCTCGTCTCCGGGGCGGGCGCCGGAGCGGAGGATCGGCGTGACTCTACGAGCCCCGAGCGCAAGCTCGGGTCGGGCAGCACCGGGCGGGCTCAACCCCGAGCTTGCGCTCGGGGCTCGTAGATCCGGCTCCATGCGCCCGACGATCGTTGTCGTGAGCGAGAGCGGCCCAGGCCCGAACGTGATGTCGCCGCCGACGATCGGGCAGTCCCAGTGCCGGCCCCAGCGGTGCAGCGCCTCGGCAAGCTCCTTGCCGTGCTCGTAGCCGTCGGGCAGGAGACCCGTCGCGAGCCCCCACGCGGGCAGTCCGCCCATCGCGGCGATGTCGGAGATCGAACGGGCGACGGCCTTGCGGGCGATCAGGTCGATGGGCGTGCCGGGGTCGAAGTGCCGGCCCTCGACGACCTGGTCGACCTTGAGAAGCAGGATGTCGCCGGAGGGTGTGCGGACCACGGCGCAGTCGTCGCC
>CAYTAH010000073.1:0-10477 GCA_964435785.1 uncultured Phycisphaeraceae bacterium | reverse complement strand
CACCCGGCTTCACCATCACCCCCGGCACCCTCCACGACTACCACACCCTCTCCCCCCACCACTACCGCGCCCGCCCCGCCACCATCGCACGCGCCCGCGCCGGCCGATCCGCCATCCTCGCCGCACGCGACTCGCGCGGCACGCTCGCCGGCGTCCTCGTCGTCAGCATGCCTACGCTCAACGGCGCGTGGCGCGCCCTCGCCTGGCCCGGACGCTTCGACTCGGGAAACAAGCGCCGCGACGCCGCGAGGATCAACCGCGAGCTGCGCTGCATCTCGCGCGTGATCGTCCACCCCCGCTTCCGCTCCTGCGGCCTAGCGACCTCGCTCGTTCGCGTCTACCTCGACCGCCCGCTCACCCGCGCCACCGAGGCCGCCGCCGCCATGGGCCACGCGTGCTCCTTCTTCGAGCGAGCGGGCATGACGGCCTACCGCCTGCCTCCGGCCCGGCGCGACGCCCGCCTGCTCGACGCGCTCGCGAGCCTCGCCATCGAGCCCTGGGAGCTGCTCGTCGAGGGGCGCACGCACGACGCGCTCGCCGCGCATCCCTGGATCGAGCGCGAAGCCCGCCTCTGGGCCAACGCCCACGGCGAGACGCGCCCGCTCGTCCGCGCCGCGGGCGCCGACCTGCTCACCCTCGCGTGCACGCGCGTCGCCTGCACGCCCATCGCCTACGCGCACGGAGACTGACCATGCCCCGACGAAAGCCCGCCGCGCCGGCCCCCGCGCCCGACTCGCGCGACCTGCCCCACCCGATCACGTTCTTCGTCACCGGTCGCGAACGCGCCCAGATCCTCCGCGCCCTCCGCCGCCTCGACGGCGACCGCGCCTTCGCCCTCAAACGCGCCCTCGGCCTCGCCTGACCCCGACTTCGCACCTTCATCAAGGCAGTTCACCACAGAGGCACAGAGGGCACAGAGGAAAGGCGCAAGGCAAGAAGAAATGACCACAGATGAACACAGATGAACACAGATTCAAACCAAAAGCCTTGCTTCACTGCCTTCATGTGTCCATCTGTGTTCATCTGTCGCCCCATTGCATTCCCGGTCTTTCTCTGTGCCCTCTGTGCCTCTGTGGTGAATCTCCTTTCTTCGAGCCACACATGACTATCACGCTTCCGGCACTCCCCCGCCGGTCCCAACTCCGGGGAAGCCATGCACGCTACCGACGTCTCGCACACGCTCTCGTTCCCGACCTCCCATGACACCCTCCACCACTGGCTGCGCACCACTCTCGGAATCGACGTCCCGCGCACACCCCTCATCGCCGGCCACGCCGCGCCCTTCGACTATCTCACGCACGTGTTCTTCGAAGCCGGCGCCCTCTTCCCTTCGTCGCTTCGTCGCTCAGTCACTCCGTCGCTTGACTCTGTCCTCTGGGCCAACCGCGGCGGGGGCAAGACCTTCCTCGGCGCCGTCGCCACCGTCCTCGACCTCGTCTTCAAGCCCGGCATCGAGGTCCGCATCCTCGGCGGCTCGCTCGAGCAGTCCAAGCGCATGCTCGCCCACCTGCGCAGGCTCTTCGAGCGCCCCGCGCTCGCCCGCATGCTCGACGGACGCATCACCGAGCGCCGCGTCAGGCTCGCCAACGGCTCGGTCGCCGAGGTGCTCGCCCAGAGCGAGACCAGCGTCCGCGGCACGCGCGTACAGAAGCTCCGGTGCGACGAGGTCGAGCTCTTCTCGCCCGGGCTGTGGGAGGCGGCCCAGCTCGTCACGCGCTCGGCGACGCTCGAGCTGCCGGGCCTCGGCCCGCGCGAGGTCCGCGGCTCGGTCGAGTGCCTCAGCACCATGCACCGCCCCTTCGGCCTCATGCGCCGCGTCGTCGAGGAGGCGCACGAGGGCAGGCGCTCGCTCTTCCGCTGGGGCGTGGTCGATGTGCTCGGGCGCTGCCCCGAGGAGCGCACGTGCGAGCGCTGCCCGCTCCAGCCCGAGTGCGCCGGCAGGGCCAAGAGGCGCGATCGCGAGCCGGGGCACGTCGCCATCGAGGACGCGATCCGCATGAAGTCCCGCGTCTCGCTCGCCACCTGGGAGGCCGAGATGCTGTGCCTGAGGCCGCAGCGCTCCGACTCGGTCTACCCCGAGTTCGACCCCGCGCGCCACGTCGTCGGCGGGGGCGCGTGGCGCCCGCCCGTCGGCACGCTCCTGGCCGGCATGGATTTCGGCTTCCGCGCCCCCACCGTCATCCTCTGGGCCGTGCTCGATGCGCACGGCGTGCTCTGGGTGCTCGCCGAGCGCGTGCGCACGGAGACCATCCTCGACGACCACGCCCGTGCGCTGCTCGACGGCCCCGGCGTGGATGGCCTCGCAGGCCCGCCGCAATGGGTCGGCGCCGACCCCGCCGGCAACCAGGCCAACGAGCAGACCGGCGTCACCGCGGCCCAGGCGCTCCGCAAGGCCGGCCTGCGCGTGCGCACCCGCCAGGGCGGCATCGCACCCGGCGTGCGCCTCGTCCGCGCCCGCCTCGCCCCCGCGTGCGACGCCGAGAGCGCACCCGCCCCCGCGCCGCGCCTCTACATCCACGCGCGCTGCACGCACCTCATCAAGGCGCTCACCGAGTACCACTACCCGCCCGACGACCCCGAGAGCGAAACGCCCGTCAAGGACGGCCCCGACCACGCCGCAGACGCGCTGCGCTACCTGGTCCACAACGTTGACGGCGTGCACGAGACGCGCCGTGGCACATACATCCGCTGAGCGCCGCGCCTGCCTCTACGAGCCCCGAGCGCAAGCTCGGGCGGGCTATGGGTAGAGAGCAGAGAGCAGCCGATCGTCCGGCCACCCTTCTCAAGCCTCACCCCTCAAGCGCTACTCCGGCATCGGCATCAGCATCGGCACCGCCACCTGCACGAAGAGGTACGACGCCAGCCCGAGCAGGATCATCGAGACGACGATCTGCACCGTGAGCACGGCCACCTTGCGCCAGTAGCCGGTCAGGTCGGCGAGGCGCACGGCGCGGTAGGTCATGGCGATGCCGAACGAGAGCGGGATGAGCAGCAGGTACCAGGTCCCGTGCATCTCGATCGGGTCGAGGAACGGCCGCCACGCGAGCGTCGAGAGCGCGCCGAGCATCAGGAGGCCCTCCCGCGCCGGCGCGAGGGGAACGCCGCGTCGATGATCACGATGAGGTTGAGCATGCCGGCGACGGTGCAGTAGAGCGTGCCGATCTCGTTCATCTTGGCCAGGCTCTTGGAGAGGGGCGGCCTCGCGTCGGCCGGCGCGGGCACGAGCGCGCCGCTGGGGTCGCGGATCTCGTTGGGGAGGGGGCTGCGGACCTCTCCGGTCTGCGGGTCGGTCCCCTTGAGCCAGTGCTGGTGGGCGTAGTCGGTGGCCAGGGCGACCGGCCCCACCAGAGCCTGCCCCAGGAACCAGAGCCTGTCACGCCTCGAATCCACGACGTCGATGCCGCCGATCAGGAGACCCCCAAAGAAAAGCCCGAGGATGCCCGCCCCCAGCAGCACCGCGCGCCGGCGCTCCCCCTGGAACCAATGCCCGGCGCCCGGGAGCACGGCCGCGAGGATTGCCCCGACCGGGTCGAGACTGGGAGGATCTTGGTATCCGGGGGGTGTGGTCATGGAGGGGCCCGCCTGGAGCCGGATTCGATCGACCCCCTTGTCCGGGAGGGTCCAGCAGGGGAGAGGTGGATATGCTCCGCGCCCCGATTGACAGGGCCGGACAGCCCTGTAGTGTACCGCGGAATCGGGGGCGGGCGGGCGGCTGCCGGGGGCCGCGCGACCGGGGCGTGGAGGCCCGGGCCTGGTGGTGGCGTTGGTCGGCTGACCGAGTAGGAAGGTGCATCATGGCTCTTGAGCAATTGCTTGACGCGCGGACTGCGCTGGAGATGGTCGGGCTGGCCGAGTGGGGCCGCCAGACGCTCGTGCTCGACCAGGATGAGGACGAGGATGAGTTTGAGGAATTTGACGAGGTTGACGACGACGAGGACGAAGAGTTCGACGAGTTCGGAGACGACGAGGAGTACGAGGAGGACCTCGACGACGACTACGACGATGACGAGGACGACGACGACCTGTAACGCCGACCGATAAGCCCGCGGCGGCGGATGGGAGAGCCTGATGACGTCCGCAGCCGGCCGCAACGACGACCACACCCGCGACCCCCTGCCCCCCGGCGTCACCAGGGACCGACGCTCGGGGCGCGACCGGCGCGACGAGCAGCCCGGGACACCCGCCGGCCTCGAGCGTCGGCGCGGCCCGGGGCGGCGCCTGAGCGACTTCGTCAAGGCGGCCGAAGAGGGAGAGATGACCAAGGAGCAGTTCCTGTTCCTGGTCGCGATCGACGCGTTCAAGAAGGCCAACGGCGTGGCGTACCCGAGCTGGACGGACGTGCTCGAGGTCGTCCGCCTGCTCGGCTACCGGAAGACCTGCCCCTGCGAGATCGAGTTCCGCAACGCCGAGGACTGGCGCGAGCCCGCGAACGCCGAGTCCGGCGTCCGACCCCAGCGCTGGCACGAGCGCTTCCGCCCCGGCGAGCTCGGCGCCGAGCGCGACGCGGCGTGATCGCCGCCGCTGCGGTCCCCGACCCCGCCGAGCGTCGTCACGACACCGAACCGGGGGGCACAGCGCGATCGGGGTTCACTCCGGCAGCCTGAAGCGCATGCAGATGTCCGTCCCCACGACGGGGTAGCGGATGTGGCAGCGGTAGCCGCGGAACTCGATCTCCGGGAAGCCGGACAAGGCGCACAGGCTGCGGGCCATATCGCCGTACTGGCGCATCTCGCCCGAGCCGGCGCCGGAGAGCCCACGTCCCAGCGGCATGATCGATTCGAGCAGGTCGAGCCGGTCGTAGTAGTCGGCGTCGCGCGAGCGGCTCTGGCCGGAGATCATCCGGCGCGAGATCCACAGCTCGGGGTGCACGCCGTTCCACAGCGATTCGTGCACGAACACGTCGAACTGGAGCACCCGCGCCGGGCTGAACTCCATCGCCGAGATCGCCTCCCACGCGTACGCCCCGTGCCGGACGCGGTACCCCGACCGGCGCGCAAGCTGCGCGAAGAAGAACGACACCTCCTCCCCGAGCGGGCACGCCTCGTCGCCCAGCATGTAGTGGATGCCGCCGGGCACCTGGCGCACCTCGAACCGCGGCGTGGGGCGCGAGCAGAACTCGGTGAGCAGTGTCTTGGCCCCCTCGGTGACCTGGCCCCCGTCGGGGCTCTCGATGATCGGCGGCGAGCCGGGCGGCGGGTTGGTCAGCGCCTGGCCGACGCAGAAGCTCGCGCGCGGGTTCAGGCGCCGGAACCCCGCGAACCCGTGGGCGAGCACCTCGTCGAAAAACTCCGGGTCGTCGCTGCTCGGGAAGCAGAAGTTGGTCACGATGTGGGCCCGCGCCTCGCACCCGATGAGCCGGCTCATGGCGCTGAAGACCGCCTGCTTGCCCTTGAGCTCCGCCGAGCGCCGGGCGTCGGGGACGAAGCCCGTGAGGATCGCCTCGAGCGCCCCGCGACCGCCGATCTCGCGCCGGGTGAACTCGTCGAAGGCCGCGAGCGCGGCCTCGGCCGCGGCGATCGGTTCCTTCGCCGCCCCGGCGCGGGCGAGGGCCCTCAAGATCAGCTCCAGGCCCTGGGTGCCGGGGAGCAGCCCGGCGGCGTGGAGGGGATCGGCCGTGCGCAGCCCTCGGAGCAGCCGCTGGGTGAGGGTCTTGTCCACGCGGAGGCGGGTGGCCAGGTCCTTGGGGGTGACGGAGTTGAGGTCGGCCGCGGCTTCGACGGCGCCGCGGAGCGCCTCCACCAGGGCCGCGCAGTGGGAGCGCAGGCGCGGCTCGAGCGGCTGCGGCGCCGGAGCTGGGACGTCGCGGGTGTGCATGGAGGTCCGCATGGTAGCGGAAGTTGCTGTCCGGCGACAGGGATGTCACCGGAAGGCCTGAGGAAATCTCAGATTCCGTCCAGATCTCTGTTGACAGACCGGCGATCATGCTGCATGCTGCTCGCGGACAGGCCCCGCAGGCCGGCCGGCCGCGGGGGACATGAGGAGCTCAGCGATGCCACGAGTCTTCGATCGCACCCGTCACACGGGCCGGTATCGGTCCGCCACCATGGCCGCGGCCGCCCTGGCATGCCTCGCCGGGACGGCGTTGGCCGACCCGCCGCAGTACAACGCGACGGTGCTGCCCCAGCTCGACGGGGCGGACGTGCCGCTGACGTACGGCTTCGGGATGAACGACGCCGGGCAGGTCACGGGCGGCTTCGGGTTCCCCTACGCGGGCTTCACCTGGTCGGCGGGGAGCGGCGCCGAGTACTTCTCCGACACGTACGGCTTCTCGAGCTCGCTGGGGCTGGACATCAACAACGCGGGCTCGGTCGTCGGCTGGTATCAGCCGGACGGCGAGGCGGTGCGGGCGTTCGTCGGACACGCGGACGGCACGTACACGGCGCTCCCGCGCCTGATCGACGACCCGATGATCGAGGCGGGCGCGACGGCGATCAACGACAATGGCTTCGTCGTCGGCTACGGCGCGACGGAGCGCAACGACGGCTTCGGCGCGCCCACCCACGGCGTGGCGTGGCGCGACGGGCAGATCATCGACATGGGCGACCTCGGCGGGTTCGTGGCCGCGGCCACCGGCGTGAACAACCACGACGTGGCCGTCGGCTACGCGAACGAGCCGAACGTGCAGCAGGTGCGCGCGTTCCGCTGGACCGACAGCGGCGGCATGGAGCCGCTGGCGCGGTATGCCGACGGGTTCGTGGCGATGGCGTTCGACATCAACGACGGCGGCAGCATCGTCGGGGCCGCGGAGGGGATCGTGAACGGCGAGTACGCGCGCTCCGCGGCGGTCTGGGGGCCGGACGGCTCTCTGAGCCTGCTCCCGCTACACTTCGACCAAGTGCCGGGGATCCCGAGCTCGGCCGACGCCTACGCGGTCAACGAGCTGATGCAGATCGTGGGGTCGGAGCTCGACCCCAACGAGTTCGTGCCCCACGCCATGTATTGGGAGAACGGGCAGTCGTTCGTCCTGAGCGACTATGTCGTGGACCTGCCGCAGGGGCTGCGGCTGGACGGCGCATACGACATCAACGAGCAGGGGCAGATTCTGGTGCAGGCGTTCGACGCCGCGAACGTGCAGTTCGTGACGGTGCTGCTGACGCCGGTGCCCGCGCCGGGAACCGGCCTGCTCCTCGGCGCCGGCCTGCTCGCGGCGACGCGCCGGCGCAGGTGACGACCTCGAACTCCTTCACCACAGAGAAGGTAAACTAACCGCGGAGCACGCGGAGAGCGCGGAGGGAAGAAGCAATGGAGTCTCGCCTCTCCGCGATCTCCGCGTGCTCCGCGGTTTCATGTCTTGTGTGCTATGTGGCTTCCTAGTGAAGCTTCTTACTCGAGAGGCAGGACCTCGACGGTGGTCTCCGACTCGAGGTCGTCGCCGATCTTGATGGTGACCTTGTACTCGCCGGGCTCGACGAACTCGACGCCCACGGCGGGGTTGACGATGCGGGTCTTGGGATCCGCCTGGAGGTCCCAGAGCACGCGGTGGACGCCCGAGCGCCCGGGGCCCGTGAGCTCACGAACGGTCTTGCCGTCCGAATCGGCGATGGTGATCGTCGCGTCGTCGTAGTGGTCGTCGGCGACCCAGTAGGTGATCTTCGCGCCCATGGGCGGGTTGGGCGCGGTAAAGAAGTTGTCGCCGTAGAAGCCGTCGTACCAGAGGTTGCGCCACGGGCGCGCGGGCCGGAGCGTGAACGCGTGGAGCTCCTTCGCGAGCGCCTCGGGCGCGCACTGGCCGAAGAACGAGGCGTCGTCCATGATGTAGATGGAGCGGCCGTGCGTGCCGAGCACGAGGTCGAGCGTGGTCGGGTGCTGGAGGATGTCGTCCACGGGCACGTGCGGGAGCTTGGGGCCGCGGTCGTCCTCGTCGCCGGGGATGCCGGCGAGGCTGAGCCAGTGTGCGCCCCGATCAAGCGTGACGAAGACGCCGCGCTCGGTGCCGCAGTAGAGCACGTTCTCGTTCTGGCGGTCCTCGCGGACGACCTTGACGCACCCACCCTCGGGCGCGCCCGGCAGGTCGCCGGTAATGTCGGACCACGTCTCGCCCGCATCCTCGGTCATGAGCACGGTCGGCCCGTAGTCGCCCGAGCGGTGTCCGTCGACGGCGACGTACGCCGTGCCGGCGTCGAACCGCGAGGGCTCGATCCGCGCGATGTACCGCCCGGCGACTGAGGGGGGCGTGACGTCGGTCCACGTCGCGCCGTCGTCGGTCGTGAGGTGGATCAGCCCGTCGTCGGTGCCCGCCCAGATCGTGCCCTGCGTCAGCTCGCTCTCGGCGAGCGAGACGACGGTGCCGTGCGTCTCGGCCTCGGAGCCGACGGTCGTGACCTTCTCGAGCACCTTGGTGGAGAGGTCGGGGCTGATGCACTGCCAGCGCTCGCCGCGCTCGGTGAGCTTGAACACGCAGTTGCCGCCGAGGTAGAGCGTCGTGTGGTCGTGCGGCGAGATGAAAAATGGCGAGTTCCAGTTGAAGCGGAAGGCCTGCTGGCCCTCCTTGGGCGAGGGCTTGAGCTGGAGGGTCTCGCCGGTCGAGAGGTCGGTGCGCTGCAAGTACCCGCCCTGGCTCTCTGAATAGAAGTAGTCGTGCTCGCCCTCGGGGTGGCCCAGCTCGAACGCGGCGTGGAACCCGTCGCCTCCGGAGATGAACCGCCAGTCGCCGTTGGTGATGCCGACGTTGCTCGCGCCCATCCAGTTGTCGGGGCCGGTCTCCCACATGGTGCGGTTGGCGCCCATCCACGTGCCGTTGTCCTGCAGGCCGCCGGCGATGCGGTAGGGGTCGCCGAGGTCGACGCCGATGTTGTAGAACTGCCCCACCGCCACGGTGTTGATGAACTGCCACGTCGCGCCGCGATCGAACGACTGGTACACGCCGCCGTCGGAGCCGGCGAGCAGGTGCGAGGGGTCGTCGGGATTGATCACAAACGCGTGGTAGTCGACATGGGGCTTGCGGTTCGTGGACTCCTTGAACGTGCGCCCGCCGTCGTCGGAGGTGAAGATGGTCCAGCCCGGCAGGTAGACGCGGTCGGGGTCCTCGGGGTCGATCGCGATGCGCGAGAAGTAGAACGCCCGCGGCGTGAGGGGGCTGACGCGCTCCCAGGACTGGCCACCGTTCTCGGTGCGGAAGACGCCGCCGCTGCGCGAGAAGTTGTCGAAGGGCTCAGCGCCCCAGCCGCCCTCGTCGCTGGCGACCATGGCGACGAGGATGCGCGGGTCGGCCTCGTGGATGGCGAGTCCGATGCGCTCGGTGCGCGACGGGAGCCCGTCGGCGAGCTTGGTCCACGTCGAGCCGCCGTCGGTGGACTTGAAGATGCCGCCCTCTTCGCTCCCGCTGGTGTAGCTCCAGGCCCGGCGCATGCGCGTGTACATCGCGGCGTAGACGGTATCGGGGTTGGAAGGATCGAGAAGCACCTCGCAGCAGCCGGTGGTGTCGTCGATCTGGAGCACGGCCCGCCAGGTCTCGCCCCCGTCGGAGGTCTTGTAGAGGCCGCGCTCGGGGCTGGCGTTCCAGAGCGGGCCCATCGCGGCGACATAGCAGACGTCGGGGTTGCGCGGATCGACGGCGATCTGCGGGATGTTGTGCGTGGCCTCGAGGCCGAGGTGCTCGAACTCCCCGCCGCCGTCGGTCGAGCGGTAGACGCCGTGGCCCCACGAGGAGCTGTTGCGGTTGTTGCCCTCGCCGGTGCCGACCCAGACGACCTTGCCCCTGCCCTTCTCGGCCTCGGCCTTGGCGAAGGCCTCGGGGTCGCGCTCGCGCCGCTCGTCGCGATCGCGGTCGCGCTTGGCGCGCTCGTCCTCGGTCAGCTCCGCCTCCTCCGCGGCCCAGCCGGGCCAGTCGGCGGGCGCATCGGCGACGGCGACCGCGCCGATCGACGTCGTGACCTGGTCGTCGAACACGGGCGAGAGCGTCGTGCCGCGGTTGGTGGTCTTGAAGAGGCCGCCGGTGGCGTAGCCGACGAAGAAGGTTTTGGGGTCGGAGGGGGCCAGGGCGATATCGGCGACGCGCCCGCCCATGTTGGCGGGGCCGATGGGGCGCCAGGAGAAGCCGCGGAGGTCGAGGCGGGTGAGGGAGCGGGCGGGGGATGCCGGCTGGGCGGCGATGGTCATATTCACCGCGGAGGGCGCGGAGAGCGCGGAGGGGGAGGCGGTGGGATTCGCGCTGGGACCGGCGGTGGACGGCGACATCGACGGCATGGACTGGGTGGACGGCATGGACCCCATGGACGCCATGGACGCGGTGGAGGCGCACCCGGCGGCAAGGACGAGGAGGACGACGGGCATGACGCGGCGCGCCTGAAGCATGCGGGGGACTCCTGGGATCGTCCCCATGGTACCGAGCGCGGCCGGCGCGTGTCTCTACGAGCCCCGAGCGCAAGCTCGGGCTTCGCGATCGAAACCCGGATCACGGAATCGTCGTGCCCCGCAGCGAGCGCGAAGCTCTGGGCCTCATCTTCAGACTCCCGAGCTTGCGCTCGGGGCTCGTCGA
>CAYTAH010000072.1:1966-10831 GCA_964435785.1 uncultured Phycisphaeraceae bacterium | reverse complement strand
CGTCCCCTCCGCCCTCTCGATCCGCGTCCTCGCGCCCATCGTGCTCGCCGTGCCCGTCGTCATCGTCTCGCTCGTGCTCGGCGCGGTCGCCGTCACGCAGTCGCAGCGGGCCGCGCACGACCTCGCCGGCCAGATCGTGGACCAGATCGACGCCCGCGTGCGCCAGCGCATCGGCGACCTCGCCCAGACCGCCGCCCGCGCCAGCCGCCAGAGCGAGCACCTCCTCCGCCTCGGTGTCCTCGACCCCGCCGACCTCCGCGCGTGGCTGCCCACGCTGCGCGAGCAGCTCGAGATCTTCGACGGAGTCAGCGGCATCGTCTGGGCCGACCGCGACGGGCGCAACGTCTCGCTCATCAGGTACCCCGACGAGGACCTCGCCGAGCTGAGCCTCAAGGCCGACCCCGCCGACCCGCTCATGAGCTTCTACCAGGTCCGCGCCGACGGCTCGATCGACCCCGAGCCGCGCGCCCGCGCACCCTTCAACCCCCACGAGCGCCCGTGGTACATCGCCGGCGCCGCCGCCCTCGGCGACGACCCGCCCTCCGCCTGGACCGACGCCTACGCCTGGGTCCGCGGCGGCTCGAGCCCCACGCTCGGCATCTCCTACGCCCGCGCCGTCGCCGACGACTCCGGCGCGCTCCTCGGCGTCCTCGACACCGAGCTCGAGCTCCGCAGCGTCTCGCAATTCCTCGGCTCGATGCGCATCGCCCAGACCGGCTGGGCCTTCATCGTCGACCGCTCCGGCGGACTCATCGCCACGAGCATCGAGCAGCCGATCGCCTCCCCCGATGGCGCCCAGGTCCGCGCCGAAGCGGCCGCCGATCCGCGCACCCGCGCCGGCGCCATCGCCGCCGTCAGCGCGACCGCCCCGTTCGCCGACATCGCTGCGCCGGTGCGCACGATCAGCGACATCGACGGCGAGCGCGCCTGGGTCGGCGTCTCTCCCATCGACGCCCCCGACGGCCCCGACTGGCTTCTCGTCACCGTCGTCCCCGAGCAGGACCTCTTCGCCCGCGTCAAGCAGGCCCGGCGTCACGCGCGCCTGGCGGGCCTCGCCGCCGTCGTCGCCACGCTCCTCGCCGGCGTCGGCGTCGCGTGGCTCGCCGTGCGCCCCATCCTCGACCTCCGCGATCACGTGCGCAAGGTCGGCGAGGGCGACCTCGACCGCGAGATCCACCTCACCTCCGCCGCCGAGCTCGCCGATCTCAGCCGAGACATCAACACGATGACGCACGGCCTGCTCGACCGCGCCCGCCTCCGCGAAAGCCTGCGCCTCGCCATGGACGTGCAGCAGGCCCTCCTGCCCAAGCAGCCGCCCAAGGTCGCCGGCCTCGACATCGCCGGCTTCAGCCGCTACTGCGACGAGACCGGCGGCGACTACTTCGACTTCCTCGTCCTCGGCGAGGCCGGGCGCGGCCAGGTCGAGGTCGCCCTCGGCGACGTCATGGGCCACGGCGTCGCCTCCGCGCTCCTCATGGCCGGCGCCCGTGCCGTCCTCCGCTCCCGCTGGGCCGAGCAGGAGCGCCTCTCCGACCTGCTCGGCTACGTGAACCGCCAGCTCGTCCCCGACACCGGCGGCGTCCGCTTCATGACCATGCTCGTCATGAACATCGACGGACCCCGCGCCCGACTCCGCTGGTCAACCGCCGGCCAGCAGTGCGGCGTGCTCTACGACGCCGCCGCCCGCGCCTTCGCCGACCTCGAGGGTGCCGGCCTCCCCCTCGGCATCGACGAGGGCGCCGCCTACGACGACCACGCGCGCGAGGGAGTCGCGCCCGGCAGCGTCCTCCTCCTCACCACCGATGGCCTCTTCGAGGCCCGCAACGCCGAGAAGGTGCAATACGGCTGGGAGCGCATCCGCCAGAGCCTCCTCCGCCACCTCGACGGCAACGCCCAGCAGATCGCCGAGGCCCTCTACGCCGACCTCCTCGCCTTCTGCGCCGACTCCAAGCCCGAGGACGACGTCACCTTCGTCGTCGTCAAGTTCACCGACGCCTGAGACCGGTGCCATGGGTGCCATGGTCTGAGCGTCCTGCCCTACGCGCCACGGCGCGCGCGGGAGCCGGATCAACCTTCGCCCTTCTTCCACGGTTAGCATGTCTCCCATGCGCCGCCTCGCCTTCGCCGTCCTCCTCGCTTGCATCACCACGGTGGCGACGGCTTGGCTGCTCGCGGCCGTGGTTCCGATCCCCATGTACCCCCGCCGCATCACCCGCGACTGGATGGGGTCCGACCGGCGCGTCTGGGGCGCAGCCGAGGTCAAGCTCCCCGGTGCGCACGACGTCTGGTGGGACGATCTCTCATCGTCCTTCACCGGCACGCCCGAGGAGAGTCTCGCCGCAGCACGCGCCCAGCACGAGCAGCTCGCCGCCGACCGCCGCGGCACCGACCAGCACATGCGCGTCGCAGTGGGCCCGCCCTCCTGGGGCTCATTCGCCGGTGGGCGTGCCGGACCAGCCAGCACCATCGGGTCCGACACCGCCTACGGCTGGCCCATCCCCTGCCTCTGGTTCAGCGTCCGCTCCGCGACGCTCCCATCCGCGCAGGGGAGCCAGCTCGTCAACGAGACGCTCGTCGGCGCCATCCCCATCGCCGGTGAGCCCTCCGCCCGCGGCCGCGACTTCCGCGCCCTCCCTTACCTCGTCCGCTGGCCCGCCCTCGCCATGGACCTCGCGTTCTGGACCGCCGCGTGGTGGCTCCTCATCACCATCCCGCTCGCCCTCCGCCGGCGCGCCCGCCTCCGTCGCGCCCGCTGCCCCTCCTGCGGCTACGACCTTGCCGGCATTGCCCCCCGCACGTGCCCCGAGTGCGGCGCAGCCGTGAAGCAATGAGCCGTTGCCCGTGTTCGCACTATGCCGGTGCTCGCTAAACTCGGCCACCAGCGAGTTTCTCGCTCAACCGACACGTCCGCGCGCCCTCCCGCGCGCTGCCCCCGGCAGGGCGCCCACTCCTACCCGCCGAGGACGCCGGTACACTCACAATCCGCGTGGCATCCACCTGCGCCCATCTCATCTTCGACGATCGCGGGCGAACACACGTCTTGCGCTCGCCATCCTGCGGCTCGCTCGCGTTCACGTTCACCGGTATCCTGACTCATCGCGACGATCGCACGCCGGGGGAGCAAGCCGTGTACTACGGCCGCCTGCTCCTGCGTCTCGAAGAGAGGGCGCTTCCCACGCGCTTGTATCTTTTGGCATTCGTCGCTCTCACCGCGGCCGCCATCATCGCCGTCCTGATTTTCTCGGTCATAACCGGAGGCTCTGAGTCATTCGCCATCGTGGCAGCGATCTGGACGTTGCTCGCATTGACCATGTCATGCGAGATCTGCTTGCCCAGGTGGGCCCGTCACCGCATCGCGTCGCGCAGGTCGTCACTACCCAGCGTGTGTCTCGCCTGCACCTATGACCTGACCGGTCTCAGCGCAGAGGCCGATGGCTGTACCGTCTGCCCCGAGTGCGCCGCCGCGTGGCGGCTGGCGTGATCGACGGCCAAAACTACGTGCACCCCGCCGCCCACGCATTCAAGAACGCCAGCACGTCCTGCGTGTTGACAACCCCGTCACCGTTGAAATCCGCGCCCGCATCGCCCGAAGCCCACGTGTTGAGGAATGCCAGCACGTCGCGCGTGTTCACCGCGCCGTCGCCGTCGAAGTCGGCGGGGCAGCCCACCGGCACGAGCAGCACCGCGTAGTACGTGCCGTCATTGGCGCGCGCAGCCGCGGCGATCACGCCCTCGTCGTTGATGTCGCTGACCGAGATGATGCTCCACTGGTCGGGCTCCGCGAGCAGGTCGTTGAGGTTGGTCATCACGCCGTCCTCCCAGAGCATCGCGCCCGGGTGGTCATCGACCGGAGGCGGATAGGCGTTGATCGCGACCTGCCCGGTGTTGTTGATCGCCGCGGCCGAGGTGTTCACCAGCGCCGGCCGCCCCAGGAAGTCCTTTCCCTGCCCCGCGTTGTCGGGGACGCCGAGGTCGGTGAGCTGGTCGTTCTCCCACAGGAACGCGTGGCTGAGATGGATCCCGCTGTCGTCGCGCTCCTCGATCTGAGCGCTCCCGACCACCTGGCCCAGTTCGTTGATGTCCCTCGCGCCGCCGGTCGGCCCGCCGAGCGAGCCGAGGTCGAGCAGCCCTTCGTCCTCCGTCCACAGGAAGGGTCTCGAATCGCGATGAGCGTCCCAAGCCCAGCCCACGATCTGTCCGGACTCGTTGACCGCCCGCGCCACGCCGAACTCGCCGCCGAACGTTCCCAGATCCTCCGGGTGCGCGTCGGGGCTCAGCCACCGCACCGGTCGCTGCCAGTCGTCGCGCTGGTCGTCGCTCTGCCCGACGATCACGCCGTTGTTGGCGATGTCGAGCGCATACGTGAACGTGCCGCCCAGCGACCTCAGATCGTGCATCACACCGTCGTCCCAGATGAACCCTACCCAGCGACCCGATCCGGCCAGAGACGTGCCGACCGCCTGCGAAAGATCGTTCACGCTGTACGCCTCCGCCTCTCCGCCCCCGACGTGGCCGAGATCGACAAGCCCGTCCGGCGTCGTGATGAACGCGTGCCGGATGTACGGGAAGAACGATTCATCCTGCGTGGTCCCAACGACCACGCCTGAGGCGTTCACCGCCGAAACCCGCGGCAGGACGCAGTCCGGGCACGAGTCGAGCCGTCCGACGTCCAGAACTTCGTACCGGCTCTGCCCGAGGGCAGGCACAAACGTCGTCGCGGCCGCCAGCGCGGCGGCCGTGGTGCTCACGCGCGTGCTGCGATGCATAGCTGCTCTCCTGTATCACACCCCCTCACTCCACCCTAAGGCAGGTTCCGGGTCTCTCGTCCCCTCTGTTTGGGGGAGACCGTGCTATAACCCGAGCATCAGGCTCCAAGGGTCTGGAATTTCGTGCCCTCCCTCGCGCCCGCACACACGGCACCAATCGCCATCAGCTCGGCCCAGCATCCGTCTCTCCGTGCGGACGGCATCCGGGCGGGCCGATGCTGAGTTCCATGGACCTCGACCACCCCGGCGTGCTCTTCTCGGGCCTCATCCTCGGGTGCATCGGGATGGGCTTCTTCATCTACGGCAAGAAGCAGGGCCGATTCGACTGCCTCGCCGTCGGCGCGGTCCTCAGCGTGATCCCCTTCTTCGCCCACTCGCTGCTCGTCATGTGGGGCGTGGCCGCGGCGTGCGTCGGCGGGCTCTACGCCACCTCGCGCATGGCGTGATCGGCCAAACGAAGGAAGCGCTGTTCGATCGCGGCTCGCCGACTATGTCCGCGGCGACGTAGCCCTATGTCATTCAGGGTGTTGCGCGATGGAGGCCCGGCGCGATTCGCGTCGTGTTCGCCCCGCGCCGCGGTCGCGCCCCGCCGAGGCGGGCCCGTCCAAACCTGCACATCCGACTGTCGAGTCTTGCATCGCGCCCCCGTGCCGCAATACTCTCGGCGGGGGTCGTGCGTGCGCCGCCCCCTGCCCGCCGCGGGCGGGCTGTGCTTCGTCGTCCAGAGGAGAGAGGTGCGCGATGAGAAACACGACTTATGGGGGTTCGCTCGCTTTGGCGGCTGCGGCGATCGCGTGCGCTGCCGGGCCGGTTTGGGCGCAGCTCTTCGGGCCGGGAGACCCGGTGATCGCGGTCGACCACGACAAGATCATCCTCTCCTGGTACCCCGACAACGAGGGTCCGTTCAACGTGGTGGACCAGTTCAGCGACACGAAGTACCTGAACTTCGGCAGGGCCGGGACCGGCGTGATCATCACGCCCGACTACGGGTCGGCGGTCGTGCGGAGCATGCAGCTGACCACCGCCAACGACGCCGAGGAGCGCGACCCCGCGACGTACGACCTCTACGGGACCAACGACCCGATCGTGAGTGGCGACAACAGCCTCGGCGACGGAGAGGACTGGACGCTGATCTCCTCCGGGGCGCTCAACCTGCCGTCGGCCCGCGAGACGCCCGGGCCGTTCATCGACTTCGCCAACGCGACGGCCTACACGTCGTACAAGATCATCTTCCCGACGCTCAAGAACGACGCGACGGCCAACTCGATGCAGGTCGCCGACATCAGGCTCTACACGGCCCCCGGCGGCGGCGGCGACCAGATCCTCAACACGTTCGACGAGTGCCTCGCCGTCACCGACCGCTTCGACTCGGAGAGCTGGCATCCGGCCAACGAGGGCCCGGGGAACGTGGTGGACGGCACTCTCGCCAAGTACCTCAACTTCGGCAAGGAGAACTCCGGCTTCATCGTCTCCAGGGCCGATGGGCAGCCGGTTGTCGTCGAGGAGTTCGCGATCACCACCGCCAACGACTTCGAGGAGCGCGACCCGGCCTCGTGGGAGCTCTACGGCACCAACGACCCGATCACCAGCCCGAACAACAGCGCGGGCGAGGAGGAGAGCTGGGTGCTCGTCGATTCCGGCGCGCTCGCGCTCCCATCCGACCGCAACACTGTCGGCCCGACCGTGACCGTCTCGAACGCCACCGAATACACCGGCTACAAGCTGGTGTTCCCGGCGCTCAAGGACGGCCTCAACGCCAACTCGATGCAGATCGCCGAGGTGGCCTTCGAGGGCAGCGGCGGGTGCGTCGCCGATTTCAACGGCGACGGCTCGGTGGACACGCGCGACGTGATCGCGTTCCTGAACGCATGGAACGCCGGCGACGACTCCGCGGATATCGACGGCAACGGCATCGTCGATACGCGCGACGTGCTCGCCTTCCTCAACCTCTGGAACGCGGGCTGCTAGCCCGGGGTCCGGCCCCATCGACTCGGCACAGCCCGGGCGAGATCCGAGGGATCTCGCCCGGCTTTCGTTGGTCGCCTCCGGCTCCGTCGGCACGGTCGCGGCCAGCGCTGAGACCGCCCCGCCCGCTACCCTACCCCCCGTGACGCTCGACGCGATCATCATCGGCGGCGGCATCGCCGGGCTCTGGACCCTCCGGACGCTGCTGGCCGAGGGGTACGACGCCGCGTTGGTCGAGACCGGCTCGCTCGGGCATGGGCAGACGATCGCCAGCCAGGGCATCCTCCACGCGGGGACGAAGTACGCGCTCACCGGGCACGCGGCCGGGGCCTCGCGGGCGGCGGCGGAGGGCGCGGCCGTCTGGCGGGCATGCCTCGCCTCGCGCGGCCCGCTCGACCTTGCACCCGTGCGCGTGCTCTCCCGGAAGACCCACCTCTTCACGACACCGGGTGTGGGTTCCCGGCTCACCGGCCTCGCGGCTTCGAAGGCGCTGGCGGTGGGGCCGCGCAAGCTCGCACGCGCCGAGTTCCCGGGAGCGTTCGCCGGCGCACCGCACGGCGTCGACGTGTACGAGCTCGACGAGCCGGTGTTGGATGGGGGGTCCGTCATCGAGACGGTCGCCGCGCCCGCGCGCGATCGGTTGATCCTCGCGCACGAGGTCGCGCTCGAGCAGGGGGGCGGGGGCGTCGTCATTCGCCTCAGCACCGACGGGGTGGGCGCGGGTCTGGAGGCGCGGGCCGCGGTGCTGGCGGCGGGCGCGGGCAACGAGGCGCTGCTCTCGCAGCTCGGCCTTGCCGCTGATATAAGGATGCAGCGCCGACCGCTCCATATGGTTCTCGCACGCTTTGGCGCCGGGACGTCGGGAATCCAGCCCCAAGCGCCCGGCCTCTCCCCTCTCTTCGCGCACTGCGTGTCGCTCTCGGACAAGCCCCGGGCGACGATCACGACGGCGACCGATCGCGCCGGGCGCACCGTCTGGTACATCGGCGGGCAGATCGCCGAGTCGGGCGTGGGGCGTTCACGCGACGACCAGATCGGGGCCGCACGGCGGGAGCTGCGCGAGATCCTCCCGTGGATCGATCTCGCCGGCACGCAGTGGGCGACGCTGATGATCGACCGGGCGGAGGGGTTCAGCGCCGACGGCACTCGACCGGACACGCCGGTGGTCCGGGCGGCGGGGGGCGTCGTCGCGTGCTGGCCGACGAAGCTCGTGCTCGCGCCGCTCGCGGCGGGGCGGGTGCTCGAGGCGGTGCGGTCGATCGTCGGTGCGCCCTCGGGCGCTGCGAGCGAGCTGCGCGGGTTCGCGCGCCCGCCGGTCGCGCTCGCTCCGTGGGACAGGGAGGGCGTGGTATGGAGCTGAGGCCGCGAGCGCTCGGTACGACGGGCATGCTCGTCTCGCCGCTCGGCCTGGGCACGGTCAAGCTCGGGCGCAACGAGGCGGTGAAGTACCCGCGCCCGTTCGAGCTGCCGTCGGACGAGGAGGCGAACGAATTGCTCCGCACTGCGGCGGAGCTGGGGATCAACCTGATCGACACGGCGCCGGCGTACGGGTCGAGCGAGGAGCGGCTGGGGCGGCTGCTTGCCGGCCAGCGCGAGCGGTGGATCATCTCGACGAAGGTGGGGGAGGAGTTCGAGCGTGGCGCATCCCGGTTCGACTTCTCGCCCGGGCACGTGCGAGCGAGCGTCGAGCGGAGCCTGCGCCGGCTCTGCACCGACCGGCTCGACATCGTGCTCGTGCACTCGGACGGCGACGACGAGCGGATCGTGCGCGAGCTCGGCACGCTCGGCGCGCTCGCCGATCTCAAGCGCGAGGGGAAGGTGCGGGCGGTCGGCTTCTCGGCCAAGACGGTCGCGGGCGCCCGCGCGGCGATGGCCGAGTCCGACGTGCTCATGCTCACGCTCAACCCGCGCGAGCGGGGGATGCTGCCGGTGGTGCGAGAGGGCGCGGCGGCGGGGGTGGGGGTGCTCGTGAAGAAGGCGCTGATCTCCGGCGGCGTCGGCGCGCCGGGGGAGAGCGTCGAGGATTGTCTGCGGCTCGCGCTCGGTGAGCCCGGTGTGTCGAGCGTGGTGGTGGGGACGCTGAGCGCGGCGCATCTTCGGGCGAACGCGGAGATCGCGGCGCGGCTGTGAGGCG
>CAYTAH010000072.1:0-1866 GCA_964435785.1 uncultured Phycisphaeraceae bacterium | reverse complement strand
GTGTGCCCGAGCTTGCGCTCGGGGCTCGTAGAGGCGGTCAGCGGCGTCGCCTCGCGGCGATCGCGCCGAGGCCGAGTAGGACGAGCGTGCCGGGCGTGGGGACGGGGGTGGCGTTGATGCGGAAGACGCCGCGCTCGGAATCGGTGCCGGGGTCGCCGTAGGCCGGTTCCCACGGGCCCTTGTTGAGCCGCCAGGCGCGGAGGCCGAAGTCGTCGGTGATGTTGAAGGCCCAGGCGAGGAGGGCGTCGGTCTCCTCGGTGCGGAGGGCGAGCCAGTAAGTTTCGCCGTCGCGCAGGACGAAGTCGCCGCCGAAGTCGGCCACCATCGGCGGGCGCAGCTCGAAGGGGGGAGCGACGCCGGAGGCGGTGGTCGAATCGAGGATTGCGCCGGGCACCCCGCCCTCGTCGGCCTGGAGCGTGAAGTACACGATGTCCGGCCCCCAGTTGTGCAGGACGGCGACCTCGGCCGAGTCGAAGTAGTAGTCGCCGCCGGTGACGGTGAAGGGCGCGGCCTGCTCGTAGATGTCGCCCCCGAGCGGGCCGCCGTAGGACATCGTCCAGCCGCGCTCCGTGTCGTACTCGTCGTTTGCCGCGAAGTTGCTGAAGAGAACGTCGGCGGAGGCGATCGCCGCGCAGCCGGCGAGGACGATGGAGGCACACGCGAGGCGCTCGGATGCGGGCATGGTCTATCTCCTCGGGGTTTGTCCCGGGCGGCGCCGGGACCGCTCCTGCCAAGCAACAAACAACCTACCACGGAAGCGGCGGCGTGCAAGCAAACAACTGGGGGTGGCGCGCACGGCGCATGGGCGCCACGTGCCGCCGATTGGGAAGGGCGGTCGCTCCGCAATGGTTGGTTGGCCAGCCGGTCACGATGGCGGGGGAGCGCGAGACCTGGCTCGACCCGGGGCGCGGCGCGAGAACTTGGGCGATTTGACTGGCGTCGGGCCCGAGCGGCCGCTGTAGACTGCGAACAGCTTCGCCGAAAGGCGAGCGGGAGAGGAGACAGGATCATGAGACTTCGGATCTGGCTCGGTGCGGGCGTGTGCGCCGCGGCGGCGGCGGCCACGAGCGCGGACATCCTCGCAACGGACTTCTTCGGCGAGCGCGTGCTGCGCCTGAGCGGCGTGGACGGCTCGGTGATCGACGAGACGTTCATCGACTACTCGCCCATGGCGGGGGTCCCCTGGCACGCGATGCAGGTGAAGGACGAGATCTGGGTGGCCGACGCGGTGATCGGCGGGATCGAGCGGTTCTCGCTCGACGGGGACAGTTGGCTGGGGACGATCGACCTCGGCGGACCGCCCGGCGCGATCTCGATCGACTACGCCGCCTCGATCGACCGTGTGATCGTTGCGACCGGCGGGGTCGACGGACAGGGCTTTGCGATCGTCGATCCGGACACGAAGCAGGTCGAGGCATGGCACAACACGCAGCGGAACACGACGAGCGCGCTCTACGGCGGGGGCCTGGTGATCAGCGCGGAAGGGCAGGCCGACCGGCTCTGGGCGCACGGGCTCGACGGGAGCGACATGGGGCTGTTCTCCGACACCTGGGCCGACGCCGGGCTCCGCGGCGTCTTCCAGATCGCGCGCTCCGGGCCGGGTCGCTTCCTCGCCGGCGGCGGCGGGAGCGCGCAGGGGAGGGGGATCGCGGAATACTCGTTCGACGGGACGGTGCTGCATTCCTGGTCGATCGCAGAAGGAGCCTTCGGCGTCGCGCCCATGGATGGCGGCGACATCATGCTCACCAGCTCGCTCGGCGAGGTCTTCGTGTTCGATCGCGCCACGGGGGGCATGAGGCGGATCGACGTGGGGGACGCCCTGCCGGGATACCTCGGCTCGATGGTGCCCGGGCCGGGCGGCGCGGC
>CAYTAH010000071.1:0-11159 GCA_964435785.1 uncultured Phycisphaeraceae bacterium | reverse complement strand
GATTCCCCGGTGAATGGGACCGCGGCACCGACGAGATTCCCGGCGGCGCGCCCCCTATGTATTCCGTGGCGCTAACAGCATGGATACCCAGCAGACCATCGTCCGCCTCGCCGAGATCGCCCACGATCTGTGGCGCGAGCGCCTTGAGCTCGAGGGTTGGTCGCACGGGCCGCGCTACGACGAGGCATCCAGGCGGCACGACGCCCTGGTGCCGTTCTCGGAACTCGACCCCCGTGACCGCCGCCAGGCGATCCTGGGGATCAGAGCGATGGACCTGCTCAACGATCTCGCCGACTCCGTGTGGTACGAGCGCGGGCCGGCGCGGCTCTTCGACGCCGCCGAGATGCGCGAGGGCTTCGGCGTCGGCTGGAACACCGAGCATTGCGAGCCGGGGCCGGACGCACCGCCCGAGCCGGGCCGCGTGGTCGCGTGGGAGGTTGACGAAGAGGGCATGCTGTGCTCGATCACGATCGTCTGGGCCGACGGCTCGACTTCCGAGCACCTGCCCGAGGCGCGCGAACTGCGCCGGCTGGCTCAGGCTCCCCGTCCCCCGCAGCCCGATCCCCCGATGTGATCACTCGGGCAGACCGGAGCCGTACCCGCATCGAGGCCTCGAATCTGTCCGCGTGCACGCTCACGCTCAGCCAGCCTGCCGAGCAGTCCGCCGTGACAATCTCCGAGACCGTGTACACGTGGTGGCTGCCCCGCGGCGTGAATCGGACGAGTCCCCGCTGCGCCAGCCCACCGAGGTTATGGCTCAGCAGCGAGTCGTCGAGCGACGTTCGTGCCGCAATCTCCTTCACGCACGCCGGGCACAGCGCCACCTGGAGCAGCGACTCGAGCCGGGTCGGCACCGCCAAGAACTTGAGGAGCCACGCGCACCTCTGGATGTCCTCCCAATCCAGGTCCCCCTCCTCGGTGTTCATCACGACCCCTCCTCGGCCCGCCCACCGACTATAGCGGAGCACAAAGTCCGGTTCAATTCTCCCACCGGCACCCTTCCGACAGCGAAGCCGTGGACGAACCGACACCGGCCGGGGAGCGGCACCTTGCTCCCCCCAGATCTGAGGATTCGACGCCCCAGGAAGCTCCGAAGGCGGGCCGTATGTGGGTAGATTCGCGCAGGCGTCGATGGATCATCACCGGGTGCCTCTTCGCACAGGTCGGTGGCATCGGCCATGCACAACCCCCGGCGACAACCTCGCTGTCAGAACAGGTTGAACTTGCTCGCCTCGTGGACCTCGCCGCGCAGCGCGCGGGCGTGAACATCGAGTACGACACGAAGCTGAGCGGATCTGTCACACTCCGCCTCAACGATGAGGTGTCCGACGCAGAACTGTGGAACCTCACCAACCGTCTGCTGGCGGCGCGGGGCTTCACGACGGTGCGGATGGACGGCGGGGACACCCTGAGCGTGGTGCCGCTCGCGTCCGCCGCGGGGCTCGCGCGCCTGGAAGCGCCCGATGAGGAAGCGGTCAGCCCGGCGGGGTTCCGGGCTGTGCTGGTCCCACTCCAATCCCGCAGGCCCGAGGATGCCGTGGCGGCCGTCAAGCCGATCCTCTCATCATCAGGGACGGTCACCGCCATCGCCGAGTCGCGGTCCGTGATCGTCGCCGACCTCGCGCCCCGCGTCGAAGCTGCGCTCCGGGTGGTCGATGCCCTGGAAGCCGGCGCCGCGGCGCTCGCCCCGTTCGAGATCCCCCTGGCCAATCTCCCCGCGAGCCGGATGGTGACGCTGCTCTCCCAGATCGCGGCCAAGCGCGCCGCGGCTGGCGCGGCCGCCCTGCGGGGCGAGGTCCTTGCCGGGACCGACGACCGCTCGCTGTTGGTCGTGGCCCCCGCCGACGAGGTCGAGCGCTGGCGCGAGCTGGTCCGGCAGCTCGACCAGCGCGAGGCGGTCGAGACGGTGACGTACACGCCGCGGGCCTTCTCGCTCAAGGAGGTCGCCGCGTCGGTCGAGCGGCTGGTGGGCGGCGACGAGCGCTTCCGCGTCGTCGCGGACGAACTCACCGGGACGCTGTTGGTCACGGCGAGCGCGGCGCAGCAGGCGCAGGTTCGCTCGCTGCTCGAGCGCCTGACCGAGGCGCCCGAAGCGTCGCGGCGGCCGACGCGGACATTCAAGCTCAAGAACCGGGACGCCGAAGAGGTGCTGGGCGTCGTGCGGTCCCTGATCGCCTCCGGGGCGATCGGACTGCCGCAAGTGTCCGCGGGTGTCGCCGATGCAAACGCGGCGCCGGGCGCTTCCCTACCTGCCGCGCGGGACTCTCTGCAACTGACCAGCGACCCGGCGACCAATTCCATCATCGCCATCGGTGAGGCCCAGGAGCTCCAGCGGCTGGAGCAGCTCCTCCGCGACCTGGATGTTCGCAGGCCGCAGGTGCTCCTCGAGGTGCTCATCATCAGCCTCTCCGAGAGCGACGCCCTGGACCTGGGCGTCGAGATCGAGGCGCTGATCAACGGCCCCAACGACACGATCGCCAAGCTCAGCTCGCTCTTCGGCCTCAGCTCGACGGGGGCGGGGTCAGGCGGCATCGAGGGCAACCGCGGCGCGGGGTTCACCGGCATCGTGCTGAACCCCGGGGACTTCGCGGTGGTGCTGCGGGCGCTGCAGACGCTCAACGACGGCCGCTCGCTCAGTATGCCCAAGGTGCTGGTGGCCAGCAACGAGCAGGCGAACATCAACTCCGTGCTCGAGCAGCCCTACACCACGCTCAATGCCTCGGACACCGTGGCGACGACCTCGTTCGGCGGCTCCTCGAACGCCGGGACCGAGGTCAGCGTGACGCCGCAGATTGCCGAGGGCGACCACCTGCGCCTGGAGTACCAGGTCTCCCTGAGTGCCTTCGTCGGCGAGGCGGCCGATCCTTCCGTGCCCCCGCCCCGGCAGCAGAACTCGATCGACAGCGTGGCGACGATCCCCGACGGCTACACGATCGCGGTCGGGGGGATCGAGCTGACCACGGAGGGTTACGCCGAGAGCGGGATCCCACTCCTCAAGGACGTACCCGTGCTCGGCGAGGCGTTCAAGAATCGGAGCAAGTCGGCCAGCCGTACCCGGTTCTATGTGTTCATCCGGCCGACGATCCTGCGCGACCGCGACTTCGAGGATCTGAAGTACCTGAGCGACCGGGACGCAGCCGGCGTGGGTGTCGATGATGGCTGGCCCGTCCCCCAACCCATGGTGATCCGGTGACGACCGTTGCGAAGCAGGCTGTCGCTCCTTCCTCGCTGGGTCTGCCGAGCGAGGCGTTCCTACGCCTGATCCCCCGCGACTTTGCCCGGCAGCACCTGGTCCTCGGAGCCGGCACGCGCGAGGGCGTCGAGCGGCTGCTGGTCAGCGAGCGCTCTAACCCCGCCGCGGTGTTCAACGTGGGCGTGCGCCTGGGCACGCCGACCGCGACGGAGATCCGGCCCGACGAGGAGCTGGCGCGCCGGATCGACGAGGCGTACGGGGCGACGCGGCAAGAGCCCTCCGACCCGCCGGCCGCCGCCGAGGTGGAGACGGATGTCGAGCGTTTGTTGACCCTGGCCGACCGCGACCTGCTCTCGACCGAGGGCAAGGGTCCCGTCGTGAAACTCGTGGACGCGCTGCTCTTCGAGGCGCTCGCGCGCGGCGCCAGCGACATCCACGTCCAGCCTCTGGCTGACCGCACGCTGGTGCGCTACCGCCTCGACGGGGTGCTCCAGACCGTGCGCGAGGTCGCGCCGAAGCTCACGGCCCCGATCGTCAGCCGGATCAAGGTCATGGGCCGCATGGACATCGCCGAGCGGCGGATCCCCCAGGACGGGCGGGCGACGGTGACCATCGGCGCCGGGCGCGCCGTGGACTTGCGCATCAGCACGCTCCCCACCAGCTACGGCGAGCGGGCGGTGCTGCGCTTGCTCGACGTGGGCCACGGGCCGGGCCTCGACGACTTCGCGTCGCTCGGCATGCCGAGGGAGGTCGAGCGGGCGTTCCTCGTCAGCGCCGGGCGCACCAGCGGGATCGTGCTGGTGACCGGGCCTACCGGCTCGGGCAAGACGACGACGCTCTACACGACGTTGCGCTGGCTCGCCACGCGCGCGGATTCCCTTGATACCCGGGGAGCGCGCAGGCTCGACGGGGGCGACCTCAACATCATGACCATCGAGGACCCGATCGAATACGAGCTGGCCACCGCGGGCCTGGCGATCAGCCAGGCACAGGTGAACACGAAGAAGGGCGTGACCTTCGCCAGCGGCCTGCGACACATCCTCCGGCAGGACCCCGATGTCATAATGGTTGGCGAGATCCGCGACGCAGAGACCGCCCGCATCGCCATCCAGGCGAGCCTCACGGGACACCTGGTGTTCTCGACGCTCCACACCAACGACGCGGCCACGGCGGTGACGAGGCTGCTCGACCTCGGCGTCGAGCCATACCTCGTCGCCTCGTCGGTCTCGGCGGTACTCGCACAGCGGCTGCTGCGGCTCCAGCACGCCTCGTGCGGCGGCGAGGGGTGCGAGGCGTGCTTCCGCTCGGGGTACAGCGGGCGGACGGCAATCTTCGAGCTCATCGCAATCGACGACCCCGTCCGAGACCTGATCACCAAGGGCTCGTCGGCGTCGCTGATCCGACAGCTCGTCCGGTCCCGGGGCGTGCGCGGCCTGGAGCAGGAGGGCGAGGCGCTGGTTGGGGCGGGCCGGACGAGCCGGCTCGAACTGGAGCGCGTCGTGGGAGGCTTGGCGTGACCGTCTACCGCTACAGAGCGATCCCGCTCGACGGCGCGGTCGCCGCGCCCGTGGCGGGAGAGCTGGCGGCCGAGTCGCCGGCGGCGCTTCGCGCCTCCCTGCGACGCATCGGTCTGCAGGTCATCGAGGCGCGCCCGGCGCATAGAGCCGTTCTCACATCCGCGTCTGTGTCTCGCTACCTAGCACCAATCTCCTCCACCCTTCAGCGCCATGTCCGTGCGCGGCGGGTAGGACCGAAGGCCGAGCTGTACGACAGCCTGGCGACGATGCTCGAGGCCGGGCTCCCGGTGGTGGACGCGGTGACCACGCTGGCCACTAGCCGCTCAAGGTCCGCGCTCCGCACGATGCTCACCGAGCTGCGCGAGACCCTGCGTGACGGGTCCGCGTTGGACGAGTGCATGGAGCAGCACCCCTGGTGGTTCGAGCCGGCGGAGGTCGCCATGGTCCGCGCGGCGCGGGCCTCGGGAGAGTTGCCGCCAGTGCTCCGCGCGCTCGCCGAGCGGCACGAGCGCTCGGGCGCTCTCTCGGCGAAGATCGTCGGGGCGTTGACCTACCCCTCCGTGGTCTTCTGCGTCGGCGTGGGCGTGGTCGTGTTCCTGAGCGTCAAAACCCTCCCGGACCTCGTCGGCATCCTCCGCGATGCCGGAATCGAGCCGCCGGGGCTGACGCTGGCGATCATGGCGCTGGGGCGCGGGCTGCTGGAGTACGGGTTCCTCGGGGCACTCGCGCTCTCCCTGCTCGTCATCGGGTTCTTGGTCGGGCTCGCCCAACTCCGCCGCCGGGGCTGGCGGCTCCGCGTGCCGATCCCGGGCTTCGCACGCCGCGCAATCCTCGCCCGCGCGTGGTCGGGCCTAGCCGAGCTGGTGCGGACGGGCGTGCCGCTGGTCGAGTCGCTGCGCATCACCGCGCCCACGGTCTCGGGCCTCCTTGGGGGTCCGCTATCGAGGGCACTGGAGCACGCCGCAAGCGAGATCGAGCGGGGCTCGGGATTCGCCGATGCGCTCGCCGACCCGGCCTGGTTCGGCGACGAGTGTCGCAGGCTCATCGCCATCGGCGAGAGCGCGGGCGAGCTCCCCGAGATCCTCGCCCGGCTGGCCGAGCGGACGCGCCGATCCGCCTCACGAGCCATTGACCGCCTCGCCAGCCTGCTCGAGCCCGCGGTGATACTGCTGCTCGCGACGCTCATCGGTGTCGTGGTGATGGGGGCCGTGCTGCCCATCCTGAAACTCCAGGAGATCATCGGATGAAATCCCCATCCCCCACGCCCCCGCCCCCACGAGCACACCCCACCCGCACGAACGCACGCCGCGGCATGACGCTCGTCGAGGTGCTGGCGGTGGTCGTGATCCTCGGCCTGCTCGCGGGGACACTCGCGATCGGGTTTAGCGGCGCCTTCGGCAAGGGGAAGCACGAGCTCGCCAAGACCGGCATCGGGCAGATCGTCGGCAGGCTCGAGGTCTACTACATGGACCAGAGCGCCTGGCCGGACCTGGACACCGGCCTGCGGGCGCTCGCCGAGGCCCCGCCCACGAGCGCCTACTACCTCCCCTCCGACAACCTCTTCGACCCCTGGGACCGCCCCTATGTCTACATCACGCCCGGCCCCGAGGGCCACCCCTACGAGGTGGTCAGCTACGGGGCCGACGGCCAGCTCGGCGGCGAGGGCGAGAGCGCCGACATCACGTCCGTGAGCCTGCGGGGCAAGAAGTGAACGCGAGGATGATGAACGCGAAGGCCGCGAAGAGCGCGAAGCGAGCGCCAAGAGGATTCACGCTGATCGAATGCCTCGCGGTGGTCGCGCTGCTGGCGCTGGCCGTGGCCACGCTCGCGGCGGGGCTTTCCTCTTCCGCTGCTGAGGCGAGGCTGCGCGAGGCGAGGACGCTCGTCCTCGACCTCGACGCGCGCGCCCGTGCAGTGGCCATGCAGGGAGAACCCGCTGTGCTCCGCGTTTCGGAGGGCCGCGTCTCGGTGCATGTCGGGAACGCCGCGACGTTCGAGCGTGAGCTTCCCCGCACCGTCGAGGTCGTGCTGATCGAGCCAGGGACTGGCACGCCGCTCGACGGGGTGCGGATCGACACGCGGGGGCGGAGCCCCGACTACACGCTCTCGCTCCACTCGGGTGATCGACGCACGCAGACGCTCGTCTCCGGTCTTACCGGGTACGCCTTCGCAGAGGCCAGCCCATGACCCCTTCGACCCCCACAACCCCCACGAACCCCACCAGAACGGGCCTCACGCTTATCGAGGTCGTAGCCGCGGCGGCGCTGCTCACGCTGATCGTCGTCGCCTGCTTGCCATTGGTCACCGGCGCACGACGCGACCTACAGGCAGCGAAGGCGGTCGCACTCGAGCCCTCGCGGGAGTTCTCCGAGGCCGTGGATGACCTGCTGCGACAGAGGCCCTCGCTTGCCTGCGAGCTGCTCGAGCAGCCGGAGGGGTCCGAGCTGCGGTGGACCGTGCACGAGCGGGAGTACCAGGCGAGGGTCCGGCTGGGGATGCGCGTCCAGGGAGACGAGCATCTCAGCCCGCACGCCTGGGCCGTGTTCTTCGTGGGGGGCGTGGAGATCCCTCGCTGGCTACGCCTCCCCGAACCTCCCCCGGAGCGGTCGCCATGAGGCATGGCATGACCATGGTGGAGTTGCTGCTGGCCCTGGCCCTGCTCTCGGGGCTGGCGCTCGCGTGCGTCTCGTGGACGACCGCCGCCGCGCGGGCGCTTGCGACCGAGGGTGGACGAGCGTCCTGGCGTGCGGCGGCGGAGCGTTCGCTCGACCTCGTGGACGAGGCGTTCGCCGTCGAAGATGTACGCATGCGCTCTGGTGAGGGTCGGAGAGAATGTGGGCCGCGCGTAGAGAGCGGCGACGGCTCGATCACGGTGGGCACACGGGCGGCGGTCTCGGGCGTTCGGCCTGCGGTCGCTGCGTCGATGCGGTTGCACGTGACGGGCGGTGTGCTCCGCGCGGACTGGCTCGACGGCGAAGGGCGGGCACTCGCGTCGCGCCCTCTGCTCGACGAGGTCGCGGCGTTGGAGGTGGACACGCAGGAGTTGGAGGACCGGCGCGTGCTGCTCACCCTGCGGCTCGTGCACAATGCGGTCGCGTCGGTCGAGCGGGCGTGGCGTCTCTCGCGGGAGGACCTGCGATGAGTCGTTCCCCACGATCCCGTCGCGGCATCGCTCTGCTCCTCGTCCTGGCGACGCTGGTGCTCGCGGTGACCGCCGCGGCCGGGCTCGCGCGCGTCGCCACGGCCGCCAGGCTACACGCCGAGTCAGCGCGCCGGGCCACGGCCGCCGACGCGCTGCTCGACGCCGCGGAGTCTCCGATCTTGGACTGGCTCCATCGGCACTCCGGGCGTACGGTGCTGCCGCCGGAGGCGGCGAGCCCACGCGTCGCCGTCCTCGACGACGCTGTCGAATTCGGCGACCAGAGATGCCGGGTCGTCATAACCGCCTTCGATCAGTGTGGCATGGCGCCCACCTCGTGGGGCGCGTCATGGGGTGGCGCGATACTCCCGGCCGATGTCCTCGACGCGCTAGATCGCGCGGGTGAAGCGTTCAAGGCGCACCCCGGCCTCGACCTGCTCACCGGGGATCGGCCCACCTACCCGTGCGCGCAGGAGAGTCCCGTCCCGGCCGTAGGTGAGGTGCTGGCGACGCACAACCCGCCGCGCCCGGGGCGGCCACCGGCGGTCAATGTCAACACCGCGCCCATCCCCCTGCTGGAGGCGGTCTACGCCGCGCGGGGGCTCGGCGGGCTCGAGGCCGTGCTCGAGGCGCGCGCCGCCGGGCGTGTCGCCTCACCGGGTGCGCTCAAGGCCCCCCATGATAACCCTCGCACCGACGATGACATTCCCCTGCCCGTGACCATGAGCACCGCGTGGGCGTTCCGGGTTGATTGTGTCGCCGGGGGGCTGCGCCGCTCGTGGTGGTGCGTCTACGCCGACACCGGCAGCAACTGGGAGAGGGTTCAGCGCCTTGCGATCGACGAGTGACACCATCTCGGCTTGGAGGAGGCGTCAGCGATCGACGATCGCCGTCGCCGCTCTTGCCCTTGCGATCTCGCTGGCATGGGCTCTGCGACCCCTGCCGGCGCAGCCCGTGGTCGGCGCGGAGCTGGATGCACCCCCGCCTGACGGTAGCGGAGGCGAAACGATCGAGCCCTTCGACCGTGCCGCCTTCGCCGCGGCCATCTGGAACCCTCCCGCCGCGACGAAGCGATCCTCCGCGACGGTCGAGACGACCGCGCCGGTTCCGCCGCCGAGGCTCCAGCTCATTGGCATCGTCCACGACACCGACGAGATCGGAGCCGTCATCCTCCGCGCGGCGCTCTACGACCCCGACACCGACAAGCTGCACCTGGTCGCATCCGGCGAGCGGGTCGGCGCCGTCACCGTGGTCACGATCGAGCCCGGCGTGGTGTTCCTGGAGAGCGCGGGGCGGACGAGCAGGCTGGCACTGCGCGAACCCCCACAAGCCGACGGGGACCGTCGATGACCACCGCCACCGCGACATCCACGCTCAGCGAGGTCCGCCTCCCTCCGGAGCGGTTGTACTGGGCAGTGCTCGATGCCCCGGCCGCGCGGGACCGCCTCACGGCGCTGGGCTACCTGTTCGAGTCGGTCCTGCCCGTGCCCGTCGAGCGCGTGCACGCGGTCTATCTCCCGCTCAGCGACGGACGCTTCCTCGCCTGCGGCATGGACCGCGAGCAGCTCGCCGCGCATGATGATGGCGCTCTGGTGCTCGGCCCGGAGACCATGCCCCAGTTCCTGGACGGGGCGGTCGATCCGGTCACAATCAATCTCCTTGTTGGTGCATCCGAGCCGGGGGCCATCCGCCGCGCCCGCCGCCGCGTGACCTTCATGGCCTGCGCCGCGATTCTGGTCTGCGCGCTCGCCGTGGGCTGGGGCCAGCTCCGTCGGGCATCGCGGTGGCATGAGATCTCCGAGTCGTTCGCCCAGGCGACCGCGGGCGTGTACGACCGGGTGCTGCCGGCTTCGACGGGCTCTGTCCCACCGGCCGCCAGGCTGATCGCTGAGCTGCGCACCCTCGACCGCACACGGACAGACGCTCCGGCCGGTTCGCCCCGCGAGATCGCGCCCACGCTCGCGGCGGTGCTGGCCTCCTGGCCCCCGGGCCTCCCCGCGTCCACCGAGTCGCTCACCGCCGCCGCGGGCGCGATCACGCTCACCGTGCGTCTGCCCGACGAGTCCTCGGCCGAGCGGCTGGAGCGTGAGTTGAAACCCCCGCCCGGCTGGCGGGTGAGCCAGCCCACCGTGCAGCGCGAGCGCGACGGGCTCACCGTCCGCGTCCGCATGGAGCCGATCCCGTGACCCGCCGCGCCGCAATCCTTGTATACACGCTGTCGGTGGCGGCGGCCCTGCTGGTGATCGCCGCGAGCGCCCGCCAAGAGGCGGCCGCCCGGGCCCGGGCGCACGGGGCAGAGGCGCAGTTCGCCCAGGTCAAGGCCGACGCCGCGCGGGTGCTGGCCCTGCGCTCCAGGTCCCAGACCGTCGCGGCGGGGGAGCAGCCCCAGCAGGATGTGTTCCGGAGGGTCAACGAGACCCTGGCCGCCGCGGGCCTCTCCCACGTCCGCGTGCAGTCGGTCAACCCCGGGGGCGATCAATCGCTCGACGGCGCGCGGCGGGTGCAGACCGTCCGCATCGTGCTCGAGCCGCTGACGCTCGACGAGCTGGGTAGCCTGCTCGACCGGTGGCGACGCGACCAGGCGCCGTGGACGGTGACGGGCGTGGACCTGGCCGCCCAGAGCGGCGCCTACCGCGCCACGCTCACCGCCTCGGCCGTGTATGTTCCCAACACTCTCGCCGGGACGAGCCAGCCATGATCCGTGTCGCCCTGGCCATCCTGATCGCCCTCGTGCTCGCCGGCTGTCGCGCGGCGCCTCGCGGCCCCTACACGACCATCCCCGAGTCGGCACGCAACCCGCTCGAGGCCCAGCGCCTGACCCAGGAGGCGGTGCGCGTGCTCGACCGCGACCCGGAGAAGGCCGAGCGGCTGCTCCGCGAGGCGCTCACCGCCGACCTCTTCCACGGCCCCGCGCACAACAACCTCGGCGTGATCTTCCTCAAGCGCGGCGAGCTGTTCGAGGCGGCGCAGGAGTTCGAATGGGCCCGGAAACTTCTTCCGGGGCTGGCAGATCCCCGTCTCAACCTCGCGCTCACGCTCGAGCGGGCCGGGCGCATCGACGAGGCGCTGGGCGAGTACCGCGCGGCGCTCGAGGTCTACCCCGGGCACATCCAGACTATTCAAGCCATGACCCGCTGCCGGGTGCGTCACCGGCCCGCAGAGAGCCGCGACGATCCTGAGGTCGAGTCCGACCTCCGGGAGATCGCTCTGCGCGGCGAGAACGAGCGGTGGCGCGAGTGGGCCCTGGAGCGGCTGGCGGTGATGCGGCACGAGTGAGGGTTGTCCACGGCATTGGTGCGTCGCGGCCGAA
>CAYTAH010000070.1:0-11356 GCA_964435785.1 uncultured Phycisphaeraceae bacterium | reverse complement strand
CTCGTCCTCGACAACTCCGGCAGCGCCCTGTGCCTCACTTGCCATATCAAGTGAGCGTTTCGGTGACCGATGTCCGGCGTGCATCCCGGCGGCGGGGAGGCTTCACCGACCGGCCGGGCCTGCTCATGATGCTGTGTCCGGGAGCGATCGCGCGGCACGCTCGAACGCCGCCCACGGGTCGCGCTTCTGTCGGGCGATTCTCGCGGGCGCGCTGCGGATCGTGTACGCGTCGGCGGACTCGAGCCCGGTGAGCTCGTCCCAGCGGAGCGGCATCGCGACGGGGGCGCCGGGGCGGGCGCGCGTGGAGTATGGGGCGATGGCGGTTGCGCCGCGGCTGTTCCTGAGATAGTCGATGAAGATCTTCCCGGTGCGCTTCGCCTTGCTGGCGGTCGCGATGTACTCCGCGGGGTCTGAGGCGACGACGCGCCGGGCCACGCGGGCGCAGTAGGCCTTGACCGCGTCCCATCCGGCCTCCGGGCGGAGGGGGGCGACGACGTGGAGGCCCTTGCCACCGGTCGTCTTCACGAAGGACTCCAGTCCGTCCGCGCCGAGCTCGTCGCGCACGCGCCTTGCCGCGGCCTTCACTCGCTCAAAGGGCACGCCGGGCGCGGGGTCGAGATCGAAGGTGATGATGTCGGGCCGCTCGATGTGCCCGGAGCGCGATCCCCAGGGGTGGATCTCGAGCACGCCGAACTGGACGAGCGCGATGAGGCCCTCGGGAGAATCGACGCTGATGTACTCGGCCGTCCCGCCCTTCTCGCGGACGGCGAGCGGCTTGATGGGCGGGCCGAGCGTGGCGCCGAGGTGCTTCTGGAAGAAGCACTTGCCTGCGCGTCCCCGCGGGCAGCGGACGGTGCTCAGTGGACGATCGATGACGTGCGGGAGGATGCGGGCGGCGACGGCCTCGTAGTAGCGTGCGACGTCGAGCTTGGTCTGGCCCTGGTCGGGGTAGAGGATGCGATCGGCATTCGAGAGCCTCACCCCGGCGACCGTCGGCGCGCCGGGCGGGCGCTCCGTGGGGCGTGCGGCGCGTCCGCCGGGCCCTTGCTTGGCGGGGGGTGAGTCCGCCTTGGCCCGGCGCGCCGGCTTTGCGTTCACCTTCGCCTCCTCGACGCGCACGCTCGCGGCCTCCTTGTCCTCGCGCAGCCCCTGGAAGGAGGGGTGACGCAGGCGTCCGTCGTCGGTCCACTGTGTGAACTCCACCTCGACGACGAGCTCCGGCCTGACCCAGCGCACGCCGCGACGCTCGCCGGGCGCGGGCGGCTCGTCGGCCGGGCATGACTTCCGCTCGAGGGCGTCGAGACGATGCTTGAGATCACGGAGCGAGGCGGCGGTGAAGCCGGTTCCGACCCGTCCGGTGTAGGCGAGCCCGCCGTCGGAGTCGTAGGCGCCGAGGAGGAGCGAGCCGAAGTGCTTGCGCGAGCCGCTCGGCGGCGACCACCCGATGACGACGAATTCCTGCCGGCGCGAGCACTTGATCTTGAGCCAGGCGCTGGAGCGTCGCGGCGTGTAGGGGGCGTCGATGCGCTTGGAGATGATGCCCTCGAGGGCGAGCTCGCACGCGTTCTTCCGGACGGCCGGCCCGCCGCCGCGCACGTGGTCGGAGTAGCGGAGAATCCCCTCGTCGACAGCGGGAACGATCGCGCGGAGGGCCTCCTTGCGCTCGAGCAGCGGCGCGTGCGTAAGGTCGTAGCCGTCGAGATAAGGCAGGTCGAAGACGAAGAAGACGAGATCGGCGAAGTCGCGTGCCTTGATGGCGTTCTGCAGACGCTGGAAGGAGGTATGGCCCCCCGCATCGAGGATGGCCGCCTCGCCGTCGATGACGGCGCTCCGCAGCGGGAGCTTCGCGAGCGCGTCCGCGATGGGCGGGAAGCGGCGCGTCCAGTCGTGGCCGGCGCGGGTGAGGAGCCGCACGCGCGACCGGTCGAGGTGCGCCAGCAGGCGGTAGCCGTCGAACTTGATCTCGTGAATCCAGCCGTCGCCGTCGGGCGGGGAGTCGGCGAGGGTGGACAGCTGGGGGGCGAGCCCGCGGGGCACGGGGGCCTTGCGCGCGCCGGCGATGCCCGCGGGGTCCGGCGCGGCGGAGGGCGCGGCCCCGGCGCGCGACTTCTTCCGCGTGGCGACCGCGCTCCGGCGGCCCTTGCCGGCGCCGCCTTCCTCGCCGGCGATCTCCTCGAGCGACCGACCGGTCTTGACGCTCTCGGGGCGCGACTCGAGGATCGTGTCGGCGTCGCCAGGAGGGGCGCCGTCGTCGCCGCGCTTGATGAGGAGCCAGTTGTCCCCGCTCGCATCGCGTGACGTGCCGGCGCGGAGGCGGGTGAGCGTCCAGCGGCCTTGGAGCTTCTGGCCGCGGAGGGAGAAGGTGAGCTTGCCCCGCCTGATCGCCTCGGCCGGGTCGCCCTCGGGCCGCCACGTGCCGGTGTCCCAGACCATGACGGCGCCGGCGCCGTACTGGCCCTCGGGGATGACGCCCTCGAAGTCGGCGTACTCGAGGGGGTGGTCCTCGACATGCACCGCGAGGCGTTTCTGGCCGGGGACGAGCGAGGGCCCCTTGGGCACGGCCCACGAGGCGAGGGCGCCGTCGATCTGGAGTCGGAGGTCGTAGTGGAGGCGCGAGGCGTCGTGCTTCTGGACCACGAACCGCGCGGCGCCGGGTTCGGGCTTCTTTCCTTCTCGCGCGCGCCCGCCGCGCCCGCCGGCCGGCTCCGGCGTGCGTCGGAAGTCCCGCTTGGTCCTGTAGCTCTGGAGCGACATGCGCGCGGCCGGGGCCTCAGCCGGCCTTCTTCTTCGGCTGCTTCTTGGGGGCGGACTTGCCGGCCTTCCTCGCCGGCTTCTGCTGCTGGTTGAGGCTCTTCTTGAGCGCCTCCATCAGGTTGATCGGTCCGGGGGCGTCGTCGGCGATGGGCTCGACCTCCGGAGCTCGGTGGATCTGGCCGGAGTCGATGCGCTTCTGGATCCAGGTCATGAGCTGTTCGCGGAACTCGTCGTGGTAGGCCGCGGGGTCCCACTCGGCGGTCATCGACTCGACGAGCATGCGGGCCATCTTCAGCTCCTGCCTGCTGGTGCCGATCTCGGCCGGGTCGCCGGGGAGCTTGAGGTCGTCGGTGGAGCGGAGCTCCCCCTGGTAGCGGAGCAGGTTGAGGACGAGCACGTCGTCGCGGGGGACCATCGCGGCGATGTACTGCCGCGTGCGGAGGACGACTCTGGCGATCCCGGCCTTGCCCGTCTCGCGGAGCGTCTCCCTGAGGAGGGCGTACCCCTTCTCGCCGTTCTTGGCGGGCTCGAGGTAATAGGGCTTGTCGAAGTAGATCAGGTCTATCTCGGCGAGATCGACGAACGACTCGATCTCGACGGTGCGCGTGACCTCGGGCGCCAAGTTCTCGAGCTCGTCCTTGCCGATGATGACGTAGTTGCCCTCCTCGTGCTCGTAGCCCTTGACGATCTCCTCCCAGGGCACCTCCTCGCCGGTGTCCGCGTTGACGCGCTGGTACCGGACCCGCGCGTTGTTCCGGCTGTCGATCATGTGGAAGTGCGCCTCGTCCCGCTGCTCGGCGGGGTAGAGCGTGACGGGGACGTTCACGAGCCCGAAGGAGATGTGACCTTTCCAGATGGGGCGCATGCGGCCTCCTCGCCCTGGTCAGACGGGCTCGCCGGTGATGGGCAGCACGACGCCGGTGATGAATCCCGAGTCGGCCGGAGAGGCGAGAAACACGAACGCCGGGGCGATCTCCTCGGGCTGCGCGGGACGACCCATGGCGGTCGACTCCTCGCCGAACCGGGCCACCTCCTCGGGCTCGAGGCCGGTGTCGGACGGGTTCAGGGGCGTCCACACGGGCCCCGGAGCGACGCAGTTGACCCGGATGCCCTTCTCGAGGAGCTCCTTCGCCAGGCACTTGGTGATCGCGTGGATGGCGCCCTTGGTGGCGCCGTAGTCGCTGAGCTCGTCGGAGCCGCTCAGCCCGACGATCGAGCCGGTCGCGATGATCGAGCTGCCCGGTCCAAGATGCGGGACCGCGGCGCGGGCGAGGCGGAGGTACGCGTAGACGTTGGTCTTGAGCGTGGCGTCGAGCTCGGCCTCGGAGAGCTCCTCGACCGGCTTTCGGTTCTGCCACGCCGCGTTGTGGACGAGGACATCGAGGCGCCCCAGCTCGCGGAGCGTGCGCCCGACCGCCTCGTCGCAGAACTCCGCCCCGCGGAGGTCGCCCGGCAGAAGCAGGCATCGCCGCCCGAGCTCCTCGACGGCGGCTCGCGTCGTCTCCGCATCGGACTGCTCCTCGGGGAGGTACGTGATCGCGACGTCGGCGCCCTCCCTCGCGTAGAAGTAGGCCACGGCGCGCCCGATGCCGGAGTCGCCCCCGGTGATGAGCGCGCTCAAACCCTCGAGCTTGCCCGCCGGCCTGTACCGCTCGCCCCGCCAACGCGGCGCGGGATCGAGCGCTGACTCCAGCCCCGGCGGCTGCTGATGCTGCTCGGGGAATGGCGGTCGTGGGTAGGTTTGCTGCGCCTGTCGCTGTGCCATGAAGAGCCTCGCGATTGGATAGTGCGACGCGCGCCTGACGCCCCGGTGAGCAGCGCGTGAATCAGGGTTCACCGCCGGTGACGGAGCACGCCGCCTCAGGCCGGGCCACGGTGTCCCGCTCAAACGCGAAGAGGCGGGCGTCGGGGTTGGGGCGGCCGGACGCGCGATCGGCGATCAGCCGGGCCGCGACAGCCGCGAACGTGATGCCGTTGCCGCCAAAGCCCAGGGCGAGGAGGACCGATGCGTCGTCCGGGAGCGGGCCGATGTAGCCGATGCCGTCCGGGGTGGAGGCGAAGGGGCCGGCCCAGGCGTGGGCGGCCTCGAGCTTCAGGTGGGGCACGAGGCGGCCGAACTGCTCGAGCAGCGCTCTCGTCTTGTGGGGGATCGCCGCGTTCTGCGCCGACTCGGCCGCGAAGGGCTCGTCCCCGCCGCCGACGAGCAGACGGTCACCGGCCCACCGCGCGTAGAGGTAGGGCGAGGCGTACTCCCAGAGCGTGCACCGGCGCGGGCGCGGCGCCTCCCGGGGGACCGGGCGCGTGGCGAGGGCGTAAGTGGAGTGCAGCTCGACGAGCCCCGGCGGGAGCAGCCTCGCGGCCTCGTACCCGCCGGCGTGCACGACGAGGTCGGCCCGCACGGTTGCTCCGTTCCGCGTGCAGAGAACGCGGTGCTCCCCCCGATGCAGGATGGCCGTCACGGGCGTGCGGGCATGCACGCGGGCGCCGCGTTCGGCGGCGCGGCGCAGCAGGGCGCTGCACAGCGCGAGGGGGTCGGTCTGCGCGGCGACCTCGGAGAGGATGGCGCCGCGCGCGTGGATCCCCCACTCCGAGCGCAGCGCGCCGGGCGAGAGCCAGCGGACGGCGAACCCGGCGCGGCGGCGGGCCGCATACTCGGCGCGGAGCCCCCCGAGCGACGCCTCGTCGCGGGTGAAGTGGAGCGAGGGCACGCGCTCGAAGGGCGCTCCCAGCTCGAGGCAGCGCTCCTCGAGCACGTCAATCGCCTCGATACCGACCCGGAAGGCCCGCTCCGCGTCGGCAGGCCCGATCAGCCCCGAGAGCTCGTGGAGCGGCACGTCGAGCTCGTACTGGAGGAGCGCCGTGCTCGCGGCCGTGGAGCCGGCGCCGGTCTCTCGCCGGTCGAGCACGACGACTGAGCCTCCGTCGCGTGAGACCGCGTCGGCGACGAGGGCGCCCGCGATCCCGCCGCCGATGACGGCCACATCGCACGCCACGCTCGCCTCCAGGGGCGGGAAGTGCGGCGGGCGCCGGTCGCCCGAGATCCAGAAGGGTGTTCCGGTGTGCAGCTTCAGTGGACCGCTCGCTCTCTCCGGTGGTGGTGTCGCGGCGATCGGCACGGGCGGGCGCATCGCGGCGCCGCTCGCCGATTCGCGGGGCACGAGACCGGCGCCGCGGCGCCGGGGCTGGTCAGTGGTTGCGGAGCGCCGAGATCAGCTCGCTCTTGCTCATCTCGGAGCGGCCCTCGATCCCGACCCGCTTGGCCCGGTCGTAGAGCTGCTCCTTGGTCATGTCCTCGTACGCGGGCGACCTGCCGCCGCGACGGCCGGCCTTGGAGGCCGGGGTGTTCGCGATGCGCGCAGCTTTCTCCTTGCTGATCCCCTTCTCGCGGAGCCGCTCGTATCGCCTGTCGTCCTTGATCTGCGGTCCGTGGTCCTTGGCCATGGCGTTCTCCGTTCTGCGCGTGGCTCGCCCCCCTCGACAGGGAGTGTGCACGCGCCGGTGACAGGCACGTGAACGCACCCTGAAGTGAGCCTCAGCCTCGCAGCCCCCGCGGCCGCGCGCTGGGGGAACGCGTAGACTTGCGCATGCGAGGCACGCCGACCCTGGTGGCGCTCGCGGCGGCGCTTGCGTGCTGCGGGCGGGCACCGGTTGCGCCCACGTCGGAGGACGTGAGCGTTCCCGCGACGATCACGGTGACCTCGCCCGCCTTGGAGGCCGGAGGGCCGATCCCGACCCTGTTCACTGAGGACGGGGAGGACGTGTCGCCGCCGCTGGAATGGGCGGGCATCCCCGCGGGCGCGCGCGAGCTGGCCCTGATCTTCGACGACCCGGACGCACCGAGCCGGGAGCCGTGGGCGCACTGGGTGGTGTACGGGCTGCCGCCCGACAGCCGCGGACTGCCGCGGGCGGTCGCCCCGGGCGCGCCGATGGAGGGCGGTGGGCTGCAAGGGATGAACTCGTGGGGGACGCCCGGCTATCGCGGGCCTGCGCCGCCGCGCGGGCACGGTATCCACCGCTACCGCTTCAGGGTGTACGCGCTCGACGCCCCCACGGGGCTCGGCGAGGGCGCGGACCGGGCCGCGCTCCTCAGGGCGATGCGGGGTCGCGTGCTCGCGAGCGGGGAGCTCGTCGGCACGTACGGGAGGTAGTGCGCTCGGGGCGCGCGCGAGGGCGCCGCGGTTCGTGGCCGCGGCGCCGCCGCGGGGCCGCCGGTTACTGTTCGGCGCGTCGGGCCGGCGTTCACAGGGGCTGATACTTGATGTACTGCAGGCCGACGTTGACCCCGGCCATGAGGCCCGAGCTGGCGCCCTCGTACACGGCGACGCCGTTCTGGAACGCCACCGTGCCGCTCCCGCCGGTCTCCGCGACCACGGCGACAGCGCCCGCCTCGCCGCTCCACTTGTTGGCCTTGAACTCGGCGAACTTCTCCGGCGTCTGGACGACGACGAGCATCCGGAACCCGCGCACGCCCGCCTCGAGGCCGATGGAGCCCACGTTGACATTCGCCCAGCCGACCTGCGTGCCCGCGGCGTCGTAGACCACGCCGCGCCCGTGGCGTCCGCCCGCGATGATGACGCCCCACTGGGCGACATCCGGGAAGACGATGTACCCGGACGATCCGGCGATCTGCTCACGCAGGCCGCTGACGTTGCTCTCGAACCAGGTGCGCGTCGAGGCGGCGCGGTCGACGAGGGCGGACTGGTCGGACTCATCCTTCGGCGCCGTCGAGCAGCCGGTCGGGGCGAGCATCAGAGGGCACGAGACGGTGATTGCGGCCGCGAGTATCCAGGATCGCATAGGAAGCCTCCTCTCGCCCGCGCGTCCCGTGCACGCCGGACCTCTCACCCGGGCGCCCGGCAGAGGGGGACGCTGCGGGCGGGATCGCGCGGAGCGTCACGATTGTAGTCTGCATTCCGATGACGGCCGGGTCAGCGCGGGCCGTCGAGATCCCCCGGGATGGTCGCGGCGTGTGGAGCGAACAGATCGGCGATGCGACGCGCGGCGGTGCGGTGCGCCGGGGCCGGCGGCGCGACCCCGTATCGCGTGAGGATGGCGGCCACGGCCGCGTGCTCGTCGCCCTCCATCGCGCGAAGCGTCCAGGTGTCGTGGGCGCGTTGCCGCACGGGCGCTCGTCCGCAGCAGCACACGTCGAAATGGCGGAAGTCCCGCCGGATGGATTCGAAGAGCTCGTCAACCACACGGGGCGCACCCTCGAGCACCTGCGCGAAGCGAGCGGGACCGAACCAGAGGCAGCCCGTAACGTCCAGCAGCCTGTTCTTCGCGGCCGCCAGGAGAGCGATGTCCTCCGCGACGATCCGGTCGGTTGTTCCGGGCGACCGTCGGCTGTGATACACGAGTTGGAGCGTGGGCGCGCCGGTCATCGTGGACTCGCGAGTGAACGATACCGTGGCGCATCGGCGCAAGGCAATGTCGGTCGTGACAAAGAGGGCTCGATCGCGCGTGCGCGCACCATGCACGCACAGCCCGCCGGCGCGGCGCTTTCGCACTGTGCAAAAACGTGCACGTTCACACGCAAGCGCGACGCGGTGCGGAGGAGTTCATTGCCCGCTTGGGGCTCCCACCCACGTTGCCCCTCCACACCGCGCCGTTTCCGCCCTCATCCACCCTCCTCCCCTCCGGGACGAGCGTGGCGGGAGCGGAGCGCCTGGTGATCGCACGTTGCCGTGCGATCACGCGAGAAGCGATGATGCATCCCGACGATGAGACCGCGCTGAAGAGGGCATGAAACATCACTTAGCCCAGCGAGACGGCGAGTCTTGGCCGGCGGGAACTTTGGCCGGCGCCGAGCGCCGGGCGCCGGGCGGACGCGGCGCGAGCGGCGGGGCATTCCCAGGACATCCCTGCCGGCTCGCGCCGCGTCGCCGCGGCTTGTCCCGTCGCGGAGGGGCCGGGGAGCTCCCTTCCGCGTCGGAAAAAAACTCGCAGCCGCGGGACCCTGCCTTCACCGCGGCGCGAGGTATCGGGGTCAATCATCGTCGGCGGCCTCGTGGCCCGCGACGTATCCGGCTCCGGCGCCCGCGGCGGCTCCGGCGGCGACCGCGCACCCGCCGGTCACCGCCGCAATCACGAAGAGGGTGAGGCACGCCGCGCCCGCCCGCAGTGCCCGCGTGGCGGTGCGCCGCTCACCGTTCAACCTTTTCTCCGTCGGACGCTTCACGTGATCATCTCCGCCTGGTGGTTCGCCGTGCGCCGGGCGTTCTTTCGCTTATGCCCGGACCCTTCCCGCGCCTTTGGTCGCGGGAGGGTCGGGCGAATGGCCCGATGAGGAACCAACCCCACCGGGCCGAGGGGGGCCTAGCACGATCTGCAGCTGGTGCAGAATTGATCGATCTCGCGGTCGACCTGCTCGCGCGTCTTGCCATACTTCTCCTGGATCGCGCCCGCGAGCTTCTCACGCTTCCCGTCGATCACATCGAGCTCGTCGTCGGTGAGCTTGCCCCACCGCGATTTGACGTCACCCTTGAGCTGCTTCCACTTGCCTTCGATCTGATCCCAGTTCATTGCCGATTCTCCTGCTTGTCTCCCACTCACGCCGGGAGGCCCTCGCTCGGGCTCCGCTCATGTACATCAATCTTCCCGCGCGGCATGCGCCGTCGGTGAATACGCGATGAATCTGACGTCATGCCGACGCCCGCGCCCTTCGACTCATCGGCGCATCGGGGCGAAGGAAGGCGGATGCGCCCCGCGCGTCGGGGAGCCTGCACGATGGCGCGGGAGAGCATTGACATTATCGGATCAAAAGGTATAGTTTTTGGGTAGGAGATCGTGGGTTGCTCTGCCCGGTCCTGTCGGGACTCGCGGGGCGCCTTTCAGCAGGGTGTGCCGGCGACCGACGGGACACCTGGGATTCTCAACGCTCGTCGAGGGTGCCTCCCGTGCCGCCGGATCGCAAGATCAGGAGGGATGGGGAATGGGCGTGCGCTTCACGCTGTGTGTGTCGTTCCTGTTCGCGGCCGCGGGGACGGCGACCGCGCAGCCGCTGACACCGATCGAGGATCTCGGCAAGCATCTGTTCTTCGACAACGCGCTCTCGACGCCGTGGGGGCAATCGTGCGCCGCGTGCCACGGGCCGGATGTCGGCTTCACCGGGCCGGTGGAAGGGATCAACGCACACGGCGCGGTGTACCCGGGGGCGGTGCACACGCGCTTCGGCAACCGCAAGCCGCCCGCTTCGGCGTACGCGGGCGACAGCCCGCCGCTCACCTACGACGCGGACGAGGAGGTGTGGATCGGCGGCATGTTCTGGGATGGACGTGCGACGGGGTGGGTGCTGGGCGACCCGCTCGCCGAGCAGGCCATGGGCCCCTTCCTCAACCCGCTCGAGCAGAACAACCCGGGCATGCGACAGGTCGTCCGCAAGGTGTGGCTGTCGCCCTATGCGCAGCTCTTCGAGGACGTGTGGGGCCCGGGCTCGCTCGACCCCGTCAAGAACGTGCAGGAGTCCTACGTCTACATCGCGAGGTCCATCGCGGCCTACGAGCGCTCCGCCGAGGTGAACCCCTTCAGCTCGAAGTTCGACTACTACCTCGCGGGCCAAGCCAATCTCACGGACGAGGAGGCGTGGGGGCTCACGCTCTTCGAGGGGGCGGCCATGTGCTCGGCATGCCACCCGAGCGCGCCGGGGCCGAACGGGGAGCCGCCGGTCTTCACCGACTTCACGTACGACAACCTCGGCGTGCCGCGGAACCCCGAGAACCCCTTCTACAGGATGCCGCGGAAGTGGAACCCGGACGGGCGGCACTGGATCGATCTGGGCCTCGGCGGCTTCCTCGCCGGCGCCGGCTACCCGATGGAGGTCTACATGCCGGAGATGGGCAAGCAGAAGGTGCCCACGCTGCGGAACGTGGACCGGCGCCCGTATCCCGAGTTCGTCAAGGCGTTCGGCCACAACGGGTTCTTCAAGAGCCTGGAATCGATCGTGCACTTCTACAACACGCGCGACGTCGAGGACTGGCCGGATCCCGAGGTGGACATGAACGTCAACACCGACGAGCTGGGCGATCTCGGCCTCACGCCTGAAGAGGAGGCGGCGATCGTCACGTTCATGAAGACGCTGACCGACGGATATCAGCCGTAGTCACGGCTTCGGGAGGAGCGCCCCCCAGCAGGGCGGGCGCTCCCCTTTCTCAGCGCGAGCGCGGGCAATCATGGACACGCCGGCGCTCCACGCGTTCAGGAACGCGAGAAAGTCCCGCGTGTCGATCAGGCCGTCGCCGTTGAAATCGGCCGCTGGGTCCTTCGCGGCCCATGCATTGAGGAACTCGACGACGTCGCGGATATCCGCGACCCCATCTCCGTTGAAGTCCGCGGGGCACGACGAAGCGCAGGCGAGGATCCAGGTCTTCGACTGCCCGCGCTCCTCCGCGTCCTGGCCCCCGAAGAGGATGATCCGCTCGCCGGACTCATCGAACACCAGCCCGTGCGAGTCGCGGGCGAGCGGCGGCGCGCCCGAGGCTGACCGCCACCCGACGCCGTTCCAACGCCAGACCTCCGCCGGATCGACATTGCGCCCGCGACCGCCGATCAGGACGATCTCCTCGCGGGTCGGGTCGTACACCATCCGGTGGAGCACTCGCGGCGC
>CAYTAH010000069.1:0-11674 GCA_964435785.1 uncultured Phycisphaeraceae bacterium | reverse complement strand
CCGTGCGCGACTTCGTCGTCGAGGACCTCAAGATCGAGCGCCACAAGATCCGCCAGCGGGCGGAGTAGCAGGCGGCTCAGGGGCCGCCCCGGCTGGGGGCGGCCCTCAGCGAGCTCGATCGCGCCTCAGATCTCGTCGGGCGGCACTGTACCGCGACGAGTACGCCGGCGCGACACGAGCTACACGGTTCGATCGGCGCCACGCCATCCAGCTTGTCGAGCGAGTGTGGGGCATCGAGGATGACGGTAGCCCCTGGGTTCGCCCAAGATGGTTGGTCCCCCATCGAGCGGCGGCGTTCGCCCTACCGTTGGTTGCAGCGCACCAGGGTCTCGGCGGACGGACCGGCATCACGCCGCGGACGACGCGGCATCGTCGAATCTCCTGGACAACAGCCAGAAGCAGAGCGTAGCTTCGCCGACGAAGATCGGCAGCGCCACGACCATGAACACCACGCCCGCAAAGACGGGCACGAGGACGAGTACGAAGCTGTGGAGAAGGTAGCCCAGTCCAGAGATCTGATAGAGGACGCCGACCGTCGTCGGAAAGAAGCGCGACCGCCGGATCAAAGTCCCCGCGATCAGGAAGAACGGCCCGAACATCAACAATGCGATCCCGAACCCGTACTCGTGCGCACGCATGGCCATCCCGACCATGCTTTGTCGGATGACGGGGTCGACGCCCGCCAGGTAACTCGCAGATCCAGGGAGGATGGCCTGCACCAACAGCACCGCGCCTGCCGTCTCGACGGCGAGTGCGGTCAGGCCGAAGAACACCATGAGGAGTGCCAGCCTCCCATCCGTTGGTTTGAGCAGGAGGAACAGCACCCACATGAGCACCACACCGCTCAACGTCATGGCGAGTTCGGCAGCAATCCCCAGGCGCCAGAGCCACTCGTATTCATCGAGCCTTGCAGCGGTTGCGGCGAGGTCGCCGGGAACGATCACTTGTCCCTTCACGTAGGCCTCGCGAAACAGACCCAGCACTATGGTGATCAGGTACATCACGCCCCCGAGACGGGCGAGTGCGGTGAGAGACAACTGTGTCGGGCGTGACGTCATCGTGCTCTAGCCTTCTCGCAAGGCGGTGCGCAGGAGGCCCGATTGTAGGCGGACGGCACACGGCCGGACAGGTCCAGCTTGCGCCAGATGGAAAGGTCCACGCCCGCGCGACGACCAGAGCGGCTGGCGACGGCGTGAAGCGACCGATCCGGCCTGGGCGTGCAGGCGCCCGTGGTCCGGTCGTATCTCGTGAAACTGGACCTTTCGTCCACGCTAGGCCGCCCGCTATCTTGAGGCGGGCAGGAGGTGCATCGTGACCTGGAGATCCAGCGTGACGACGGTTCGAGTCGGCCGGGGCTTCGGGGGCCTGCTGCTCGTGCAGCTTGCCGGTCTCATCTTGCCCTTCGTCCTGCTGCTGCCGCTGGGGCGCGACTTTCTGGTCACGGCAGCGCCGTCGGCCGGTGCGATCCGCACCGCGGTGATCCTGCTCTTCGCCAACGGCGGCCTCACGATCGGCTTGTCGCTCATCGCAGCGCGGATGCTCCGCGGTGGCGGCGACACGGGTCCGCTTTGGCTCGTCGCCGCCGGCGTCATCATGTGCCTGACCCAGGCGGTCGACAACGCTTGCGCGCTGTCGATGCTCACGGCCAGTGAGCGGGTCGCCGCGGGTGGGGGGCCTGCCGACGCGCTCCAGGTCGTCGGGGAGGCGATTCGCATCGTCCGGCAGTGGACGCACACGGTCGCCATCCTGGCCATCGACGTCTGGATCGCGTCCCTCTATCTGCTGTTGCATCGGCGGCGCGTCATACCGGGCGCGCTGGCGATATTCGGCCTCGTCACGGTCGGACTGCACGTCGTGGGGATTCCCCTCCGAAGCCTGCTCGGCTACGGCCCACTCGCGAGCATGGGCATGCCGATGGCACTGGGGCATCTTGCGTTGGCAGCCTGGTTGATCGCCAAGGGATGGCCGCCAGCGGACCCCGAGGAGCCGCCCGCGGCCTGACATACACATAAAGCCCGCCTCGATGGAGTTCGAGAACGGCGTCGCCGATGCTCGACCGGGAGGAGTACCAGATGAGAATCGCCCTCGCCTTCTTCGTCATCGCGGGGGCCCGTGAGGCGCCGGTCTCGGGCCATCCCAAGGAAGCCCACTCCCGCGAGTCGAAGGCAAGCGCGCTGACGCCTTCGGAGCGGCGCTCAAGACCACCACGTAACGTCTCAACGAGGTCGCACCGATGGAGCAGAGCGGCGACGCACGCCTGAGGAGCCACAACATCGGGTCGGTGTTGAGATTGAACCAAGGCGATTTGCTGATCGCCCATGTGTTTCCGCATTCTCGCGGGATTCACATGATCCGACTCATCATCACCGAGGCGGGTCGAGCCGAATACGGTGAGTATCGGATTCCTCCACGAGAGGAACAGCAGTTCTTCCACGGGTGCGTTCAAGTGATGCCGGGCGATCTCGAGGCGCTTCGAAGATCGCTTGACGATCTCTGTGTCGCCCGCAACGACATCGGTCTTGACCACGACAGTGACGAATATGAGGAACCGACCCGACGACTTCTGAGACATTGGTGCCATGGAACCGACACCTTGTCCGTTTCGCCGACCAACGAGTTCTATTCGGACTACGAAGTCCAGGAAGTGGTTCGCGAACACTATGTCGACCGCTTCGAGAGAGCTTGGAGCATCACCAGGCGCCTGATCGAGCGGGCACGCACGGCGGCGCTGGTTGGAGGCTGACTCAACGAACCGGTCCATTCTTCGTCCGGCAGCGCCGGAAGCGGGGACCGGTCGACGACGCCAATGTGCCCGAGAGTGAGCGTTGGCGCTCAGATCGAGATGTCGACTTTCCCTCGCACGCGTCCGAACTCGACATTCGACGGGGAGTCCCAAGCGACATTGGTTGACGAATGTCTCGTGCTGTACGCGCGAGTTCTGGTGTGCGGGTGCGCGGCACCGCCTTTGCGGCCTTCCGGCAGGCACGCGCGAAGTCGTCAGTCTGGTTCGGCGATCCCGAGGTCGCGCAGGTTCTGGATGCCGTCAACGAGCTTCCGAAACGTCCGCTTCGGGGCTGCCTTGGGTGCCACGAGCACGATGTCGTACTCGCTATCGTCCTCCAGCGCCAGTTCGATGACGTTGCTCCAGTGCTCGTTCCACGCCGGGATGGTGTTGTGCCGTTCGGTCCCCGCGAGCGTCGCCCGGCGGACGACAGCTTGAGTGTCGCGGTCTCGGCGAATGAGATGGGCGGGGACACCGTCGATCTCGAATGCCGTGAACTCAGCCTCCGAAATGTCGAGCGCCCAGTCCGTCGCGGCGTAGAACTCGGCGCGCGTGGCGGCGAAGGCGGCGAGCATCGCGGGGCTCCGGTCCACCATGTGAGGCTCGGCGTTGATCTTGGTTGCGCCCACCCGGTTCCGGAGGGTGACGTGGCGGAGAAGCGGGCCGAAAGCCACGACGAGATCGTGATACGAGAGGCCGTCGATCACGACCTCGTCCAGCACGGCCGGGCCAACAACCGCGCTCCCCTCGATCCGGCAGTCGGTGAGAGCCACATCTCGCACCGTCGAACGCCGCGTCACGTCCTTCGTGTCGGACAGCGTGCAGTTGACGAAAATGCATCGCCGAAACGCAGCGTGCTCGAATACGGCGCTGCTGTCCTTGTCGTGCCTGGCCACGAACGTGCGGTCCTCGAATACCTTCATCAGAAGATTCGATACCAAGGGTAACCGGACGCGGTCTCGACGGCCGCGCGCGCCAGCGGCAGGACCGCCAGGCTGCCGATCACATAGAAACCCCGGCGCGTCATGCGTCGCCTCCCCGCATCGTGCTGGCGGCGGGCCCGCAGGATGCCCGCGAGTCCGCCAGGCTCGCCCGAACGATCTGCCACGCTCGGTTCACGTGCGCTTTGGTCGTGCGGATGTGGCCCACCGCGAGCCGGAGGACGACGCGACCGCGCAGCACCGTCCGCGAGAGAAACACTTCGCCCGAGGAGTTCACCCTGGAGAGCAGAGCCACGTTCAGCCGATCGAGCGCCTCGGCGTCAAGCGCCAGACCGGAGGGTACTGCGCGAAAGCAGACGACGCTCAGCGGTACGGGGGCGAACCGCTCGAAGTCCGGATCGTCGTCGATCCACGACGCAAACTGCTGTGCCAGGTGGGCATGGGCGGCAATCCGCGCCTGGAGCCTGGCTTTCCCGAAGTGGCGAAGCACCATCCACAGCTTCAGCGCGCGAAATCGCCGGCCTAGCGAGACGCCGGTGTCCATGAGATTGCGGACTTCCGCCGGCCGATCGGATCGGAGGTACTCCGGTGTCAGCGAGAACGCCCTGCGCAGCGTGTCGAAGTGCCTGCAGTAGAACGCGCTCAGATCGAGCGGCGTGAACAGCCATTTGTGCGGGTTAACCACCACGGAATCGGCGTGCGGAACACCCTCGAACACCCAGGCATGGTCGGGCACGATCGCGGCCGCGCCGCCGTACGCGGCGTCGACGTGCAGCCAGACATCCTCGCGCCGGCAGATTTCCCCGATTGCGGCCACAGGATCGACGCTGCCGGTCGACGTCGTACACACGGTCGCCACCACCGCGAGCGGCAGACGGCCGGCTCGACGATCGGCCGCCATCGCCGCGGCCAGGTCCCCGGGATCCATGCGGAACGCGTCGTCGGTACCCACCTTGCGGAGGGCCACGCGCCCCAGACCGAGCAACATCACGGCTTTGTCGATCGACGAGTGCGCCTGCTCCGATGCGTAGACGCACAGCGGCCTCGCGTCCTTCCGTCCCGCGAGTCCGTGGACGGCTGCGTCGGGGACTGCCTGGGAGAGCGCCGCGGCGAGCGCGTGCAGGTTCGATGCCGATCCGCCATCGTAGATGACGCCCTCGAACGCCTCGGGCAGCCCCAGCATCCGGCGCAGCCAGCCAAGGACGACTTCCTCCAGTTCCGTGGCCGCCGGAGAGGTCTGCCACAACATGGCCTGCTGGTTCAGGGCGGCCGTCAGGAACTCGGCCAGCACGCCGGGACCGCTGCCTGAACTGGCGAAGTACGCGAGGAAGCCCGGGTGGTTCCAGTGCGTGACACCCGGCAACAGGATGCGTTCGAAGTCCGCGAGGATCGCCTCCATGGATTCACCCTGCTCTGGCGCTGTGGCCGGCAGAGACGATCGGATCCAGCCCGGTTCGACCCGCGACAGCACAGCGTGGCGCTCGGAGTGCTGGAGATAATCGGCCGTCCACTCGAGGACGTGCTGGCCGGCGGCGCGAAAAGCGGCCGGGTCCATGTCTCCGAGGCTGGGATCGTTCACGCTGCCGACTGTACCCGCCGTCTGGCCTTGTCGAAAGGTCCAGGATCCCGTCATGAGACTGAACCAGTCTGGGCGCCCGGGATCCTGGAGAACCCGAGCAGCCGCCACCGCGTGCCGGTCCTGCTGGAGCGAGCCCGACGGGTCCTGTGACGTCGCGCAAGCGTGGACCTGCACCAACGGGCCCAGGCAGACCGTACGCGCCGTCTGGTCTTGTGCTAGCGTCCAAGAACGTGCCACAAAGTAGGACCAGCCGGAAACCGGAGATCCTGATCGCGCTGAGCCGCGGCAGCCGACCGTCCCTGCAGGTGCAGATTCAGCAGTCGCTCCGAACCGCCATCCGCGAGGGCCGGCTGCAGCCCGGTTCGCAGGTGCCCTCGACGAGAACCCTGGCGGCCGACTTGGGCGTGTCGCGCGGAGTCGTCGTCGAGGCATACGAGCAGCTCGTGGCCGAGGGCTACCTGATCGCCAGCGGCCGATCCCTGACGCGGGTGGCGGCCGGCATGAGCCGCAGGCGAGCGGCGCCTCCGGTGGAGCCGCCGCACGAGGCCATCGAGGTCGACTTCCGACCAGGCGAGCCGGACGTGCGCAGCTTCCCGCATCAGGCGTGGGGCCGCGCGGCACGGCGCGCGATGCAGACGCTGACGCCGAACCACCTTGGGTACGGCCAAGCGCAGGGGGCCCCGGAACTGCGCCGGGCTCTCGTCGACTACCTCGCGCGCGCGCGAGGCGTCGTGGGCTCGCCCCATCAACTGATCATCTGCACGGGAACCGCACAGGGCCTGGGCATCGCGGCGCGTGCCCTCGGCGAACGGGGCGTGCGGCGCCTGGCGGTCGAGGACCCGGGACACCCCGACATCCGGCGCATCGTGACGGATGCCGGACTCCGGCCGGTGCCCATTCCCGTCGACGCCGACGGCATGAAGGTGCACCTGGTCGATCGCGCACGCGTGCAGGCGGTGCTCGTGTCGCCCGCGCACCAGAACCCGATCGGCGCCGTGCTGTCCCCCGAGCGCCGCCAGCAGCTGCTGGCGTGGACGTCGCGGGCGTCAGGATACGTCATCGAGGACGACTACGACGCGGAGTACCGCTACGATCGCGCCGCGGTCGGCGCGCTTCAGGGCGTCGCACCCGAACGGGTAATCTACGTCGGGTCCGCGAGCAAGATCCTCGCGCCCGCGCTTCGGCTGGGATGGCTGCTGATGCCCGAACCGCTCCTGCGGAGCGGGATCGAATTGAAGCGGCGCGCCGACAACGGCTCCCCGGTGCTCGAACAGTTGACGTACGCGTCGTTCGTCGCCGCCGGCGACCTGGATCGTCACCTCCGACGGCTGCGCCGCGTGTATCGGGCCCGCAGGGAGGCGCTGCTCGACGCGTTGTCGACTCACTGTCCTGATTGGACCGTATTGGGCGCTGCCGCGGGTCTCCACCTGGTTGCCGTGCCCCCACCCGATGTGGACATTCCGCACATGATCCGGAGGGCCGCCGCACGATCCGTTCGGCTCTATCCGCTCAGCAATTACGCCTCGACTGGTTCGGCGCGCGGCCTGATCTTCGGGTACGCCCGCCTCCCCGAACGTGACATTGCCGAGGCCGTGCGCCGCATGGTGGTGCCCGAGCTCGAACGACGTTCGTGTGTGAGTGAATGACCGAAATCGACGAGGTCGACTGGTGATCGCTCCATCGCTCGCTGTTCGAGCATCGCAGCGATCACCACCGCACGCCGGGCAAGATGATCGGGAAGCAGCACCCGGGTCACCCGCCAGTAGCTCGCGATGGTCTGAACCAGTAGGGCGAGAGCGAGGAGGAAGGCCGCGGTCAGTCCGCCGCGGACAGCCCATGCCGAGGGCCACCACGAGAGGAGGCCGGGAAGTTCCTCTTGGGGATCATGCGCCCGCAACTCCGGTCCGTTCAGCCTGCTCCAGGCGCCCGTCGCGGATTCGATAGACGCTGTCGAAGCCGGAGATCATCCGCTCGTCGTGAGTCACGGTGACGACCGCGGCGTTTCGTTCGCGGGTGATCCGTCGCAGCAGATCCATGACCTGTGTGCCGCGTTCGGTGTCGAGCGCCGCGGTCGGCTCGTCGGCGAGCACGAGGCGCGGAGTGTTGGCGAGCGCGCGCGCGATCGCGACGCGCTGCTGCTCGCCGCCCGAGAGGTTCGCCGGAAGGTCGTGCGCTCGATGGCCGACGCCCAGCTCGTCGAGGAGGTCGAGTGCTCGGCGTCGTGCTGTCCGCCGCGGAGCTCCGGCGAGCTCGAGGACCAGGGCGACGTTGTCGCGCGCCGAGAGGAAAGGAATGAGGTTCTGGTGCTGGAAGACGAAACCGATGTTGTCGCGGCGAAACCGCCGTACGTCGACCAGTGTCCGGCCGGCGCGGTGGATCGGCTCGCCGAGCATCTCGATCTCGCCGGTCGTCGGCTCGAGGATGAGGCTGACGCAGAAGAGGAGAGTCGACTTCCCCGAGCCGCTCGGCCCGAGCAGCGCCACGAGCTCACCCGCGGCCACGGTGAGATCGACGCTATCGAGCGCACGCACCGCGAGGGCGCCCTCGTCGTAGGTCTTCGACAGGCCCGAGACTCGCAGTACCTCCGCCACGTCATCCTCCGAGCGCGAGCGACGGCGGCGTGCGCAGCGAGTGGACGATGCCGGCGAGGCTCGCGACGATGCCCCCGGCGAGCAGCACGAGAAACGTCATCCGCGTATCGGCGGCGAGCAGCACGAGGGTGCGCGGAAACTGGTCCTGGGTCGCCGAGATGAGCGTCCAGCCGACCCCGAAGCTCGACACCGTGAGAAGGAGCGACTGTTCGAGGATGAGGCGCACGATGACCCGGTTCGGAGCGCCGATGAGCTTCAGCGTCGCGATCGAGCGGATCTTCTCCATCGTCAGGATGTAGACGAGAAGCGAGATCACGACGATGGCGACGATCAGGAGCAGGGCTCGGAAGAGCCCGAGGATCGCGGTCATCCGCAGCAGGCGCCCGCGCAACATCAGCTCGCGCTCCTCCTCGGTGGTGTAGGCGTCGAGGTAGAGCCAGCGCGCGACGTGGCGCTGGACGGCGGTGACGTCGGCGCCCGGCTCGACGCGGACGAGCACGGCGCTCACGGTGGTGGCGCTGCCCGTGACGATCGGCAGAAGGCGCTGCACCTCGCTGGCGGGGAATCCGGCCGCTTCGAGCGCCTGCACGGTCGCGGCGCGCTTGAGCTCGAGCGCCCGGTTGTCCTCTTGGTAGAGGACCTCCTGGGCGTCCGGAAGCGAGAGGTAGACGAGAGGATTGCCCCCGGCATCGACCGCGCCGCGGGTGACCCCGACGACGGTGAAGTCGTGGACCCCGAGACGGACGACGCTTCCCGGAGCGAGACCGAGCTTCTGGTCGGCGACCATCTCGAAGCGCGGCCGCTCGAGCGCGCGCCCGGCCGCGAGCCGCCCCGGACCGCCCAGGCCGCCGTACAGGTCGTAGCCGACCACCGTAAACTGCTGGCTGCGCCCGCCGAGCTCGCGCTGGACGGTGTAGACGATGTAGGGGCTCGCCCGCAGCACTCCGGGGACCGCGGCGATGCGCTTCCACGTCTCCTGGGGGATGCGCGACGGCTCGTTGAACGGCCCGCCGCGACCCCGTTCGACCACCCAGAGATCGCAGTCGGTGTGGTCGATCAGCCAGACGCCGTCGTGGATGTTGCCGCGGTAGATGCCGTTCATGGTGAGGACGATCGCCACCAGGAGGCCGACGCCCACGGTCGTGGCGACGAACTTGCCGACGTGCCGCTGGAAGTCCTTGAGGGCCAGGTCCACGTCAGGGCTCCGTCGGCGCGGCGCGAACTCGCGCCCCGGGCGTGAGACCGTGCGGATTCCGAACGACCGGCTCGCCGGCGACGAGCCCCCCTTCGATCGTGACCCGCTCCTCGCCCCGCGCGCCGACGCGGACTGGAACCAGCAGAGCGCGGCCGTCACGGACGACGAAGACTCCCTGCCCGGCGCCGGCGCCGACGAGGGCCGACGCCGGCACGGAGAGCCCGGTGACGCGGCCGACTTCGATGTCCACTTCCGCCTCTTCATCGAGAGTCAAACGGTCGAGATCGGGGACGAAGGCGACGTCGACCTCGAGCTCGCGCGCCACCGGATCGGCGCGCCGCGCGATGCGGACCACCTTCCCGGGCCCCTGCCAGCCGGAGCGGAGTCGCAACCGCGCCGCCTGACCGACCGCGATGCGGCCGACGAGGCTCTCGTCGATCCACGCCGCCACCCAGACGCTCTCCGTATCGAGCAGCTCGACGAGCGCCGCTCCCGGCAGCACGGCGTCGCCGGGGCTCACCCGGCGCGAGGTCACGATTCCGGCGAAGGGGGCGAGGATGACCGCGTAATCGGCTTCGATCTCGGTGGCCGCGAGCTCTTGGCGCAGCCGAGCCAGCTCCGCGTTCTTCGACCTCAGAGCGGCGCGCGAGCTCTCGAGAGCCGCGGCGGCGGAGGCGTGCCCGGCCGCGGCCTCGTCGGCCGCGGCTTCGGCCGCGACGCCCTCGCGTGCGAGAGCGACCTGGCGGGTCGCCGTCCGGCGGGCCAGGTCCAGCGCTGCAGCCGCGCGATCGACTTCGGCCTCGGCGAAGGCGAGAGAATGCTCGGCTGCCGAGGCCGCCGCCCGCGCCGCGGCGAGTCGGGCGTGCAATTGCGAGTCCTCGAGCCGGGCGAGGGGTGCACCGCCCTCCACCCGATCGCCGACATCGACGAGAACCTCGGCGACGATGCCGGTGATCCGGGAGCCCACGCTGGCGATCACTCGAGCATCCACGACACCGGGTCCGCGAACCAGCTCCGCCACCTCCTCGATGCGCGCGGTCTCAGTCTCGACCGAAGGCGTCGATCTGGCCCAGACCCACCACACCACGGCCGCGACGGCGACGAGAGCGAGGGCGCCCACCGCGAGCCATGGCCTCTTCATGGCCGGCTCGACGAGGCCGAGGGGTCGGGAGGGGCTGTCCCGACGCCGGCGAGTCGCTCGCGCAGCCGGAGCTCGCGGCGCGCCCAGAGTGCGAGGAGGAGCCAGACGGTCGTTCGCAGGGTCATGGCGACGACGGTTCGCAGCTCGTAGGAACCGCCCAACAAGACGTGGAAGCCGAACGCGAGGAACACGGCGATCGTGGCGACGAGAATTCCGAAGGACAGCCGAACGGACCAGCGAGCCCGGGTCCAGAGCCCCATCCCGGCGGCGACGTAGGCGAAACCGGCGAGGAAGTTGAACCAGACGACGAAGGGAACGAAGCTTCCCGCGGCGCGCCGCGCCGCCTCGTCGCCGAAGAGCACCGAGCCGCCTTCGAGAATCGTCATCCCACCGAAGGCCACGGCAATCAGCGGTGGGATCCACCGCCACCAGCGACGCGGCCTCCCGTTCGTGAAGGTTGCGGCACGGGTTTCACTCTTCATCGCAGGGTCTCCGCAGGTCACAAGCTCAGGTGGAATCCGAGGCCGACGTACGAGACATCGGCTTCGTAGAACTGCCCCCAGGGGGCCGGCCCTTCGTAGGCCTCGAGCAGGAGACTCCAGCTCCTGCGGGTCCCGGGCGGCGCGTCGACGGGGGAGAACTCGAGTCCGGCGCGCAGGCTCCAGGCCACCGTCCAGTCGTGCTCCTCGGGTGACTTCAGATCGATCGCCCCCACCCAGCGGCCACCACCGATTCGCCCGACCGAAACCGTGCGCCGCGCGTGGCGGTACTCGGCGCCGGCGTGGAGGATGCCCGAAGCCAGCGTCGCGGGCTCGGGATCGATCAGGTAGTCGCCCCCGCCGTAGATCCGCCACGACCCGAGGTCGCGGGCGACCAGGGCCTCGACCGCCTCGAAGCTTAGGTTGACCCGTTCCGGGTTCTCGTTCAGCAGGAACTCGTCGCCGAGGTGAGAGCTCTGGTGGTAGAGGTTGAAGCGCCCGGACCAGGCGCCACGGCGCCAGGTCAGCGGAAAGCCGATGACGTAGTCCGCGTTGAGGAGGTCCATGGATTCGGTCTCGAGATCGAACTGGGCGAAGACGCCCCCGGAGAGACCGACTTGCCAGCCGTCTCCGGGCCGTTCGCCCTGGTGGCGCACGATTCCCCAGCGCTCGCCGAAACCCACCGCGCCGACCGTGGTGTCGCGGCTCTCCGATCGGGTCTGAAGGACCGTCGCGAAGGTGCGCGGCTCCTTCGGGTCGCCCAGCAAGGGATGGAAGAGATCCCCCTGCGGAAGCCCGATGTAGCGCGAGGGGGGCGCCTCGCCGGAAGGGCCCGGCTCTTGGCCGCCTGCCTGGCCACCCCCAACCACGAGGAGAACGATCATCGACGGAAGGTGACGCGAAAGACTCTCGGTTCGTGGCCCGAAGCTCATCATCTCGAGGACTCCTTCGAAAGCCTCGCGAGGG
>CAYTAH010000068.1:0-12389 GCA_964435785.1 uncultured Phycisphaeraceae bacterium | reverse complement strand
ACCTGCGACCTCCGGGTTATGAGCCCGACGAGCTACCAGACTGCTCTACCCCGCAATCAGGGCCAATCCTAGGGGCCCTCGCCTCCGGTGATCAACCCGACGAGGAGACGCAACGGGGGATTTCTGCGTCGCGTGCGACGACGCGGCGGCGAACGGGCACGATTCCACGCGGGCATACCATGGGCCATGCCGAGCACGAGCAGTCCCATCAACGTTCTTCTGGTCGGCGGCGGGGGGCGAGAGCACGCCCTCGCGCACGCGATCGGCCGCTCTCCGAGGCTCGGGACTCTGTTCGTCACGCACCCGCAGAACCCCGGCCTCGCGGCCCTCGGGACCGCGGTGGACGTGCCCGTGAGCGGGCGCGAGCTGTACCGGCTGACGCAGTTCTGCGAGAGGCACGAGGTCGGGCTGGTCGTGATCGGGCCCGAAGCGCCGCTGGCGGAGGGGTTCGCCGATGCGCTCGCGGCGCCGGGCCGGGCCGTCTTCGGCCCCGGGAAGTCGGGGGCGAGGCTCGAGGCCGACAAGGCCTGGTGCAAGACACTCATGCGCGAGGCGCTCGTGCCGACGGCCGAGGGTCGTGAGTTCACCGACGCCGACGCGGCGCTGGCATTCACCGCCAGCCGGCCCCAGCCCCCCGTCGTGAAGGCGTCGGGCTTGGCTTCGGGCAAGGGCGTGTTCGTGCCCGCGACGACCGCGGAGGCCTGCGACGCGGTCCGCAGAATCATGCTCGACCGCGTCTTCGGCGACGCGGGCCGGACCGTCGTGGTCGAGGAGCGGCTGAGCGGACGCGAGGTCTCGGTGCTGGCGATCACCGACGGTCGCAACATCCTCGTCCTCCCGCCCTGCCAGGACCACAAGCGGCTGCTCGACGGCGACAAGGGGCCGAACACGGGGGGCATGGGGGCCTACTGCCCGTCGGACGCGATCGACGGCCCGACCATGGCCCGGATCGAGCGGGAGATCCTGGTCCCGACGATCGACGCGCTCAAGCGGGACGGGATCGACTATCGGGGGGTGCTCTACGCCGGACTGATGCTCACGCCCAGCGGGCCCAAGGTCCTCGAGTACAACGTGAGGTTCGGCGATCCGGAGTGCCAGGTGCTCATGGCCCGGCTCCGCTCCGATCCCATCGACCTCCTGCTCGCGGCGTGCACCCGATCGCTCGACCGGGTCGAGGTGGAGTGGGACCCGCGCCCGGCGGTCTGCGTCGTGCTCGCGAGCGAGGGGTACCCGGATTCGCCGCGAAAGGGGACGCCGATCGCCGGGATCGGCGACGCCGAGGCGATGGAGGACGTCCTGGTGTTTCACGCCGGGACGGCGCGGGATGCCGATGGGCGCATCGTGACCGCCGGCGGGCGGGTGTTGAACGTGGTGGCACTGGGCAACTCGCTCGGAGAGGCCCGCGACCGGGCGTACGCCGCGTGCGAGAGGATCCGGTTCGAGGGACGGGTGATGCGCACGGACATCGCGCGCGAGGTCGCCGCTCACGCGTGAGCCGCGGCCGTCAGCGGGCGCGCGTGGCGACGAGCGGCTGGGCGGCGATGCGGGGCAGGCCGGCGTCGTCGGCCTCGAGGCACCTCGCGAACGCCGCGGCGACGGCGTCGATGTGAAGCGGGGTGTGCTCGGCGTTCACCGTGATGCGGAAGTAGCTCTCCGCGGGCCCGCCGGGGTAGGCGATGAAGGGGACGCGGAAGCCCTCCCCGAGCATGGCCGCCGCGAGCCGCTCCATGGCGGTCAGGTCGCCGGTGGTGAACGCGACGATGGGGGTGTGCGGCGCCGAGGGCGGCGGGCAGAGGCCAAGGTCATGCAGCCTCGCGCGGAGCCGCTCGCCGTTTGCGGCCAGCCGCTCGGTCCGCCACGGCTCGGCGCGAAGGACCGAGAGCGAGGCCCGCGTGCCCTCCGCAAGCGCCGGAGCGATGGGGGTGGTGCAGACGTACCCGGTCGTCCGCAGGCTGCGGGCGATCGCCTCGCGAGGACCCGAAACCATGCCGCCGGCGCATCCGAGACCCTTGGCGAGGCTCGACGTGATGATCAGGCGAGGGTGGCGGACGCCCTCCCTGGCGACCGATCCGCGTCCGCCGGGGCCCACGACCCCCAACCCGTGGCAGTCATCGACCACCAGCCAGTCGTGCGGCCCGAGCTCCGCGGCGTACTCGGCGATCGGCGCGGGGGCGCCGTAGGCCGTGAACACGCCGTCGGTCATCACGGCGGCCCGGGCGGGGCGGATGCGCCGGAGCACCGACCGCAGCGAGCCGGGATCGCGGTGGTCAAAGGTGACGATCTCGAGACCGGCGGTCTGGGCGCCGTCGCGCAGGCTCACGTGCGCCTTGGCGTCCAGCACGGCGTGAGTCACGACCCCAGCCAGGCCCTGGCACGCGGCGATGTTCGCCAGGTAGCCGTCCGGCACGAGGAGCGTCCGCTCCACCCCGAGGAACTCCGCGAGCTCTCGCTCCAACGCCTCGTGGGCGAGCGAATTCCCCGTCGTCTCGCGGCTGGCGCTGCTGCTCAGGCCGTAGCGGCAGGCAGCCTGCCCGATCGTCGCGATCACGGCCGGGTGGTTGGCCAATCCCAGGTAGTTGCATCCGCCGAAGGAGAGGAGGACGCGGCCGTCGGCTAGCGTGACCGTCGTTGCGTCACACGCGGCGATGGGCATGGCGGGCATGGGTCATCCGTGGCAAGGGGTGGCGATCCGTCGATGCGACGCATGATATCGGCGATTCCGCCGCCGCCCCCTTCGCATTCTCCACCGAATGAGGCACGCGGTCGGGTCCGTTGACCCCTCGGACGTCAGGGCGCCGTGTCGTCCAGCACGTCGTAGACGCTGTAGCCGACGAGGCGATCCCGCCACCGGGCGACGAGATCCCGGTGCCGCTGATCGGCGACATACGCGGCGTAGTCCTCGAGCGAGTCGAAGCCGACGTAGACGCACGCGTCGTAGTCGGTCAGGACCGCCGGACGGCCGGAATCCACGTGCTTGCCGCAGAAGAGACTGACGACGGCCGGAATGCTCCCCAGCGACCGCCGCGAGTCGCTGACGAGGGCGTCCGCATCGGCGGGATCCTTCAGGTCGAAGAAGACGACGTGGTTGATGCGGGCGGGGACCGACGGCGCGGCGGGCCGGTCGACATCTCGCCCCGCGACGCCGGAGCCACCGCACCCGCTTCCGCCCAGGATCGCGAGGCCGCACGCGCTCGTCACGCGGATCCTGACCCCTCCCCAACGGCCTTCATGCATGCACAAGCCTCCCGTGAGCGAGCCCGGCTCTCCCGGTCGCGGCGGTTCCCGTGCGGGCGGAACCGCGAGCGGGCACGCGAGTTTAATCCGTGTGAGCCCGGCCGCGATTGGGTAGGATGCGGTCGCTTCCACGCCGTACCCAGGGGAAACAAGGAGCCTCGCGATGTCGAGAAGGGTTTTGTTCGGTCTGGCGATGCTCGCGAGCCTTTCGCTTGGAACCGGGGCCCGGGGCGCGCCGGGCGACGAGGACCAGTCGGTGCTCTCCCTGCCGATGATCACGGACGGCCCGCGGAGCCTGGACCCCGCCCGCGGCTCCACCACGTACGACAACATGGCGTGCGTCCAGACGTACGAGACTCTCCTTCAGGTCTGCTACTACGACAACCAACGGTTCGAGCCGCTGCTCCTGGCGGAGATGCCGGAGCGGCTCGAGGAGGGGAAACGCTACCGATTCAAGCTCAAGCCGGGCGTTCGGTTTCATGACGACCCGTGCTTCCCCGGAGGACGTGGGCGGGAGGTCGTGAGCGACGACGTGTTCTACTCGTGGAAGCGACTCGCCGACCCCCAGAACGGGATGAAGAACTGGTGGCTCCTCGACGGGGCCATCGTCGGGCTGAAGAGCCCGGACGCGGGACAGGGCTTCGACTACGACGCGCCGGTTGAGGGCCTGGTGAAGATCAGCGACTCGGAGTTCGAGGTCGAGCTTACGCGCCCGGTCTACCGCTTCCTCTGGGTGCTCACGATGTTCCAGACGTCGATCGTCCCGCGAGAGGCGGTGGAGAAGTACGGGACCGACTTCGGCGCCCACCCCGTCGGCACCGGTCCGTACATCCTCGACGAGTGGGTCCCCAAGCAGCGGCTGACATTCAACCGCAATCCGGCGTATCACGAGTGCTACTACCCCAGCGCGGAGCGGTGGTCCGAGGAGGACCGGGAGGCCGGGCTCGCCGACGCCGCCGGCGAGCGGCTGCCCATCTGCGACCGGCTCGAGTTCTCGATGATCATTGAGGAGCAGCCGCGGTTCCTCGCCTTCCGCCAGGGGAACCTGGCGTATATCGAGCTGCCGTTCACCTACTTCGGCGAGCTCTTCAGCAAGCGGACCAAGCGCATGAACGCCGACGCCCGGCGGGCGGGGTACGGGTACCGCGACGTGCTCGTGCTGGACATGATCTTCCGGGCGTTCAACATGGAGGACCCGGTCGTCGGCGGCTACACCCCCGACAAGGTGGCGCTGCGCAAGGCCATCGCCTACGCCATCGATCACGACGAGTTCAATAAGGTCTTCTACGAGGGCCTGTGCGTGCAGTACGACGGCCCGATCCCGCCAACCCTCGACGGCCACCCGGAGGGCCATCGGGTGCCTGGTGCGCCGCGCGGGCCGGACCTCAAGAAGGCCCGTGAGCTCCTCGCCGAGGCCGGCTACCCCGACGGCGAGGGCCTCCCGGCGATCCGCTTCTACACCAACAGCAGCTCCCTCAACGCCAAGATGATGGACCTGCTCCGCCGGCAGCTCGGCGAGATCGGCGTCCGGCTCGACGGCCAGATGGTCGACTTCTCGCAGCTGATCGAGCTGACCAACAAGAAGCAGGCCCCGATGTTCAGCTTCGCGTGGCTGAGCGACTACCCCGACGCCGAGAACAACCTCGCGCTGTTCTACAGCAAAAACGTGAGCCCCGGCTCGAACCACTGGAACTACGTGAACCCCGCGTACGACGCGCTCTACGAGCAGGCGATCGTCATGGAGCCGGGGCCGGAGCGGACGGCGCTGTACGAGCAGATGAGGGACATGGTGATCCGCGACGTGCCCATGGTCGGGTCGCTCGCCCGGAATCGTTACTACATCTGGCAGCCCTGGCTCGGCAACGCGCGCCCCACTCCGCGGTTCTGGTCGTGGTTCAAGTACCTCGACATCGACAAGTCCAGGCGATGATCCGCTGAGGAGCGCAACCGAGCCATGTGGTCGTACGTCCTGCGGCGGGTCCTGTACAACATCCCCATCTACCTGGTCATAGTGCTCGTCGTGATGGCGATGCTGCGCATCAATGACCCGGTCGCGGCGTACCTCAGCAAGAACCCGACCCCCGCCGAGATCGCCGAGACCGAGGCCAGGTTCGGGCTCGACCGGCCGTTCCTCCTGCAGTATCTGACGATGCTCAAGAGCATCGCAACGCTCGATTTCTCGGCCAGGAGCTGGTACCAGGAGACCAGCTCCGTCGGCCAGGTGATCGGGCCGTCCATCCTGCCCAGCCTGAAGATCACCGTCCCGGCGCTCGCCCTCTCGACCACCATCTCCGTGCTCATCGGTCTGCTCGCGGCGGTCAACCGTGGGCGTCTCGTCGACCGAGGGCTCATGTTCCTCGCCGTCGTGGGCATGAGCGTCAGCTTCCTGGTCTTCATCATCCTGGGCCAGTACTTCGGGGCCTTCTGGCTGACGGAGAGGCTGGGAACCGAGATCTTCGCCGTCCGCTACGACTCGTCGCGCCTCACCGGGAGCTTCGTCGCCGACTGGGTGACCTTCTACCTCCTCCCGGTCATCATCAGCGTGATCGTCTCGATGGGATACGACACCCGGTTCTACAGATCCGTCATCGTCGAGCAGACGACCGCCGACTACATCCGGACGGCGCGGGCCAAGGGGTGCGGCCAGGCCCGGGTGATGTTCAAGCACCTGCTCCGCAACGCGCTCATCCCCATCATTACGCGAGTCATGATCACGCTCCCCTTCCTGATCGTGGGCTCGCTCCTGCTCGAGGTCTACTTCTCGATTCCCGGCATGGGCAACACCCTCCTCACCCACATGCAGAACAAGGACTTCGCCGTCACGCAGACGATCGTCGCGATCCTCGCAGCGATCTTCATCCTCTCCAACATCCTGACCGACGTGCTCTACGCGCTGGTCGATCCCCGGGTGAGGCTCACGTGATGGAGATCGACGCGCGGACGAGCCCCGAGCCGACCGACCTCCTCGCCGCCCGCGCGGGAGCGACCGCGCCAGCGGGCTTTCTCGACAGGCCCGGCGTGCGCAAGTTCGTACGCAACCGGTCCGGCATGACCTCGCTCGTCGTGATCGCGGTCTTCGTGCTCGTCGCGGCCCTGATCGCCCTCCCCCCGCACATCCTCTCGGAGACCGACGTGCAGGGACGCGTCGGGCCGGGGGGGCTCCCCGGGCTCGGGATGGCGAGCGCCGCGGAGGCTCGAATCGACATCGCCGAGTTCTTCCTTGGCGAAGTCGAGAAGGCGCTCGAGGCGAGCGACCCGGAGTCCGCGCTGGCCGCGCTCGAGTTCGCGGAGCGGTCGATCCGTCCCCTCTCGGTCGAGGAGGCGGCGACCGCCCTTGACGGGGCCTACGAGGCCTTCGACGCCCTCGACGAGGCGCTGTTCGCCTACGAGGACGCCCAGATCGCCCTCGAGGAGTCCGCCGAGACAGAGGAGCCTCCGCAGGACGGGCTCGATGCGTTGACCGCGGCGCTGGCCGCCGCGAAGTCCACCTTCGAGGCCAGGCTTGAGGCGCTCGAGGCCGAGGTCGACCATCTCTTCCCCGAACCGCACGGCGTGGAGGGCCTGATCTACCAACTCCGACTTTTCGCCGGCACCGATCGTCAGGGACGTTCGATCGCCTTCCGTGCGATCTACTCGGTGAGAACGGCGGTCCAGATCGGCATGGTCACGGCGCTCTTCGGCGTGCTCATCGGCGCCGTGCTGGGCGGCGCCGCCGGCTTCTTCGGGGGCATCGTGGACCACGCCGTCGTCTGGCTCTACTCGACCCTCTCCTCGATCCCGTACATCATCTGGCTCGTCGTCATCGCCTTCGTCTTCCGCGAGAGCGACTGGACCCTGCCGCTCTCGGGCAAGCCGATAGGGCAGACCCTCCTGCCCGTGTATCTGGCGTTCGGCGTGACCCTGTGGGTGGGCACCTGCCGTGTGATTCGCGGCGAGGCGATGAAGATCAAGAGCCTCGACTACATCCAGTCGGCAGTCGCGATCGGGGCCGCCCCGGCTCGCATCCTGACCCGCCACGTCCTCCCCAACGTGACCTACCTGATGTTCATCAACTTCTCGCTCGCCTTCGTCGCGGCGATCAAGGGTGAGGTCATCCTCAGCTACCTGGGGCTGGGAGTCCAGGGCCTGCCGAGCTGGGGCGTGATGATCCGCGACAGCAAGGAAGACGTGGTGATGGGCAACTTCTGGGAGCTCGGGGCTGCGACGCTGATGATGTTCATCCTCGTCTACGCCTTCAACATCCTCAGCGACGCCCTGCAGGACGCGTTCGATCCCAAGCACGTGGCGTGAGGTCGGCTGGCAAGCCCGTCGTCACCCCGGGGCCGGAGGCTCAACCGGTGCGACCGGGGCGTCAGGGCGTGAGGCCGCGCCGTCCAAAAAGAAAAACCCGGCGACGGTCTTTCGCCCGCGGCCGAGTCAAAGGAGGAGAGAGAGACAAGACACCTTCAATGTGCCACAGCCCGAAGGGCCTGCCAGGATTTCCTGCAACTTTTTTTCGGGCCTGGGGCAAAACCGCCCTTAGACCCTCAAAAAGGGCATGGCGGCGGGACCGCCGGGGCTTTGGGCCCGGCTCACGCTCCTCCGGCCATCTCGAATAGCTCGGACACGAAGGGCCAGTTGACGACATTCATGAACGCGTCCACGTAGGCCGCCCGCTGGTTCTGGTACTTCAGGTAGTAGGCGTGTTCCCACACGTCGATCCCCAGAAGGGGGACCACCCCCGCGAACAGGAGCTTCTGCTGGTTCTCCATCTGGAGCACCGCGAGCCGCCCCGCCAGGGGCTCGTGCACCAGCCACGCCCAGCCGGAGCCCTCGACCGCCTTGGCCGCCTCGCGGAACTGCCAGCTGAAAGCGTCGAAGCTCCCGAAGTCCCGGTCGAGGGCGCTCGCCAGGGTGCCCGAGGGCCGCCCGCCGCCCCCCTGTCCGGGAGGCGCCATGCACCGCCAGAACAGGGTGTGGTTCATGTGCCCGCCGCCGTGGAAGGAGACCTGCTTTGACCAGTGGGAGATCAGCGCCGCGTCCCCGCTCCGCCTCGCCTCCGCGAGCTTGCCCAGGGCCTTGTTCAGCCCGCTGACGTACCCGGCGTGGTGCTTGTCGTGATGGATCCGCATCGTCTGCTCGTCTATGTGCGGCTCCAGCGCGTCGTAGTCGTAGGGGAGGGGGGGGAGGATGTACTCGCCCTTCTCGCCGTCCCAGCCCAGGAGACGGAGGTCACGGGCGACGCGCTCCGGCTGCCCGGAAGCGAGCGCGGCGCCCGCGACCGCGCCGATCCCGCCGAGAGCGGCCATCGCTCCCAGAGCCGCGCGGCGATCGAGGTCCGTGTGATTCATCATGTATCACTCCTCTATGTGAAGGACATCGGCCAGACAGCTCACTTTAGGGACCGCCATCGGCGCGATGTCTCGTGCGGCGAGGGACTCGGGAATGGAAAGGGGCGGCACAACGGTGCCGCCCCCCGGGAACGCGTTGGGTTGCGCGGATCAGACTTCCTCGCCGACGACCCACCTCAGGAAGCTCTTGACCTTCACACCCGGGCCGAGGACCTCCTTGACGGACTTGCTCGGGTCCTTCACGAAGGGCTGCTCGAGGAGGGCGACTTCGGCGAGAAACTTCTTCATGCCGCCCTCGACGATCTTCTCGGCGATCTGCTGGGGCTTGCCCGACTCCATCGCCCGCTCGATCTGGAAGCGCCGCTCCTTCTCCACGACGTCCGCGGGCACGTCGTCGGGCGTGACGCCGACCGGCACCGAGGGCACTCCGGCGGTGATGTGCATGCACACGTCCCGGAGCACCGACTCGTCCTTCGACCCCTCGGCGACGATGAGCACCGCGGTCTTCCCGTCGTGGTGCACATACGTGCCGAACTGGCCGCCGGGATTGGTGACCTTGCGGATCCGGGCGATCGCGCAGTTCTCGCCGGTCGAGATGCGGACGTCGTCCACCAGAGCGGTCATCGCTTCGGTCGGCGCGACGTCCCCCTGGGCCGCGTCCAGCGCGAGATCGGCGATCTTGCGGACCGCGTTGGCGAACCGCTCGTTCTTGGCCGTGAAGTCCGTCTCCGCCCGAACCTCGACCATGGACGCCGTATCGCCGCGAATCGCGATAGCAATCGCCCCCTCCGCGGCCGCGCGCTCCGTGCGCTTGTCCATCTTGCCCTTGAGCTTGATGCGCAGGATGTTCTCCGCCTTCTCGAAGTCGCCCTCCGCCTCGGCGAGCGCCTTCTTGCAGTCCATCATCGGAAGGCCGGTGGCGTTCCGCAGCTTCATCACGTCCTTGGCATTGATCTCGGCCATCGTTGTCGTCTCCGTCTGGTCGCGTGGAGCGGTGCCCGGAAGCGTCGGCACGGGCCGCGTCCGCCCGGCGGGCTCGCGGGCGAAGTGTGGATTCTTGCGCATCCGCCGCCGTTGAAGCAGCGGCCGTTACAGTCACTCGGCCTTGGTCGCGACCGGCTGGGCCGACGGCTCGCCGCCGTCGCTCTCCTCGCCGGCGCGGAACTGGGCCCGGCGCGAGCGCCGACGGGGCTCCTCCCCGGCCTGCTGCTCACCCGGCTCCTCGCCCGAGGCGGCCGCCTGCCTCTGCTGCTTCCCCTCGGCGATCGCCATGCAGAGCTCGCGCAGCACGACATCGATGGAGCGCATGCTGTCGTCGTTGCCTGGGATGGGAAGGTCCACGAGGTCGGGGTCCCCGTCGGTGTCGATCAGCGCGAGCGTCGGGATGCCGAGCTTGCGAGCCTCCTTGAGCGCGGTCGTCTCGTGGCGCACGTCTATGATCACCATCGCCCCCGGGAGCTTCTCCATGTTGCGGATGCCGTTGAGGTTCCGCTTGATCTTGCGAAGCTCACGCCGAAGCTGGCTCTCCATCTTCTTGGAGTAGCTGGCGAAGTTGTCGTTCTGCTCGATCCCCTCGAGCTCCTCGAGCCGGCGCAGCCGGGACCGGATCGTGCGGAAGTTCGTGAGGGTGCCACCCAGCCAGCGCTCGGTGACGTAGTGCATCTTGACATCCTCGACCCGCTGCTCGATCACGTCCTTGGCCTGGCGCTTGGTCCCCACGAAGCACACGTCCTTGCCTTCCGAGACCACCTTGGCGAGGAACCGCTTGGCGAGCAGAAGCCCCTTGACCGTCTCCTTGATGTCGATGATGTGGATGCCCTGCCGTTTCGCGTAGATGTACGGCTGCATCTTGGGGTTCCAGTTGCTGGCCCGCTGGCCGAAGTGGATCCCCGATTCGATCAGATCCTGCACGAGCGTATTGCTGGACATCGTCCCGATCCTTTGGCAGCGACACCGACGGGCCCGACCGTCCCGGGATCAAATGAGCCCGGCGGTCCCGCCTCAAGGGCGCTTGGGTGGTGGGCGGCCATGCCGCCCGCTATTCCTGGAGTACAACTCCCGCGGGTCCCACCAACGGACGCCCCCGGGGGCCATACCGACGGCCGGCAATGGCCCCAGACTATAGAGGCCCCGACGACCTCGACAACCCCGACGCGCGGCGCAACCGTCGCGCTCGCGCCCGGGTTCGACGTTGTTCGAGCGCAAGCCCGCCGCTACCTTGGGCCCGAGGGGGGAACCGGAGGGTAGATCATGACGTTCATGTCCTTTATTCGGGGGACGGTCTGGGGTGCGGCGATGCTTCCAGGCCTGGGCGCGATGGCTCAGGAGACGCTCACGACGGAGGTGGCCGCCGCCGGTCTGAGCAGACCTATCGCCTTCGTCCATGCCGGCGACCCGGGCCGCGCGTACATCGTCCAGCAGCGCGGGCTGATCCTGGTGTTCGATCCGACCACCGACACCGTGCTCCCGACCCCCTTCATGGACCTCTCGGGCATCGTGAGCCAGTCGGGCAACGAGCGCGGGCTGCTCGGCCTGGCGTTCCACCCCGACTTCGCATCCAACGGTCTCTTCTACGTCAACTACACGGACCGCACCACGCACGACACGTTCATCGCGCAGTTCAGCGTTTCGGCGGACCCCGACATCGGAGACCCCGGTTCCTACGTGCAGCTCCTCACCTACGACCAGCCTTTCTCCAACCACAACGGCGGCTGGATCGCATTCGGCCCCGACGGATACCTCTACATCTCCAGCGGGGACGGTGGCAGCTTCAACGACCCCGGCAACCGGGCGCAGACCATCACGGACATGCTGCTGGGCAAGATGCTCCGGATCGACGTTGACGGCGACGACTTCCCCGACGACGACCAGCGCAACTACGCGATCCCGCCGAGCAACCCGTTCGTGGACGCGGTGGGGGACGACGAGATATGGGCCTACGGCCTGCGGAACCCGTGGAGGGCGAGCTTCGACCGCCAGACCGGCGACCTCTGGATCGGCGACGTCGGCCAGGACGTGATCGAGGAGATCGACTTCCAGCCCGCGGGATCGCCCGGAGGAGAGAACTACGGTTGGCGCTGCATGGAAGGGACGCGCTGCACCGGCCTCGGCGGGTGCACCTGCGGCGACCCCACCCTGACCATGCCGATCTACGAGTACCCGCACGACCCCGAGTGCTCGGTCACCGGGGGGTACGTCTACCGCGGCGCGACGACACCGCATCTCCGCGGCACGTACTTCTTCGCCGACTACTGCTCGGCCAGGATCTGGTCGTTCCGCTACGACGGCGCGAACCTGACCGAGTTCGCGGAGCGAACGTCCGAGCTGGACCCCGCGGACACCGACATCAACGCGGTCGTTTCGTTCGGCGAGGACGCCATCGGCGAGGTGTACATCTGCGACCTGGGCGGCGAGATATTCCGGCTCGTGCCACGCTGCCGCGTGGACCTCAACGGAGACGGCTTGGCGAACACCCAGGACGTGCTGGTCATGCTCAACCTGTGGAATGCCGACGACCCCGCCGCCGACTTCAACGGCGATGGGACGATCAACACCCAGGATGTCCTTCGTTTCCTCAACGACTGGAACGCCGGATGCTCGTGATCCCGGTGCCCCGGGGCTCCACCTCCGCCCCCCCCCCGGGCGCCCCGTCCCAACGGCGCCCCGCACCCGCACAGTTCCCCCGGCCGCACCTGGCGCGTGCGGGCGGGTATACTGTTGCCCGCCCCGGCCGCCGGGGCGTCCAGGGCGCATAGCTCAGTTGGCTAGAGCGCATCCGTCACATGGATGAGGTCACAGGTTCGAGTCCTGTTGCGCCCACTACCC
>CAYTAH010000067.1:0-12723 GCA_964435785.1 uncultured Phycisphaeraceae bacterium | reverse complement strand
CCGCAACCACCGGATCGACAGTCCGGTACTCTAACCAATTGAGCTACCGCCCCAAATTGTCGCTCCCGCCGATGCGGGGGCTCTCGCCCGGCCCCGCGGCCGAGCGAGGGAAAAATAGGCCCGAACCCTCCGGTGTCAAGTCTGCCCGGGCATCCGCCGAGCGGAGGACGAGAGGCTATCGCTTCAGCGAGATCCGGCTCGGGTCCTGGAGGCCGACGGCGCTGCCGTCGGGACCGACCTTCGAGCCCTGTAGGAAGACGAACACGCACGCGGCGAGAAGGGCGACGACGGCCAGCCCTATCAACGCGGTGTAGATATCGGGCGAGGCTCCGCGGCGCAGCCGGCCTCCGGGCATCTGCATTCCGAACTGGCTCATGGTCGATCTCCGGTCCCGCTCGGGGCCTGGCCCCGGGGAGTGTCGCTCATCGGGTGAAGCGGCTCACCACGAGGTCGCCCGTCTGCACCGTGCCGTTCGCGAGGGCGACACGGGCGACGGCGGACTGCAGGTCGGCCCGCACGACGACAAGGTTGGCGATGAAGCTGTCGCCGCGCCCTACGAAGAGCTTCATGTTCTCGGCCACTCGGTCGTTGGTCCCCACGTCCACCTGCACCAGGGGCTCGCCGGTCGTGGGATCGGTGCTGACCTTGGTGACGCGCCCGCGGATCACGGGGCCCATCGCCTCGTAGGGCTCGCCCGCCTCGCCGATCCCGCCGCCGGACATGGCCATCTCGGCGCTGCGCTGCGCGGCGGCGAGCTGCTCTCGCTGCGCCCGGATCGTCGCCTCGTACACCTCGTTCTGGCTGGCGAGGTCGTTGACCCGGTCCTCGAGCTCGAGCGCCGCGCGCCGCAGCGCCAGCTCGCTCTCGCGGAGCTTGGCCAGCTCCTGGCGGTAGCTGTCGATGACGGCGGCCTGGGCCTTGGTCGTCTGGAGGGAATCGCCGATCTGATTCTCGATCGCCGCGGCGCGGTTCTCGGCCTGCTGGCGCTGCGAGAGCAGGAGCGTGTTCTCGCGGACCAGGTCGGCGTTCCGGGCGTCGAGGTCGGCGTTGAGCGCCTGCTGCTCGGCGAGCTGACGCTGCAGCGTGGCGTTCGCGTCGCTGTACTCGGCGGTCGCCGCCTGCTGCGCGGCCCGAGCCGTGTTGGCCTCCTGCAGGGCATCGTCGTACTTCTGCACGATCGCGTCCGCGTTGACGCTGTACGCCATCGTCAGCGCCGCCAAGATCAGGCTCAGCACCGCGGCAAATACGATGAACACCTTGGTCAGGATGTGCACGGTCGTCACCTCGTCGCTTTCTTCTTCCCCGGCCCGCCGGGGCGCGGTGCTGGTTCTTGCCTCTCCCGACCTGCGGCCCCGCGTGGGAGGCGGCGGATCGGGTGGCCATCATAGGGATTCCGGCCCGCTCCTGCGCCCGGGCCGTGGGCCGCGATTGATACCGAACCCTTCCCCGCCTGTCAACAGGGCAGCGCCCTGCCGGCCACTATCCGCCCCCGCCCGGGAGCGGATCCTCCCTCGTCCCGTTCAGGCGCCCTCGACCGCGCGGAGCAGCGCCGCCGCCACCGCCACCCGGACGCGCTCTGACGGGTCGGCCAGGGTTCCCTCCAGCGCCCGGACCGCCTCCACGCTCGCGATCTCCCCCAGGGCCCAGGCCGCCTCGATCCGCTGCGGCTCCGTCCCCGACGCGAGCGACTCCCTCGCCAGGCTCTCGAACTCACCGCTCCCCAGCGCGCCCAGGGCTCCGGCGACGGCCAGACGCACCTCCACCGGCATGGGGTTGCCCGTGGGGTCGCGCATGAGGCCCAGGTTCCGCAACTGGCCGGCCGAGAGGCGGTCGTTCTGCTGCCCCAGCACCTGCACGGCGAGCACGGTCGCGTCGAGCTCCTCCGGTGTCGAGGGGTAGAGCGCCGCGCGGATCGTGTGCAGCTGCTCGGTGTCGCCCAGCTTCACCAGCGCCTCGGCGATCTGCACCTGGAGCACCTTCACCTCCACGGCGCTGGCCCGGGGGACCTGCTGCGTCGCCGCGTCCCGCAGCAGCGCGGAGGTGCCCTCGTCGCCGAGCTCTCCGAGGATGTACGCCGCGTGCGCCCGCACCTTCGGGGAAGGGTCGCGGATCACCATCGCGCCCAGGGGCGTGGGATCGGTGGGCTCGCCGCACCGGCGCATCGCGTAGATCGCCCCCGCGCGCACGAACGCGGACTCGTCGCCGAGCAGCGCCCGCACCGCGGGGACGAGCGAGCGCAGCTCGCACGTGCCGACGGCCATCGCGCCGACGGCCCGCACGCCGACGTTCTCGTCCGCCAACGCGCCGGGGAGGACGGCCTCGAGCCTCGCCGGCACCGGCACGAGGCCCTCGATCGCGTTCGCACGCACCTGCGCGTCCTCGGAGGCGATCAGCTCCAGCAGCACGCCGATGCCCGCCTCACGCAGTCGAGACCGCTCCACCGGGCCCAAACCCCCCGCCGGGTTGACCGTCGCCGCCTGCGCGGGGGCCGCCGCCGCTCCCGCGGCCAATGGAGGCGCCGAGGCCAGGAGGCCGGCCGACGCCATGATCGCCACAGATCTGCAAGTCCGCCACTCCATCGAATGCCTCCTCGACGCCGGTCGTTATCCGACCTTATCTATGTCGGACCGCTCTCGCCCCCGACTTTCACGCAGCCCGAGGAACGCCGCCGCGCCGAGAGCGAGGCCGGACAATCCCAGGCACGTCCAGCCGACGAGATCGCCGAGCCAACCGTAGATCGTGGCCCCGCGGGTCAGCGGGAGGGTTGTCCAGAGCACGCCGTCCACGTTCGTCGGCCCTCCCTCGACGCCCCGGCCGATGACTCGCCCGTCGGCATCAACGCCGGCGGAGATCCCCGTGTTCGCCGCTCTGACGAGCGGAACGCCCAGCTCGATCGCGCGCCAGCGCACGATCTGGAGGTGCTGCTCGCGCCCCGCGTCGAACGTGCCGAACCAGCCCTCGTTAGTCAGCTGCGCGAGCAGGCCGGCCCTGCGCTCGCCCCCGGCGTAGGCCAGACGCCGGCACACCCCGGGCATGATCCCCTCGAAGCAGATCGGCGTGGCGATCCGGACGGCCGCCCCGTCGGTGTCCAGCTCGTGCGTCACCACCCGCTCCCCCGGGTCGAGATTGAACGCCATCCCCGCGGCGCCGATGCCGATCCGCAGGAACAGGCTCTCCAGCCCCTTCCACCGCGAGATGTACGGCATCGTCTCGCCGAAGGGCGTGAGGTGCAGCTTGTCGTACCGATCCGGCAGCGCGCGCCCGCCCCGTATCAGGTACGTGCTGTTGTACCGCCCGTCGCTCCGCTCCTCGATCGACCCGTCGTCGCGCACCTCGAGCCGGAGGCCGTCGATCCCCTCGGCGCCGACCAGCATGGGCACGCCGAGCCTCGCCTGCCACACACGCAGCGAGTCGGCGGCGACGGCCGTCGGGATCACGAGACGCCCCGCGCGCTCGACCGGCCCCGAGACGACCTGGGGCTCCTCGTCGCCGTCCGTCCCCAGCCAGACGACGTGACGCAGCACCGGCCAGGCGACGCCCGCGTCGGTGTACCAGATCAGGTGCGCTCGCCGCTCCTCCTCGAGCGATCGCTGATCGAGCGCCGCCCCCGGGAACATGGTCTCCGGCCAGACGATGAGATCCGGAGGCGGCTCGGACTGCGCCGCGCGGATGGTCAGCTCGAGCATGCGGTCCAGGTCCCGCACGCGCTGCGGCGGCGCCCAGCCCCCCTTGACGCTCTGCGGCACGTTCGTCTGGACGACGGCCACCCGAAGCTCACCCGTCTGCGCGACGCGCGGCGAAGACGCGAGCAGCGCCCAGACCGCGACGACGGCCGCCAGCGCCCCGGCCCCCCACCGCCGCGCCCGGCCCCGCTTGAACGCCGCCACCCACGCCGACGCCGTGAGCGCGACCGTCAGCAACGAGACGCCGTAGACGCCGATCACGCTCGCGGCGTGGGCGAGCCACGGCCAGGCGACGAGCGGATGGGCGATCAGCAGCCACGGATACCCGTTCCAGAGCACCGCCCCGCGGAAGACCTCGAGCCCCACCCAGAGCACGGGCCCGATCGCCCACACGCCCACCCGAAGACGGGCGGCGCTCCACGAGGCGAGCCAGACCAGCAACCCCGGGTACAGGCTGAGGTAGATGACCAGGAGCACGCCCCCGGGGAACGAGATGCCGAAGATCCACTGCTGCTGCCACGCCCAGACCGGCGCGGCGCCGATCGCCGCCGCGATCGCCGCCCCGAGCCTTCGCTCCCCCGTGTGCTCGGCGGCCCAGAGCAGCGGCGCCGGGACCAGAAAGACCAGCGGCCAGAGGTCGAAGGGCGGGAAGGCCAGCAGAGTCAGGAGCGAGGCGCCGAGCGAGGCGGCGCACACCAATCCCCACCACGGCCACGCCGAGCGTCCCGGTCGATGTGTCCTTCGCTCGCTCACATGCCGGCGTAGTCGATGAGCCGCGCGATCTCGCTGCGAAGCTCTTGGCGCTTGACGACCCGGTCGACCAGGCCGCACTTGAGGAGGAACTCCGACCGCTGGAAGCCCTCGGGGAGCTCCTGGCGGATCGTCTGCTGGATCACGCGCGGCCCGGCGAACCCGACGAGCGCGCCGGGCTCGGCGATGATCACGTCGCCGAGCATGGCGAAGCTCGCCGTCACGCCGCCGGTCGTGGGATCGGTCAGGACGCTGATGAACAGCCCGCCGGCGCGATCGAACCGCGCGAGCGCGGCGCTCGTCTTGGCCATTTGCATGAGCGAGAGGCCCGATTCCTGCATCCTCGCCCCGCCCGAGCAGCTCACCGCGATCAGCGGCAGGTTCTGGCGTGTCGCGTGCTCGACCGAGCGCGTCACGATCTCGCCCACCACACTGCCCATCGAGCCCATCATGAAGGTGAGGTCGAGGCAGCAGAGCATCGCCTGGCGGCCCTTGACGAAGGCCATCCCCGCCTGCACCGCGTCGACCTGCCCCGTCCGGAGCTGCTCGCCGAGCAGACGCTCCGAGTAGGCCCGCAGGTCCTTGAAGTTGAGCGGATCGCCCGGCTGGAGGTTCGTGAACATCGGCACGAACGAACCGGTGTCCGCGAGCTGCTTGACGCGCTCCACCGCGCCGATGCGGAAGTGGTGCCCGCACTCGGGGCACACGTGGAGGTTCGCCTCCATCTGCCGCCGGTAGATCATCTGGGCGCAGCCGGGGCAGCGGAGCCAGAGTCCCTCGGGGATCGGGCTCCGGCGCTCAGGCCGGATCTCGGTCCACGTCCGCGTCGTCGTTCGGGTCATGCTCGATTCGCCCCTGTGCGCGGCGCGCTGGCCGCACGTTACCCCGCGTCCCTCACCGTCGCCCTCGCCGCGCCCCCGCCGCCCCGCACCGAGGAGCGGTCAACGAGGAACCACTCGAACCCCTCCGCCGATTCCGCCGCCCCCCACATCGAGGAGAGATCCTCCCCGCGGAGCCAGCAGCGCACGATCCCAAAGGCCATCGGACGAAGCACGAAGCAAACACCGCAGGAATCGTCCGCCCGGCATCGGGCAAGGACTTCCCGCACCGTCGGAATCAGGCGGTCCGCGGCGTCCGCGATCGTCTCGCCGCCGGGGGGGACCACGCTGGTGGGGTCTTCCCGCCATTGCCGGTACGTCGAGGCGTACCTGGCCTCGGCGTCGCCGGCCGACATGCCCTCCCACCGCCCCAGGCTCACCTCATGCAGGGAGGGGAGGACCTTCGACCTCGCCCCCACTCTCCCCGCGATCGCCCGCGCGGTCGTTTCGGCCGATTCCTCCGGCCCGGTGCAGACGCGGGAGATGCACCCGGCCCTCAGTCCTGCGACGAACTGGTCCACCTGCTCCGCCCCGGCCCCGGCGAGGGGCAGGTCCGCGCACCCGCTCAGACGGCCCGAGAGATCCCATTCATTGGGCCCCGAGCGGACGAGAAGCACCCTGATGTCCTGTGATTTCGCCATGGCGGGGCGTCCAAACAGCCCGACTCCGTCGATCCGACTCCCGGCCGCGGGGCCGTCCCGACCCCGATGTTGATGACCCCTAGTCTAGCACTAGGCCGATCGGCCGTCCTTCAGGCAAGGCCCCGGAGCGTATTCGGGACGTATTCGGACTCAAACCCCACGCAACGCGCGGATCACGCCCGCCCGCTCCGACTGGGGACGTCCGAAAATCGACGATCCGGCCACGAGCAGGTCGCACCCGGCCTCCCGGGCCGGGATCGCCGTGTCTTCGGCGATGCCCCCGTCCATCTCGAGCCGCTGATCCGGCCTGAGCCGCGGCGCGATCGCGAGGGTCTTCTCCAGCACCTCGGCCATGAATGCCTGTCCCCCAAACCCCGGGTAGACGCTCATGACGAGCACCAGGTCGAACGCCTCGATCTCAGGGAGGATCGAGTCCGCCGCCGTGGGCGGGTTGATGGCCACCCCCGCGGTGGCCCCCAGCGACCGGACGCGCTCGGCGAGGGCCACGCAGGCCCCCAGCCCGATCGCCTCGACATGGAACGTGACGTTGTCGGCCCCGGACTCGATGAAGGGCGCGACGAACATCACGGGGTCCGTGACCATCAGGTGCACGTCGAGGTAGGCCCCGGGCAGCGCGCGGCGGAGCGAGCGAACCAGCGCAGGGCCGAAGGTCAGGTTCGGCACGAAGTGCCCGTCCATCACGTCCACGTGGAGCAGGTCGCCACCGGCTTCCAGGGCGTCCCGGCAGTCCTGGGCCAGGTGGGCGAAATCCGCCGAGAGGATCGAGGGGGCGACCAGGGGGAGCTGCGGCGGGCGGAGAAGCAGATCGCTCATCGGCCGGACTGTATCGCGGAGCGGGATCCCGATGCCCACCCTTCGGCTTCAGGGAATATTCCCCGTGGTGCGATCCGAAAGGGCCGGTCATCAATCAGAGCGTGACGGGCGGCAGCCCCGGCACGCGGCTCGTCGGCTCTCGGATGGGAGCAGGCCTCGAGAGCGGGCCGAGCGCTACAGACGGTTGCCTCCCCCGGGCCCGGCGGCCTCCGCCGGCCCCGTCGGCGGGTCCCCGTGGGGAGCGGGGATCCGTTCAGCTCTCCCCGGCCGGGCGTGATCGGAGGGGCGCCCGGCGCGGGTGAGGGTTGCGCGGGGGCGTGGCCCTCGCCGGTTCCGCCGGCGGCGCGCCGTTTATCTACGATCGGGCATCCGCGAAAGGAAGGTGAGTGGGTGCCCGATCTCGCTTTGCTGCGCTCGCGACTGGAGCGAATCAGCCAGGAGCACGTCCTGCGATTCTGGAATGCGCTGAGCCCCGGGGCCCAGCGCTCGCTGCGCGAGCAGCTGGAGTCGCTGGACCTCGAGTCGGTCGCCACCCTTGTTGAGCGGTACGTGCGGCAGAAGCCCGAGCCACACCTGCCCGACGACATCCAGCCCGCGCCCTACTACCCCCACGACCCGGCGAGCCACGTGCGCCCGTGGGATCGAGCCCGCGTCCGCGCGAGGGGCGAGGAACTGCTGCGCGCCGGACGCGTGGCCTGCTTTACCGTCGCCGGCGGCCAGGGCACGCGCCTGGGCTACGACGGGCCGAAAGGCTGCTATCCGGCCGGCGCGGTCACCGGCCGACCGCTCTTCCAGTTCTTCGCGGAGGGCATCCGCAAGACGGGCCAGAAGTACGGGACCGCGCCGCCCTGGTACATCATGACGAGCCCGCAGAACCACGACGCGACCCTTGCTTTCTTCGAGGAGCGCAGCTATTTCGGCCTCGATCGCGCCGGCGTCATGTTCTTCCCGCAGGGCGTCATGCCCAGCTTCGAGATGGGCTCCGGGCGGATGCTCATGACGAGCAGGCACGAGATCGCCACCAATCCCGACGGGCACGGCGGCTCGCTCAAGGCCCTCAAGGTCTCCGGGGCGCTCGACGACATGCGCCGTCGCGGCGTGCGCCACATCAGCTACTTCCAGGTGGACAACCCCATCGTGCCCGTCGCCGACCCCGTGTTTCTGGGCCTGCATGACGCCGCCCCCGACTCCTCCGGCGAGATGTCCAGCAAGATGCTCGCCAAGCTCTACCCCGAGGAGAAAGTCGGCGTCTTCTGCGTCGCCGACGGCAAGCTCCAGGTGATCGAATACTCCGATCTGCCGATGGAACGCCAGCGCGAGCGCCTGCCCGACGGGAGCCTGCGATTCCTCGCCGGCAGCCCGGCCATCCACATCCTGGGCGTGGACTTTGTCGAGAAGGTCAACTCCGACCCGCGCTTCGCCCTCCCCTACCACCGCGCCGAGAAGAAGGTCCCGTGCATCGACTCAGAGACCGGCGAGCCGATCAACCCGGACAAGCCCAACGGCGTGAAGCTCGAGCGCTTCGTCTTCGACGCGATCCCCCTGGCCGAGCGCTCGATCGTCTACGAGGCCGACCGCGTCGAGGAGTTCGCGCCCATCAAGAACGCCGAGGGCGTGGACAGCCCCCAATCCAGCCGCGAGATCCAGACCCTCCGCGCCGCCCGCTGGCTCGAAGCGGCGGGAGCACACATCCCCTGGCGAGAGCCGCCGCGCGACGACGACGGGTCCGAGCGCGTGCCCGACTGCACGATCGAGCTCAGCCCGCTGACGGCCGTCGAGGCCGCGGACCTCCGGCGCGCGTCCCTGCCGCAAGCGATACATCGAGCAGAGTCGCTCGCGCTGTAGTTTGCCGAGCAGGTCGCCAAGCAGGCACACGTCTGAAGCACGCGAGGGTTTGCCATGCGCGGTTCTCCGATTCGATCTGGCGCCCTCTCCGCAGCCCGAAGGGCTGCACGTCAGTAGACGGGGTGGAGCCGCGCAGCGGCGACACCCCCGGCAGGCGTATCGCGCAACACGGGCGGGGACCCCCACGGGGTCCGCTTGACGGGCCGTTCCGCAGGTGCGCACGTCGTTCGCCATCGTGCCCCCGCGCCGGATGCCAATCCCCCGCGCTTCCCGAACGAGTCCGGCTATTGCTCCTTTCTCGTGGTACCACTCGCTTCCATCCGCCTCTTCGCCTCGGACCCAAGGCCAAGACATTCGATCCGAGCCTCCGGACCAGATCGCGCTTGTCCCCTGGAACGCGCTGGTATCCTGGCGCAGCCATCCCAGGAGGCCGGCCATGACCGCCCACAACCGTCGCGACTTTCTCCGCCTCTCCGGCCTTGCCGCCGCCGGCGGCGCCGGCGCCCTCGTCCTTGACGCCCGCGCCCAACCCACCGCGCCCAGCGGCAGCCCCGCGATCTTCGATCAGGTCCGCGCCCAGTTCGGCGACCCGCCGGCGCTCACCATGCAGGACGGCGCCGCCCCGACACGCCGCAGCGCGCTCGGCCCCTTCTACTCCCCCGGCGCCCCCTTCCGCGGCAAGGTCAGCCCGCCGCGCGCCCCCGGAACCGTGCTCGTCGTCACCGGGCGCGTCTGGGCGTTCGACACCAAGCGCCCGCTCCCCGGCGCGGTGCTCGACATCTGGCACTGCGACATCGACGGCAGCTACTACAACGACGAGGGCGACTTCCGCTACCGCGCCCGCATCATCACCTCCGAGACCGGCGCGTACGAGTACGAGACGATCCACCCGTCGGTCTACCGCACCGGCGGCGACCTCCGCTCGCCCCACATCCACTACCGCGTCGCCAGCCCCGGCTACCGCACGCTCGTCACGCAGCTCTTCTTCGAGGGCGACCCCGTGCACGACGAGGACTTCCTCTTCGACGCCTCGCTGATGGTCCCGATCGTCCCGGCCGGCCAGGGCGACACCCGGCACGAGACCGCCGTCTTCGACATCGTGCTCGAATCCGAGCCGGCCACCGTGCGCTGAGCGGCCGCTCCACCAATCGCTCCGTCTCTCCGTCTCTCGACCTCTCCGCTCTCTGCTCTCCGCCCTCTGCTCTCTATCCTCCCCCAATGCACCCCCGCTTCGCAGCCTTCCCCAGGGCCCTTGCCGAGAATTCGCGCAATGTGCGATTGGGCGCCGCCCGGATCCCCGCCGTCCTCGCCCACCCCGACTGGGAGCGCCCCGCGCCCACCCTCATCTGGCTCCACGGGCGCACGGTCAGCAAGGAGCTCGACCCCGGGCGATATCTCCGCCTCATCCGCGCCGGCGTCGCCGTCTGCGCCCTCGACCTCCCCGGCCACGGCGAGCGCGACGGCCCGCGGCTTCACGAGCCGCGGCACACGCTCGACGTCGTCACGCAGGCCGTCGGCGAGATCGACCACGTCATCGACGCCCTCGCGCTGCGCCCATACGAGACCCTCTTCGATCTCGACCGCCTCGCCCTCGGGGGCATGTCCGCCGGCGGCATGATCACGCTCCGACGGCTCTGCGACCCCCACCCCTTTCAGGCCGCCCTGGTCGAGGCGACGAGCGGCCGGCTGACCGACCTCTACTTCCCCCCACCCGGCTCCGGGCGAACACCATGGCCCATCGACCACCCCCGCGAGAAGGTCGAGGCCCTGGATCCCTCGCGCCATCTCGGCCGGTGGCGCCCCATCCCGCTCCTGGCGATCGGCGCCACCACCGATCGCGTGGTGGCCTTCGAGACCCAGGAGCGGTTCATCGAGGACCTCCGGGAGCACTACCGCGACATCGGCGCCGACCCCAACCTCGTCGAGCTGCTCGCCTTCACCGACACCGGCGCCCCCAACGAGCACGCCGGGTTCGGGAAGTTCGGCAACGATGCCAAGAACGCGGCCACCGACTTCCTGCGGGCCCGCCTCTAGCGGCGGCTGCGGCCGGAGGGCCGAGACCTGGCCGAGCCGGCGTCGAAAGGTCGGGCCACCCCCTGTCAATCTGGGCAATTTCGAGCGCAACCGGTTGCCGAAGCACGCCTTGCGGCCGGCGGGCCGCCCGTCGATCCAGCGCAAGAATGCCCAAAAAACGCTCGCGAACCGGGGCTGATTCCTGTACAATGCCCGTTGAGAGCGGCTCGGCCACCGCCGGGCCGGAGAGAGCGGTTCTTCGACGGCTCGTGCGCGAGTCGGAGTGCAGGAGAGGTAGAGATGAAGCGTTGCATGCTTGCGGTCGCGCCGTTGCTGTTCGCCGGCACCGCCATGGCCGACGTCCTCGTCGATTTCGAGCAGCCCGACTACACCATCGGCACGCTGCACGGCCAGTCCGGCGGCGGGATGGCCTGGGAGCGCTTCGAGCCGGACTCCGACGCCTTCGTCGCGGTCCCCGGCTTCGACAGCGCGCAGGCCGGGCGGTGGGACGTCGCCGACCGCGGCACCGTCTCCGACGGTGACGACATGCTCGGTCACTTCGATTCCATGTCCGTGCTCAGCATGCGGGCGATGAGCTATCTGCACCTCGAGCCCAACCGCCCCAACGGCACCAGCCGCTCCGGCCACTTCTTCATCTCCGACGCCGACTTCAACGGCTCGGCCATCTCCTTCCTGGGCAGCGGCAACGTCGGGTACTGGGGCGGCGGCGGGTTCAACATCATCGATACGGGCGTCCCGCTGATCTACGACCAGTGGGTCGAGATCGGCCTCGACCTCGACTACAGCACCGACACCGTCACGGTGTATTACAACGGAGTGCAGGTCGCCCAGGACACCATGACCAGCACGCTCGGTGACGGCGCCGATCAGGTGGACATCTGGCTCGATACGATCGACCTCGTGGCCAACCCGAACCCCGGCGACTGGATGCACCTCGACGACATCTCGATCATCCCCGCGCCCGCCTCGCTGAGCCTCCTCGCCCTCGCCGGCCTCGGCATCCGCCGCCGCCGCTGAGGCCGCCAGATCCCAAACGCAGCGCACGCAAGGCGTCGGGCCCCGCGGCCCGACGCCTTTCCTTTCCCGATCCGCCGCGCCCGCTCTCTCCCCAAAGCGGCCACATGCGCAGGGGCCGGATCCAAGAACCCTCCCTTCACAGGCCGCGCGGGCCGTTCAAGTCAGTCCGTTCAACTCGGGCCGTTCAGCTCGGTCTTCCGACTCACCTCCATCCCTGCCGCGCCCCGGCCTGCTCAGGCCCGCATCCTGCGAGACGGGTGCGTGCGCGGGCCGGAGCTCACCGGCGATTGCGGATGTGTGAGAGCACTCTCTATTCCCGTTCGCACCCCGCCGTCCACGCATTCAGGAACGCGAGGACGTCCCGGGTGTCGATGGCCCCGTCGCCGTTGAAGTCGGCTCGCGGGTCCTGCGCCGTCCAGGCGTTCAGGAACGCGAGCACGTCGCGGGTGTCCACGATCCCGTCGCCGTTGAAGTCGGCGGGGCAGGGGGCGCAAAGGTCGAAGACGTACGCCGAGCCGCTGTCCTCGCCCACGTCGTCGTCCTGCGAGGCGCACACGATCGCCCTATCGCCGCTGATCGAGACCGACCGGCCGAACCGGTCGCCCGCCGCGCCATCGGAGGCGAGGAGTTTGGCCGTCTGCGTCCACACGCCCCCGACCCTCTCGAACACGTACGCCGAGCCGGAGTCCTCCCCGCGGTCGTCGTCCCACAGCGCCCCCACGACGGCGATGTCGCCGCTGATCGAGAGGTAGTAACCGAACTGGTCGTTCGCCGCGCCATCGGAAGCGTTGAGCTTGGCCGTCTGCGTCCACAAGCCCCCGACCCGATCGAACACGTACACCGAGCCGGAGTCGGTACCGCGGTCGTCGTCTCGGTACGCCCCGATGAGCGCCCTCTCGCCATCTATCGCGACTCTGATACCAAACCAGTCGTACGCTGCGCCGTCGGAGGCGAGGAGCTTGGCCGTCTGCATCCACACGCCCCCCACCCTCTCGAACACGTACGCCGAGCCGGAGTCCTCCCCGCGGTCGTCGTCGTTGG
>CAYTAH010000066.1:0-13045 GCA_964435785.1 uncultured Phycisphaeraceae bacterium | reverse complement strand
GAGGCGGAGGAGTTCCTCCGTCGGATCCGGCCGCGCGAGGGCGAGGAGGGGTCGTTCGCCTTCGAGCCCCCGGCGGGGACAGCCGCTCGCCCGAGCCCGCCGGAGATCGCCGAGCGCCCCGGCTCGATCGTCGGGCGCTACACGCTGCTGGAGCAGATCGGCGAGGGCGGGTTCGGCGTCGTGTTCAGCGCCGAGCAGCGCGAGCCCGTGTCGCGGCGCGTGGCGATCAAGATCCTCAAGCCCGGCATGGACTCGCGCCAGGTGCTCGCCCGCTTCGAGGCCGAGCGGCACACGCTGGCGAAGATGGACCACCCCAACATCGCCCGCGTGCTCGACGCTGGGGCCACCGAGGCGGGCCGCCCCTACTTCGTGATGGAGCTGGTCGAGGGCGTGGCGATCACTCGCTTCTGCGACGAGCAGCGCCTCACGCTCCGCGAGCGGCTCGACCTCTTCCGCACCGTGTGCGCCGCCGTGCAGCACGCGCACCAGAAGGGCGTCATCCACCGCGACCTCAAGCCCAGCAACGTGCTCGTCGCGCTCAAGGAAGGGGCCGCGGTTCCCAAGGTCATCGACTTCGGCATCGCCAAGGCCACCGACCAGCACCTCGCCGAGCAGACCGTCTTCACCCGCCTCGGCCAGTTCATCGGCACGCCCGAGTACATGAGCCCCGAGCAGGCCAGCGGGCCCGGCGTGGACATCGACACGCGGAGCGACGTGTACTCGCTCGGCGTGCTGCTCTACGAGCTGCTCACCGGGGCGACGCCCCACGACCCCGAGAGCCTCCGCCGCGCCGGCCTCGCGGAGATCCAGCGGATCATCCGCGAGGGCGAGACGCCCAGGCCCAGCACGCGCATCAGCACCGTCGGCGGCCTGGACGAGATCGCCGGCTCGCGGCGCATCGACCCTCGCAAGCTCGCCTCCCAGCTCAAGGGCGACCTCGACTGGATCCTGCTCAAGGCCCTCGAGAAGGACCGGGCCAGACGCTACGACACCGTCGCCGCCCTGAGCGAAGACCTGCGCCGCTACCTCGAGAGCGAGCCCGTGGCCGCGGGGCCGCCGAGCGCGATCTACCGCGTGCGCAAGTTCGCGCGCCGGAACCGAGGCACGGTGATCGCCGGCTCCGCGGTCGCGCTCGCGGTGCTCGCCGGGCTCGCCGCGGCGACGGTCGGCCTGGTGCAGGCGCGCACGGCGGAGAAGCAGCGCGCCGCCGAGGCCTCGTGGGCGAACCAGGTCGCGTCGGTGCAGACGACTCCCTTTCTGAGCGACGAGCTGCGCGAGTCACACCGGGCCGAGTGGGAGAAGCGGCTGGAGACCATGCGCAAGGTCTCCGACCCGGACGACCCGGACCTTATCCGCCAGGAGGGGCTGTACGCGGTGTGGGGGTGGGCGTCGTATGTGGGTGAGGGCGAGGTCACCACCCTCGCCAACGTCCCGCCGCCACGGTATGGCGTTCTCGAGCGAGTCCACGAGGCCAGGGTGCGCCGGGCCGAGGCCGCCGAGCAATGGGGCGCCCGGGTCGGCGCGGCCTGCGAGCGCGCCCGCGGCATCCTGGCGATCTCGGACCCGCTGTGGGTCGCGCTGCTGAATGACGTGATTCGCTGGGAGCGGGCACGCGGCGCTTCGGCGCCCGAGCTCGCCGCGTGGTACGACACGATGGCGCAGGCGAGCGACGCGGCGTACGGCGAGATCTCCGACTTCTCGCTCGCGATGCTCTGCGAGCGGGCCGCGGCCCTGGGCGAGACCGGCGATTTCGAGGAGGGGATGAGAACCATCGAGGAGTACGTCGAGCGCCGTCAGACGGCGGTCGTGACGCTGTCGGACGAGCAGTACATGCGGCACGAGCGGATCGTCGGGATCTACGACGGGCACAACAAGACCGACACGTACTGGCGGTTCATGCGGATCTTTCACAAGGATGCGAAGGACCTCACCGAGCAGGGCACGACGAACTACTCCATGTACTCCGGCCAGCTCTACGGGCTCTGGCTCTGGGAGAACGCGCACTACGAGGAGGCCGATCAAGTCTTCTCCGAGCTGCTCCTGGTCATGCGCGGCCCGGGCGCGAACCTGCTGACGCGCGTTCGGCTCCAGTACCGGATCGGGGTCTGCAGGATGATGATGGGCAAGCCCGCGGAGGCGCTCGATCTTCTGCGCGAGGCCGAGGTCGCGCTCACGCAAGAGTCGATATCGGGCTACCAGGCGCTGTACCGCGCCCGCGCGCGCGACTGGCTCGGGCAATGCCTCAGCGACCTCGGGCGCTACGACGAGGCAGAGCCGGTCCTTCTCGCCGCGCATCAGTGGCATGCGCAGAATACCGTGCTCACCGAGCACCTGCTCGACGCGACCCGCCGACTCGCCGAGCTGTACGAACGGTGGGGCCGGCGCGAGGATGCCGAGCTGTGGAGGGCCAAGCTCGCGGAGGGGGTGAACCCGGTCCGTGATGTCCCTGATAACCTGGACTTCGAGAGGGGGGCGGAAGGCGAGTTCCCGCCCGGCTGGATCGCGCCGTCGCGCGTCGTATCCGCCGGGGCCGGCGCCCGGTTGACGCTCCACGAACCCGCCGAGGGCGCGATGTGCGCCCAGATCCCGAGCCCGCCGCGGGGGCAGACGATCAACGACCTGCTCCAGAGCTTCTCGGCCGTTCCCTACCGAGATTCGCGCGTGCGCATCAGCGCGAGCGTTCGCGTCGACTCGGCCTCCGAGACCGATCGGGCCGAGTTCTGGATCCACATCCAACCCGACGAGTTCGACGGCTTTCTCGACTTCGAACGCTTCAGCGACCTCCCGATCAGGTGGCCGCAGTGGGACCGCTTCGAGTTCGAGCGCGACATCCCGGGCGACGCGGCGAGACTCCTGTTCGGTGTGAGCGTGTTCGGAAACGCCACCGCTTGGCTCGACGACGTCCGCATCGAGGTGATCGAGCCCGCAGCCCCCGACGATTGACACCGGCGGCGCCCGCTACTCCCTCCACCCGGCCTTCACCCACCGCGTCTCCACCGCTGCCCGCCGCAGAAACGCGCCGAGCTGCCCCGCGTGGTGCTGCGCATGCCGCGCGTTGTAGACGTGCAGCTCGGCCCGCCTGAAGGGCAGGTGCGCGAAGCCTGACGGGCCGGCGAGCGTCTCCACCGTCTCGGCACGCGCCCCGTCGCCGAGCACCTCGGCGACTTTCTCGCGGCAGATCGCGATGTACGCCAGCATCTCGCCGCGCGTGAAGCGCCGGCTGGGGTATTCCTCCTCCAGCTCGGCCATGCCGGCGGGATGCAGGTCGATCGCGCCGGGCTCGCCCCTGGCCGCCCGTGCTGCCCGGTCCTTGATCAGCCGCGCGAACGCCGCGTTGTCCGCCGAGAGATAGCAGTCCACGAAGCACAGCGTGTGGTACGCCACGTGCCAGAAGGGGTACTTGGCGATCGGCGCGTCCCAGTGCTCGTCCGGGCATTTCGCGATGCACTCGCCGAGCATGCAGAGGGCGGCCTCGAGCTGCGAGGCGAGGACGGAGCGGATTGCGTGGAGATCGAGCTGCTCGGGCATAGCCGCCAGCATACCCGGCTCTTGCCCCGGAGGGGCTCAAGGCTGTAGCCACGGGTGGAGTCCGCCGCAGGCGGACGGAACCCGTGGTGATCGTGGAACACGCGCCGAAGCCCCGTAGGGGCGACAGGACCTCCGGCTTTCCTATATCGTGCGAGGAAGGAGAGTCTCATGCCCGGCACCTATTCACAGATCCTGCTTCACGTCGTGTTCTCGACAAAGCGCCGGGAGTCGTGGATCACACGAGACATCGCAGAACGACTCTATCCCTACTTGGGCGGCATCATCCGCGCCCAGCGCGGCACCCTGTATGACATCGGAGGCATCGAGGATCACATTCACCTCTACTTCCGCTGGCGCCCGGACGCCTCGATCTCCCACCTCATGCGGGAGCTCAAATCATGCTCGTCACTGTGGATCCACCAGACGATGCCGTCCCTGAAGGCGTTCGCCTGGCAGGAGGGCTACTCGGTCTTCACCGTGAGCAAGTCGCAGGAGGAGGCCGTGAAGCGCTACATCGCGATCCAGGAGGAGCACCACCGCAAGGAAGACTTCAGGTCGGAGCTGCTCCGGCTCCTGCGCGCGCACGAGATAGAGTTCGACGAGCGGTACGTCTTTGATTGAGCCGCCGCCGGAATCGCGGACTCTGTCGCCCCTCCGGGGCTCCGGACTCGCCTCACCCGCCCTCCACGGGTTCCGTCCGCCTGCGGCGGACTTCACCCGTGGCTACACCCTCACCGCCCCTCCGGGGCGAAGACCTCACCCTGAACGCGTCTGTCGATGTGGATGGATCGCCCCGATGCGGGCCTCCCGTGCTCGATGTGTCTCGCCCGGATAGGGGCGCAAGGCTGTAGCCACGGGTGGAGCGCAGTCCGCCGACGGCGGACGGAGCGGAACCCGTGGGAAGCTGCGCACACGCACGAAAGCCCGGAGGGGCGACAGGAGCATCGATCCCGGTGCGCCGTTGCGTCTTCTCTTCATTTCTCCGCCCCACGTTCCGTTCGCGCCGGGCCGCCACGCCCCAGCTCGCTGCTCTCCTCTGCTACCCTACCCCCATGCCCCGACTCGACTACCAGACCGCCGGCGAATCGCACGGACCCGGCATCCTCGCCGTCGTCACCGGCCTGCCCGCGGGCGTCACGCTCGACGAGGCCTTCATCAACGGCGAGCTCTCCCGCCGCCAGGGCGGCTACGGGCGCGGCGGGCGCCAGCGCATCGAGACCGACCGCGTCGAGTTCCTCTCCGGCGTGCGGCGCGGCAAGAGCATCGGCTCGCCCCTCACCATGCTCATCCGCAACAAGGACTCCCGCCTCGACGACCTCGCCAAGACCCCGCCGGTCTACCGCCCCCGCCCGGGGCACGCCGACCTCGCGGGGAGCATCAAGTGGCTCACCACCGACTGCCGCGAGACCCTCGAGCGCGCCAGCGCCCGCGAGACGGCCGCCCGCGTCGCCGCGGGAGCGGTCGCACGCTGCCTCCTCCGCGAGTTCGATGTCGAGATCTTCGGCTTCGTCCGGCAGATCGGGGCGCACGCCACGCCGGTAGCGGTCACGCCGGAGAATTGGCGCACGATGCTCGAGGCCCGCGACGAGAGCGAGACCTACTGCCCCGACAGCGAAGTCACGGCGCAGCAGTGCGCCGTCATCCGCCAGGCCAAGATCGACAAGGACACCGTCGGCGGCATCGTCGAGGCCCACGCCTTCAACTGCCCGCCGGGCGTCGGCTCCTCCATGGACTGGCGCGACCGCCTCGACGCCCGACTCGCTTGCGCCGTCATGGGCATCCAGGCCTTCAAGGCAGTCGAGATCGGTCTCGGGCGCGACTGCGCCGCCCTCCCCGGCTCGCAGGTCCACGATCCCATCCACTTCGACCGCGCAAAGCAGAGCACGCCGACGCTCGGCTTCGTCCGCACCTCCAACAACGCCGGCGGCACCGAGGGGGGCATGACCAACGGCCAGCCCGTCGTCGTCCGCGGCACCATGAAGCCCATCTCCACCCTCCTCCGCGGCCTGCCCAGCGTCAACCTCAATACCAAGGAGCCCGAGCAGAGCCAGTACGAGCGGAGCGATATTTGTGCCGTGTCCGCCGCGAGCGTCGTCATGGAGAACGCCGTCGCCTTCGAGATCGCCCGCGCATTCTGCGACAAGTTCGGCGGCGACTCGGTCGTCGAGATGGGCACGAACTACGACACCTTCATCAAGCTCGCCCGCAGCCTCCCGCTGGACCCGCCGGAGATGACGATTGCGTGACGTGCAAGAAATCAGTCGGCGAACGCGGGCGCTTTCGCTGCTCTGTCTTGTGTCCTTTGTTGTGCTGCTCCTGCTCTCGGTCCCACTCATGGCTGTGGTCGGAGGTGGTCGATCGCTTGATCAGAATGGGCTCGGCACCAAGTTCTGGTCGTTCTTTGCAGTCCTCATGACGTTCGGAGCGAGCTTTCTTGCGGCCGTCTTGTCGTGGATGCTGGACGTCCGCCGGCGACCGACAACCACATCCACAAAGTGCAACCGTTGCGGATACGACCGCCGTGGCCTTGGGCCCAACTCGACGTGTCCTGAGTGTGGCTTCCGCGTCAGATTCTGATTCGCTGCCAACGCGTAACAGGTCAAGCAGCTCCTCCGGCTGGTCGTAGAGTACAGTCTCCAGATCGAGGACGCCGCCTGATGGCCATCCCCAAGTACCACATCAACGTCTTCTACAGCCCCGAGGACAAGGCGGTCATCGCCGATATTCCCGACCTGAAGCACTGCTCCGCGCACGGCCACACGCCGGAGGCCGCGATGCGCGAAGTGCTCATCGCGCAGGATGCATGGCTCGAGACCGCCAAAGCCCACGGCGAGAAGATCCCCAAGCCGCGATACCGGCCGATCATTCACCAAAGCGCATCGTGATGCAGTTGCCCTCGCCTTCGAGTTCGCCCGAGCCTGCTGCGACAAGTTCGTCGGCGACTCGGTGGTCGAGATGGGCTCCAACTACGACACCTTCCTCAAGCTCGCACGGAGCCTGCCCCTGGATCCCCCTGAGATGACAATCGCGTAGGCCTCGGAGCACTCGCTTACCGAGCGAGCGCCGTACGCCGTGCGCAAAAGAAAGGGCCCGCCGATGGGCGGGCCCCGAGCAGCGAATCCGAGACGGCTCAGCGCCGGCGGCGCGCCGCGGCCAGGCCCGCGAGGCCCAGCAGGGACACCGCCGCGGGCGCGGGAACGATCGTGATGTTGTCGAACTGGTGGAAGAAGTTCTCCTGCACCCAGGTGACGCTCGACAGGTTATTGAAGCCGAGGCCGGCGAAGCTGAACGTCTCGATGCCGACAGAGTTCTGCACGGTGTAGCTGGCGAAGACCTGCCCGCCGCCGCTCAGGTTGCCCACGAAGTTGATGGTCGGGGCACTGCCGCCGACGAAGAGGGACGCAAGGTCGATGGAGGCGAGGTCGAAGGGGCCGCCGCCGTCCCTGGCGAACGTGATCACCCCGTTCACCGTGTCGTTGAACAGCATGGTCGAGCCCTGGTAGAACGACCCGTTCAGCGTGCCCGCCGTCCGGAACGGGAAGGGCTCGTTGTTGGGGTGGGACACCGTAAACCCGTTGGCGGAATAGGAATAGCCGTGGTCCGCGAAGCCCGAGTCGTGGTGCTCGAGATCCTGGAAGTCCATCACCACCTGGGCGGACGCGCCGGTGGCCAAGCCCGAGAGGGCAAGCAGCACAATCATCTTCATCTCTCGTCTCCTCGTAGAGCGCCTGTGGACCCCGACGAAGGGTCTCGGGATAGGTTACAGGACCGAGCCCGCTCGCGCACGGAAAAATTCCCAATAATGCTTGCCGCCGCCAAAGCTTGAGCGGGGGGACCACAGACCGAAACCGGTGGTCTGCAGATGATCGCAGTATGTTTGGCGTCGATCCATCCGCCCCGCCGATGGAAAGCGTGGGCACGCGTGCCGGAGGTTGGTCGTGCGCAGGCTTCTGGACAGCAACAACCGCTGGCTCCTCCTCGGCGGCTACTGGCTCCTCCAGGCCGCGACCCTGTTCGTGCTCTTCGTCCTCTTCGTCGGCTCCACCGGATCCGGGAGGTGGCAGCTCCTCACCCCGGGCGAGTACATCGACGCGATCGATGACGGGGACATCCTCCCCACCTATCTCACCTGGATGCCCATCCTCACCTTCCTCCAACTCCTCCTCGTGCTCCCTGTCAATCTCCCGATCCTCACCCACAAGCGCGGGCGCAGCGCCAAGCTCTCCCTCGCGGCCGCGGGCGCCTTCATCGCCCTCCTCGTCGTCGCGTTCGTCTCGGCCGTCTGCGACCTGATTGTGCAGTACGAACTCGTCGAGCCCCGCGGCTGGTCGTGGCCGGCCATGCTCGCCGGCCTCGCCGTCAGCTGGGCCTTCTTCACCGCACTCCTCGTCCGATACGCCAACCGCTCCCGCCTCTCCAACGACGACCTCATCACCCGCGTCTCCCGCATCGTCTTCGCCGGCACCGTCATCGAGACCGCCGCACTGATCCCGGTGGACGTGATGATCCGGCGAAAGACCGAGTGCTACTGCTGGTCGGGCAGCTTCTGGGCCCTCATCCTCTCCGGCGCCGTCGGCTTCGTCGTCGCGGGCCCCGCCATCTTCGTCCCCCTGCTGGCCCGGCGCCCCAGACGCCTCCGCGCCGGCCTGTGCCAGCACTGCGGCTACAGCCTCGCCGGCATCGCCCCCGGCACGCCATGCCCCGAGTGTGGTACAACACCCGGAGAGGCATGAGCGTCACCGAGCGAGCGTACCTCTCGATCATCGAGTGGCCCGAGGCCTTCACCGAGGAGCGCCGCGTCGAGGCCATCGTCGCCGCGGCGGCCGTCGACCCCGGCCAGGCCGCGCTCGCCGTGAAGCAGAAGTCCCCGATGGTCGCGCACCTCATCAACGTTCTCGACCGCGCGCCGATCCTCCAGCACCTCCGCGAGCAGGGCGTTCTCGCCATCGCGCCCACCCGCGCCGAGCTGGCCCGCATGCCCGCGCCCATCCACGCCAAGCGCCTCGCCGAGGCCATGGGCTCCGACGGGCGCCTCTACATGGTCGAGCCTTGGCGCGGCGAGAGCGAAGGCCTCCGCACCGGCGACATCCGCCTGCTCGTCCGCGCCAGCGTCCGCAAGGCCGCCCCGGCCGCGCGCCCGGATCGCTACGGAAACCTTCCAAACACCGCCTCCGGCCTCGAATGCGGCGACGGTGGCTTCGCGGCCGCCGCGCTCTCCGGGTCCATGACCGGCGAGGGGTCCGACCGCTCCGCCAAGCTCCGCACCACCGAGCTGCTCGACATCTACACCGCCGACAAGCGCCGCATCCGCATCAACGGCGACAAGTTCGGCTTCGACGTGCTCGGAACCGACCGCTCCTACACCGACCGACACAATCTCGACGAGCTCACCATCCGCCTCGCGGAGCGGGCCCCGAACGCCTACATCGACCAGGGCTTCGCGCGCTTCCGCCCCCCGCCCGACGTGCGCGCCCAGTCCCAGCTCGCCGCCGGCGACGCCGCCGCCCGCGCCGACCTCGTGGCCTTCGACTTCTACTCCCCCTGGTTCGCGCTCGTCTACTCAGCCATGCTCAAGGGCACGTCACCCTGACGCGCAAAGAGCCTGCCTTCTCTTCCCGTTTGCCCAATCGCCCTTTGCTCATTGCCCTTTGCCATCCGCCAACCTCCCCCACGCGCACGCCCGGTCCCGCAGCCCCATCAGCATCTCCCGATACTCCTCCCTCCCCACCTCCTCGCACCCGAACTGCGCCAGGTGCCCGCTCCACATCTGCGTGTCGATCAGCCCGAACCCGCGCCGGCGCAGGTGCCCGATCGTCCGCGCCAGGCACACCTTGCTCGCGTCGCGCCCCCCGAGGTCCGGCCTCGAGAACATGCTCTCCGCGCAGAACACCCCGCCCACGCACAGCCCGTAGAGCCCCCCCACCAGCACCCGCGACCCGTCCTCGCTCACCAGCCCCGCGTCGCGATCGGGGAGCACCCCGCCCGCGGCACGCTCCGCCGCCGCGCGCTCCACCCACGCCTCGACGGAGTGCGCCAGCCCCGCCCCGTGCAGCAGCTCGAAGATGGCCACGATCTCCCAGTTGATCCACGCCCCCGGCCGCCGCGGATCCCCGCACGCCCGGATCACCCGCCCGAACGCCTCGTCGCTCGTCACGCGGAATCTGCCTTGCCGCACCGTCCGCTGCAGCCGGCGGGGGAGGTGCCAGCCCCCTCCCTCCAGCCGGATCACCCCCCGCGGATCCGCCTCGTACCAGTCCAGCGACCGGCGGCCACGCCCGGCGACCGCCATCGGGAAGATCCCCTCCCGGTAGCCGCCGAGCACCCGCTCGACCAGATCCCCCGCCCCGGATGCCCCGTCGTGGCCACGCATTGGTCTCTAGTATAGGGTTTTCCTTGGGCCAGATGGGCCGGTCTTGCTCTCGGGGCTGCCTCCGGCGACACTGAGGGGGCCGCCCCGAAAACCCGGCTTGGCTTGTTCCCAACAATCGTTCGCACGCCGGAAACGGGAGGGGCCCATGAACGCCAACAACACACTCCAGATGCTCCTCAACAACGACGACGTCTTCATCCCCATGATCTTCGCCGCCGTCGGCGTTGTATGGATCGTCTTCGGAACCCTGACCGGCATGGTCAAGGCGGTCGCCCGGGAGCGCACCCGGCGCGAGATCGCCGCGTACATCGCCGAGGGATCCATGAGCCCCGAGCAGGGCGAGCGGCTCATGAAGGCCGGGGGCGAGAAGGCCTGAGGCACGGAGCCTGAAGATGCACCCCACGATCGCGCTCAGCGAGAACCTCGTGCTCCCCATCATCGCCCTCGGGGGCAGCTTCGTCTGCGTCATCGTCGGCGTCGTCCTAGGCACGGTGAGGAGCGTCCTCAACGCCCGCGCTCGAGAGTCCACCAAGCGCGAGCTCGCGGCCTACGTCGCCGAGGGATCGATGACCCCGGAGGACGCCGAGCGCATCCTCAAGGCCGGACCCAAGGAGAAGTCGATCTGCGGCGCATGACGCGAGCCGCCCACTGCCCGGAGTTGCCCGTGCACCCGCCCGCCCGCACCTGACCACACGAGACCACAATGAGCACGCTCGCATTCAACAGCGGCGAGATGATCCCGGTCATCGCGATCGTCGGCGGCCTGGCTGTCGCGGTCGTCGGCATCGTCTTCGGCACCATCAAGTGCATGTTCGAGACACGCGCCCGCGAGTCCACCAAGCGCGAGATCGCCGCGTACGTCGCCGAGGGGTCCATGACGCCCGAGGACGCCGAGCGGATCCTCAAGGCCGATATGCCCTACTGGGAGCGCGGCCGCAAGGCCTGAAACGGAGATCGCCCATGGCTCTAGCCCCCGACCAGTTCCTCTACCTCGGGTTTGCCACGCTCGGCGCCGGCACCATCACCCTCTGGGTCCTGATCGACCACCTCAATCAGCGCGTCAAGGCACGGGCCAAGGTCGAGCAGACCCAGGCACGCGAGGAGACCCGGCGCGAGATCGCCGCCTACGTCGCCGAGGGCTCCATCGCCCCCGACGACGCCGCCAAACTCATGGCGGCGGGAGCAGAGGGTCTCGCCGGCGGCCTCAGCGGCCTCAAGGCCACGCTCCGCGACTGCATCGACGCATCCAATGACGCGTGCCGCACCGCCGGCGGAGCCGCCCGCCAGGCCGCGGCCAGGGCCAGGGCGCAGCAACGCTTCTGGGGCATCCGCTTCGGCGTGTGCGACGACGGCGTCAACATCGACGCCCGCGAGGAACCGCACCGCGCCTGATCCCCCACCGCCGCGGAACGGCGCGTACGAGGTCCGGGAGGACCCGCCGAGACCCAGGCGTGCCCGCTTCCGCCTCCGTTTCGGGGCTTTGGCCATTTGGTGCTCCGCCCATTTGACCCCCGCCCCCGCGCCTGCGAAACTATCTCATGGAGACCATTCCCAGCCGCGCTCCGACGCCCGCCGCCGGGCCCGTCGTCGTGAATCCCCCATCCACCGCCCGCCTGCCCGCCGCCGGAGTCGCGCCCGCCGCCACCGGTCATGCGGCCCCGCGCATCCTCCTCGACGCCATCACCTTCGATGACGTCCTGCTCATCCCCGCACGCTCCGACCTCCTCCCCGCCGACGCCGACACCTCCACCCGCCTCACCAGCGCCATCCGACTCAACATCCCCCTCGTCTCGGCGCCGATGGACACCGTCACCGAGTCAGCCCTCGCCATCGCCCTCGCCCAGGAGGGCGGCATCGGCATCATCCACAAGAACCTCTCGCCCGAGACCCAGGCCCGCGAGGTCGCCAAGGTCAAGCGATCCGCCCACGGCGTCATCACCGACCCCGTGACTCTCCACCCCGGCGACACCGTCGGCGACGCCGTCAAGCTCATGCGCAAGTTCAATGTCTCCGGCTTCCCCGTCGTCGAGGGTGGGCATGAGCGAGCCAAGGGGTGGCATGGGCAAGCCGGCTCTGCGGCTTGCCCGTGCCCGGACACCGACGACACCGCCCCACGTTCCCGCGGCAAGGTCGTCGGCATCCTCACCCGGCGCGACCTCAAGTTCGTCGAGAACGACGCCACACCCGTCCGCGACGTCATGACCAAGGGGCGACTCATCACCGCGCCCCCCATCACCACCCTCGCCGAGGCCGAGGTCATCCTCAACAAGAACAAGGTCGAGAAGCTCATCCTCGTCGACGACCGAGGCCACCTCGCCGGCCTCATCACCATGCGCGACATCGACCGCCTCAGCCAGTTCCCCCGCGCCAACACCGACGAGCGCGGCCGGCTCCGCTGCGGCGCCGCCATCGGCGTCCACCAGTACGACCGCGCCGAGGCCCTCCTCGCCGCCGAGGTCGATGTCATCATCGTCGACACCGCCCACGGCCACTCCGAGAACGTCCTCCGCACCGTGCGCGAGCTCAAGGCCCGCCACCCCGAGGCCCAGGTGATCGCCGGCAACATCGCCACTGCCGAGGCCGCACGCGACCTCATCGACGCCGGCGTGGACGCCGTCAAGGTCGGCATCGGACCCGGCTCCATCTGCACCACACGCGTCGTCACCGGCGTCGGCGTGCCGCAGATCTCCGCCATCTTTGAGGCCTGCCGCGGCGTCGCCGAAAGCTCACGCCCCGACACCCCCGTCATCGCCGACGGCGGCGTGCGCATGAGCGGCGACATCGCCAAGGCCATCGCCGCCGGCGCAAGCTGCGTCATGCTCGGCTCGCTCTTCGCCGGGCTCGACGAATCCCCCGGCGAACTCGTCATCTCCAGCGGCCGCCGCTACAAGACCTACCGCGGCATGGGCTCCGAGGGCGCCATGAACGCCGGCTCCGCCGACCGCTACGGCCAGGGGCCCGGTGCCACTGGCGGCTACGGTGCCACTGGCGGCTTGTCCGCCAGTGCGGGCGCCGGCCCGAAGCCCAGTTCGCCAGCCCAACTCAAATTCGTCCCCGAAGGCGTCGAGGGCCTCGTCCCCTACCGCGGCTCGCTCGCCGAGTTCACCTACCAGCTCGTCGGCGGCCTCCGCGCCGCCATGGGCTACA
>CAYTAH010000065.1:0-13619 GCA_964435785.1 uncultured Phycisphaeraceae bacterium | reverse complement strand
CGGTGAAGGCCGCGAAGTATCCGGGGCAGGTGCTCGAGTGGGACCGCAAGAAGCTCGCGTTCACGAATCACCCCGAGGCGACGAGGACGATCGTGCGGCGGGAATACCGGAGCGGGTTCGAGCCGGTACGGATGTGATCGCGGCGAATCTCTGATGCCGACGGTGTCGGCGGTCCCCCCTGATCACGGCCCAGCCGGCGCGCGCCCGACGCCGACGACTGCCATCATGAGCCCGCCTCTTGGTGTCCGGGCTGGGCTTGGCGCGAGCCCGATCAAGCCATTTTCCGGCGCCGCGCCACCCTGATTGGTCGAGCCGCAGGGGCGCGCTGCGGTCCGGCGTTGTCAGGCGAGACGTGCCTGCGCCGCCCGGGGGCGGGCGCCGGGGGCATCCTCGGCGTGCAATCTCGCCGCGATTGCCTCGTTCGCCCCGGTTTCCCTGACGGCGATGGGGCCTGCTTCTTAGCATGCCCCGCGGAGAATCTGCCGGGCGACCCCCGGCGAAGCCAGGGGGTCGAGACCATGTGCCCGGACCGGGGGTGCCACCGGGGGGGCGAGGCCGGGGTCCGGGCGCCGGCCCGGCGGAAGGGAGCGGATGCGGACGGTCGCGAAGTGGATCGCTCTCCTCGTGCTCGTGGCCCTGCTGGTCGGGCTGGGCGCGCTGATCGTGCGCCGGCTGCCCGCGCCGGGGGAGGGGGGCCCGGGGCCTCGCCCCTCGGGGGCGCTTGCGGCCCCGGTGGAGGTGGCGGCGGTCGAGCGGGGGGCGATCGAGAACCGGCGCGTCTTCAGCGGGACGCTGGAGGCGGCGGCGAGGGTCACGATCGCGCCGAAGGTGGCCGGGCGGGTGGTGAGCCTGGCGCTGGAGATCGCCGACACGGTCCGCCGGGGGCAGACGGTGGCCGAGCTGGACAGCGGGGAGTACGAGCAGTCGGTGATGCAGGCCGAGGCGGAGCTGGCGGTGGCGCGGGCGAACGTGGCGCAGGCCCAGAGCGCGGCCGAGATCGCCGCGAGGGAGCTGGAGCGGGCGCGGACGCTCCACGAGCGGGGGGTCGCGTCCGATTCGGAGCTGGACGTGGTGGTGGTGGATCACCTGGCGAAGACGGCGGCGGTCGAGGTGGCCGAGGCGGAGGTGACGCGCGCGGAGGCGACGGTGCAGGCGGCGCGGATCCGCCTGGGATACACGACGATCAAGGCGGAGTGGACGGGCGGGGACGACCATCGCGTGGTGGCCGAGCGGTTCGTGGAGGAGGGCGAGACGGTCGCCGCGAACACGCCGCTGCTCTCGATCATCGAGCTGGACCCGATCAAGGCGGTCTTCTACGTGACCGAGCGTGACTATGCGCTGCTCTCTGCGGATCAGCCGGTCACGCTGGCGGCGGATGCGTACCGTGGTCGGGAGTGGCCGGGGACGGTGGCGCGGGTGGCGCCGGTGTTCCGCGAGGGGTCTCGTCAGGCGCGGGTGGAGATCGGCGTGCCCAACGCCCAAGGGCTGCTCAAGCCGGGCATGTTCGTGCGGGCCACGATCGTTTTCGACCGGGTGGAGGACGCGACGATCGTGCCGGTGGAGGCGCTGGCGCAGCGCGACGGGCGGGACGTGGTGTTCGTGGTGGGCGCGGACGGGGCGAGCGTGCGGATGGTCCCGGTCGAGGTGGGGTTCCGCGAGGGCCCGAGGGTGCAGGTGCGCGGCGAGGGGGTGGGGGGGCGTGTCGTGACGCTCGGGCAGCAGCTGCTCGAGGACGGGTCGTCGATCACGATCCCCAACGGGGATGAGCGCGGGCCTGCGCGTCCGGGGGCGCGGGCGCCCGGCGGGTCGGAGGGCGGATGAACCTGCCCCGCGCGAGCGTGCGCCGGCCGATCTTCACGACGATGGTCACGCTGATCGTCGTGGTGCTGGGGGCGGTGTCGCTCACGCGCCTGCGGATCGACCTGCTGCCCGAGGTCGAGATGCCGACGGTGACGGTGCAGACGGACTACGAGGGGGCGAGCCCGGAGGTGATCGAGCGGCTGGTGACACAGATCACCGAGGAGATCGTGGCGACGGTGGAGGGCGTCGAGGAGATGACCTCGACGTCGGCCGAGGGTCAGAGCCGCATCCGCGTGACGTTCGTGTGGGGGACGGACATCGACGAGGCGGCGACGGACCTGCGCGCGAAGCTCGAGCAGGAGCTGGACGAGCTGCCGGAGGAGGTGGACCGGCCGCAGCTGCGGAAGTTCGACGTGAACAGCTTCCCGGTGGTGCTCCTGGGGATCGCGAGCCACCTGGACCCGGTGGAGCTGACGGAGCTGATCGACGACCACGTGCGGTACCGCTTCGCGCGATTGCCGGGGGTGGCGCAGGTGGACCTGTGGGGCGGGTACAACCGGGAGGTGCGGGTCGAGCTCGATCCCGAGCGGGTGCGGGCGCTGGGGCTTCCGCTGAACCAGGTGCTCCAGGCGATCCGCGATGCGAACCTGGACCTGCCGGCGGGGAACATCGAGAGCGGGCGGTACGAGGTGACGCTCCGAGCGCCGGCGGAGTTCACGGGCCTGGATCAGATCCGGAGCACGGTGGTGGCGGTGCGCGAGGGGGCGCCGGTGACGCTGGGGCAGATCGCGGAGGTGAAGGACACGTACGAGCGTCTGACGCAGACCGTTCGGGTGAACGGGCGGCTGGGGCTGCGGATGGCGATCCGCAAGCAGGCGGACGCGAACACCGTAGAGGTGTCGCGCCGGATTCTCGACGAGATCGGGCTCGTGAACGCCGACTACCCGCAGATCGAGGTCTTCCCGGTGACGAGCCAGGGGAACTTCATCGAGCGTTCCATCCATAACGTGGCCAACTCGGTGCTCTACGGCGGGGGACTGGCGATCTTCGTGCTCCTGTTCTTCCTGCGGAATCTGCGGAGCACGGTGGTGATCTCGCTGGCGATCCCCATCTCGGTGGTGGCGACGTTCGCGCTGATCTACTTCAACGGCTTCACGCTGAACCTGATGACGCTCGGCGGGCTGGCGCTGGGCGTGGGGATGATGGTGGACGCGTCGATCGTGGTGCTGGAGAACATCTTCCGTCGGCACACCGAGCGGCGCGAGAGCCCGGCGGAGGCGTCGGTGGCCGGGGCGGCGGAGGTGGGGCCGGCGATCGTGGCGAGCACGCTGACGACGCTGGTGATCTTCCTGCCCCTGATCTTCGTGCGGGGCGTGAGCGGCATCCTCTTCAAGGAGCTGGCGTATGTCATCATGTTCAGCCTGGTCTGCTCGCTGGCGGTCTCGCTGAGCCTGGTGCCGATGCTGGCCTCCAAGCTGCTGCGGGCCGAGGAGGCGCACGAGGGGCACGAGCGCGGGCGGATCGCGCGGGTGCGGGCGCGCTCGGACGCGGCGTTCGCCCACCTGGACGAGGCGTACCGCGAGCTGCTGCACGCGGTGCTGCGCCGGCGGATCGTGACGATCGCGGCGGCGCTGGCGACGCTGGGGGCGAGCCTGCTGCTGATCCCGCTCATCGGGACCGAGTTCCTGCCGCCGAGCGACGAGGGCGAGGTGCGGGTGACCGGTGAGATGGAGATCGGCACGCGCCTGGACATCGTGGACCGGCAGACGCGGGAAATCGAGAAGGTCGTGTTCGAGGCGGTGCCGGAGATGGTCGCGGCGATCGCCACCGCCGGCGGGGGCGGATGGAACCCCGACGAGGCGGCGACCGGGGAGGTCCGCCTCTCGCTCACGCCCTCGAAGGAGCGAGAGCGCTCGAACCAGGACGTGGCCGACGAGCTGCGCCGCCGGCTGGCGGGGGCCGTCCCCGGCATGGAGATCCGCACGCGGGCGCCGCAGGGCCAGTTCCTGCTCGAGCGGCTGCTCGGGGGCGACGACGGGCTGACGGTCGAGATCCGCGGGTACGACCTGGACACGCTCGGGCTGCTGGCCGAGCGGGTGATGGAGGCGGTCGCGGAGGTGCCGGGGATCACGGACGTGGACAGCAGCCGGAGCGTGGGCACGCCGCAGGAGAACCTGAGCATCGACCGCGACAAGGCGGCGGACGTGGGCGTGTCGGTGCGGGACATCGTGGAGGCGATCGAGACGGCGATCGCCGGCAGCCGCGCTGGGGAGTACCGCACGGGGGGCAGCTCGTACCGGATCCTCGTGCAGTTCCGGAACGCGCAGGAGCTGTCGATCGACGACGTGCTGGACGTCACGGTGCGGAGCGAGTCGGGGGAGAACGTGCCGCTGCGGAACCTGGTCGCGTCGGACTTCGGGCGCGGGCCGGTGGTGATCGAGCGGAAGGACCAGCAGCGGGTGGTGACGGTGAGCGCCAACCTCTCGGGCCGGGACCTGGGGTCGGTGGCCGAGGACGTGCGTGCGGCCCTTGACCGGATCCCGCGCCCGGTGGGCTACGAGCTGAACCTTGCGGGCAACGTGGAGGAGCAGCGGGAGGCGACTCGGGAGCTGGTGACGTCGCTCGTCCTGGCGCTCGTGCTGGTGTACATGGTGCTGGCGTGCCAGTACGAGTCGCTGCGCGACCCGCTGATCGTGATGACGGCGGTGCCGCTGGCGGCGATCGGCGTGCTCGTGACGCTCTTCATCACCGACACGACGCTGAACGTGCAGAGCTACATCGGGTGCATCATGCTGGGCGGGATCGTGGTGAACAACGCGATCCTGCTCGTGGACCAGGCGGGCCAGCTGCGCCGGCAGGGGATGGGGACGCGCGAGGCGGTCGCGGAGGCGGGGCGGCGGCGTCTGCGCCCGATCCTCATGACCTCGCTCACGACGATCCTCGGCCTCGTGCCGCTGGCGCTGGGGATCGGCGAGGGGGCCGACGCGCAGGCGCCGCTCGCGCGCGCGGTGATCGGCGGGCTCACGAGCTCGATGCTGATCACGCTGCTGCTCGTGCCGGCGGTCTACTCGCTCATCCACCCCGAGCGCCGGGAGCAGGGCGCGACATGAGCGTGCGCAGGCGACGGAGCGGAGCGGTCCCGGCGATCTCGCTGGCCCTGGCGGCGGCGCTGGCGGGTTGCGCGGGCCACGCGGAGGACTGGCTGGAGCCCGATTGGGACAGGGTCATCGCGTCGGAGGCCCGGCGCGAGCAGCCCGTCGCCGGCCTGCCCCGCGTCGATCCGGCCGCCGGGACGCCCCTCCCGGACCTCTCGGCCGACGGGACGCTGGACCTCTCGATCGAGCAGGCGGTCTTCCTGGCGCTCTCGAACAACCGCGATCTCGCGGTGAGCCGGCTGAGCCCGGTGATCGTCGGGGCGTTCGAGCTGGTCGAGCGGGGGGAGTACGACCCCGAGCTGTTCGCGGAGGCGGGGTTCGGGAAGGAGGAGACGGTCGAGAGCGCGCGGGCGACGGAGGAGCAGTTCGGCGTGCGCGGCGACGACGTCTCGCTCGGCGCCGGGGTGCGCCAGCGGCTCCCCTCGGGCACCGACGTCGAGGCGGGCGTGACGCAGGACCGGAGCATCTCGAGCCGCTCGCCGGAGCAGCAGGCGGCGCGGCTGGGGCTGAGCGTGACGCAGGCGCTCCTGCGCGGGGCGGGGCCGGAGGTGAACCTGGCGACGATCCGCGTCGCGGAGCTGGACACGCTGGCCTCGGTCTACGAGCTGCGCGGGCTGGCCGAGGCGCTCCTGGCGGAGACGGAGATCGCGTACTGGCGCTACGTGCTCGCGCAGCGGGAGATCGAGATCTTCGAGCGCTCGCTGGCCGTGGCGCGCCAGCAGCTCGGGGAGCTGCGCCAGCGGGTCGAGGTGGGCGTGCTGGCGCCGACGGAGCAGCCGGCCGCGGAGTCGGAGGTGGCCCTGCGCGAGCAGGCGCTGATCGAGGCGCGGAGCGCGATGGCGGCGAGCCGGCTGGAGCTGCTGCGCCTGATGAACCCGACGGAGGCCGGCTCGCTGGACCACGGGGTGCGCACGACCTCCGAGCCGTTGCTTCGGGTCGAGCCGATCGCGGACGCCCCGGACCGGATCGCGCTGGCGATGCAGGCCCGCCCGGATCTGAACGAGGCGCGCCTGCGCCTGGAGCAGAACCGCCTGGAGGTGATCGTGACGCGGAACGGTCTGCTCCCGCGCCTGGACCTCTTCATCGCGCTGGGCAAGACGGGCTTCGCGGACACCTTCCCGGACTCCTTCCGCGAGCTTGACGGGCCGACGTACGACTTCACGGCGGGGGTGAGCTACTCGAGATTCCTGGGCAACCGCACGGCGCGGGGGCTCAACCTCGCCGCGATCGCCTCGCGCCAGCAGGCGGCGACGGCCGTGCAGAACCTCCAGCAGCTCGTGGAGCTGGACGTGCTCCTGGCGGTCAACGAGGCGGAGCGGGCGCGGCAGCAGATCGACGCCTCGCGCCGGACGCGGGAGTTCCAGGAGCGCACGGTCGAGGCGGAGATCGAGCGGTTCCGGGCGGGGGCGAGCACCTCGCTGCAGGTCGCCCAGGCGCAGCGGGACCTGCTCCAGGCCCAGATCAACGAGGTCTCGGCGGTGGTCGCGCACCGCATCGCTCTGGTCGAGTTGTACCTGGCGGAGGGGAGCCTGCTCGAGCGGCGGGGGGTGAGCGTGTCGTACGAGGGGTAGGTCGGTGCGGTCGGGCCCGGGGAGGCCCCTCGACCGTCGCCGGGCCGGGGCAGGACGGGCGCCAACCCGATTCCGGGGGCGGCCCGGGGGGGGCGCGCGCCGACGCCAGGGATTCCCCGAACGCCCCGCCCGACAGGGCCGCAACTTGTGCGCCCGGCACCGGGGGTCGCGCCGATAACCAGGGCATGTCGAGAACCCGAGGTGATCGCGCGCGCCCGCGCGACCAAGAGAGAGACCAGACGATCCTCCGGCGCGTGGTGTGGCTGGCGGCCGTCGGGGCGTGGGCCTTCTGCGCGGCGAGCCTGCTGAGCTTCCAGCGCGCCGACCCGCCCAGCGCGGTGGCGTGGCCGGTGAACGACCCGGTGCGCAACTGGTGCGGCCCTGCGGGGGCGTACCTCGCCTACGCCCTGCTCCGGTTCCTCGGCTGGTCGGCGTGGATCGTGCTGGCGACGGCGGGGGCGGCGCTGGCGCAGCCGCTGTTCGCCCGGCGGGTCGAGCAGCCGCTGGTCCGGGCGGTGGGGATCCTCATGCTGACGGGGGCGGTGTGCGGCCTTCTGGGGCTGGCGGTCCCGGGATCGGGGCCGCTGGGGCACCTGCCCGGGGGCGAGCTGGGGCTGGTGGCGGCGCACGAGTTGGGAAGCCGGTTCGGCGGGCTGGGCGGGGCGCTGTGGCTGCTCCTGCTGGGGCTGGTCGGGCTGGTCGTGGCGTTCGACCGGCTGGTCTTCGCCTTCCCGGCGTGGGTATGGCAGAAGGTCGCGCCCGCGGCCCAGAGCGCGGGGACCCTGGCGGTGAACGGGGCCGGGGCGGGGGCGGCCGCGACGGCGCGCGCCGGAGGCGGCCTGATCGGGGCGCTGGCGACGATGCTGAAGAACCGGGGCGCGGTGGCGGTGAAGCTGACGGACCTGGAGGAGGAGGACATCGCCGAGGCGCAGACGCGGGCGAACGAGACGGCGACGCGTCGGGCGTCGAAGCCGAGGCGGACGGTGGAACTGGAGCCCAAGGCGCGGATCGACGAGCGGGCGCTGGACGCCGGCTCGGTGGTGCACGACGTGCACGACGTGCACGAGGTGGACGACGAGGCGGCGGAGCCCGAGTCGGGGGCGAGACCCGATCCGAAGCGGGCGGCGTCGCGGAAGACCCCGGCGCCGGCGACAGTCACCGACTACGACGAGGACGCGGCCGACGAGGAGGACGACCTGCCGGGGGCGCCGCAGGTCTTCACCGAGGACCAGCTGCGCGAGAAGATCGCCGCGCTGCCGGTGCGGTTCAGCGGGGCCAACCGCAAGATCGCCACCGAGGAGGACCTTCGCGACCTGCAGAACGTGCAGGACCTGGCGGGGTACAGGTTCCCGGGGCTGGACCTGCTCGAGGAGCCGGAGGAGAACTTCTCCGCGCGGCTGGAGGGCATCGTGCGCGAGCAGGCCGAGGCGCTGGAGTCGGCCCTGCGCCAGTACAAGATCGACGGCGAGGTCGTGGGCATCGAGTCGGGGCCGGTGATCACGCAGTACGACGTGCGGCTCGCCCCGGGCACGAAGGTCGCGGCGCTGAACGCGGTCTCGAGCGACGTCGCGCGGGCGCTGCGGGCGATCAACATCCGCATCGTGGCCAACCAGGCCGGGCGGGACACGGTGGGCGTCGAGGTGCCCAACCCGACCAAGGAGAAGGTGCGCCTCAAGGAGCTGATGAGCAACCGCGAGGCGTTCGCGAAGATGAAGCTCCCGATGTTCCTGGGCAAGGACGCCTCGGGCGAGCCGCTGATCGCGGACCTGACGCAGATGCCGCACATGCTGATCGCGGGGACGACGGGCTCGGGCAAGAGCGTGTGCATGAACGCGATCATCATGAGCTTCCTGTACACGCGGAAGCCGAACGAATTGAAGCTCGTGCTGGTCGATCCGAAGATGGTCGAGATGAGCCAGTTCAAGGACATCCCGCACCTGATGTGCCCGGTGATCACGGAGATGGCCAAGGCCGCGGCGATCCTGGAGTGGGCGTGCAAGAAGATGGACGAGCGGTACGAGCTGCTCGCGGAGGCGGGGGTTCGCGACATCGCCGGCTACAACAACCTTGAGTGGGAGGACCTCAAGGAGCGATTCCACCCGCAGACGCCGGAGGAGGAGGCGAGGATCCCGCGGAAGCTGCCCTACATGGTGTTCGTCATCGACGAGCTGGCGGACATGATGATGACGAACAAGGACGTGGAGGGCTCGATCATCCGCATCGCGCAGAAGGCGCGGGCGGTCGGCATCCACCTGATCCTGGCGACGCAGCGCCCGCAGGCGAACGTGGTGACGGGGCTGATCAAGAGCAACATGCCCTGCCGCATCACCTTCAAGGTGGCCAGCGGCATGGACTCGCGGATCGTGCTCGACCAGAAGGGGGGCGAGCTGCTGCTGGGGCAGGGGGACATGCTCTTCCTGAGCCCGCGGACGACCAAGGTGGCCCGGGCGCAGGGGACGCTCGTGGACGACTCGGAGATCCGCAAGGTCGTGCGGTTCCTGCGCGACATCGCCAAGCCCAGCTTCGAGCGGCAGCTCATCCAGCTCCGCTCGGGGGATGCTGACGAAGAGCGAATCCTCTCCAGCCAGAACAACTCCTCGGCCAGCCTCGCCGCGGCCCAGGAGGACCCGATGTTCGACCGGGCGGTGGAGATCGTGCTGGAGACGCGCCGGGGGAGCGTGTCGCTTCTGCAGCGGCGGCTGGCGATCGGGTACACGCGGGCGAGCCGGCTCATCGATCTGATGGGGATCGCGGGTATCATCAGCGAGCACAAGGGCTCGGTCGCCCGGGACGTCCTCATCACGCCGGAGGACTGGACCACCATGAAGCGCCTCGCCGACGAGGAGGCCGCACGAACGGGGCAGAGCCCGGTGTTCGGGTCGAGCGGTGGGACCCTGTTCGCGGACCGGGCGGGCTCGCCCGTTTCCACGCTGAGCGACGAGGAGGATGCGCCGTTTGAAGCCGCAGCCGGGGCCGCCGACGAGGGTGCGCCCGTCGCGTCCGAGGAAGAGGAATGGGATGAGGACGAAGAGGAGGAGGACGAGGACGGGCTAGACGAGGAGGAAGAAGAGGAGGAAGAAGAAGACGAGGAGTGGGACGAGGAGGAGGAACTGGAGGACGACGAGAGCGAGCTCGAAGAGGAGGGGGCCGGGGACGAGGTATACGACGACGAGGACGAGGAGGAGGGGGACGAAGAGGGGGAGGACGAAGACGGGGAGGACGAAGAAGAGTGGGAGGATGACGACGAGGAGGAGTGGGACGAGGAGGAAGAGGGGGACGCGGAGCCGATGGATAGCGCCGACGACGAGGGGGACTCGGCGCGGCCGGACCGGCTGTACGGCGCGGCGTGAGCGCGTGGCGCGGGGGCGGGGCGGGCTTGAGGGCGCGCGCCGGCGCCCGAGCCCTCGGCGAGGATGCCGACGAGGATGTGCTCGCTGCCGACGTAGTCGTGTCGCCAGGCGTGCGCCTCCTCGTTTGCGAGCGCGAGGGCGGTGCGCGCGCGGGGGCTGAAACCGGCGGCGGGGCTCATGGGGCGCATGCTGCTTGTGTGGGTATGCGGTGCGGGCGCGTTCGGGGGCGTGGTGGGGGGGCGGGGGTGATGGGACGCATGGGACGGAGAGGACTTATGGCGGGGGGCGGTTGGAGCGCGCCCTCGGGAGTGGGGGCGCGGCCGGCGTGGGCGAGGAGCGCGGGCGGGTTGTGCGCGAGGGGGCCCTCGCTGGCGCGTCGGGCTCCTGGACCCTTGTTTGCGCGTCGGGCTCCGGGACCCTCGCTTGCGCGTCGGGCTCCATGGGGGGCGGGGGTGCGCGGAGCGCGATCACCCCCTCCGGCGTCGCGGACTCGGCCACCTCCCCCGCGGGGCGCGGGGGAGGAGGGGGCGTTCGACTGCGCGATGAGGGCGTTGGCGGACTTGCGGCGGCAGTCGCGGGAGGAGGCGGACTCGGCGGGGTCGGCGATGATGGCGAGGTGGGTGAGGGTCTGGCGGGCCTGGGGGACGGCGTCGGCGAGGATGAGCTCGTCGCGGAGGGCCGCGAGGCGGCGGATGGTGGCGAAGCACTTCTGCGCCGAGTCGGACCCGGCCCAGGCCTCGAGCTGTTCGAGGGAGATCTCGGCGTGCTCGCAGACGTCGAGGAGGGACATGGAGCCGTCGAGGAAGAAGCGGAGGAGGAGGGACTGCTGAGCGGGTGAGAGGGTGAGGGCGTGAGAGAGTGATGGGGGTGGCGAGGGTGACGGGGGTGAGGGAGGCGGGGGAGGAGGAGTAGGAGTGGGAGCCGCCCCGGAGGGGCGGGGTACCCGGGGGGCGGAGATGTTGAGGTCTTGGAGGCGGTTGTGGTGGCCGTTGAGGTGGGCGGGCGCGGTAGGCATGGAAGCTCTCCTTTCTGCCCGTATGGTGACAGAGGGGGGCGGGAAGGGAAGGGGAGAAGCGCCGAGTACCGCGATCGGGCGCGCAGGCGCGGGCTTTCGGTGCAGATGCGCGCACAGATGCGGACTTTGGGAGGAGTTTCGTGAAACGGCATGGGCTGCGGGCGGCCGCGGTACTGGCAGAAGGGCGGCGGGCACGGCCGGAATGTGCGGGATATCCACCAGTTCCGGAGGAAGGTGCGGTATCTTCACCGCAACCCGGTCGAGCGCGGGCTGGTGGAGCTTCCGGAGGACTGGGCGTGGTCGAGCGTGCGGTGGTGGATGGGGGAACGCGAGGGCGAGTTCCCCTGCGATCCGCCGCCGGGAATCCGAGGATGTGGGCTGCGTGGAAAGGTTACAAGTGACGAAGACGCACCCCGGAAGCACCGCCTTCTCAGAGCAGAAGGCGGTGGCACATCGGGTGGTTCACGCCCGGCGGGGAGCGTCAGGGACCAAATTGATGCCACCCCGCCGGGGAGTCGTTCGTCCGGTCGATCTCGTACGGCGGGCAGCGGGTCCCGGTGTACAATCTGTCGATCCCCGGCTCCCCCACCTACTACGTGGGACAGCAAGGGCTGTGGGTGCACAACTGTGGGCTCACGGCGGATTTCCCACTGAACTTCTCGCATGTCAACTATCCCAGTCAAAGCGTATATAACCATGTTCTGGACCACGGTGAAAATATGTTGTTTAAGGGGAAGCACGGTGTCTTCGTCAATGATCCGATGCTGACAACTATGGAGGCGTGGAGCAAGGCCCAACGGCTCAAGATGAAGGGTGTCTACAACCAGGCGAAGAACAATTACACGTTTACAGTCCCCATGGGGCGACGAGTCGGATATTCTGGCGGCATGAATGGTGATTTCAGCGATCTTAACAGCGTGTTTATGGTGGTGTCGCCCGATGGAAAGCTGATCACGGCATTCCCGACGAGGTAGGAGCCAATGACTGCGCGAGGACTGTATGTAATGGTGGATGAGTGTCCGTTCTGTCATCAGGACATACCAATCCTGATGACAAACGGAACGCAAGTCTTTGCCTACTGCGCGGAGTGCGACACCGTCTTCACAAATCCTTCAGCCGTCGTGCAGAGCGAGCCGGGCGCAACACGCTCGGGAGAACAGATAGGTCCGTTCAAGTCGTGGCGGTACGCAACTGCGGGCGACGTTCGTGGGACGGCATGGGAGGGCCATGCAAGGCAGTATCCCTTTGCGTGACTCAGGTTCGGAGTGGTGCAAGCGGTCACAACTCTAAATAGACTTGCGCGATTCGGTCCTTGTTGGTAAGCGTGGTGTCCTCCCAGTCTTCAGCAGAGGAGAACACCACGTGAAACGATGCGAGATTGTACTGTCGGAGCGGCAGCGGCGCAGGCTTCTCTTCGGGGTTCGGCGGTGCGACGATGGAGCGAGGCGGGGCCGGATGCTGATGATCCTGCACTCGGCGGCCAGGTGGACGGGCGCGGAGGTGGCCCGGGCGCTGTGCGTCAGCGCGAGGACGGTGTCGCGCGTCCGCGGCCGTTGGCTGGCCGAGGGCGAGGCGGGGCTGGTCGATCGGCGCGAGGACAACGGCGATCGCAAGGTCACGGAGGAGTACGCCGCGGAGCTGCTCAAGGTGCTGGAGAAGACCGCGCCCGAGCACGGCCACCGCCGCCCGACCTGGACGCAGGCGCTGCTGATCAAGACCATGCACCAGCGCACCGGGGTGAAGGTCTCGACCAGCACCATGAGCCGGCTGCTCAAGCGGCTGGGTGTGCGGCGCGGCCGGGCCAAGCCGCTGGCGCCCAGTCCGTGGAGCGAGAAGAAGCGGAGGCGTCGTGTCGGCATGATTTACGGCATGATCGGGGGTCTGGCGCCGGACGAGGCCGCGGCGTGGGAGGACGAGGTGGACCTCGACCTCAACCCGAAGATCGGATCGGACTGGACGCTGCCGGGGCGTCAACGCGTGGTGCTGACGCCGGGCAAGAACGTCAAGCGGTACATGGCCGGGGCGCTGGACGCCAAGACGGATCGGGTGACGTGGGTGAAGGGAGACCGGAAGAACAGCGGCCTGTTCATCGCGCTCCTGGCGAAGCTGCGGGAGGTGTACGCCGACAAGCGGGTGATCCACCTGATCCTGGACAACTACGTGATCCACTCCAGCAAGCGCACCCAGGCCTGGTTGAAGGAGCACGGGTCGAAGTTCCGCCTGCACTTCCTGCCGCCGTACTGCCCGGACGACAACCGGATCGAGCGGAAGGTCTGGCGCGAGGTGCATGCCAATGTGACCGCGAATCACGGCTACCTCAAGATCGACGCACTCGTGGCGGCGGTGGGCCGCTGGCTCGGCCAGTACAATCGACGAGCCGCCATGCGGAAAGCGGCATGATCACGCAAGGCTATTTAGTCAGCTCCGCAAAGCCTCCGCTGACTAGTGGCACGGTCGCTGGTGGCACGGGGAGACGGGGGCCTGAAAGGCCCCGCCGCGAGGGAAAGGCCCCCGCCCCGGGTGGGTTGCGGTCCGCCACCTGTTCGGGTAGGCTCTTCACCCATGCTGGCCCGGGTGCGTTCAAGTCTGTTGCAGGGCATTGACGCCCTGCCGTGTGAGGTCGAGGTGGACTGCGATCCGACGGCGATCGAGCGGAAGCCGCTGATCGTGGGGCTGCCGGACGCGGCGGTGAAGGAGTCGCTGGAGCGGGTGTGGGCGGCGCTGATGA
>CAYTAH010000064.1:0-16695 GCA_964435785.1 uncultured Phycisphaeraceae bacterium | reverse complement strand
CCCCGCTCACCCCGATGTCCACGCCTGCGCGCGCCGCCGCGTCCCGCCCACCCCAGAAAATCGCGCGCCGCAAAGAAAAACTTTGCGCCTTACTCCCACAACGGCTTGCGCCCCCGTTCGCACCCGCTTACTTCCACGCCTGCGCGCGCAAACGCGGCCCGCCCCTGTATTGGTGAGGGCACCGCGCGGCCCGCTCTCGACATGCAGTGTTCGTTCCACGCACAAAGGTGACGGGGCGGGGCTTCCGCTCCCGCACGCTCCGGGTGGGGTCCGCCTGTGGCGGACTGGTCCCCGGAGTCACGAGTACTCATCGTGCACCGCTCGCAACGTCGGCCGACTTTCACAAGGAACCCCGCCCCGATCACCATTCCCTGCCTCTACGAGCCCCGAGCGCAAGCTCGGGCGTTCCCCGAGCCGAGCAATCCTGTCTGGAAGTCATGCAAAGCCCCGAGCTCGCGCTCGGGGCTTGGAGACAACTCTCGTCGGCAACCGCTTATCCCAGCCGCGCCAGCGCCGCGATCCGCTTCTCCGTCGGCGGGTGCGTCGCGAACAGCGTCATCAGGCTCCGCCCGCCCGTCAGCGGCTCCACGATGAACATGTTGTTCTGCGCCGGGTTCGGGTTATGCAGCGGCACGCGCTTCGACACCATCTCCAGCTTCTGCAGCGCCGACATCAGCCCCCGCGGCGTGCCCGCGATCCGCGCCCCGTCCGCGTCCGCCACGTACTCGCGCGACCGGCTGATCGTCGCCTGGATGATCATCGCCCCGATCGGCGCCAGGATCATCGCCGCAAGCGCCGCGATCGGGTTCCCGCCCTCGCGGTTCCCCGCGCCCAGGAAGAAGCCCCACTGCGCCACCGCCGCCAGCACGCCCGCGATGGTCGCGGCGATGGTGCTCGTCAGCGTGTCGCGGTTCTTGATGTGCGCCAGCTCGTGCGCCATCACGCCCCGCAGCTCCTCCCGCCCGAGCAGGTTGAGAGCGCCCTGCGTCACCGCCACCGCCGAGTGCTGCGGGTTGCGACCCGTCGCGAAGGCGTTCGGCGCCTCGTGCGGGCAGACGTACACCCGCGGCATCGGGAGCCCCGCCGCCTGGCGCAGCTCGTCCACCATCCGGTACAGGTCGCCGCCCGAGCGGGCGTCCACCTCCTGTCCGCGCATCGAGGCGATCGCGATCTTGTCGGAGAAGAACCACGCCCCGAAGTTCATCAGCACCGCGAAGATCGCGAACGGGATGATGAACTGCTTGCCCAGCAGCCCGCCGATGCCGACCAGCAGGCCCGTGAGCACGCCGAGCAGCACGACGGTCTTGATGTTGTTCACGAACGAGTTCATGCCTGTCGATCTCCTTGCCGGCAGCCTCTGGACGCCCTCCGGCGAACCGCCTGATGTACGTGCTTGTTCGCGCAAACGTTCGGCCGCCGACATCGTGCAGATTCCGTGCCGTTGTTGGGGACCACGCCCGCGCCCTTCCGTGACAACTCCTTCACGCGCGAGCGCTCGAACCCCGTCGTTCAACCTAGAAAAAGCCTGCCATCTTGGCAGCCGACGCCCCCAGGGCGAGAGCCACGGCCAGACGCAGGTGCGGCAGGCGGAGCCGGTGCGTCAGGCGTGCGCCGGCCGGCGAGCCGATCGATGCGCCCACCGCCATCGCCACCCCGAGCGAGAGCGCGTCGAACCACGACAGCGGGCGCCCCGATGCATCGGTAAACCCGTGCAGAGACCCGAACTTCGTGATCGCCCCGATCGGCGCCGTGACGCACATCGCCGTTGCGCTCGCCGCGATCGCCTTCCGAAGCTGCACGCGCGCGACCAGCTGCATCGAGGGCACCATCACGATCCCCCCGCCGATCCCGAGGAACCCCGCCAGCACCCCCGCGACCGCCCCGATCACCCCCAGGCGAGTCCCCGTCGCCCGCTGCTGCTCCGGCGCGTGGTCCGGCAGCCGGCGCACCGCCGTGAAGAGCATCCACGCCACGTACGCGAAGAGGAACCCGACCAGCACGAGCTTGGCCACCCGCCCGTCCACCAGGTTCCCCAGCACCACGCCCCCGACGATCGCCAGCACCATCGGCGGGAGCAGCCTGAGCACAATGTTCCCGTCGATCGCCCCCGCCCTGACATGCGGCCGGATCGCGGTCGCCGCCACCACCGCGTTCACCAGCAGGGCCGCCGCGATGTAGAGGTGCTGGCGTGTCTCAGCCTCGTCCTCATACCCGAACGTCAGAGCCAGGGCCGGGAGCATGATGATCGAGCCACCGATGCCGCACAGCCCGCCCACCAAGCCGGCGACCAGGCCGATCGCGATCGCAATGAGGACTTCGACCGGGGTCACGGTGGGGATTGTCCCCCATATTGACGTCTCATAAGCGGTCCGGGTGTGCCGCCCGTATGGCGGGTGCAGGATATGCCGCAAGCGGCACCGTCCGACGCCCGAAAGCACCGGGGAATGACCGTGCTCATCCAGAGAATGGGCTGCCCCAGGGGCGGAGTCGGGTTAGACTCCCTCAGCGACGGACCGGGCCACAGGGAGGTGGGCCCAGTATCCCGGCGGGTGTGGCCACTGACGGCCGCATCCCGAGCAGCGCCTCTGCTGCCGTCGAATCTGGGAGGCGGTCAAGTGAAGATCGGCAGCACAAGAGAGGTTGTCACCCACGCTCTGCCATGGTTGCGCGCCAGGCTCACCGCGAGGCTCGCCATCGAGGCGGGGGTCTTCGGCGCCCTCGCCGTTATGACCGCGATGTCCGCGGCCATGGTCAAGGAAGCCAGCCACATGCCGGCGCTCGCCTCGGTCGAGCTGCGCGGGCCGGACAACACCGCCGCCGCGATCGTTCCCGTCGCCGCCGCCCGGCCGGCGCCCGAACCCGTCGTGGTCGAGCCGACCCCCGCCGAGTCCGCCCGAGCCCGGCAGATCATCGAGCGGGCAAGCGCCGAGACCCGCTGGTTCAACGGACGCCCCGTCCGCCCCGAACGGGTGCTCTGGATGCAGGTCACCGCCTACTCGCCCGACGCCCGGTCCTGCGGCAAGTGGGCCGACGGCCTCACCGCCACGCTCCACTCGGTGGAGACCAACGGCGGCAACCTCGTCGCCGCCGACACCCGCCTCCTCCCCTTCGGCTCCATGCTCTCCATCGAGGGCTACGCCGACAACTCGATCGTCCCCGTGCTCGACCGAGGGGGGGCGATCAAGGGCTACCACATCGACCTGCTCATGCCCACCCACAACCGGGCCATGCAGTGGGGCGACAAGCGCATGCCCGTCATCGTGTGGGAATACGCCGACGGCAAGCCCGCGGACGACCCCCGCAAGTTCCGCTAGCCCGTCCCCCTACCGGTCCGGCCCCGGTCGCGGCGGCTGCGGGAGCGGCGTCCCCCCCTCCGGTGTCTCGGCGCCCGGCGGCACGAGATCAGTCGCGACCAGCCCGATCCAGTCCAGACGGAAGCCGCTCTCGACGTGCGGCCCCACGAACGGCGGCGCGTCGAACGCCCCCCGCTCCGCGCGCGAGGGGTTGTACATCGGGTCGGCCGAGACCTCCGCGCTCAGCAGCCACAGAGCCGTCTCCGGCTCGGCCTTGATCCGCGCCGCCATCCTCGCGGGCACCTCCACCACCTCGAAGCCACCCAGCGGCAGCAGCGACAGCTCGTCGAAGACCCTGATGCGCGCCGTGGAGTCCCGCGCCCCCGGCTCTTGGCGCAGCTCGTCGATTGAGACCAGCCACTCGCGGCGGCCGCGGATCTCGCTCGCCATGCGCTCGCACCACCCCATCGCCGCCCCCTCGAACCCCGAGCCCGGACCGGCCTTGGGCAGGTGACCGAGGTCGCGCTCGTACCGCCTGGTCAGCTCCGCGGCCATCGAGGCGGGGCACGCGAGCGGATCGGCGGGGATCTCAGCCATCGCCTCGGCCGGCTCCTCCCCGCGCAGCGCGCGCAGCTCCGACTGGAGCCGGGCGATCTCCTCGCGCAGCGTCACGATCAGCGACTCGGCGGCGCGGAGCTCATCCCTCGTCCGGGCGAGCTCGTCCTGCAGCTCGTCCACGGGCTGCGCGCCCGCGAGGGGCGTCAGGAGCGTCAGGCCGGCCGCCGCCGCCAGGGCCGCGCGACGCAGCCAGGCCGGGCGGAGCGAGGGAACGGGGATCTGCTGGCGCATGCTCGGAACCTCCGTGTGCTGATACTGTACCCGCGGGCGCGGCGTGCGCCCCGCGCGCATGCTGATACGGCCCGAACGCAACCTGCCCAGGACGATCGAGGAGCTGCTCGGCCCCGGGCTCTCCGGGCGCATCGACCGCCTCGACCTCCTCAGCCGCAAGCTCTTCGCCGGCAAGCTCCCCGGCGAGCGCCGGAGCAAGCGTCGCGGCGAGAGCGTGGAGTTCGACGACTACCGCGACTACACCCCCGGCGACGACCTCCGCCGCCTCGACTGGAATGTCTTCGCCCGCTTCGACCGTTTCTTCATCAAGCTCTTCCGCGCCGAGGAGGACCTCGGGCTGCATCTGCTGATCGACTGCTCCGCGTCGATGCTCGCCGGCGGCGGCGACGAGCCGAGCAAGCTCCTCTTCGCGCACCGGCTGGCGATGGCCCTCGCGTATGTCGGCCTGGTGAACCAGAACCGCGTGAGCGTTGCGACCTTCGGGCACGACGGCGCCGACCCGCTCCGGCGCCTCGCGCCCGTGCGCGGGCGCAGGCAGACTGTGCGCGTCGCGAACTTCCTGCTCGCGAGCCTCGCGGAAGCCGAGAGGCAGCAGCCCGGCAGCGCCGAGAGTGACCCGCAGGGCCGGGGACGGTTCGAGCGGGCGATGCGCGCCTTCGGGCTTGCGCGCAGCGGGTCGGGCGTGGCCGTCGTGATCACCGACGCGCTCTTCGCCTCGGGGCTCGAGGCGGGGCTGAGCTACGCCATCGGCGCCGGCGGCATCGACGCCACCCTCGTGCAGGTGCTCGCCCCCAGCGAGCTGGCCCCGGAACGCGCGGCGCAGGCCGGCCTCGTGGGCGACCTCCGCCTGACCGACGCCGAGACGGGGCGCGGCGTCGAGGTCACCATGTCCGGCGCGGTCATCAGGCGCTACAAGGAGAGGCTCGACCGGCACATCGAGCGCGTGCAGCGGGCGTGTCTGGCTCGCGAGGTCGGGCATCTGCTCGCACCCTCCGACACCGACGTGGGCGACCTCATGCTCGGGCAGCTGCGCCGACGAGGGCTGCTCGGCTGACACGTCGGCCGGCCCGGCTCGAGACCGCGACGCGGCCCGCCCGGACGCCCGCGCGGGCCGGGCCGTCGCCCCGGCGGCGGCGCCGATCCTACGCTTCACACGACCGACGCGAAGCGCGACGGAAGGAGTGATCCGATGACTACGGCTGCCCCGACCAAGGGCCTGGAGGGCGTCATTGCCGGCGACACCGCGGTCTGCTCGGTCGAGCAGGGCGCGCTGATCTACCGCGGCTACGAGATCCACGATCTGGCGCAGCACGCAACATTCGAGGAGGTGGCGCACCTCCTGCTGGTCGGGCACAAGCCCGACGCCAAGGAGCTCCGGTTCTTCAAGGACGAGCTGATCGCCAACCGGGCCCTGGCCCCGCAGGTCATCGACTATCTCCGTGCCGCGGCCCCGATGCTCAAGGAGGGAACGGCGGTGCCGATGGACGTCCTCCGCACGGCCGTCTCCATCCTCGGCAACATGGACAAGGACAGCCAGGACAGCTCGCCCGAGGCCAACCTGCGCAAGGCCAAGCGCCTCACCGCCAGGATCCCCACGATCATCGGGCACATGCAGACGATCATCGACGGCCATGAGCTGGTCGCGCCCAACACCGGGGGCGACGCCAAGCTCGGCCACGCCGCGAACCTGCTCTACCTCATGAGCGGCAACAAGCCGAGCCAGGACTACGCCCGCGTCGTGGACGTCTCGCTGATCCTCTACGCCGAGCACGACTACAACGCGAGCACCTTCACCAGCCGCGTGATCGCGGGTACGTTGAGCGACATGCACGGCGCCGTGACCGGCGCGATCGCGGCCCTCAAGGGCCCGCTGCACGGCGGCGCCAACGAGGCGGCGATGGAGATGCTCAAGGAGATCCGCGCCGACATCGGCCCGGCGAACGACCCCGGCAAGATCGAGGCGTGGATGCACAGGGCCTTCGCCGAGAAGCGCAAGCTGATGGGCTTCGGCCACCGCGTCTACAAGAACGGCGATCACCGCGCGCCCATCCTCCACGGGCTGGGCCGCAAAATCGCCGAGCAGCGCGGGCCGGAGTTCGTCAGGCTCTTCGAGCTCGGCGAGAAGGTCCAGCGGATCATGCTCGACGAGAAGAAGATCCACCCCAACGTGGACTTCCCCTGCGGCATGACCTACTTCGTGATGGACATCCCCGTGCCGCAGTACACGCCCATCTTCGTGGCCTCGCGTATCACCGGCTGGGCGGCGCACATCATGGAGCAGCACGCCAACAACCGGCTGATCAGGCCGATCGCCAACTACGTCGGGCCGAAGCTGCGCAAGTGGAACGGGTGAGACGAGCACTCCGCCGGAGCGGTGGGCCATGGCGTTCGAAGTGGGTCGAGGTGAGGCCGCCGGTGCCGCGCTTGAGCGGGTGGCGCGCGAGCTCGCACGCTCCGCGCTCGACCACCTCGCCAGGGCCGGCGAGGACCCCGTCGGCGCCGTGCACGAGGCCAGGCGCAATATCCGTTCGCTGCGAGCCCTCCTGCGGCTGCTGCGCGGCCCCCTCGGCGAGGAGAGGTACGCGCAGGAGGCCGCGATCCTCCGCGACGCCGCCCGCCTCCTCTCGCCCCAGCGCGACGCCCATGTCGTGATGGGGCTCTTCGATCGGCTGATCGAGGAGCTGCCCGAGCCGGAGCGAATCGCGGCCGCCCCCCTGCGCGATCGGATCACGCGTCACATGGATCGAGGTCGCACGGTCGCGGAGCAGGCCGCCGAGGCCGCAACCCTGGTGGCGGCGTTCGAGGGGTCGCTCTCGGAGTGGGCCGGGGCCCTTGCCGGGGCCGAGGACGCGGCGTCGGACGGGATCCGCAGCTGCGCCCGGCGTGCGCGCCGCCGCTGGCGCGAGGCGGCCGAGGACCCCCTGCCGGAGCGGCTCCACGAGCTGCGCAAGCGGTGCAAGGACGTACGCGAGCAGCTCCGTATCCTGCGTCCGCTCAAGCCCGGCCCGCTGGGCAAGCTCGAGCGGCGGTACGGCCGGGCCTGCGACCGTCTCGGCGAGGGGCGCGATCTGCATTTGCTCGGCGAGACGCTGTGCGCCGTAGCCCGCGAGGCGCCGGAGTCGGCCGGCGCCGTCGCGCGCGTTGTGCAGATCGCCGCCGCGAGGCGGGCGGAGCTGATCGGCCCCGGTCTGCGCAAGGCGCGCAGCGCGACACGTTCCTCGCCTCGCAAGCTCGCGGGGGTCGTGCGGGAACGGTGGGATGGGGCGGGCGTCGGCTGAGGCTCAGGCGACCGGCGCACGGGCGTGCTTGGGCTCGATGACCTGGGCGTCGTGCTCGCGCCGCACGACGCGTGTTGCGCGTCCGCCCAGGACCTCGCGGTAGATCGACTCGACCTCGGCGACGTGGTCGGGATAGCTCCACAGATCGCTGACGGCGTGAACCTCGCGCGGGCTGGGGAGGGTGACCTCGCCGCGCACGACGCGATCGAGGCAGCGGGCGAGGGCCTCGTCGTCGCCGGCCGGGAAGAGCAGGCCGTTCCCCAGGCCGCCGTTGGGCTCGCTCTGGGGCAAGCCGGGCTCGCGGATCCAGTCCACCGGCCCGCCGAGGCGGGAGCCGATGATGAACTTCCCGGCGTGGAGGTGCTCGAGCATGACCAGCGGCGAGTTCTCGAACCAGATGTGCGGGAGCACGGCGAGGTCGTACTCCCCCGCGCCGGCGAGCAGCATGAGGACGTCGTACTGACCGAGGAAGCTCACCTCGGGGAAGCGGCTGAGGAGCTTGCGGTAGCCCCAGTCGCCGCCGCCGGCGTGGACGATGAACTGGCAGCATCGGCGCGTGTCGGCGTCGAGCCGCCCGATGGCGCGGGCGAGGACGCCGAAGCCCTTGTTGTTGCGCATCGTGCCCCAGAACGCGACCCGGAGCGGGCGGCGTGCGGCGTGCGGCTCCCAGGGGCGCACGCCGTAGAAGGGCGAGCGCCGGGCGCGCCGGTTGATCTGGTCGAAATGCGGCTGCCCGAGGCGGACGTGGCGCAGGCGATCCGGTTCCACCCCCATCGCCTCGTACGCGCGGCACATAAATCGGCTCGGGGGCGTCACGAGGCTTGCGCGGTTGAGCGCCTCGACGCCCGCGCGCCGCCGCTCCCCGTAGTCGTTGACCACCTTCAGGTGCACGTCGCGCGAGGCCAGGAACCGCTCGTTGGCGTCGGCGGGGGCGCGCCCGAGCGGCTCGACCCGGTCGCGGGCGACGACCTCGAGCCCGTGCTCGATCGTGCCAGGGTGCGAGCGGGGGCCGGGGTCCAGGCCGCGAGCCGTCTCGGGGTCAGGCTTGATCTGGTCCTCGGGGCCGTGCCGGTTCGGGGGCTCGCCCCGTCGGAGCCTTGCGGCCGCGAGCTTGCCGGTCTGGCGCAGGGCGACGGTCAGCTCGGTGCCCACGAGGCGCTCGATATCCTGCGTGACGGCGCGGTTGCGCCGCGCCCGGGCGGGCTCCGGCGCCGTCAGGCAGCCGACGCACCGCTCGCCGCCCCGGTAGTCGAGGCAGCACTCGAGCTCCCTGTGGAGAAGGTCCACCTGGGGGCAGGCGTAGTGGTAGTTGTGCGGCGTGACGACGACGGGCAGCCCGGCGTCGCGGACGGCGCCGATCAGATCGAGCGCGAATCCCTCGAGAGAGTGGACGTGCACCACCTGGGCCTCGACACGCCGGAGCCAGTCGAGGACGGCGGCGTTGTCCCGGGGGCTCGAGAGCTCCTGGGCCGTGTTGCGGAAGTTGGTCGCCGCGGGGCTGAAGTTGCGGCTGTTGAAGAGGCTGGAGCAGGGGATGCCGCGCCAGGTCTCCGTCTCCCGGACGAAGGGGTGTCGGCGCAGCGAGGTGTAGTGCATGCCGGAGCGGAGGTAGAAGACGCGGTGGCCGCTGAGCGCCAGGCCCGTAGCCAGCTCGGAGGCGTTGAGGTTGTACCCCGAGCCCTCGCGGGCCTGGGCCGACAGGCGGGCCCATCCCAGCAGTGCGATCCTGAGCGGTCGGTCGGTGACCGGCCATCCCTCGGGCCTGACGAGAGTGTCGGGCATCGGCTGCGTCATGCGGATGAGTCTCCCCCCGGGAAGCCGCCGTACTTGTCCGTGGAGCGGAAGGGCGCGATATTGACGGCGTAGACCGCGCAGCGCAGGCACGTGCGGAGCCAGCGCAGCGTGAACCCGGCCCGGCTCCTCGGGTCGTCGCGCTCGAGCTGGCAGCGTCCCAGGCTCCTGGGATCGACGTGGATGTTCCAGCGGCCGAAGAGCAGCGGGACGTCGTTGACCTGCTCGAACACGACGGCCCCGTGCGGCCGGTCGCGGAGGAGCGAGAGCTGCCGGCGCAGGCGGGATCGGGGGCGCGAGGAGTAGACAACGCGTTCGACCCCCGGCGGCGCGGTCCCCTCGGCGCCGGGCACGTCGTTGCGCACGATCTCGACGAATCGGGGCTCGGGCCTGCCCGTCCTGACGGCGTGAGCGCGTATCGACGCGCGCACGCTCTCGGCCCAGCGCAGGGAGCGAGGGTCGCGGCAGAGCAGCGCGACGCGGGCCCCGTCGGCGAGGAGCCCGGCCCGCTCCACGGCGGGCCCGATATCGCCCGCCTCGGGCCCCTCGAAGTCGAGCTTGCCCGCCCGTCCCGTGCAGATGTCGTCGGCGGTGCGCCGGATGATCTCGGCGTGGAACTGGCGGCGCATGATCATGGCGTGGAGCGAGTCGCGCAGGAGCGAGGCGAGCCGCCGGGCGACGACCCGGCGCAGCCGGCGCGGCTCGAGCACCTTCTCCATCATCCAGACGACGTTGCGCTGGGCGTAGTAGAGGCGCGCGGGGGTGAGCTTGTGGTGCCACGGCGTGTGGTGGACGGTGGCGTCGAGATTGAGCACGACGCGGTAGCCGGCCCCGGCGAAGCGGAGGCACCAGTCCGCGTCGTCGCAGTAGATAAAGTAGCGCCAGTCCCAGTAGCCGACGCGCTTGACGGCCGACCATCGGGCGAGCATGGAGCACGCCGAGACGACGTCCACCTCGCGCAGGCCCGAGTACTCGCGATCTCCCCGCGGACCTCCCACGGCGTCCACCCATGCGCGGTGCGAGGCCTCGAGGCGGTGCCCCGGCGGCGGCTCGTCACTCATGAGCCCCGTCGCCGGGTTGAAGTAGATGGTGGTCTCGATCGTCTCCTGGGGACGGTCGATGTGGACGGTGCGCGTGCCGACGAGGCCCACGCCGGGATCGGCCTCCGCCGCGCCCAGGAGCCGCTCGCACGTGTCGGCGGGCATGCGGACGTCGTCGTCCACGAGCCAGACGTAGTCGGGCCTCGCGGGTGAGCCGGCGCCGTCGAGGACGCGCTCGACGAACGCGAAGCAGGTGTTGAACCCGCCGCACCCGCCGAGGTTTGCGCCGTTGCGCACGATGGTCAGCGACCGGAAGCCCAGCGTGTTGGGCCCGCCGGCGATCGGTGCGCGGAACGCGGGCTTGTGCGCGCGAGTCGTGGGGTTCTCGACGACTCGCTCGGGCTTGAAGCGGGCGCGGAGGTGCTCGGGCGTGCCGTCGGTCGAGGCGTTGTCGCACACCACGACGTCGAGATGGCCGGCGTCGAAGCTCTGGCGGGCTAGGTCCTCCAGAACCCGGGCGATCATCTCCCTGCGGTTCCACGTCACGAGCACGGCCGCGACGTTGGGCGTGCGCACGGCGCGGGGCGCGCCGGCCTCGATCGCGACCGGTCGCGAGGGGTGCAGCCCGGGGGTGGCGGGTGTCTCGGGCATCATCAGCGGGGCGCCCCCACGGTCTCGCCGGGCTCGGGGAGGACCCTCTCCGGCGTCCGGCCTCGACGGAGCAGGGAGCGGTAGAGCGCCTCGATCTCCGCGCCGTGCTCGTCGATGCTCTTGGGAGGGCGCACGTTGCGGCGCATCCGGTCGAGGACGCGGGGGTCGCGCAGCGTCTCGGCGAGCCGGCGGGCGAGGTCGTATCGGTCGTTGCCGCGGAAGCGCAGGCCGTTGTGCCCGTCGATGACGAAGTCGGGGATGCCGCCGAGGGCGGCGCCGAGGACCGGCACGCCGCACCCGAACGCCTCGAAGACGGTCTGCGGCGCGTTGTCCCACCAGACGCTGGGGACGACGACGAGGTCCTTGCCGCCGAGGATCCAGGGGATGTCGGAGAAGTCGTAGGCGTCCTGGTAGGTGAGGCCGGCGAGGCGGGGGCGGAGCCGTTCGAACCGCCACTGCGCCGAGCGGCCCTGGTTGGCGTACACCGTGACGGCGAGTCTGCGGAGGTACTCGGGCGTGAGCAGCTCGAGCGCGTCGGCGAGGACGAGCAGCCCCTTGTAATGGTTGTTGTACCCGAGGAAGACGAGGCGGACGGGGCGGCCCGGGTTGTATTCAAAGGGCTCGGGGTCGAAGACCAGTTCGGGGTTGGCCGCGACGACCTCGGTGATGCGCGAGCCGATGGGGAGCACCTCGGCGCGCGCGGGATCGACGCCCATCGAGAGGAACTTGTCGCGGACGAAGCCGGAGACGGCGAGCACGCGGTCGCAGCGGTTGAGCATGGCGACCATCGCGGCGCGGCGCTCGCCGTAGGCGTTCGCGGGGGGGCGCGCGGGCTCGGGCTCGATCACGTTGAGCAGCGGGCGCCACGCGGGATCCTCGGGCCGCGCGACGAAGCCGTTGCGCTCCTTGGAGGTGATGCTGCGCGCCTGGCCACGGGTCTCGGCCTCGCGATCCACCGGGCGCGGATCGAGCACTTCGCGGTCGCGGCCCATCGGCGCCCCGGGTGGCTCGATCGGCGCCGCGGGGCTCGGCGGTGGTGGCGATGGTGTCAGCGGCCGGCCGCGGACCGCGCGCTTGACCTCGGTGAGCAGGCCCCGGGTCACCGAGGGCGGCGGCGGGGGGGCGACGCGCACCTGGGCGTCGGGGTGGCTCTTGCGGAACTCGGCCGAGTAGCGCTCCGCGCGCCGGAGCTTCTCCTCGCCGGGGTCGAAGCCCTCGATGCACGTCGCGCACCGTGCGCCGCCCCCGCTGTCGAAGCAGGGGTCGGTGTGCCCCTGCATGAGATAGACCTGGGGGCAGACCGCGTGGTAGTTGTGCAGGCTGTAGAGCACGCGAGCGCCGGGCCAATCCGTTCCGGGCTCCCGCGCCGCGTCGATGCACCCGGCGCTGAAGCCCTCGATGTTGTGGAAGTGGACGATCTCAGGGCGCAGGGCGGTGAAGAGGTCGCGGACGAGCCGCTCGAGCGCCGGGCAGGAGGTTTCAGCCGCCGGCTCCCGGAACTGGAGCAGGGAGGGAGCCAGCACCGGGCTGTTGACGACCTCGAAGACGCGGACGCCGAGCCAGTCGTCGTGGCGCCGGACCTCCGCCTCGCCGATGGATCCGGGGGTGGGGCCGGGTGTGTAGGTGACACCGGAAGAAAGGCTTACGACCTCGTGCCCGCGCCGGACCAGGTCCAGGGCGAGGGCCTGGCAATAGCCGTTGACTCCCCCGCCGTAGGACGCACCGTCCCAGAGGTGGGCCCAGTTGACGAGCACGATCCGCATCGCGGGGCACTATAGCTGGCGGGGCACGGCCTCCCCGTGCCGGCCGGGAGGGCACGCGAGGGCTGCTATGGTGGAGGGCCGATGATCCGCAAACGCTGCGACAACTGCGACAGGGTGATCGAGGTGGGGGACGAGCTCGCGGGCCAGAAGGTTGCCTGCGGGGCGTGCGGGGACATCAACGTGATGCCCGGCGCGGGCGCGCCGGTCCCGACGGCCGCGGCGAGGGCTGACCGCGCGACGCGCCTGGGCCTGCCCCCCGACTCGGGTGTGGAGCAGCCCGTGCTGAAGGTGCGTCCGGCGATGGTGCGGGCGCGCCCTCTGCTCTTCCTTGCCCATCTTCTCGTGCTGGGCGCGGGGGTCGCGGGCGTCTGGTGGGGGCTGACCGGGACGGTCAGCGGCGGGAAGACCGTGGCCTGGATCGCGGGGGCGGTGGGGGTGTTGGCGGCCCTGGGGTCCCTCGGGGTCTGGAAGGTCAAGACGCTCTCGGCGGCGCTGGAGATCACCAACAAGCGCACCGTGATGCGCACGGGGCTGCTCAGCCGCGCCACGAGCGAGGTGGTGCACGACAACATCCGCAACGTGCAGGTGACGCAGACCTTCTGGCAGCGGTTGTGGAGGGTGGGGACGCTGGGGCTGTCCAGCTCGGGCCAGGACGGGATCGAGATCCAGATCGGGGACATCCCAAACCCGGACCGGGTGCGCGAGGTGATCGACGCCTACCGGCCGCTGGGCTGAAGTTCGGATCGGCCGCGGCCCCCGAGCGGCGGGGATCCGGCGCGGCCGCGGGCCCGTATCGCTGGCGAGCCCCGTGCCGGAACACCGCCGGACACCCCCTGTCCACGCGCGGCGACGGGTCAATCGTCAGGAGCACCGAGATGAGAAGCGCGCAGGCGTTGGTCTACGTCGTTGGGGCGGCGGCCTGGTCGGGATGGGCCGCGGCGCAGGATGCGGCGTTCTTCCCGATGGGAAGCCTCACCGGATCGACGCTCTCCGAGGGGCAGGGCGTCTCGGGCGACGGGCGCGTCGCCGTCGGGTTCTCGCAGAACAGCGCGAGAGACATGGAGTCGGTCCGGTGGACGCGCGACGGCGGGCTCGAGGGGCTCGGCATGCCGAACGGCGTCGGATTCAGCAGCGCGACAGGCGCGTCCTTCGACGGCGCGTGCATCACGGGGTACAACCAGGCCCGGAGCGGGACCCCGTACACGGCGTACCGGTGGACGGAGGGCGGCGGGTTCCTCGACCTGGGCGATCTGCCCGGCGGGAATCGCAACAGCCTGGGCATGGCCATCTCGGACGACGGGCGCGTGATCGTCGGATTCGGCAACTACGCGAGCAGCGTCCCCGAGGGGTTCGTCTGGACGGAGGGCGAGGGGATGATCGGGGTTGGCGACCTCGAGGGCGGGCAGTTCTTCAGCCAGGCGTCGGGGGTCTCGGGCGACGGGCGCGTCGTCGTCGGCGGCAGCTCGGACGAGGTGGACTGGGGGGCGTTCCGCTGGACGGAGGCGGAGGGGATTCGGGCGCTCGGCCATCTCCCCGACCGCACGTACTCGCACGCGTACGACGCCTCGTGGGACGGGAGCGTGATCGTGGGCACGAGCGGGGGCGCGGCGGGGGGAGAGGCGTTCCGGTGGACGGCGGACGGCGGGATGGTGTCGCTCGGCGAGCTGGCGGGCGGGCAGGATCGCGCGGCGGGGTTCGGGGTGTCCGACGACGGCCGGGTCGTCGTCGGCATGTCGCACACGGGCGTCGGGATCACCGGCTACGAGGCCTTCTATTGGGAAGAGGGGCGGGAGATGCGCCGGCTCGTGGACGTGCTCGAGGACGATCACGGGCTCGATCTCGGCGGCTGGATTCTCGAGCGGGCCATGGGGATCTCGGCGGACGGGCGGGTGATCGCCGGTTACGGGACCAACCCCGCGGGGCAGATCGAGGGCTGGGTCGCGCTGGTGCCCTCACCGGCGACGCTCGCCCTTCTTCTGCCGCTGGGGCTTTGCCGGCGGCGCGGCGGGGCGTGAGCGCGGCTACACTCGCACGGAGCGGGGGCGGGCTACCGTCGACGCCCCGCAACGACCGAAGAGAATGACGATGATCTGGATGTCGCGAATCAGGCTCCGCGTGCTCGCGTTCCTCCTCGGGCTCACGCTGACGGTGATCGGTGTCCTGTCGCTGACCGCCCTGCCGGCGTTGCCGGTCGTGGGGGTGGCGTTCGCCGCGGCGGCGATGGCGGTCAACAGCATGACCTCGCGTCTCAAGCAGCCGACCTGCCACGGGTGCGGTGGTGTGCTGCGTGAGGATGCGCCCTCGGGCCAGTACGGCGTGGTGTGCCCCGGGTGCGGGTCGCTGACGCAGGTGGGGCAGGTGCGCGTCACCGGCGCTCGCGAGACGGACGAGGACGACGAGGCGGCCTGATCCGGCGGACCGGGCCCGCGGCATGAACGACCGAGGCGTGCGGCCGGGCCGCACGCCTCGTTGTACTCCTGTGATGCCGACGGGGCTATTTCTCCTCGGCGAACTTCTTCTCGAACTCCTCGGCGCTGATGTCCTCGACCTGGGCCTTGGCGAGGACGGCGTCGAGTGTCTTGTGCTCGCGGACCTGCTGGAAGACGCTGCCGATCTGGTTGCTCTGGATGAGCTCCTGGCGGAGCTTCTCGGGGCGCTCGCGGCGCTGGGCCGCCATCTGGGCGATGCGGGCGTTGACGTCGGCCTCGGTGACGTTGATCTTGAGATCCTCGGCGGCGCGGTGGAGGATGAAGTAGAGCTTGAGCTCGCGCGAGGCGGTGCTCTGGCTGGCGTTGCGCAGGTCGGAGATCTGCTCCTCGATGTGCCGGGCGTCGATGCCGCGGTACATCAGCTCGAAGCGGCGGCGCTGGAGGTTGCGCTCGGCCTGGCGCTCGGTCATCTTCTGGGGCAGCTCGATCTCGGTGGAGTCGATGAGGCTCCGGGCGACCTGCTGGCGCATGAGGGTCACCTGCTCGACCTTGGCGCGCCCCTCGAGCCGGCTGCGGATCTCGTCCTTCAGGGCGTCCTCGCTGGGGAAGCCGAAGCCGAGGGCGAGTGTGGCGGCCTCGGCGGGATTGATGCGGTCGGCGCGCTCGACCTCGAACGTCATGGTCAGGTCGGCGCCCCGGAGACGCTCGATCTCGTGGTTCTGCGGGCCCTTGGCCTTGATGGTGACGGTCTCGCCGGGCTTGGGCAGGCCGAGCTGCTTGGCGAAGTCGTCGACCATGATGCCGAGGATCATGCCGCGCCCGTCCTTGTCGGGCGTGGGCACCTGCACGACGGCGCCGTTGATGTTGTAGAACTCGGTGCCGTCGGGCAGCTCCATGCGGGCGACGCCGGTGAGGTAGTCGCCCGCCTCGGGGCTCTCGCGCTCCTCGAGCGTGCCCTCGGTGATGCACAGCCGCTCGAGCTCCTTGGCGACGTCCTCGTCCTTGACGGTGATCTGCGGCCTATAGACCTTGATCCCCTCGAGCGCGGGCAGGGCGAACTCGGGGAGGACCTCGACCTCGATCTCGACGGTCAGCGGCTTGCCCTCCTCGATCTCGAGGTTCTCGAGCATCTCGCTGGTGGGCTCGCTGATGACCTTGAGCTTGTGATCCTCGACGGCCTTGGTGTAGGCCTCGGCGACCATCTGGCTCTTGGCCTCCTTGCGGACGGTCGAGCCGAAGCGCTTCTCGACCAGCCGGCGGGGGACGCGCCCCTTCCGGAAGCCGGGCAGCTCGGCCTCGACCGCGAGCGTGTCCAGCGAGTCGCGGAGCTTCTCGCTGACGCTCTCGGCGGGGATCTCGATGGTGATCTTCTTGCGGCTGGGGCCGACGTCGGAGATCGTCACGGAATTCTGGGCGGCGGTCGCTTCGGCCATGTCGGGAGACCTTCCTCTGGGCACGCCCCAGGCCGCGGAGACGCTCCGGGGCCGACCAGCGTGCGGTGCTGAGCGGGGAGTGTAGGGGGAAGGGATGAGGGATGAAGGATGAGGGATGAGGGATGAGGGATGAGGGATGAGGGATGAGGGATGAGGGATGAGGGATGA
>CAYTAH010000063.1:0-16793 GCA_964435785.1 uncultured Phycisphaeraceae bacterium | reverse complement strand
CAGGGACCCTCGCTCGCGCTTCGGGTTCTGGGACCCTCGCTCGCGCTTCGGGTTCTGGGACCCTCGCTGGCGCTTCGGGCTCCAATGGGGCGGAGCCGTTGAGGGCGGGATGGGCCGGGTGAGCGGTCATCTGGCCATAGAGTACGGCGTCTGGACGGTATGGCAAGGAGAAAGTTAGGGAAGTCCACGAAAGCGCGCGCAGGCGCGGACGTCGGGGCGAGATGGCCTAGCTCTAGCCGGGGGTTTGCCCGGGTTTGGGGCCCGAGGGGGCAGAAGCACTGGCGGGCGAGCGCAGCTCTCGACCCGGCTCCCACGCGGCCCAGCACGCCCGACAAATCGCCAATCGCACGTTATGCTGGCCGGCAAAGGGGGACCCCCAATGAAGCTGCTGCTCGCCTTCCTCCCGATCGCACTGCTCATCGCCGCTCTTTACGCCATCGTCAAAGTGCTCGAGGCGCGAAAGAGCTCCCCTGGCGCTCGCACGCCTGCGCAAGTCCCGCTCGGTGACCCGCAGCTGGAGCCGGCCTCCCCGCCCTACGAGCCCCGGCGCGCCCTCCTCTCCGATGCCGAGCTGCGATTCCTCCCTGCTCTCGAGCAGGCCGTGAACCAAGTCTGGGACGGGTCGGCTCGGATCTTCGTCCAGGTGCCTATGGCTGCTGTTCTTCAGGTCGCGCGCGGTCTCGACAACAGTGCCCGCCAGCGCTGGTACAATCAGATCGACCGAAAGACGTTCGACTTCGTGATCACCGACGCCCGCACGAAGGTGCTTGCTTGCGTTGAGCTTGACGACTCGTCCCACGATGGCGCAAGACGCCGCGAGCGGGACGAATTCGTCAACCGCGCGTGCACTGCTGCTGGCCTCCACCTCGCCCGCATACCCGGCGCAGCCCGTTACGACTCCGCCACCGTCGCCCAAACTCTCGCCCTCCACCGCCACGCCCTTAGGAACCCGCAAGGGCAACTGGGTGCAGCGGTGCGTGACCGATATGCTGCGAATTCTTAACTCTGACAACATGCAGGCCACGCCATGCTCTATGCAACGGTGAACGGTGAAAGAATGCTTCCGCAGCCTCGCTCGAGAGGGACCTGTCCGACATGCAAATCAGACGTCGTTGCGAAGTGCGGAAGACTCGTGACGTGGCACTGGGCTCATGCCGTAGGCGCAGAATGCGACCCGTGGTCGGAACCGATTGGGCCGTGGCATTTGTCGTGGCAGAGCCTGGTGACGCCTGACCGCGTTGAGGTCGTGATGGGACCTCATCGTGCAGACGTATTAGCGCATGATGACGTTGTGATTGAGTTACAGCATTCAAGCATCGACGCCGACAGCATCGCCGCTCGAGAGTCGTTCTACGGGAACATGATCTGGTTATTCGATGCTACCTTCCGGTTCACAATGTCGGCGTCCGGCGATATCGTCTTTTTTCATCTTGGTCGCACCAAGCACATCGAGTGCTGCACCAAGTCTGTATACCTTGACTTCGGCGATATGCTTGTGGAGGTTATCAAGTTCTCGCCGATGTTGCTAGAGGGATACTCCGGGGTAGGCCGTATACGCACCCGAGACTGGTTCATCAACCGCTTTTTTCGTAATTATCTAAACAAGCACAATGCCGACGTACCTGTAATACCCGCCCGCGCGAGAGAACGTTGGCACAGACTAGATACCGTCGGCGTCCCAACGACGTGGATAGAACCTGGATGCAGCACCGAATACACATTGCCGATCGGATCGCCCATCCACAGGCTTAATTACCGCTGGATCCTGCCCAGTTCAGAGCAAGAGCTCGCGGCCACAAGGTTCATTGCGACGGCCCCAGAATTGGCGAACGGTTGGACAGAAGAAACAATGCAGGAGATGTTAGACCATCTTCGAGGGTATGCTGCGGTCGTCGAGGGTCGATTGCGCATTATTCCGGTGCGTGGATATGGATTATATGACCACCTTACGCCCACGCAGATCCGCGATGTGCTACCCACTATTGATGCCCACATAGCAGCCGGGCGGTTGCCTGTCATGGATGACCGAGTGAGAAATCGTCTTTTGGCTCAGGCGGAAGAGCATCAGAGGCGGTATGTTCAGCCGAATGTAGCTCCGCCGCGTACGAGAACACGAGAGCCCGAGCCTGAACTGTTCGACAGACTACCACCTCGTACATTTTGAGCTCCAGTTTGACACCTCGCCTCGCGCACAGAACCTGATGCACGAACCTTTACGCAGCATAATGACGGTGCAAGCACCATCTTCACCCATAGTGCGACAACGCCCAGCCTCAACGGTCGGCATTGTTGTCGATATAGACAGAAGCACGAACGACGTTAGGCGGAGATATCCAGAATGGATCGTGTTACGGAAGGCCTTTTGCGAGAGTTCTGCCTTGAGAACGATCTCACCTCGTGTGATCAGGGTACGGCATTTGAGCACTTCGTCAATTTCCTTGTCGCAACTCGATACCTGATCGAAACCCCAGATCTCGATCTCATTCATACTGGTGGCGGTGCGGACACTGGTCTCGACGGAGTGGTCATCGTGCTGAATGGATCGCTCATCACAAGTGTTGAGGACGTCGAAGCGCTTTTGCGGCAGAGCGTGTATTTCGACGTTCACTTTGTGCTGGTTCAGTCAAAGCGAACACCGACATTTTCTGCGGCCGATATAGGTACATTCTTCTTTGCCGCTAAGGACTTCTTTGCGGAGACACCTCAGTTGCCGCAAAGCGAGACAATCGCTGAACTTGTTCAAGTTCAGGCCAGATTGTACGCACACAGCGCTCGCTTCACGAGGGGCCTGCCCCGGCTGTCACTGTTTTATGCAACTACAGGACGGTGGCAAGAGGATGCACAATTGATCGCGCGTTCTCAGACCGAGCTTGCAGATCTAAAGAACATGAACCTGTTTTCCAATGTGGACTTTTGCGCACTCGATGCCCAGCGTTTGCATCAGCTGTTTCAGCAGTCTCGAAACCGGGCAACTGCGTGCTTTACATTTCGAGACAGAGTTGTGTTGCCGGATATCGTCGGAATAGAACAGGGATATCTCGGCGTAGTGAGCGCAAAAGAGTTTGTCGGAATGATTTCCGACGACTCTGGGGAGATAAACCGCGCATTGTTCTACGACAACGTGCGAGACTTTCAGGGGTCCAACGATGTCAACAGAGCAATAGCTGCCAGCATTGGGGATCATCCCGACCAGTTCGCGATTCTGAACAACGGAGTTACAATCGTAGCTAAGAGAATCGTTGCGGCCGGCAATCGTTTCACAATCGAGGATTTTCAGATCGTCAACGGATGCCAGACGAGTCACATGCTGCATCTCGAACAGGATCGCCTCACAGAGAGCATGTACGTGCCGGTTAAGCTGGTGTGTACGTTGGACGAGGATGTTGTCTCTAGAGTAATCCAGGCCACGAACAACCAGACCCCGGTGCGCGGGGAGCAGCTCTTTGCGCTTTCCGAGTTCCAGAAGCGACTTGAGGTATACTATCACTCCTTTGATCTTCCCTTCCGCTTATTTTATGAACGGCGGAGTAAGCAGTACAATGGGGTACATGGAATCGAAAAGGTACGTATCGTGTCTTTAAGTCAGCAGCTTCGTTGCTTCGCGTCGATGTACTTGGATGAAGCACACCGAGGTCATTACGCCAAGGCGCTCAATCCTTACATTGGTGATCGGGTCTTTGTTGATAGCCATCGGCTTGGGCCGTACTATGTGGCAGCATATGCATTGTATCGGCTTGAGTTTCTCTTTCGCAACGGACAGCTAGATGGGCGCTATAAGCCGGCGCGGTACCACATGCTTATGTGTTTGCGATATCGGGCGATGGGCCCGCAACTGCCGCCCTTCAACTCGCGTGAGATTGAACGGAGGGCAGCGTGTCTTCAAGAAGTGCTGTGGTCGGAAGAACAATCGGTAAACGCCCTTCGTGAGGCGGCTGAGGTAGTGGCGCAAGTTGCTGGGGCGCGAACTCTGACGCGGGAGCTCACGAAGACGCAGCCGTTTACGCAGGAGCTTGCGAATGAGCTCTGCGCCAGATACAATCGGACCAACAGCTGAGGCCGTTCACGCTCCCCTCACCATCGACCCCACGACCCCCGCTACCAACGGCCCCAGCAGTGGCCCCAGGCTCAGGATCTTGTCAGACTTCTCCAGGTTGTGCCTGGCGCAGAGGAGCTTGACGTTCTCTTCAGTGATACTCGACCCGCCCTTGCTGAAGGGGACGTCGTGATCAAAGTGCAGGTTGTCGGTTGAGCCGCACTGGACGCAGCGGGCGCCGTCGCGCTTCCAGACGGCGACTTTGACGGCGGTGGGGATCTGGCGGGAGATGGAGAGCTCGCGCTGGTCCTCGGGGGTGGTGGCCTCCGGGGTCGCGGTTGGCGCGAGGTAGAAGCGGAAGACCTTGCGCGTCTGGCGGGACTTGGGGCTGACGGGGACGGTCTTGATCTCGGCGTCGACGAGGAGGTGGCGGCCCCGGTCGCACCAGATGCCCTGGGCGATCTTCTCGTAGACCTGGACGATCTCGGGGTCCTGGAGGCCGGCGGCGGCGGCCTTGGCGGCCTCGAAGAACTTGCCGTTCTCGGTGGGGCGGCCGCTGGGGAGCTTCATGGGCTGGTCGCAGCGCTTGGGGCTCTTGCGGGGGTTGCGGCAAGCTGGGGATGTCGTGGGCCTCGAGCCTGCGTCGCCGGGCAGGCGCGGCTACGCAGGTCGCACGACGGAAACCCTGACCTTCGCAAAGCCTCAGGTCAGGCGTCGCATCGGCGCGGATGCGGAAGTTCATGCCCTTCTGGAGGGCGATTCCCTCGCGCTGGAGCATGTCGGGGTAGGAGAGGATCTCGCGGTAGCGGGGCACGGGGGGAGGATAACGGCGGAAGCGACGAAGTGACGAAGCGACGGAGCGACGAAGGGTGGGAACGGGAGTGCCGGGGGCGGGGTGTCGGCAACAGGGGATCGCCTCGACGGCGGGTGGAGGTCGCCGGCTCTGAATCGGAGAGGCGCGCAAGAGAAAGCCGGGCCGATACGGCCCGGCTCACTCGCGGATGATGATGGGTGGTGTGAGACCCTGACCTTCGCAGAGCCTCAGGTCAGGCGTCGTGGGGAAACCCTGACCTTCGCAGAGCCTCAGGTCAGGCGTCGGGGAAACATCGGATCAGGCGGCGACCGACTTCTCGTCGTTGCCGAAGCGGTGGCCGTCGCCGTAGTGGGCGCCGTGGTATTCGGCGGAGCCGAAGGCGAGGATGGGGTAGAAGACGAAGCCGAGGAGCCAGAGGCCAACGCCGAAGCCGGCGCTCTTGCCGAAGGCCTTCGCGACGTCGATCGAGAGGACGGCGAGGACGAAGAAGTTCACGACGGGGACCAGGAGCAGCACCATCCACCACGCGGGGCGGCTGGCGATCTTCGTGAGGAAGTAGAGGTTGACGAAGGGAACGATCGCGGCCCAGCCGGGCTGGCCGGCCTTGACGAAGACCTTCCACATCGAGGCGAGGACGAGGGCGAGGACGCCGAGCCAGATGAGCGTGGAGAACATGCCCCCGCCCTGGCCGCCCGATTGGGCGAGCACGTGCACCGTGTTCATGATCGAACCCTTCCCGGCCGAGCCGGCCGCCATTGGGGAACGAGCGCGGCGCGGAGCCCCGGCCCCTTACCGGCGCGGCCGCCGCCGGAGGTGGCGAATCGGCGGGGGCGCGGGGAGGGCTGGAGGGGGAATTGGGGGGGCCGGGGTTATCGGGGAGAGGGTGTGTGGGGTGTGAGGTGTGGGGTGTGAGGTGTGGGGTGTGGGGTGAGCGAGCCGGGCCGTGTCGGCCCGGGGGGTATGACGTGGTGCGAGAGACGGAGAGTCGAAGAGACCGAGAGACGGAGAGGTCGACGGATGGGACACGCCCGGGCCCGCCGCGCCCTCTCCGGGGCGACCCGCCCCGGCTCGCTGCTCGCGATCCGATACACTCTGCGGCACATCTGACCGGGAGACAGACACCATGATGAAGTCAGCGAATCCGGCGTTGAGGGCGTTCGAGCGGCCGCAGACCTGGGACCAGGCGTTCGGGCGCGGGGCGGTGGCGGAGGCGCGTCCGAACACGATGACGGTGGGCGGGACGGTGACGGCGACGGGGATCCTGCTGGGGATCTGCACGGCGGGGGCGATCGGGTCGTGGGCGCTGGTGAGCGGCGGGGCGAACAGCGGGCTGGGGCTGGTGCTCGGGCTCGGGGGCGCCTTGGTTGGGCTGGTGCTGGCGCTGGTGATCTCGTTCAAGCCGCGGACGGCGCCGTTCCTGGGGCCGGTCTACGCGGCGTGCGAGGGGCTGTTTCTCGGGGTGCTGTCGTACTTCGTGGGCGAGCAGGTGAGCGCGAAGGTGGGGGCGGACGTGGGGCCGACGCTGGTGTTCCAGGCGGTGGCGCTGACGTTCGCGATCGCGGCGGGGATGCTCTTCGCGTACGCGACGCGGATCGTGCGCCCGGGGCGTGTGTTCAAGGCGTGCGTGGTGAGCGCGGGGATCGGGCTGGGGCTGTTCGCGATCGTGGCGATCGTGATGTCGCTTTTCGGGAACAGCACGCTGATCAGCGTCTACTCGGCGACCAACGGGAGCATGATCTCGATCGGGTTCAGCGTGTTCGCGGTCGTCGTGGCGTCGCTGTTCCTGGTGCTGGACTTCGAGTTCATCGAGCGGGGCGTGCAGGCGGGGATGCCCAAGCACATGGAGTGGTACGGGGCGTTCGCGCTGCTGGTGACGCTGGTGTGGCTGTATATCGAGCTGCTGCGGCTTCTGGGGAAGCTGCGGAGCAAGTAGGCGGGAAAGCGACGGAGCGACGGAGCGACGAAGGGGAGCGTTGCGGACTTGCTGCCCCTTCGTCGCTTCGTCGCTCGACAACTTCGTCGCTTCCCCCCAAAAACGGAGCAACGGCGCGGCAAGCGCCGCGCCGCTCGGATCATCTGACCACATTCCCGGCGTTGGCCGGGACGCTCCGGTCTCTCTCGACGGGATTCCCCCGCCCGAGAGCGAGGCGGGGGAGCATTGCGTGCACCGGCTCAGCTGCGCCGGCGACGAATCATGAGGGCCGCGGCGCCGAGAACGGCGACGGAGCCGGGGGTTGGGACAAGGGCGAAGTTGTCGAGCCCGATCTCGCCGTAGGTGTCGTTGATGTTGCCGCGGACTCGGATGTCGGAGAGGTCGCCGAGGACGGCGGCGATCTCGAGGTCGGTCGCGGCGAGGCCGCTATCGAGGTGGAACCAGGCGCCGGCCTCGGAGAGGTCGACGATGTAGGTGTCCACGCGGCTGGTGTCGAGGGGGGCGAGGTCGGCGGCGAGGGTCATGGAGGCGCCGGTGATGGTGACATCGGCGAGGTAGTCGATCTGGTAGGGCTCGGCCATGGCGTGGGGCTCGACCCACCAGCGGTCCATCTCCAGCCGGCCGCCGAACTTGTCTGACTGGTCGCCGAGGAACTTGTCCGGGGCGACGAAGAAGGCGGTAGTGATCCAGGGGCGGGGGGTGGTGATGAACCCGTCCGAGCCGCTGGGATCGAGGAAGGTCGGGAGCGCGGAGGTGGACTGGTGGTCGGGCGCGTCGCCGTCGGCGACGAGCCAGTCCTCGGCTCCGGCGTTGAAGTCGCTGCGGATGACGTCCGCCGAGGCGAGGCCCGCGAGGGCCCCGAGCGCGGCGAGGGTCACTCCAGTTGTCCAGATTCTCATGATGCTCCTCCCACCCCGTATGACACGAACACGGGCGCGGCTCGGCCGCGTCCTCCGAGGGAGAAGGTGCCACGGATTTCGGCTCTTGCCAGGGAAGTCCGATCAGATCGGGTCGGAGAGGCCCCCGGGGCGGCGGGTCGGGTGGGCCGAATGGGGAGAACCACGCAACGGCCGCGCGGGGAGTGTTCAGGCGAGGCGGCGGAGCTTGGTCACGCGCCCGACCTCGACCCACTCGACGACGAAGATGTTGCCGGCGTGGTCGAAGATGGCGCTGTGGGGGGCGATGAACCTGCCGGGGATGAACTTCTCGCGCGGCTCGGCGCGGAGGGCGTAGCTCTCGCCGTCGCCGAGGTGGGTGATGAGCTTGTTGTCGGCGTCGAAGATGGAGACGCGGGCGTCGAGGTCGGGGATGAGGAGATCGCGGCCTCGGGTGTGGAAGTGGCAGGGGGAGCGGAGCTCGTCGGTGACGAGGCCGAGGACGCGGCCGTCGAGGCTGAAGCGGTGGATGCGCCGGTTGGAGCGGTCGGCGACGATGAGCTCGGGGGAGGCGGGTCGGGTGTCGACCATGAGTCCGTGGGGGCAGGAGAGCTGGCCCCGCTGGTTTCCCGGGCCGCCAAAGGAGCGGAGGTACTCGGCGTTGGCGTTGTAGTGGTGGATCCAGGACTTTCCGTAGCCGTCGGCGACGTAGAAGTCGCCGTTTGGGGCGACGGCGATGTTGGTGGGGTGGTATTCGGCGGGGTTGTCGTAGAGGCCGCTGGCGTCGGGGACTCCGAGGCGGAAGACCTCCTCGCCGGCGAGGTTGGTCTTGACGACGAGGCCCCGGGGCGGGTCGCAGAGGTAGAGGAACTCCTCGGCGCCTTCCTTATTGAGATGGAGGCCGTGGGCGCCGCCCCTGAACTCGGCGCCCCAGGAGGTGACGAACGCGCCGGAGGCGTCGAAGACGACGATGGCGTCGGGGGAATCGCTGGTGGAGTGGACGGTGTGCTTGATATAGATGCGGCCAGCGGAGTCCTCGGCGACGCCGTGGGTGTTGCCGTAGCGGATGTGGGATGGGAGCTTGCCCCAGTCGTGGAGGCACTCGTACTGGTGGTCGCCGGCGCCGAGGACGACGGGGCCGAGGCCGGACTTGGCGGTGGAGACGCGGATGGCCGGGAAGGCCAGGGCGGCGCCGGCGGTGGCGAGGAAGGCGCGTCGGGAGGGCTGGGGGGTCACGGGCGGCTCCTGGGGGTGCGGGAACCGGAGAGGTTACCGGGCGAGCCGGGCGATGCAAGTGGAGGAACGATGGGTCCGGCGGTTGCGAATGAGTATTTTTACTATGACAATTTTCCTGGCATCGCGGGTTTTCGGGCTGGTGGAAGTGACTGGCGCGGTGGTATTCTGAGCGCGGAGAGCGAGGGATGTCTTCGCTCGTGGGTTTTGACGATCAGAGGGAGACCGGACATGAGAGTTCGCGTATTCGCGGCGGCCCTGGTGGCCGCGGCGGGGGTGGCTTCGGGGGACGTCCTCAATTTCGACGATCTGGTCGGCCAGGCGGCGATGCCCAACGGGTACGGCGGGATCCAGGACTGGAGCAATTGGTTCTATTACGACTGGGATCAGCCGCCGTACAACCCCAGCTCGCCTCCGACGCGGATCTACAACCTGGGCAACGGGATGATCACGTTCGGGGCGGACTACATCTTCGACGGCGCGTTCTTCAACGGGTACGGGACGAGCGACGGGTTCAGCCCGATCCACTTCGAGCTGTACCTGAACGGCGGTCACGTGCACACGAGCGGGAGCATCGATCTCGACGGCTCGGGCAACGGGCAGTTCCTGGCCTCGGGCTACAACGGGCTGGTTGACCAGGTGCAGGTGATCGGCAGCTACGGCTTCTTCATCATGGACGACTTCACCTACCGCGTGCCTGCGCCGGGCGCGCTGGCGGCGCTCGGGCTCGGCGGGCTGGTTGCGGCACGCCGCCGTCGCTGAGCGATGATTGCATGAACGTGTGGGACGCCCCCGGGTGCGCGGGGGCGTCCTTCTTTTTGCGCGGCTCATCACGGCGCGTGGGTGCGCGGAGCGCCCGGGGCGTGGGGGTTGGGGGAGAGTTCCTCAGGCGGCGGGCTCGGGCGGCGGGTCGGCGTGGGGGCTGGTGCGCCGGGCGAGGACCTTGTCGATGCGTCGGCTGTCCATGTCGACGACCTCGAATGTCCACTCGCCGATGGTGACGAGGTCGCCGGTTTCGGCGACTCGGCCGAGGTGGTGGATGACCATGCCGCCGATGGTCTGGTAGGCGGCATCGTCGAGTCCCGGGGCGATCTCCTCGCCGATGTGCTCACGGAAGTCGGCGAGGGGGGTGAGGCCGTCGACGAGGAGGGATCCGTCGGCGCGGGCGACGATGCTCGGCTCCTCGGGCTCGGCTCCGGCGCGCATGGCCTGGCCGAGGATGTCCTCGAGGAGGTCGACGGCGCGGATCATCCCCTCGATGGTGCCGTGCTCGTCGGTGACGAACGCGATGTGGGCGCGGGCGTCGCGGAAGAGCTCGAGGGCGCGGAGGGCGTGGGCGGTGTCGGGGATGTAGAGGGGTGGTGAGGCGAGGGCGCCGGCGGGGACGTCCGGGGCGGCGGCGAGGTCGATGAGGGAGACGACGCCGACGAGCTGGTCGAGGCCGCCGGGCGAGACGGGGAGGTGGGCGGCGCCGGTGGCGCGGGCGAGGGCGGCCGCACGCTCGCGCTTGGCGTCGGGGGCGAGGCACCGTACGTCGGCGCGGGGGGTCATGAACGAGCCGACGCGCCGGTCGGCGAGGGCGAAGACGCGCTCGATGAGTTCGCGCTCCTGGCGTTCGAGGACTCCTGAGGCTGCGCCGAGGCGGATGATGCTCCGGATCTCCTCCTCGCTGACGCTCTCGGCGCGCTCGGCGCCGATGCCCATTGGCTTGAGGAGGAGGTTGGTGGAGAAGGAAAGGAAATGGACGACGGGGCTGGCCGCGAGCGAGAGCGCTCGCATGGGGCGGGAGACGGCGCGGGCGACGGCCTCCGGGTGCTCGATGGCGATGCGCTTGGGGACGAGCTCGCCGACCACCAGGGAGAGATAGGTGATGGCGACGACCACGAGGGCCAGCGCCAGGGGCTCGGCGGCCGGCTCGAGGACGGGGATGGTCGCGAGGCGGACGGCGAGACTCTCGGCGATGGTGGCCCCGCCGTAGACACCGGAGAAGATGCCGATGAGCGTGATGCCGACCTGGACCGTGGAGAGGAGGCGGATGGGGGCCTCGAGGGTGCGGAGGGCGGCCTGGGCGCCGCGGAGCCCGGCCTTGGCCTGCTCTCGGAGGCGCACACGCCGTGCGGCGACGAAGGCGGCCTCGGACATGGCGAGCACGCCGTTGCAGAGGATGAGGACGAGGATGACCGCTATCTCCAGCATCGCGCGCGGCATGGTAACCGCGCGCGATCCGGGGGGGGGCGCGCCACCCGATCGTGCCCCAAACTTGACAAACACTCGTCCACCGGGCGCAAAGGGGGTTGCGGAGGCGGCGGGGATGCGTGATAATGGGCGCGTCTGTCGCTCGGGGTTCACCTTCGGTTCTCGCGGGTGAACATGGCCAATAGGGGGGTTCGTGGAACGCCGCCGGCCGCGGGGCCGGCGCGAAGGGGTGGCCGTGTGTCGCGGTTGTGGCGTGACATCGTTTGTACGAACGGACGCGGCCGCGGGGCGGGCGCGTGAAGCGCGTGAAAGGGACTCAGCGATGACGAAGCGGCTTGGGTTTACGTTGATCGAGTTGCTGGTGGTGATCGCGATCATCGCGCTCCTGATCGGCATCTTGCTCCCTGCGCTCGGGGCGGCGAGGCGGGTGGCGCGTCTGGCGATCTGCGGCTCGAACCTCAAGCAGGCGGGCGTCGCGGTGAACTCCTACGCGGCGGACTTCGAGGACAAGATCGCCTCGTACACCTGGAACGTCGGCAACTTCACGACGAAGTACACGGACCTCCGGAATCCCTCGCGGAACGACATCGCGACGATGTATCAGCTCACGGAGATCATCCGTCGCAAGACCGGCGACGACAGCTTCCCGCGTCTGGACGACCGGGCGCCGCACCGGCGGTTCAGCCACGCGGTGCTGGTGGACTACATGGCGGACAAGATCCCCGAGGAGACGGCGGCGTGCCCCGAGGACAAGCTGCTGATCGGCTGGCAGAAGGACCCGGACGACTACCCCGATCTCAACGAGCAGGGCGGGGATGCGTACGAGCGGATGTTCCCGTACGCCTCGAGCTACCAGTTCGTGCCGGCTTCGTGGGCGCCGGACAAGCGGATCGGCAACCGGAACACGGTGTACCAGTACCGGCAGAACCACGACCTGTTCTGGTTCCCGGGGGTGGAGCTTGGCCGGCGGCAGATCCGGGAGGTGGACTTCCCCTCGAGCAAGGTGCAGATGTTCGACTTCTACGACCGGCACTCGGTGGCGAACGCGCAGTTCTACGCCTACCCGGACGCCAAGACAGACATCCTGTTCTTCGACGGGTCGGTGCGGTACCTGCAGACGGGCGACTCGAACCTGAGCTTCGCGCCGAACAACCCGACGAATGAGAACCAGCGGTCGCTGATGGACTACGACCCCAACCCCGTGTACGAGCCGCCGGCGCGGAGCGGGACGAAGGACGTGGGCCTGGAGTCGTACTTCCGCTGGACGCGTGAGGGTCTGCACGGGGTGGACTACGGCGGGTCGGAGGTGAACAACAGCAACTGAGGCGCCTCCCGGAGTCGGGGGGCGGGGTGCATTGCGACGATTGACACCGGGCGCGGCCCTTCGTGGGGGCGGCCTGCGACAACTTGCGTCCTTGCGTTTCGGGGCGTCACTTGATGGAGGACGGCCATGAAGCGGCATGGGTTCACGCTGATCGAGCTGTTGGTGGTGATCGCGATCATCGCCCTCCTGATCGGGATTCTGCTCCCGGCGCTGGGGGCGGCGCGTCGCGTGTCGCGCCTGGCGATCTGCGGGTCGAACCTCAAGCAGGTCGGCGTCGCGGTGAACTCCTACGCCGCGGACTTCGAGGACAAGATCGCCTCCTACAGCTGGAACACGGGGAACTACACGACGAAGTACACGGACCTGCAGAACCCCGGCGACCACGTGACGGCGACGATGTTCCAGCTGACGGAGATCATCCGTCGGAAGACGGGGGACGACAGCTTCCCGCGCCTGGACGACCGGGCGCCGCACCGGCGCTTCAGCCACGCGGTTCTGGTGGACTACATGGCCGACAAGATCCCCGAGGAGACGGCCGCGTGCCCCGAGGACAAGCTGCTGATCGGGTGGCAGCGGGACCCGGACGACTACCCGGACCTCAACGAGCAGGGGGGCGACGCGTACGAGCGGATGTTCCCGTACGCCTCGAGCTACCAGTTCGTGCCGGCCTCGTGGGCCCCGGACAAGCGTGTCGGCAGCAAGCAGACGGTGTACCAGTACCGGCAGAACCACGACCTGTTCTGGTTCCCGAACGTCGAGCTGGGCAAGCGGCAGATCCGGGAGGTGGACTTCCCCTCGAGCAAGGTGCAGATGTTCGACTTCTACGACCGGCACTCGGTGGCGAACGCGCAGTTCTACGCCTACCCGGACGCCAAGGTCGATCTGCTGTTCTTCGACGGCTCGGTGCGCTACCTGCAGACGGGCGAGTCGAACCTGAGCTTCCTGCCGAACAACCCCTGGAACGAGGACGGGACGACGCTGATGGACTACGACCCCAACCCCGTGTACGAGCCGCCGGCCCGCGGCGGGGCGAAGGACGTGGGCCTGGAGTCGTACTTCCGCTGGACCCGCGAGGGCCTGCACGGCGTGGACTTCGGGGGCAGCCAGGTCAACTACAGCGATGGGTGAGTCTTGAGTCTTGAGTCTTGAGGCTTGAGTCTTGAGGCTTGAGTCTTGAGGCTGGCGGCGACGTGCGACAACCTACGTCCCTGCGTTTCGGGCGTCACACAGACGGAGGACGGCCATGAGACGGCACGGTTTCACGCTCATCGAGCTTCTGGTGGTGATCGCGATCATCGCGCTCTTGATCGGGATTCTGCTCCCGGCGCTGGGGTCGGCGCGGAGGGTGTCGCGGATGGCGGCGTGCGGGTCGAACCTCAAGCAGGCTGGGGTCGCGGTAAGCACGTACGCCGCGGACTTCCAGGACAAGATCGCCTCGTACTCCTGGAACCGCGGGAACTACACGACGAAGTACGCGGACCTGCAGAACCCGTCGGACAACGTGACGGCGTGCATGTTCCAGCTGACGGAGATTTTGCGCCGGAAGACGGGGAACGACAACCTCGAGCGGCTCGATGACCGGGCGCCGCACCGGCGGTTCAGCCACGCCGTGCTGGTGGACTACATGGCGGACAAGATCCCGGAAGAGACGGCCGCGTGCCCGGAGGACAGGCTGCTGCAGCAGTGGCAGCAGGACCCCTCGGACTACCCGGACATCGGGGAGCAGGGTGGCGAGGCGTACTCGGCGATGTTCCCGTACGCCTCGAGCTACCAGTTCGTGCCGGCCTCGTGGGCGCCGGACAAGCGGGTTCGGATCCCGACGGTGCAGCAGGACTCGGGCAACCACGACCTGTTCAGCTTCCCGCCGGTGCGTCTGGGCGAGCGTCAGCTCCGCGAGGTGGACTTCCCCTCGAGCAAGGTGCAGATGTTCGACTTCTACGACCGGCATTCGCAGCCGCACGCGCAGTTCTACGCCTACGAGGACGCGCAGACCGAGATCATGTTCTTCGACGGGTCGGTGCGGTACCTGACGGTGGGCGACTCGAACCTGAGCTTCAACCCCAACAAGCCCTGGGATCCGGTGGCGAGATCGCCGACGAGCTACGTGCCCAACCCGGTCTTCGAGCCGCCGACGCGGAGCGGGGACACGAAGGACATCGGCCTGGAGACGTACTTCCGCTGGACGCGGGAGGGTCTGCACGGGGTGGACTACGGCGGGAGCGAGGTCAACAACAGCGAGGGGTGACGGCGTGGGCGAGTGCCGCGCTTCCGAGCGAGGAGCGACACCCCTGATGGGCGGATTTTTTGGTGTCTGATCGGGCGCTGGGGTGCCGGTAGAGGAAAAAACTCAGGCGCAGCCGGAGATTTTGTTGCGTCGGAGCCGGCGGGGCGAGATGATCGGTGCGCTAGAGTGTGGCGCGGGCCGCGTCCGGGCGGTCCGCTTTGGCATAGGGAGGCCTGCATGAAGAAGCGGCTTGGGTTTACGTTGATCGAGCTGCTGGTCGTGATCGCGATCATCGCGCTCCTGATCGGCATCCTGCTCCCTGCGCTCGGGGCGGCGAGGCGGGTGGCGCGTCTGGCGATCTGCGGCTCGAACCTCAAGCAGGCGGGCGTCGCGGTGAACTCCTACGCGGCGGACTTCGAGGACAAGATCGCCTCGTACACCTGGAACCAGAACAACTACAACACGAAGTACAACGACCTCAAGAACGCGCCGGACCACATCACGGCGTGCATGTTCCAGCTGACGGAGATCATCCGGCGGAAGACGGGGAATGACACGTTCCCGCGCCTGGACGACCGGGCCCCCCACCGGCGCTTCAGCCACGCGGTGCTGGTGGACTACATGGCGGACAAGATCCCCGAGGAGACGGCGGCGTGCCCCGAGGACAAGCTGCTGATCGGCTGGCAGAAGGACCCGGACGACTACCCCGATCTCAACGAGCAGGGCGGCGACGCGTACGACAAAATGTTCCCGTACGCCTCGAGCTACCAGTTCGTGCCGGCCTCGTGGGCGCCGGACAAGCGGGTTCGGATCCCGACGGTGCAGCAGGACTCGGGCAACCACGACCTGTTCAGCTTCCCGCCGGTGCGTCTGGGCGAGCGTCAGCTCCGCGAGGTGGACTTCCCCTCGAGCAAGGTGCAGATGTTCGACTTCTACGACCGGCACTCGGTGGCGAACCCGCAGTTCTACGCCTACCCGGACGCCAAGACGGACATCCTGTTCTTCGACGGCTCGGTGCGATACCTGCAGACGGGCGACGCGAACCTGAGCTTCCGCCCGAACAACCCGGGCAACGACACGCTCCACCAGACGTTCAACTACGTGCCGAACCCCGTGTACGAGCCGCCCACCCGGAGCGGGGGCGCGCAGGACACGGGCCTGGAGACGTACTTCCGCTGGACGCGCGAGGGGCTCCACGGGGTGGACTACGGCGGCTCGGAGGTCAACAACAGCGGCGGCTGATGGGCCTGATCGGCGAGTGATGCCCGCCCGGCCCGTCCGACCAGGACGGGCCGGCGGCTTTTTTGCGGCCCAGGGGAGGGGCGGACGGGGGCCGGGGCCGGCCCGCGCCCCCCGGTAGAACCCCTTCCCTCATTCGCGCGAATAGGATGAAAAGGCCCGGAATGGCGGGCCGCCCAGGTGTGTGTGTGCAGGACAAGGGAGGCTCCCATGAACAGGCGGCTTGGCTTCACGCTCATCGAGCTGCTGGTGGTGATCGCGATCATCGCCCTCCTGATCGGGATTCTGCTCCCGGCGCTGGGGGCGGCGCGCCGGGTGGCTCGCCTGGCGATCTGCGGGTCGAACCTCAAGCAGGCGGGCGTCGCGGTGAACACGTATGCGGCGGACTTCGAGGACAAGATCGCCTCGTACTCGTGGAACGTGGGCAACTACCAGACGAAGTACTCCGACCTGACGAACGCGCCGGACCACATCACCGCGTGCATGTTCCAGCTGACGGAGATCATCCGGCGGCGGACGGGGAACGACCAGATTCTGCGCCTGGACAACCGGGCGCCGCACCGGCGGTTCAGCCACGCGGTGCTGGTGGACTACATGGCGGACAAGATCCCCGAGGAGACGGCGGCGTGCCCCGAGGACAAGCTGCTGATCGGCTGGCAGAAGGACCCGGACGACTACCCCGATCTCAACGAGCAGGGCGGGGATGCGTACGAGCGGATGTTCCCGTACGCCTCGAGCTACCAGTTCGTGCCGGCTTCGTGGGCGCCGGACAAGCGGATCGGCAACCGGAACACGGTGTACCAGTACCGGCAGAACCACGACCTGTTCTGGTTCCCGGGGGTGGAGCTTGGCCGGCGGCAGATCCGGGAGGTGGACTTCCCCTCGAGCAAGGTGCAGATGTTCGACTTCTACGACCGTCACT
>CAYTAH010000062.1:0-17142 GCA_964435785.1 uncultured Phycisphaeraceae bacterium | reverse complement strand
AGGAGTTTGTGCCGGGTTACCCGCCCCGCGCCGAGGCCCGCTGGCAGCGCGACCGCGCGCTCGCGGCCAGCCAGCTCAACCTCGAGCAGGTGGACTCGCGCCCGGCCCGCACTACTTCCACCGCGGGTCGTTCATGTCGATCACGACACCGTAGTCGTTCAACCGCTGCGCCCACGCGCTCGCGCTGCCGAACTCCTCGTGATACTCCGTGCGTGAATCGATGACGAAGAAGCCCTGGCCCGGTGTTCCGTCGATGCGCTTCATGTCCCCGAAGACCATGTGGACTTCAACCTGCCAGTCTTCGATGCAGAGGAAGAAGTCGCTCGGGACGATCACGACGTCGGCCGGAACTCCGGGAATGGCGATGCAGTCGGTGGGCACGCCTGCATCGACGAACATCAGACGGCCGGGGAGCTTTCTCTGATTTGCACCGCTCGCGACCGGCGAGCGCCCGCAGGCGCAGCAGACTGCGGAGGCGAAGAGGCAGAGAACGAGCTTGCGTGGAACACGCACGGGTCCCATGATTGGCAGCCTCTCCGTGTGACGAACGGGAATGACTACGCCTGCGGGGAGCGGGTAGTTCTGAATGTCTGCGGCGTCAGGCGCGGATGTGGAGTCGGGCAAGGAACCGCGGAGGGCGCGGAGCCCGCGGAGGGGAAACGCAGGAGAGGCAAGAGGCAAGAGGCAAGTGAGGCGAAGACGGAACTCCGCCCGAATACTGCACTCGATCTATTCTTGCTGGGGGCCGGCGCGCAGGCACGTGGACTGTTCTCTGCTCTCTGGGACTCCGGGGCGACACGCCCCGGCTCGCTGCCGGCCGTCACCAGATGAACCGCATGCGTCCCACGTCGGGCACGGGGACGCGCTTGTCCTTGTGCACGCTGGGAAAGTAGACGAAGAAGGCCTTGCCGATGAGCAGGTCGCGGTTGACGACGCCGATGGTGGGGTCGATCTCCTGGTAGACCCAGGGGTCTGGGGTGTCCCAGAGGCGTCCGTCGAGGCTGTTGGGGGAGTTGTCGCCGCAGACGAAGAACTGGTCGGGCCCGAGGACGAGGGGCTGGGATGGGTGTGTGCCCAGGCCGGGCTCGCCGGCGCGGGCGTAGCCCTCGTTGTAGACGGCCGGCTGGTAGTAGAGGTCGCGGTCGAGCCGCACGCGGTGGAGGGTGAAGGGCGATCCCTGGAACTCCCAGCGCATCTCGGGCGCGCGGTAGATGGTGCGCGAGGCGAGGGGGTTGCCGTGCTCGACAGGGCCGAGCAGGTCCGGCGCGGGCCGTCCCGTGGCGTGCTCGATGCGCAGCTGGGGCGACCAGTCGTAGCGGGCCTCGGCCGCGAGGTCGCCGTCGAGCCAGACCTGCACCGACTGGTCGACGTGCCAGAACTCGAGGTTGGCGACCTTGCCCGGCGTGAAGGGCCCGTCGATCTCCGTCTCCCCGAGCGTGCGCCACTCGCCCGCCTGGCCGTCCTCGCCCATGGGGCGCATGCGGATGAGGATGCGCGAGCCGTCGATGTCGGCGCGGAACTCGTGGCCGCGCGCGGCGAGGACGGCGGCGACGGCCAGGCCGTCCTGGGAGGGCTCGACACCGAAGGCGGCCCGGATGTCGGAGACGGGGAAGACGCGTCGGCGCTCGTCCCAGCTCGGGCCGAGCGGGCCGCGGGTGTGCATGCCGGGCGATTCGTTGTAGGAGTAACGGTCGTCGATGGGCCAGCTCTCGCTGTCCCAGGCGAGGACGGTGGCGTCCGCGTCGGCGTAGGTGTACGACTGGCGGTCGCGGATCTCCCAGCCGCTGTCGGGGTCGCCGGCGGTGGTGCGTCCGATCCATGGCTCGCTGAACCAGCGGCTGAGGTTCCGCTCGGGGTTGAGCGGCGCGTAGCGCGAGTCGTAGACGGGCTGCCAAAGCTCGCGCTGGATGCGCTCGCTCTTGCGCGCGATCTCCCACCCCGCGGCGGACCAGTCCGAGCGGGCGAGCGAGCCGGGGCTGCCCAGGGCGCTGCGGTAGAAGACGTCGCCGTCCACCAGCGCGATCTCCTCGTTGGGCAGTCCGATGAGGCGCTTGATGTAGTTCTCCTGCTCGCCGACGTCCGCCCTGCTGGCCGGCCGCCCGGGGTACTTGAAGACGACGACGTCGAAGCGCGAGGGGTCGAAGAGGGAGTAGAGGTACTTGAGCACGAAGATGCGATCGCCGGTCATCACGCGCCGGTCGCGCCCGAGGCTGCTGGAGAGCTCGGTGCCGACGGTGGCCCCGGTCATCGGGTCGCTTACGGCCAGCGTGCGCGTGCGCCCCTGGATGGGGAACGGGGTCTGGCGGGGGTCCTTCTCCCAGGGGTCCACCGTCCAGGTGGCGCCGGACTCGGGGCTCCGGAAGCGCACGTGCTGGCCGAGGAGGGTCGGCGCCATCGACCCGGTGGGGATGACGAAGGCCTCGATCACGAACCCGCGGAACACGAACGCGAAGACGAAGGCGATGATCAGCGAGATGATCGTCTCCTTCATGGAGTGCGAGGGCTTCTCGGGCGCTGCGGCGTGGGGCGCGTCGGGCATGATGGAACCTTACCTCCTCGCGTCGTGAGGGGTTCAGCGTCGGCTCACGCGGGTCCGGGCCCCGCGCCGTTGCTCGGCCCGGGCGCCGGCCCCGCGCCGTCGCCGTCGGGCCGTCGGCGCCGACGGCGACGTTTCTTGCGCCGGGGGCCCTCGGAGCCCTCGGCCTGCCCGCCGGCCTCGGAGCGCGGGCCGGGGGGTCGCGCGCCCTCGGGCCCGGTATCGGGCCGCGCGGGGCCCTGCTCGCCCTCGGGGCGGCGCTTCTTGCGCCGCCGGCGTTTCTTCTTTGGGGGCTCCTCCTCGGCGGGGGTCGGCGGCTCGGCCGGCGGCGCCGGCTCTCGGCGGCCCTCCTCGGCAGGCCGGCTGGGGCGCACGGGGCGGGGCGGGCGCGGGCGCTCGGCGGGACGCTCGCGCCGGCGCTCCTCGCGCGGGGGCGGGGGCGTCAGCGAGCCGGGGTCGCCGAGCTCCTCCACCGGGACGGCGACGTCGTTCCCCGAATCGAGGCGGACGAGCACGAGCTGGGTGAGGATCTGCCCGCTGACGACGTACCCGTCGCCGTGCGGCGTGCCGACCCGGGTCTTCTTGTGCGGGAGGCGCTTGCGGAGATCCTCGTAGGTCTCGTCCTCGTAGCGGAGGCAGCACATGAGGCGGCCGCAGCGCCCGGAGATCTTGAGGGGCTCGAGCGTCGCCTTCTGGACCTTGGCGGAGCGCATGGAGATGGGCTTCAAGACCTTGAGGAAGTTCTTGCAGCAGCAGTACTGGCCGCAGCGCTCGTAGTCGGCGACGAGGCGGGCCTCGTCGCGGGCGCCGACCTGGCGCAGCTCGACGCGCCCGCCGTGGCGGGCGCCGAGGGCGCGGTGCAGCTCACGGACGTCGATCCGCTCCTCGGAGAGGTAGTAGAACGTGATGCGCTCGCCGCCGAGGATGGGCTCGGCCTGGACGATCTTCACGGGGACACGGACGGCGGCGGCGACGTCGCGGGCCTGGCGCACGAGCTCGTGGGCCGACTGCTCCAGCGAGGCCTGGCGCTGGAGGTCCTCGACGCTGGCGATGCGGAGCACCTGTCCCCCGGTGTTGAAGGGGTAGTCCCGGCCGCCGGAGGCCTCGATGTAGCCGAGCATCTCCTTGCGGCTGACGCTCTTGGCGCACCCGGAGTTCGGGCATGTGGTCGTGAGGACCTCGGCGATCTCGGTGCCGCGCTGGGTGCGGACGACGACCTTCGACCCGCACCCGGGCTTGACCGACCCGTCATAGGGGAACTCGCCGACGAGCTTGAGGGCGCCGTACCGGACGACGAGGGTCCTCGGCGGCGTGAGCCTCGCGGCCTCGGCGGCGAGCTCCTCCTGGTAGGCCTTGAGGTCCTCCTCGAACTGCGGCAGGGGCAGGATGGGCATCGATCGCTCCGTACGCACCGACACGTCGCCCGCGTGGTGGGCGGTCCACGAGAGAGCACGCGGTTGTCACCGGGCAAGGGGGGGAATGCCGCCCGCCGGCCCGGCGGCGGCGGACGGGTCTTGGTGCGTACGGGCGGCCGGGCCGCCCGAGGGAGCCGTCAGTCGCGGCCGAGCGCCCTGGCGCGGGCCGCATCGAAGAGGGCCGGCAGCTGGACCCTCTGGAGCATCTGCATGGAGTTCTGGTTGTGCACTCTATAGATCGAGAGCTGCTCGTTCCGGTTGTCGAGGACGAGGAGCAGCTCCTCGTTGCCGCCCTCGGCGGTCATCGCCACCAGGTGCGCCGACTCGGTGACCATCTCGGCCCGTGCGGGCTGCTGGAGCACCGGGGCGAGCAGCACGCCGAGGACGATCGCCATCGCCAGAGCGCACACCAAGAGCGCGGGCTCGGGGGCGCGACGCCGTGCGGTGCTCATCGCTCACCCCCCGCCTTGGCGTCCTCGTCGAGGTTGCGGTAGTCGATGCCGTCAAGCTCGTTGCGCGACTGGTTCCACCGGACCGCGACGATCTCCTGGTTGATCGAGTCGATGATGTAGATGGCGCTCGCGCTGCCGCCGCCCTGGATCTGCCCGGCGACCATGCTGTACTGGCCGCGGGCCCGGGTGGAGGGCTGGAGCCCGAAGGCGGGGCCGGACAGGGCGGCGACGGCGATCGCGGCGCCCAAGCCCAGGTTCGCGGCGATCAGCCAACGACGACGCGTCGACATGAGAGTTCCTCCTGGGGGCGGACGCGCCCCCGCGGCCGGCGGTCAGTCCTGGTGGCCCCGCTTGCTCGGGATCGCGTTGACACCCACGCCGATGAAGAGGAGCACCGCCGCGAGGAGCATGGTGCGGACGGCCGGAGGGGTGCCCGTCTTGGTGGGCACCGGCGCCTTGGGTCGCACGTCCTGGGCGGGGGCCACGCTCGGGAGGGCGGCCACGCACGCGAGCACCAGGAGCACGGGGAGGATCGGGCGGCGTCGGGGGCGGCTTCTCATCGTGTGCATGCTACGGGCGGCGGCGGGAACGGTAAAGGAGAGCGCGTGGGCCCGGCCGTCCCGGCGGCGCCGAGAGCATCCGCTCGGGCGCCCCGGTCGGTTTCACGGCCGGGCGGTGTCGAGTGGTGGCGAGCGCGCTGCGCCGAGACGGATGGGGGAGAGGCTTTGGGTCGCGCTGGCGGATACACGGGAAGCCCCCGGGGAGCGACCGGGTTTGGGGTTCGATGTCTGCCGGTCCGAGGCGCTCTCGGCCGGCACGCGGCCACCGATACCGAACAGGCCTCAATTGAAGATATTTTTGACTTTTTTTTTTCCGCCAAGAACGGGGTACGCTGAAATTACACGCACAAATGGGAGGGGGCTGCCATGAATCGCTTGACTGTGTGCGCTGCGCTGGTAGCGCTGGCGCCGTTCGCTCAGGCCCAATGCCTCGACTGGGCGGACGGATACGCGGTGGACGAGTTCGGAGCGGACGGAACGATCTTGGCGATGCAGCCGATGGTCGAGGACGGCCAGCAGGTGCTCTACGTCGGCGGCGGGTTCCATCACATCGGCGGCGTCGAGATATTGGGGCTCGCTCGTTGGGACGGGACCAGCTGGGAGCAGTTGGGCGCCGGGATCAACGGCGGCGTGACGGACATGACCATCTTCGACGACGGGACGGGCCCCGCCCTGTACGTCGTCGGGGGCTTCACCGAGGCGGGTGAGCAGTCGATCCGCCACGTGGCGCGCTGGAAAGACGGGCAGTGGTCCGGTCTCGGCGCCGCCTTCAACCAGGCACCGGAGGCTATCGCCGGTCACGGCTCGCGGCTGTTCGTCGGCGGCCAGTTCACGGAGCTCGCGGGCGAGCCGGTCGAGCGGCTCGCGGCGTGGAATGGGAGCGCGTGGGAGCGCTTCACGAGCGGTCCAAGTCCGCGCACAGGGTCGGCCATGGCCTACGACGGCGCGCGGTCGGAGGTCGTGCTGTTCGGCGGCGACGACGGGCCGACGGATAAGCAGGACACGTGGGTGTATGACGGGAGCGCGTGGGATCGCGTTGCCATCGATGGGCCCTTCGCCAGGAAGGGGCACACGATGGCCTATGACTCCCTCCGCGAGCGCGTCCTGATGTTCGGCGGCGACGACGTGCGCCTCTGGGCATGGGATGGAGACGTTTGGAGCGAAGTCGCGGGCTTTGCGCCCTTCTCTCGAGATGAGATATGCATCTCGTACGATGCTGCCCGAGATCGCGTCGTCTGCTTCGGCGGAAGGGACGGGGCCGGTTTCTACTACGACGACACATGGGAGTATGACGGAAGCCAGTGGACCGAGGTCATCCCGGCCACGACTCGCCCCCTCGACCGCGTCGGCTACGCGCTCGCGTATGACGCGGCGGGTCAGCAGACCGTCATGTTCGGCGGGCACAACAAGAGCGTCGGCTTACTCGGCGATACATGGATCTGGGACGGGGTCGACTGGGTTCTTGCGGCTCAGTCGGGCCCTGCTCCGCGCCGGGGCGCGCACATGGTCTACGACTCGCTCCGACAGCAACTCGTCTTGTACGGCGGGTTTGGCAACATGGGACAGCTCAAGGACACTTGGGGCTGGGATGGCTTCTCCTGGACACTTCTCGCTCCTGCCGACCCGGAACGGCGGGACGATTCGTATGGGCCGATGGCGTATGACTCCACTGCCGACCGGGTGGTGCTGCGCGACGTGCTCGGCGTGACGTGGCTCTGGGACGGCGCCGAATGGACGTTCCGCCACGAGGGCGGTCTGAACGACGACGTCTACGACCTTGCCAGCTTCGACGGCGGCTCCGGGCCCGAGCTCTACGCCTGCGGCTACTTCACCCGCGCGGGGGCGATCGCCGCCTCCAGGATTGCACGCCTTGGGGACGAGGGCTGGAAGACGGTCGGCGGGGGCATCCAGGACACGTACTGCTACAAGCTCTACGAATGGGACGACGGCGGCGGGCCGGATCTCTACATCGGCGGCTCGTTCAACATGGCCGACAATCAGCCGATGCAGAGCATCGGGCGGTGGGACGGCTCGGCGTGGTCGATCCTCAACGTCGGCGACCCCGGCGACGGCGGGGGCGTGGTCGGAGCGGTGCACACGATCTTCGCGTACGACGACGGCTCGGGCGAGAAGCTGTACGTCGGCGGCTATTTCGACCTTGTCGACGGGCCGGGCTTCGGCTACGACGGCGACATCGAGGCGAGGAACATCGCGCGATGGGACAGGGCCGTGTGGGAGCCGGTCGGCGCACACATCGACCCGCAGTGGCCGGAGTGGGGCGTCTTTGCGCTGGGGTCGGCGACGCTGGACGGCGGGCAGCGCCTGTTCGCGGGCGGACGGTTCGACACCGCCGGGGGGAAGCCGTCGAAGAACCTCGCGGTGTGGGGCGATCCGTGCTCGGCGCCGACGATCGTGGAGCAGCCGGAGGATGTCATCGCGATCGAGCTCGAACCGGTGATCTTCTCGACTCGCGCGTGGGGCACTCGCCCGCTCGAGTTCCAGTGGCGGAAGGATGGCGAGGACCTGGTCGACGACGGGCGGATCACCGGCGCGAGGTCGGAAGTCCTTCTCATCGACCCATGGCTGGAGGACGACGCGGGCGTGTACGACGTGGTTGTCACGAATGCGCACGGCTCGGTCGTGAGCGACCCGGCGGGGCTGACGACGTTTCCCGGGGGCAACAGCGGCGGCGTGGTGGAGGTCGCGAGGGTGATGCTGCCGCCGGAGGATTGTCCATGGAATCCGGACGCCGAGATCGTCCGCGCGGGATCGCCCTCGATCGCGCCCACGGGGGAGGGTCTGCTGTGGGCGGACTCGTCGAGGGACGGGATCGACGCGATCTTCCGGTGGGCGGGCGGCGAGGCCGTGCCCGTGGCGAAGGTGGACGACCCCGCGCCGGGCACCGGGCCGGGGGTGCTCTTCGGCGATTACTACCGGAACATCCTCGACAGCGCGTCGATCTCGCGCGGGGGGGTGATCTTCTTCAGCGCGCCGCTCTACGGCGACGGCGTCGAGCAGAATAACGACCGCGGGATCTGGCGGTCCGAAGGGGAGCAGATCGACCTCATCATCCGAGAGGGCGACCAGGCGCCGGGCTTCCCCGACGGCATCACGATCGACGGGAACTGGGGCGGTCTGGCGGGGATGGCGTACCAAGGATCGCGAGGGCCGTGGCTCACGTTCAAGGCTGCGCTCGAGGGGGGCGGGTACGACCCCAGATCGGACCGTGCGATCTGGCGATGGAGCGCGGGCACGGGCGCGCAAGTGCTCGCGCAGCGCAACATGCCGGACCCGGTGTTCGGGACGAACGTCGTCGAGTTCGGCGTGCCCTCGCACATCGATTCGGAGGGAAATGCGCTCCTGGGGGTCGGCCTGGAGTCGCAGACGGGATACAAGTTCTACCCCGATGCGTGGGACAGCGCACTCCTCCTGGGCGCGCCCGGGGCGTTCGTGTCGGTAGCCAAGAGCGGTGACCCTGCTCCCGGCTTCGATCCCGACGTCAACCTGGACATTGTGAACAGCGGCTACAAGGCGCTCCTGACCGAGCTGGACCACGTGCTCTTCAGTTGCCGCGCGACCGGGCCGAACGGGTTCAGCCGCCGGGCGCTGTACCACTGGGCGGCGGGGACGCTCACGCCGCTGGCGATCGAGGGCGAGATCGCGCCGGGCGTGCCCGGCGATCTCCCATACTTCAGCGCGGAGGTGCACGCCGCCAACGGGCTCGGGGATGCGGCGTTCACGGCGCACCTGAACAACAACCAGTGCGGCCCGGACTGCCCCGACTCGGCGCTCTTCGTCAGCCTCGACGACGCGGTCTCTTCCGTCGCGTACCGGTTCATGGCCCCCGTGCCGGGGCTGGGGGACGGGTTCGTGTACGAGGGGACAGGGAAGGCGGCGATCAACGACGAGCGCCAGATGATCTTCGAGGGCGGCGTCAAGCTCTACGGGGCGAGCCTCACCGGAATCTTCGGCTGGGTCGAGACCAAGGGCATGTTCCCGATCGCGGTGCCCGGCAGCCAGCTCCAGGTGGGGCCCGACGACATAAGGGTCGTGGTCGAGTCGCACCTGTCGTACGTGAACGTCGGGAGCGACTCGGAGAGCATGCGCGAGGCGAGGATCAGCGACGACGGTCGATTCCTGTTCAGAGTCGCCTTCAGCGACGGCACGGCGGGCGTGCTCGAGGGCAGCTTCGTCGACTTCATGCGCAGCTACTTCCCGTGCGTGGCCGACTTCAACAGCGACGACTCGGTGGACACGCGCGACGTGCTCGCGTTCCTCAACGCCTGGGTGGCGGACGATCCCGAGGCCGACATCAACGAGGACGGCGACGTGAACACGCTTGACGTGATCGCGTTCCTGAATCTCTGGACCGCCGGGTGCTGAAGAGGTGCGCGGCTGCGCTGACGAGCGGCAAGTCTGCAGCGGGATCCGTCCCGCTGCGCTCGGGCTTCAGTGCGCCCTGATGGGTTCCATCGCGGGCGCGTCGGGGCCGGGGGCCTGGTCGGTGAGGAGCGAGCCGCGGAAGGGGTGGGAGAGGCGGTCGAAGGCGGCGGCGGGGAGGTGGACGGTGCCCCAGCGGGGGCTGCGGACGCGCATGAGGCGGGCGTAGTCACGGACGGCCAGGGCGCGGAGGGCGTACCAGTGGTCCTTGTGGCGGACGATCTCCTCGAAGAGGCCGTCGGCGGGGGCGTCCTCGTGCAGGTACATGAAGAGGAAGACGGCGCGGAACTCGGGTCCGAAGAGGCCCTCCCAGGCCTGCATGGAGGCGACGTCGTCGGCCGCGACCCAGGACTCGAGTCGCCGGGTGGAGGAGCCGTCGCGCCGGCGGGCGACCCGGCGGCCCTTGATCTCGACGAGCAGGTTGCACCCCTCGCCGTAGACGACGAAGTCGAAGGATTTGGGAAATTGTCCAAGTGGCAGTGACGGTGGGGGTGTCGTGAGGCGGCACAACTCACCGGTCCCTCAGCTTCTTCGTCCGCCCGTTCGATCGCTCGGCCCGGCGCAGACGGCGGAGGCGAGGCGGCCTGGCTTTGGCTAGTCGACCTCTTGCCGACGCGGCGTGAGGTTCTCTGGAGAACCCAGCTCCCACAGCCTCGGCGACAACGGACGATGGCGCGACCTCCGTGTGGCTCGGCATCGCGGTCCTGCTTAGACTCTACAGTGGGCGGCTCACGACCCCTGCATTCTGCAATATGGGATGCGAAATCTCCGAATGTCACGGGCAGGTTCTGCCTGAATTTGCGCCGAATTTGTCGGATCAAAGATCAATTCAAGAAGCTTCCCCGTGTTCACACTTTCTACTGTCAGCTCCTTGAAAAACACGGTGCGCAGGCCAGTCGGAGCGTATTGACCCTGATCATTGAGGATCGGGTTACCGTTTTCATCGACGTTGTAATCGAGCTTGACTCCGGTAGCCAGATAGGGATATGTAGCTCCCGAACCACTTGTGATCCAGAAGACCGCCGGTGTTCCGAAGCTCACTCGTTGGGGCGTGCCGGTCATGTAGTTTTTGCCGACCCACTGCGTTCCATTCCAGACGGCGTTGCGAAGCAAGACGTACTCTTGCACATCCGGGTCCTGCCAATTGATGGCGAGGCTTGAAAGGGGCTGTCCGGGCTCCGTCATCCGATAAACAATCTGGTACGCCGAACAGTACCAAGAATTGCGGCTATAGAACACGTAGTACCGGTCCGTCTCGGGTAGGTATACCACCGCCGGCGCTTCAGCAATACCACCGTCGGCACGAATGCCAAGGCCATTATTGAGCGAACCATTATTGCGGAGAAGTCCATTCACGCTCACGGGGTTATTGGTATTGGTAGCATCCGCGATTGGCAGCGTCGCGTAGGTCTCGTCGAACTCGATGTTGTTGGGGCGAAGTGGGTGAGCAGCGATATGATTTCCCCAATGCGCCCACGGTACGGAGGGATTCCTGTCATTCCACGTGTAGAAGATCACGCGCTTCCACGGATCAAGATTTCCTTTGTTTGGATCAAAGAATACAGTGCCATCCCGCTCCATCCATGTTTGCGGGTGCGCCTCAACTTCTTCCCCGCCCTCGCACCACCGATGCGCGAAGCCCATCTCGCGCTGCACAAGGTCCCCGCAATTAGGACCGACGAGTTCACCCGGTTCCCCACTCGTGGGCACTTCGTGATTGACGGAGTAGCCTCCGTCGTAATACTCCGTGCCACCGACCTTGTAGAAATACCATTGTTGAAAGTCCAGCTGTATCCGCTTGTCGGCGAAGCGAGGCCCGTCAACATACCAATACTCAGGATTGGGGATGCCATGCCACGACAGGAATGCTGATTGTGGCATTTGCACTAAGTACTCGCTCATTCTGTTATAGATATCTGTAGATTCTTTCGCGCCGGTGAATGAAAGGTAAATCCGCCGATCGCCAGAATGAGTCGGATCAAAGTAGAGATTCGGCTTCTCGACGTGATAGTACCAGGTAGGGACGCCATGGTTCGTCAAGAAAAGCTTGCCATTCTCTGTGCGCTGGCCCACGCCCAGCACGTCCGCGCTCGAAAACGCCTTCATGTGCAAGCGGAAGGACGCAAAGTCCTTGGTGCGGTAGATCAGGAAGTTAGCGAGACCAGAATTCTCTCCATTTGTGCCGGTCAGGTAGTACCATGTTTCGCCATTTGCTGCGAGCCTCATCACGCTCGGGCCGGGGAGTTCGTAATTGCCAGTGATTGAATCGCGGAAGTTGAAATCGTCCAGAGGATCAATCAACTGGTCCGCAGCGCCCGCACGGTCTTTCCAGTTGTAGATCTCCCACCACCAGCCTTGGGCGCTTGGAACATAGTTGGCGGTGATGCGCTGCGCGCCGTTCGGAATGGTCTCACCAAACGGCTGGGAGCAATCTTGAGCAAACGTCCACGCAGCGATTACTGCCACAATCGAGCACATCCGGCCAACATGGAAACGAAACGATTGCATATTGCACTCCCTCTTGGCTTCCTCGGCCGAGGCCTCGGGCGCCCTCATCGTCAGCCATGAAGATTCCGCGTCAGGGTGACGCCGTCTGGCTGCAGGTCCGGCTGTTGCTGGCAGAAAGCATACCGCCAAACAGGCGGGAGCGTGTCGGATCGTCCGGTCACCAGGGGCAGGAATGCCGGCACAAACCCTAGGCGGGTGGTAGTCGTGATGCCGTCAATTGGAGTAAGGCCAATGGAATTCACGACCTACGACATGTCCGTCCTCAGCGCCCAGTGTGTGGAAGAGAGGTGCGGAGACGGTGGATTCAGAGCGCCGGGAGGGGGCTGCGGCTGGCTTTGTCCGTATCCGTGGGGTGAGACGACAGCACTTGCGGTCGCCGAAGAACGAGCACCCATTGGAAGCTATGAACGTTGGGAACGATACGGACGACCTCGAACGCGCATTCGCACTTGGCCTTAAATGCATCTAGGTCGTAAACAGAGTGGCATCCTGGTCCGTTCCCGACCACCGCTGCAAGGAAATCAGAATCAAGTTGAGCTGGCGAAAACTGGCGCTGCATTGCGAGAGAAAAGCCAAGCTTCGGTCGTTTCACGAAGTAGTCTTGCATTGATTGCTTGGTGACCACGCTGAGGTACACTCGGCCGCCAGGCTTAGTGATGCGGGCTAGCTCCAACAGCCAACCGTCGCACTGCTCCGCCATGTGACTGAACACGGAAATGCAATACGTATAGTCAAAATAGCAATCGGCAAAAGGAAGCGAGGGAAGGCTTGAAGTAAGTGCGAACCGGAATGGGGGCATCAAGTGGCGAATGCACCATTCAATATGCGGACCGCTGAAGTCCACTCCCCACACCTCGCCACCGGCTGCTCGGTCCTCAGCAATATCGCGGAAGTGGCGCAGCACGAAACCGGCGGCGCACCCGAAGTCAAGGATGCGATCGCCAGGCTTGGGCTCGCCACCCGCGTCTGACAGAATGCGACGCACGCGTCGCATGTTGTCCAAGCCGATCTGCATCATTTCGTTCGTGTCGGTGGTGTATCCGTGCCAGAGTGGCTTGGGCGGAATCGGCAGCCCATCGCTCCAACGAGGCTCGCGCGGGTCTGCCTTGGGCACGATGTACCCCCAGGTGCCAGAGGCTGTCGTGTGCCGAGGTCTCGACGGGATATGTGTTGCCGACGTGGTAAGGCGGGGATGCAGCGGTCGCAGAGCGTGGGTGGCGGCGTATTCCTCGAGGTATGCCTCAAAGAACCGGTCCGCGTAGGGCCTCAGTGCATTCTTGAGGCGACGCCGGACGGGTCCGGGAATGAGTCGAAGCAGGGCTGGGGATCGCGGCATGAAGCGTCTCCTTCGTCGCGAGTATACGAGCGCGTTGACGGCGTACGGAGCCATGGCTGAGGTCGAAATCGGGTTCGTTGGCGGTCCAGTGGGCATCGGAGGAGCCGGGTGTCCCGGTCGCCGCGGCACGCGTTGACAAGGCTCGGCGCCGCTGGAGCACGCAGGGGGCGATGTGGGCAGGCCATTCGGTCCCCTTCACCGCCTACGGGTCACTCGCGGTGACGTTCGCGCTGAGCGACCGCCCATTCCGAGGCCAAGTGCGGTCGAATGCGCCGTCATGCGCACTGGTGCACGGCGCATGAAGTCTGTTGGTACGCCTCGGGCGCAAGATGGCCGTTCACACTGCTATTTGCGCGGATGGCATGTTACAATGCATGTGCACAGACGCAGCTCCGAGTCAAGGAGGGCTCACCATGCAGATCTCGTTCAGGCCCATCGCCGACATCAAGCCCTACGACAAGAACCCCCGCCACAACGACGCGGCCGTGGACTCAGTGGCGCGCTCGATCACGGAGTTCGGGTTCAGACAGCCGATCGTGGTGGACGACCAGGGCGTCATCGTCGTTGGGCACACTCGGTGGAAGGCGGCGCGCAAACTCGGCCTGGCCACCGTGCCCGTGCATGTGGCCGAGGGCCTCACGCCCGAGCAGGCGCGCGCCTACCGCATCGCGGATAATGCTACGGGGTCCATCTCAACCTGGGATTTCGAGCTGCTGCCCGTCGAGCTGACCGAGCTGAAGGACCTCGGCCTCGACCTCTCGATCCTCGGGTTCGGCGACGACGAGCTGGCCAAGCTCATGGGCGCGGAGGGGAACCCCGGCCTGTGCGACCCCGACGAGGTGCCGGAGGCGCCGGCGGAGCCGGTGACCAAGCGCGGCGACCTGTGGGTTCTCGGCGACCACCGGCTGCTCTGCGGGGACAGCGCCAGCGCCGAGGACGTGGACCGCCTTCTGGAGGGCAAGCCCATCCAGCTCGTCAACACCGACCCGCCGTACAACGTGAAGGTGGAGCCCCGCTCCAACAACGCCTTCGTCGCGGGCAAGACCTCCTTCCACCCCGTGCCCCAGGACTCCGCGAGGGCGGGCGCGAAGGTCAGGGCGACCACCAAGGCCCTCCGCGCCAAGGACCGGCCCCTGGACAATGACAACGTCTCCGACGAGGCGTTTGCCGAGATGCTTCGGGCATGGTTCGGCAACGCCGCTCGCGTGCTCGAACCGGGCCGGGCGTTCTACATCTGGGGCGGGTACGCGAACATCGGCAACTACCCCGCGGCCCTGAAGAACGCCGGCCTGCGGTTCGCCCAGCAGATCATCTGGCACAAGATGCACCCGGTGATCAGCCGCAAGGACTTCATGGGTGACCATGAGTGGTGTTTCTATGGATGGCGCGAAGGCGCGGCGCACCAGTTCTTTGGGCCGAACAACGTGCCCGACGTGTGGCCGATCAAGAAGGTCAGCCCGCAGACCATGGTGCACCTCACCGAGAAGCCCGTCGAGCTGGCGGCGCGGGCGATGGCGTACTCCAGCAAGCCGGGCGAGCGCGTGCTGGACCTCTTTGGCGGAAGCGGCTCGACGCTGATCGCGGCGGAGCAGCAGGGGCGGCGCGCGTTCCTGATGGAGATCGACCCGGCGTACGCGGATGTCATAGTGGCCCGCTGGGAGAAGTACTCCGGGAGGAAGGCGGAGCGTGAGGCGGCGTGACGGATCATCCCGCGGTGGGCCTGCGCGCTGGCACTGGCGTGCCGCACTCGCTGCATCGCTCGCTATCGCCGATCGGGTAGGCGCAGCGGACGCAGAGTCCGCGCCGTCGGCGCGTGGCGCGGCGCAGAGCAGCTACGCCGAACCAGAGCAGGCAGAGAATGCACCCGTAAAACAGCGTGTTGCCGACTGCGCCTCTCCACATTGGTCTCAACGGGAAGAGCACGTCGTTAACTCCCCCTCCGGCGCTGCGGCCGAACCAGTCCCTGTCGATGACGATCGCCCACGGCGTGTCGTACGTCATGACGCCTTCTTCTCCGTCGGCCGATGTCTCCGTTTCAGCCGCCCACCAGCCCAGCAGCGTGAAGCACGGCCAGCCATTGGCCTGCACGTGAATCGAGCGGTTCCAGAACCTCTCGCCGCGGGGCCACCAAACCCGCCCACGATACGTTCCCACCCTCGGATCGTCCTCGCCGATGGCCGTCCACCAAAACGGGCTTACCGTCTCCTGACCGACCTGCGAAGTGATGCGAAAGATCCGAGGCAGCCCGTCGATGGGGTTCTGGATCAGCGCGGCTTTGGGTCCGAGCGGGCCGTGGGACAGCACGCATCCCCATGCCACAGCCAGGTTCAGTACCGCGCCCGCAGCCAGGAGCATTACGACACGAGTGATGACGCGGCGCGACAATCGCACGTGTCGCAGTCTACCGCGCACGCTGTGGCAGGAGAGAAAGCCCCGGCGAGCGCCGACGCGTAGGGGGTGAAACGATGCGCCGCTCAGCCCAAGTCGGACTCGCTCACGCCCATCGCGGCGGCGTTGCGGCCCACGATCCGGCCGTTGCGGACCAGGACCCACGGCAGCTCGATGTCGTCGCCGGTGCAGACGCGCAGCTCCAGGACCATGTGGTACGCGGCGGCGTCGAACTGGTCGGCGAGCGGGGCGTCGCGCTCCGCCCGGCCGTAGTCGATGGCGTCGTCCACGTCGGCTTCGGAGACGGTGAACGGGACGCGGCGCTGCCCGTCGCCGCCGGGGTCGATCACGAGTTCGATGGCGTGGCTTCTCATGACGGTCCATTCAGCGGGAACGCGGCGGCCGAGTCAAGCAGCATCTTCGACTCCCGACTCAGAAACAACCCCGGCCTCCGACGGGCCGAGGTTGCATGGGGGGAGGGTGCGCAGCGTGTGCTACGCGCCGGACGCCTGCCCGGCCAGCGCGTGGAATTCGATCATAGCGTCGATGTGCACGCCGCTACAAGCAGGAAATGTTCGCCGCCCCTCCACGACGACGCAGCCCCGCTCCTTCAGGAACGCCATGGCCACCGCCACCTGCGTGTGCGGAAGCCCCTCGGCCGCGGCGATCTGTTCGAGCGTGCAGCCCTTATCGGACGCCTCGTCGATCGCGTGCGCCACCTTCTCGAAGGACCCCAGCTCGCAGCGGTGGACGTAGGGGCGGCCCCGGCGGGGGACGACGGAGCGGCAGAGCGCCCCGGCGCGGTCAACGCTGAACGTCTCGTCGCGCACGGCTCAGCCCTCCCCCAGCGCGACGCCGTACTCGGCGGCCTGCTCGATGTCGCGCTCGGTGAGCAGGTCGGCGGCGCGCCCGCCGGTGCAGGCTGCGACGGCGCGGGCGAGGGCGGCCCACTCCTCGATGGTGAGCATGTCGTCCCGCCGCGCCCCGAGCACGGCCCCGGCGGCGTCGAGCAGGTTCCGGTAGTTGGCGGCGTCCACGGCTCAGTCCCCCTTTCCGTTGAAAGCGAACCTGCCGCGCTCGGTCTTGGCGAAGCGGGAGTCCTTCCCCTTGGCCCCGATCTCGCGGATGATGGCGCTGTAGAGCGTGGCGTCGGGGGTCTTGCCCGCGGGGCTGGACCAGAGCCCGGCCTTGACCACCGCCGCGATCATCTCGCGGGCGCTCATGGGCTCCTTGCTCTTGGCGAGCACCTGCGCCGCGGCGTCGAGAGCGCTCAGGCGCTTGGGCTTGGGCTCGGCGGCCTTCGCCGCCTTCCCCTTGCGGACTGGCTTGGCGTCCGGGGCCGGGACGTTCGCGTCTCCCGCGGCCTGGGGCTCGGCGGGGCTCGCCGCCGCCTTCTTGCGGCCCTTGCCGCCACGGCCCGCCGTCGCCGCCCTCGCGGGGGTGGCGGGCTCGACGATCTGCTCGTTGCCGCTCGCCGCCGCGGCCTCGCGCTCCGCGGCCCTGGCCT
>CAYTAH010000061.1:0-18548 GCA_964435785.1 uncultured Phycisphaeraceae bacterium | reverse complement strand
GGGCTGCATCGTCCGTAGCCGGGGGTCAAGCGAGTCTTCGAGCGCGACCCCCGGAACACGGCGCCCATCGCGCACCTGACCCCGAAGGGGTCTACGTGCCATCCGCGACGAGCAGCCCTACAGGCTGCGAAAACGGAGGATGAATGGTGCGCCGCTCCCCGGGGGTGTCGTCGCCGAGCCTCCTCCACCCCCGGCTACGACCGATCGAGGCCTCCGGCCTGAAAGGCAGAGTGAGGCTCTGCGAAGGTCGGGGCGGGTACCCCGCTCCTCCGGAGCGGCTCCTTTCCTACCTCTCCTCGGCGCTCCGGCGCCGCGTCCGGCCCCCATGCCGAGCCCGCCTCACCGAGCTCGCCCACCACCGACGCCTGACCTGAGGCTCTGCGAAGGTCAGGGTTTCAGCAACTGTCCCCTCCACGCCACCCCTCACCCGCAACGCCCCACGATCCTCCAAGCTGATCCGCACTCGGGGCACACCAGGCACCCGTCCGCCTCGGGTCCGAGCCCCGCCAGGTCATAACCGCAGATCGGGCAGCGTCTGTACTCCGCGATCCACGACCGCCATCTCGCCGGCCCTCGGATCCGCCGCACCCCAATCGTGAGGGCGAGCGGCACGAGGATGAGCGCTCCCAGCCCAGCCATGAACGGCCCAAGCACCCACGGGACCTCGTCCGGCCCAGGCGCGCTCGCGCTGCGAATCACGCCGGTCCAGATGAGCAGGCCCATGGCGAGCGACATGGTCCCCATGCCGCCGCACAGCACATACATGCTCCACCGGACAAGCGGCTGATCCAGCCAGATCGCCTGCCGAATGCCGAGAAGCGCCTGATCCGAGCGCGACGCCATCACGTCCCGCCACCGCGCCCGCGGCTTTGGCATGCGGTGCACCCGCCCCCCGGTCGTCCCGAACTCGTGCTGTCCCTCCGATGCCAGCGCAAAAGTATCAACGAGACCCTGAGCGCGAGCGGCAGGGGACCACGTGGAGCCGAGGAGACCGACGGCTCGTGCCGTCTGGAGACCCCGGCGTCCCCTCCTCCATCAACCGCCATTCTTTAGAGACGTCTCGTGGTCCTCAGCATTCTCGCCCGTCACTGTCGCGCTCTCGATCTCGGCGAGCCTAGTCCGCCACTCGGCGGCCTTGGCGTCGTACCCCTTGTCGGGCTCCGTGGCGTGCCACTTGGAATACAGATCTACAAGTATCGACGCAATGCCGCTCGTGCACGCTTCGCTTGGTCCGAACACAGTTCTGGCAGTCTCGTACGACTCGAGCAGGGTGTCCTCCGCTTCGGAGAGCCGCCCCGCGCCGGCGGCTGTGCTCGCGTAATACCCGAGGATTTCGACTAACTCGTCGCGCGTCTGTAGGTTCATAGGATCAGCCCGGATAAGTCCTGCTAGGAGTTCAGCGGCCTCCTGAAAGCTGCCGGTTGCATCGTCAAGATGGCCCATGTCACGCAGGGCGTGCGCGACTTTCGAGCATGCGATCGCGGTATCTTCGGTGACTCGTGCATCCGCAGACATCCCAGAAGCAGCAGCTCGGAAGTCCGCAAGCGAGGTAATGTAATCGGTCAGTGCGGCACTCGGATCGCCTTGTTCGAGCTTGAGATTGCCGATCTGTTGGTGGCTCACGGCGACCGCACGGCGCAGCTCGGCGTTTTGCTTATCCGCTGCCAGTAGTTCCTCGCGCAGTTTCAGCGCATTCGCAGCGTGGAACGCGGCTGCTTCAATCTCACCCTTCTGCTTGAGAGCGTCGGCGTACATGGCAGTCGCAGTCGCCAGATCGACTCGGGCGAAAGCATTGTCGGGATTTGCCTGTGCGATCGCGCTGAAATGATCCACCGCCTCAGCCAGATTCGCCACAGCCTCAGACGCGCGTGCCTGCTGCAGGAGCGTCTCGCCGATGAGGCTGAGGTTCACTGCCATTCCCCGTCGCCATTCCTCATTGTCAGGCGTGCGCACCCCGATTGCTCGGAAACAACCTAGCGATTCGACGTAGCTCGCTAGCGCATCGTCGGGACGACCCGTCTGCTGCAGGCAGTATCCCCGTTTATTATATACAATGGCCAGGCGCTGCAGGTCTCCCGACTGGTCTGGACCGGACGCGGCAAGCGTGCCGAGGTTGGCGATGGCGTTTTCATAGCCCCGCAGCGCCTCCCCGCTGTTCCCGCGGAACGCCAAGAGATCGGCGAGTGAGGCGTTCACGTCAGCAAGCCCGCGTCGCACCTCTGGGCTGCTTCTGTTCGGCTCCGGTATGCTTTCTAGCAGCTCTAGGGCCTTCGTGTACGCGGTCGCTGCCCCCTCGGAATCACCGAGATGGCCGCCGGCCGAGAACGGGTTTCCGAGAATCGAACCCAGCATCGCATAACCTTCCGCGACCTCACGGCGCAGCGTGTAGTCATCTCCGGCGTCCTGGCGAAGAGCGTCGAGGTACTCGGCTGCCGTCCGCACGAGCAGCTGGCGCGCGGGGGTGGCGCCGGCGAGGTCCTTGATGGCGTCATAGAAGTCTACAAGGCATCGATTTGCCAGCTGTCGTACCTGTCGGAAGCGGTGTTCGGCGCGAGCCTCCGCGTGTTGGGCGCGGCCAACGGCCGCCTCGGCGGCCAGGCGCCGATCCTCGGCGCGGACCGCGAAGGCGATTGTGCCGGCGAGGCCGAGCAACAGGGCTGCGAAAGTCGCGCACATACCGCCGACGAGCGCCTTGTTGCGGCGAGTGAACTTGCGCACCTGGTAGACCAGCGACGGCGGGCGCGCGATGATCGGTTCGTCGTTGAGATAATGCTGGATGTCCGCGGCCAGGTCGGCGGCGCTGCGATAACGCCGCTCGCGATCTTTCTCCAACGCCTTGAGAGCGATCGTCTCGACGTCGCCGCGCAACGTGCGATTGAAGGAACTCGGTCTCGGAGGTGAGCTCTCGCGGATCACCCGTGCTGCCTCGTAGACCGCCGCTTTGGACAGGTCGTAGGGCAACTGTGCGGTGAGCAACTCGTACAGAACGACACCGAGCGCGTACACATCGCTCCGTGTGTCAATGTCGTGGGGGTCGGCATCGCACTGCTCCGGGCTCATGTACTGCAGCGTGCCGATCAACTGGCCTACATCCGTCTGGAGCGTCGTGATGACCAAGTCCGAATCGGTCGCGCGCGCAACGCCGAAGTCAATGACCTTCGGCTGCCCAGTCGGATCCACAAGGATGTTGCTCGGCTTGAGGTCGCGATGAATGATACCTTTCTGGTGTCCGTGGTAAACGGCGTCGCAGACCAAGGCGAAGAGGCGAAGCCGCTCGCGCGCTGAGAGCGCTTTGTCGCGCGCGTACTGCGTGATCGGCCTGGCGTTGGGGATATACTCCATCGCAAAGTACGGGACCGCGTTCGAGCCGTCGTCGTGCGTGCCCGCTTCGTACACCTGCGCGATCCCGGGATGCCGTAAGCGTGCGAGGATCTGCGACTCGTACTCGAATCGGCGCAGCGCGGAGCGCGAGGCGATGCCGCTCTTTACCACCTTGAGGGCGACGGTCCGCCGCGGCGACTCCTGCACGGCTTCATACACCTTTCCCATTCCGCCGGAGGCGATGACGCGTTTGACGTGATATCGGCCGATCGTCCTGCCGACAAGCGACGGCGCTTCAAGTTCGATCAGGCGTTGGCGTTCTCCAGTGTCGCCCTCGAAGTGCCAGTGTGCCAATGGCGGGCGCGCCGGCGTGTCGGCGGTCTGGGCCTCGGACTCGACTCGGGTCGGATGTGCAGCGAGCTCACGAAGCCGCGCTTCGACGAGGGCGCGCAGGTCGTCGTCTCCTGCACATACCACGTCGAGATATGCTCCGCGCGCCTCGCCCTCGTCCAGTTCCAGCACGTCGGCGACAATTCGGTCGATGCTCTTCTGGCGCCCGTCCACGTCAATGCCTCCGTCGCCCTCCTTAGAGCGTTCTCAGAATACCAGAAACCGGGGGCCATCTCCTTGGGTCAAGGGTGGCTCCCAGCAGTGTCACCTAACGCCGTGAACTACGCCGCGTGCGACGGGGTCTGAAGGCGTTGCGCCTCCAGTACTTGTCGGCAGTGGCTCTGGTGATGGTCGGCGCTCCGGGCGGTGTGAGTCGCTCGTTCCGCGCTTGATCGTAAGACGCTTTTGCTTCGCGCCTCCCGGAGGCGGTCCGCCTCGTCGATCCTCTTCGCGGCGGCGGAGCGTTCCGTCAGCCACAACACCAGGAAGGTGACACAGCCGACGAACGCCAGGATTCCAACGAACACGAGCAGGACAGCCATGAGACAGGTCCCCCGAAGGTCCGCGCGAGAATACCACAAGGCGGGCGGACCCGCAGGGGGAGGAGCGTGAGGAGAGGTTCCCCTTCCTCGGCCAGCAGTCCGTCGACCGAGGCGTGCCCCGGCTCGCGAGCCCGCCCGACGCACCGTCGCGCCGGTTCCATGGGTCCGCGATCCCGAGAAGTCCCCGCTTGCGCGCAAATTCGCGAATACCCAAACAAAACCCGTTGGCACGCCCCTTCCTACCGCTATCCTGCGTGCAAATACCCGTCCAAACCCCGTCCAATGATTGCCCGCCAGCCCAACCCCCTCCCCCCGGCCGACCCCGACGCCCCGTCTTCCGATGTGCCATTTGCCCCTTTGCCCTTTGCCATTTCCGCCCCCGCGGCGGCCCTCCTCGAGCAGCTCGCCGCCGGCGCCGACCCCGCCGCCCTCGCCGCCGCCCACAACCTCTCCCTCGCGGCCCTCGCCCTCTGGGTCCGCGAGCCGCACGTCCAGGCCATGCTCGACGCCCTCAACGACCTCCTCGCCCTCCACCGCGCCGCCTGGCGCCGCCAGGTCGTCAAGGACACCGTCGAGTCCCTCCGCGAGGTGATGCAGCACGCCGACACCCTCCCCGAGCGCCGCCGCGCCGCCACCCAGATCATCCGCGCGCTCAACGACCGTCAGAGCCGCGTGCGTGAGCACGCCGGACGAGCGCCCGACGCGTCACGCGACGTCACGAATGCCAGTGATCTCACGCACGCGTCCGGAGCCCGAAGCTCCAGCGAGGGTCCTCGCTCCGACGGTCGAAGTCCCCGATTTGAGATCTCCGACCCGCCCTCAAATTCCCCACCCCACACCCCACACTCCACCCCCGCCCAACCCTCCGCCGCGCACGCACACCCTCGCGCCTCCTCCTCCGCCAACGCCACCGCCGAGCTCGTCGTCACCGCGCTCCAGCAGCAGCCCGGTGATCCCGTCGTCATCGACGCGATCCGCGCCCTCGTCGGCGTCCGCGCCCTCCAGTCCGACGCGGACTTCCGCGCCTTCGACGCCTCGCTCCAACTCCTCATCGACGCGCTCCCCGACGCGGACGTCACCTCCACCCCTGCCGAGCCCGAGCCCGATGGGATCCACTTCCGCAAGCGCTACACCCTCACCTGCGCCGCCGCCGAGCCCGTCCACCTCCTCTTCCGACTCGGGTGCGATCCCAACTCCTCCGACTGCTGGCTGGAAGAGATCTCGCGAATCGACTCCAGCTGATGGTGGCACGGCTGTCCCAGCCGTGCATCTTCCGAGGTCCAAATGCGGTGCGGAACTCCACCGGTGGTGCCGGTCCGGGACATACCGGTCACGTGCTTGGAGTCGGTCCGTGCGCACGGCTGAGACAGCCGTGCCACCATGCTCCCCATTCATCCTTCATCCTTCATCCTTCATCCTTTTCCTACACTCACCCATGCCGACGCTCCTCTGCGTCCCCATCATGGTCCAATCCGTCGAAAGCGCCCACGCGCAGGCTATCGCCGCGCGCGAGCACGGCGCCGACCTCGTCGAGTACCGCATCGACGAGCTCTTCAGCTCCCCCGACGACACCGACGAAGTCCTCCGCCTCGTCGAGACCTCGCCCCTCCCCTGCATCGTCACCTGCCGCCCCGCCTGGGAGGGCGGCCACTACGACGGAGACGACGAGGCACGCGTCTCGCTCTTCGAGCGACTCGGCACCAGCGACCGCCCCCCGCGCTACATCGACGTCGAGCTCGCGGCCTACACGCGTTCCGCCAACCTCCGCATGAAGATCGATCTCGCCGTCGACCACCCCGCCCAGCAGCGCGACCTCCGCACCGGCCTCATCCTCTCCACCCACGACTTCAGCGGCCGCCCCGCCGGCCTCACCCGCCGCCTCCTCGCCATGCAGGCCGAGCCCGCGGCCGCCGTCCACAAGATCGCCTTCCGCGCCCGCTCGCTCCGCGACAACCTCGAGCTCTTCGACACGCTCGCCGAGCGCACCAAGCCCACCATCGCCCTCGGCATGGGCGAGTTCGGCCTGATCAGCCGCATCCTCGCCCCCAAGTTCGGCGGCTTCCTCACCTTCGCCAGCCTCCGCGCCGAGGAGGTCACCGCCCCCGGCCAGCCCACCATCACCGACCTGCTCGAGAAGTACCGCTTCCGTTCCATCGGCCCGCGCACGAAGGTCTACGGCATCGTCGGCTGGCCGGTCGGCCACTCGCTCAGCCCGCTCATCCACAACGCCGGCTTCGAGGAGGTCGGGCACGACGGCGTCTACGTCCCCCTCCCGATCGCAGCGCCGAACGCGGAGGATGGCGCCGCGCCCGACGCCGAGGCGTCCTACGCCAGCTTCAAAGCCACCATGCTCGAGCTTCTCCACCACCCGCGCCTCGACCTCGCCGGCTGCTCAGTCACCATGCCCCACAAGGAGAACCTCGTCCGCCTCGCGCGCGAGGCCGGCTGGGACCTCGACGAGCACAGCCGCCACTCCGGCGCTGCCAACACGCTCCACGTCTCGCGCCGAGCCGACGGCGCCATCGACCGCGTCGCGGCCGCGAACACCGATGTCGAGGCCGCCCTCGACTGCCTGCGCGGGCCGCTCGGCTCGCTCTCAGGCAAGCGCATCGCGCTGCTCGGCGCCGGCGGCGTGGCCCGCGGCATCGCCTTCGGGCTCACCGCGGCCGGCGCGTCCGTGACGATCTACAACCGCACGCCCGAGCGCGCCCTGGCCCTCGCGGCCGAGGCCGGCGCCGCCGCATCGCCCTGGGACGACCGGGCTTCCGGAGATTTCGACGCGCTCATCAACTGCACCTCCGCCGGCATGGCCGGCGGCCCCGCTCCGGACCAATCCCCACTCCCGCCCGGGGCACTCGCCCCCGGCGACGGTCGTAGGGTGGTCATGGAAACCATTTACCGCCCCGCCCGTACAAGGTTCCTGAGCGAAGCCCAGGACGCGGGCTGGCGGACGATCGACGGCGTCGAGATGTTCGTCGGCCAGGGAGCGCGGCAGTTCGAACTATGGACTGAAAGCCCCGCGCCCCGCGAACTCTTCCGAAGCCTCGTCCGCGGCTCGCTCGACGGCTGAGCGCGGCGGAACCCGAGCACGGGAGGTGTCGGATGAGAGCGCACGAGGGATCCGGCGGCGGATTGCAGATGTCCGAGGCGGACGGCGTGCTCTTCCCCGTCGGCTACAGCTGGCTCGTGCTCGCAGGCTCCCTCGACGTCATCATGACCTACCTCATGCTCAACCTCGGCGCGACCGAGGTCAACGCGATCGCCGACAGGGCCATCCGCGCCGGCGGCCTCTGGGGCCTCATCGCCCTCAAGTTTGTCGCCATCGCCGTCGTGCTCGGCATCTGCGAGTATGTCGGCCGCCGCCGCCTCCGCGCCGCACGCTCGCTCGTCGGCGCCGGCGTGGCCCTCAACTTCATGCCCGTCGCGCTCTCGATGGCGCAGCTGGCCTACTTCTTCGACGATTGGATCGAGGCGTTCCTCCGCGGCTGAGCTTCACGCCTCATCCCTCAACCCTCAAGCCTCAACTCTCATCCCTCAAAACGCGCACTCGATCCCGCTCGTGCGCAGCAGCGTGCGGAACGACTCGCTGAAGACGAAGTTGTGCTCGGGGAACTCCACGCCCGCCATGTTGTTGTCGAGATGGCTGAACACCAGGTCGATCCGCCCGATCTCGACGAACCCCTCCGCGGGGCGCGCGTGGTCGAGCAGCTCGACCGTCCCCTGCGTCGAGGCGCCCACGGGGCTCTGCTGCACGAGCGTCGCGGTGTAGCGCAGCGTCGTGCCCGGGGTCGCGTCGCGATCGAGACGGGCGCGGGTCACCTTGGCCAAGATCACCTTCTCCCGGAAGCCCTCCGCGTGGCCCACCAGGATCCCCGCCGTCTGCGCCATCCCCTCCACGATCAGCGAGCCGGGCATCACCGGCATCGCCGGGCGGGCCACCGAGCCGTCCGGCGATAGCACCGCCGCGAAGTGGTCGTGCAGATGATCCTCCGCCAGCGAGACGTTCTTGATCGCCACCAGCCGCTCGCGCGGGGCGAGCTCTACGATGCGGTCGATCCACATCCAGCGCATCGGCGGGCTTTCCGGGCTCAGGCCGCGAGCTTGCGCTCGCAGAAGTTCACGAGGGCCTCGACGGTGAAGACCTCGGCCACCTTGTTCACCTGCGGGTCGGCCTCCAGCTTGGCGAAGTCGATGTGCGGCAGCCGCTCCTTCAGCGCCGCCAGCCCCTTGCTCGTGACCTTGCCGTCCTGCACGTAGTCGGGGTCCTGCGTGACGTTCTCCGGGAACAGCTCGCCCTGCTGGATCTTGAACCCGAACGCCTGCTCGAGCTGGAAGACGATGTCCAGGAAGTCGATCGACTCGGCCCCCAGGTCGGCCGTGAGCGAGGCCTCCGGCGTGACCTCGTCGTCGTCCACGCCCAGGGCCTCCACGAGCACCTCGCGGACCTTCCCGAAAATCTCGTCTCTGGTCATCGTGCAAAGTCCTCTTCCCGAAGCCGCGCGCCGGGCCGCGGGCCCGGGGGCCACGGGCTCTGGGCCGCCATGCTACGCGCCGGATCCACCTTTGCCCAGTTTCGGCGCCCCCTCAGAGCCGGATCGGGCGCAGCGAGAAGCGGCCGGAGGCGGCCACGACCTCCTCCGCCGCGGGGTCCAGCAGCACGACCTGCCCCCGGAAGCCAAGGGTACCAACGGAGTCCACCCCATCGAGCCGCACCTCGGCCCGAATCGCCGAGCCGGGGGGCACGAAACGGTTGTATCGCAGCGCCCGCACCTCGCCCAGCACCATTGGCTCGTCGACGCCGCGCCGGCCGGCGACGACCCGGGCCGCCTGCACCATCGCCTCCAGCATGAGCACCCCCGGGAGCACGGGGAACGAGGGGAAGTGGTCCTGGAGATACTCCTCCGCGATCGTGACCTGCTTGAGCGTCTTGGCCCCCTCGGCCGAGGCCTCCAGCACCCTGTCCACGAGGTCGAAATGCATGGGCGAGGATACGCCCTCGCCCCGCGCCCGGGCCCTAGGCTCTGCCCCGTGGCCACCATCAAGGACGAGGCTCTGTGCGTCAGGCACTGGGACTGGTCCGAGACCAGCCAGACCGTGTCGCTCTTCACCCGCGAGCACGGGCTGATTCGGGCCCTGGCCAAGGGCGCCAGGCGGGAGAAGAGCCCATTCTCCGGCGGGCTCGAGCTGCTCACGCGGGGCGAGGTGGTCGCGATCACGAGGTCCTCCGGAGCGATGGCCACCCTCGTCTCGTGGGACCTGCTCGAGAGCTTCACGGCGGCGCGTCGCTCGCTCCCCGCGTTCCACGTGGGCTCGTACCTCATCGACCTGCTCCATCATGCCGTGACCGACGAGGACCCCCACCCCGAGCTCTACGACCGGCTCGTCGGGTCGCTGCGCGGCCTGGCGTGCTCGCCGGACTGGGCGTTGCTCGAGGGGCAGTGGGCGGTGCTCCTCGAGACGGGCCACCGGCCGCAAGTCCTCGCGGACGTGCGCACAGGCGAGGTGCTCGGGGGCTCCGCGCCGGTCGCGTTCTCGCCCGGCCTCGGCGGGCTCGTTCGCGCCGATGAGCGCCCCGCGCCCGGCGGTGAAGCCTGGCGCGTCCGGCCCGCGACGGCGAGGCTGCTCGCCGACCTCGCGCGCGGCGTGGCCTCCCGGGAGGCGAGCGATCCCGACGCCGTGGTCCGCGCCGGCCGCCTGCTGGCCGCGTACCTCCGGTACGTGCTCGGTCGGGAGCTGCACAGCGTCAGCGCTCTGTTCGGACCCGACGGGCTGCCGTCATGAGGCGGCGCCTCTGGTCCGCGGCCGGTGGGGAGCCGGCGCGGCCAAAGCCCGGAAACTTGCGCTTTGCCGTCAAAGCGCGAAGGTCCGGTGCCGATAGCCGGGTGTCCGGGCGGCCCCCAACGACGCCAGAGAGCGGTGGATGAACCAGGTCCTCGACGCCATCCTGAGCTGTCCGAACCTGCCCTCGCTCCCGGCGGTCGCGGTGCGGGTGATCGACCTGACCTCGGACGTCAACGTGTCGCTGCGGGACCTCTCGCGGACGATCCAGAACGACCAGGGCCTGGCCGCGAAGATCCTCAAGACGGTGAACTCGAGCTTCTACGGCCTCCGCCAGCCGTGCGCGTCGATCGACAAGGCGCTGGTGATGCTCGGGCTTTCGCCCGTGAAGAGCCTCGCGCTGGGCTTCTCGCTCGTCGCCTCCGTGCATGACGCCGACGACGCGGGCTTCGACTACCGGGACTACTGGCGACGCGGCCTGTACACGGCGGTGGCGAGCAAGCTGTTCGCCGAGCGCGCCGGCTTTGAGTTCGGCGACGAGGTCTTCCTCGGTGGGCTCCTCCAGGACGTCGGGATGATCGCGATGCACAGGGCGCTGGGACCGAGCTACGAGGTCGCGCTGCGCTCCACGGGCGGCGATCACCGCGAGCTCGCCAGGCACGAGCTTGCCCAGTTCGATCTCCAGCACCCCGACGTCGGCGCGATGCTCGTGCAGCGGTGGAGGCTGCCCGAGGAGCTCGTCCTGCCGGTGCGATACCACGAGCGCCCCTCGGCCACGCCATCCTCGCGCGCCGACCACGTCCGCTGCGTCGGCCTGGGAAACCTGGTGCACGACGTCCTGACCCAGCGCGAGGCGAGCCCCTCGCTGCGCACGCTCTACGAGCGTGCGGCGGCGTGGTACCGCCTCGACCACACGACCGTCGACGAGGTCATCCACGCCGCGGGGGACGCGGCCAAGGAGATGTCGAGCCTGTTCAACCTCGACATCGGGACGTACGCGGACGCCGAGGCGGTGCTCGCCGACGCGCGAGCGCTGGCGATCGCGCTGGCCAAGGACGCGCCGAGCGGCTCGAGCGTCATGTCCCGCGCGCAGCGCGGCTCGGCGCTGGCCGGGAGCGACTTCGACCCGCTGACCGGCGCGGTCGGCCCGCTCGGCTTCGAGTCCGCCATCCGCGAGGGATTCCGTCAGGCCTCCGAGCTGGGAGAGCCCGTCGCGCTCATCGAGGTCGTGATCGACGGGTACGGCGCCCTGGTCGGCGCCCACGGCGAGGGCGCGGACATCGAGGCTGTCATGGGCGTGACCGCGCTGCTCAAGCGGGTCTTCGAGGGGCACGGGGGGGTCGTGTGCCGCGTCAGCGACGAGACGTACGCGATCGTGCTGCCCGGAACGGGACGCCTCACCGCGACGGGCCTGGCCGAGTCGTTCCTCGACGATCTCGCGAGCGTCTCCCCGACGTGGACCGCGCCCGCCAGCGGGCGCCCGCTGCGCGTGACCACCAGCGTCGGGATCGCGGTGCTCGACGGCGAGACGCGGCACGTGCTCACCGAGCCGGGCACGCTCGTCCGCGCCTGCGCCAGGGCCCTCCAGGCGAGCAAGGCCGAGGGGCGCGGCTCGTTGCGGGTGTTCCAGCCCAGGGCCGCGGCGGCCTGAGGAACCAACGAGCGGCGTAGCGGGGACGGGCCGTCAGCGGCGGCGGGAAGTCGCCGGCTGAGAGCCCGGGACTTCAGTCGGTTGGTGGGACGCTCGTTCGCAGCGAAGCGCTGGGCCTTCGGAGCGGCCATCAACGGCGACGAGACGTCGTCGGCCCAGAGGGGGCTCAGGCAGGCTGCGCCGGCTCGGCGGGGAGGAGGGTGCCGGAGATCTTGGGGCTGATGGGGAAGGCGTCGAGCGTGCGCTTCACGTCGTCGAGAGTGACGCGGTCGATGCGCTCGAGCTCGGTCTCGAGGGGGATGTATTCGTGGAGGAGCGTCCAGTGCCGCCCGAGGCGCATCATGCGGTCCATGGGGCGCTCGCTGCGGACGGTGACGGCGGTGACGAGCTTGGCGCGGAGCTTGGTGAGGTCGTCCTCCTCGAGCGAGTCTCGGAGGGCGGCGCACTCGCGGAGCACGGTGTCCCAGACTTCCTGCGCGCGGGCGGGGTCGCACGAGGCGTAGACGAAGAACTCGCCGACGCCCTCGTGCCCGTCGAACGCGGCCTGGGCCTCGTCGGCGAGGCCGGTCTCGATGAGCGCCCAGTGCAGGCGGGAGTTGTCGGAGCCGCCGAGGACCTGGGCCGCGAGGGTGGCGCTGTAGCGGTCGGGGTCGGCGGCGTCGGGCGCGTCGGTGAGGCCGAGCATGTAGGCGCGGGTGACGCGCTCGTCGCGCATGGTGAAGTGCTCGGCGTTGGTGGTGGGGCGGCGGGCGTCGCGGGTGGCGCCGGTGTTCTGCCAGCGGGCGCAGAGGGCCTCGATGCGCTCGGCGCATGCGTCGAAGTCGATGCGCCCGGCGAGGGCGACGGTGGTGTTGTCGGCCGAGTAGCGCTCGGAGAAGTAGCGGAGCATCTGGTCGCGGGCGAGGGCGGCGATGGTCTCGGCGGTGCCGAGCACGCGGTGGCGGAGGGGGTGGGGGGCGTAGTAGCGGTCCACGCACTCCTCGTAGAGCACCCAGAAGGGGTTGTCCTTGTACATGGCGATCTCTTCGAGGATCACGCCCTTCTCGGTGTCGAAGTCGGGCTCGCGCAGGGCGGGGCGCATCATGCGTCCGAGCAGGCCGATGACCGGGTCGAGCGCCTCGGGCAGGACGTGGGCGTAGAAGCAGGTCATCTCGTTGGAGGTGAAGGCGTTGTTGGAGGCGCCGAGGTCGTCGAAGGCCTGGTTGATGGCCTCGGCGGAGAGATCGTCGGTGCCCTTGAACATCATGTGCTCGAGGAAGTGGGAGACCCCCATGACGGGCCCGGCCTCGTCGCGTGCCCCGGTGCGGACGAAGAAGCCGGCGGCCGCGGAGTGGGCGTCGGGATCGATCTCGGCGACGATGGTGAGTCCGTTTGAGAGCTTGTGCTCGCGGAAGTCGATGGGCATGGGAGGAGTGTAGGGGATGAGTGGGTGAGTGGGTGAGTGGGTGAGTGGGTGAGTGGGTGAGTGGGTGAGTGGGTGAGTGGGTGAGTGCGGGCCGACCGGCACATGCTCGTGACGGTGTTAGTCGGGGCTGAAGGCCAGCATCAGCACGAAGACTGCGCCGAGGGACCAGGTCAGGACGCCGAGGCCCACGCTGATCACCGCGAAGGCGATGACTCTGAGGGGCGCGCCGCGTCTGGTGAGGAGGCAAGACCTGCGAACGAGCACGAGCGCGATGGCGAGGAACAGCAGCGGGAGCAGCAGCAGGTGGGACCACCGGACAATATCGGCCACGGTGGATGCCGCGTCGTTGAATCGTTGGTCTCCGGGCGTGTAGGACCATGTCATTGCGCGGTAGAGCGCTCGGCCGCACACGAGTTCGAGCAGCGATACCCAGACCGGCGTAATCCCGACGATCAGGGCCCCGAGCACCGCGCTTCCGAGCGTCGACGGTCTGCTGCGACCCGCGGCGGACTCTCGGCCGCACTCGGGGCAGATGCCTGGGGTCATCTGGTAGTCGCAGTACGGGCAGGCAAAGGTCGTCTGGTGCCCGGGCGGCTCGTGCGTGGATTGGGGGCACGACCCGTCGTCCACGCCTGAGTGTACTCGCGGCCGGGTGAGTGCACCGCGGGGGCGCGCCGAAGCGGGCGCTGGCGGGCGGACGGCACTGTGCGCCGCGGAGATCGTGTAGGGGCAAGGAGGGAGCGGAATCGCGGCGAGCAGTGGCACCGGACTTCGGACACCCTCTGTGCCGGAGGAGCCAATACGACGGTCGGCGGCGGCAGCCGTGTCAGGCCACCCGCCCGGGCGAACGGGGCCGCCGGCGCAAGGCACGCGGACGTGACGTCGGACACAAACGTTCATCGGCAAACGGCGAGGGCGCGTATGATCAACGAGTGTCCCTGCCGTGCCCAAAGTGCGGCTACGACCTCCGGGCGGTTTCGAGCGAACGCTGCCCGGAATGCGGTGCGTCCTTGTCTCTGCTCGATGCGACGGACCACCGCGCCGCCACCTCTCGGAAGTCTCAGGTATTGCTCATCCTCGTGGCCGGAGCCGCGATTCTCGGTCTCATCGGGCTGCTCGCCTGGTTTACGACGAAGCTGGAGTTCTAGTCGTGCCGACATGGGGGGTGTCGAATGATGATCTCAACCGTTCCTGGCCAGGATGTGCGCATGACAGCGGCGGTGTCCGTGGCGGCGCTGTCGCTATCCCTAGCGGGATGCGGCTCAGCCTCCTCGCCTCGGTATCCTCCAACGCTCGATCCCGCTCCGTTTGTCGGTGAAGCTCGGATGATCACGGTTGAGCCGGATGTCGTCAAGCTCAGTATCGCAGGCTGCCGCGCGGTGCGAGACGGCTTGTACGTGGACATGTTCATCGCGTGCGAGCAGGGTGAGAGCGTGGCTGAACTTCTGGGGGATGTCGCGGTGCCCCACGCGGAAGCGCTTTTCAGGGTGCGCAATGCCTCGGATTTGGTGGTCGCGATCCGCCCCGCGGTCCGTGACTCGAAAGACTATCACCCCCTGCCACTGACCTTTACGCTCATTTCAGGTCTCGGGGGTGGTTCGGCGCCCTACATTGGCCCGGGCGGGATGGCCGCACAGACATATCGAGTGGTGCCGGGCGTGGTGATCCAGACCATTCCTATTGGCATCGACGAGAGACTCTCGCCGGGTCCCTACTCGATCGAGCTGACGAGCGCATGGACGCAGTGGCTGGTGCAGAATTGCGCTCCGCGCGATCAACGTGCTCTTCAGGGCGCAATGAGCGGCTCAAGCATTCTCGTGGACCAGGCACCGCACAATTTCTCCGCTCCATGAGTTGTCCGTTCACCCGGGCTCAATCCGCCCGCTCGTCGCGGGCCCCGATCGCCCGGGAGTAGTTTTGGCGGGCTCGGCCACGCCCAATCGTTGGGCCGCTCCACCAACCCGCGCTCGACGGGGTTGCGGTGGAAGCATCGCGCTTTGCGCCAGAACTCGGCGACGCGCTGCACTGCTGCGCCGCCGAGAATGAGTAGGAGCAGAGAGAGAGGAGTCGTTTCGAGCAGTGGCACCGTCGCACGCTCAGTCGGAGAGCGCGCCGGCGAGGCGGGCGCTGTCCACGGTCCGGAGACGGGCTTCGAGGGCCTGGCGGAAGGCCGATGCGTTGGTGTAGCTCTTGCTCAATCGCTCGCGTCCCGATGGGCCCTTGCTTCAGCGCGCTGAATGCTGCTTCGCGAGGAGCTGGGAGGATTTCGATGGACGGATCAGGCCCCGGCTCGCGGCGTTCCTCACCGCGCGCTCAAACTGTTCGCGCGGCATAGCGGGATCGCCGGCCAGGTCCTCCAGTGTCCGGAGCGGCGTGGTGGCCCGGATGACCTCGAGCTCACTGGAACCGGTGTTCTCCAGCGGCGCCCGATGAAGTATGCACCCCTTGGGAGGGCGCTTGCGGAACGACCTTGGCACCGTCATGTGGATCTTCGTCGGGATGAACTCAGCCAGGTCGTAGAGTGCCAGCGCCGTCTGATGCGAGAACACGCCCTGCGGCTCATCGTCCCGTCCGCGGCTCCAGAACCACAGCCGGATCAGGTCGTCGTGCTGAGAGAGCGGGAGGGTCGGGATTCGATAGAGACCCCGCCCCGCCCGCTCGAAGTTTCCCCTCGACAGGTGGTAGCTGAGGTGCGGATAGCGATACCCGGCTCCCTCCGCCTGGGCGGCGGTGAAGTACCCTCCCTGGGTGGCCGCGAGGGCGGTCAGGGAGCGGAGTGCTGCCTTGCCGTCTCGATAGTCCATTGCACAAACCTTCAAATAATTTGAAGGTATACGCTCGGTCTCTGCCGTCCGTCAACCCGTATGGCCGACGTTTGATGGCAGGCGGCTTCGAGTGACCCAAGCGGTGAGGATCGCGGCGCGCGACGAGCACCTCGAGGTGTAACGAGAGTTGATTGATTGAGGATACTCTGGGACACTATTCGGGTGATCCTCAGGCATCGGGACGCACGATTGCCCGGACCGCCGAGGGCAGTGCCATACTCGCCGGGCATCGCTTTGCAGCGCATTGCCATGTGGGCGGCCGGGGTGGTGCTGGCCTTGTCCGCTCTCGGCCTCTGGGTGAGCCGTTCCGAAACCCGATGGGACCCCGACGACCCCGGTGCCGGCAGCGTGGGCGTGGGAGTCGTGCGAGGCTCGCTCGACGTGCATAACTGGATGCCGCTCGACACGGGCTCAAGCGCGGGCCAGCTTTGCTGCGTGCATCGATATCCCCGCAACTGGTGGTGGCCGGATCAGTCGGGCTTCGTGCTGAGCCACCAGACCAGCCGAGGCATTCGATGGTCCGTCATGATCCCGCTCTGGATCCCCGCCACCGGCGCCGCGATTGTCCTTGTCGCTGGCTTCTCTTTCGGGCGGCGCGCACGCGCACGCGCACGCGCGCGGGTACGGAAGGGACTCTGTCCCGCCTGCGGCTACGACCTCACCGGCATTCACGGAGTGTGCCCCGAATGCGGCAGGAGCGATTGCCGCGGTCGAAGTCGGAGCGCCACGAGTGCCTGCTGACGGCGGATTCCGCTGAGAGGAGGAGACCATGGATCCAGAGAGCGCCGTCCGAACTCATCCAGTGCGTCGCGTGGTCCGTCTCTGCCTCCTGTCGCTGTTTCTCGGCCTCGTCACGTCGTGGCTCGTCGCCTGGGGCATCGGCGTGTGGGCCCCGTTTAAGTATGTGTACCGGGCCGCCGAAGAGAAGGAGTTTGAAGGCGGAGGCGCACAGGCGTACCTGAGGCACAAGCGTGCGAATGGGATCGACTACCTGGTCGTGATGCTGGGCCTCTCACCCGACGAGGCGGAGCCTCACGTTCCTTACCTTGAGGAACTTCTCAGACTCGACTTCGTTCCGAGCTGGTCTCGTGCGCATCAATGTTGGTCGGCCGGACAGCCGGTGCCTGCGGAGGCGATTGATCCAGCCCATGACCCGTCGCTCGGGGGCATCTGGCAGGAAGCGGCCTTCGGTTGGCCGCTCCCGGCGCTCCGAGCGGTGTTCAGACCCCGTCCGCTCGACGGTTTCACTCCGCCGCAGTGGCTCCCTGGTCAGAGAGACGGCAATCCCCACCCTTGCTTGCCGTATAAGCCCGTCTGGTCCGGCCTGCTGATCGACACGGCGGCGTTCGCTGGCGCGTGGCTCGTGACGGGCTCCGTCTGCGGCGCCGCCCGACGGCGCTGGCGTGTGTCGCGAGGGCACTGCCCCTGCTGCGGTTACGACCTCCTCGGCATCGAGGGAACCTGTCCAGAATGCGGGAGAGGGCGACTGCCCGAGTCCTCGCCGTACCGCGGCCGGGAGGCTTCGCGTCCGGAGCGCCGATCGAGAAAGCGGCTTGTCCGGACCGTTGCCTCAGTGCTTGCTGTGTTGATCGCCCTGCTGATTGGGTGGGCGGTCAAGGTGGCGACCGAGCCGCCCCCTGACTGGACCCCTCTGCGCGAGAACGTTCGCAGCTTCCTGCTCCAGGCCACGGACGATCCGGCGATCACCTCGTACATAGACGAGCACTTCGATGGCGCGGCGGATTCCACTGAACAGTGGCACAGTGAGAAGAGGTCCCGATGGAAAGAGATGGATCTTCGTACCTACCTGCAATCGGTAGAAGCAAAGATTGCGATCGAGGCCCACAATGAAGGCCGTATGGACGTCTTCGAGTTTCTGGCCGACTATCCGCGGCCGGACCCGGAATGACATGGCGGAGGTGGGGCGGGCTGGGCCGAGGACATCGGCGCGATCGAGCGACACCAGGCGACCGTGAGCTGAGGGATTGGGGCGCCCCTTCAGGGCTTTGGGCGCCGTCGTGGACTCCCACCCAGGGCTTCGCCCTGGGCTTTGGCTATGTCACGCCGTTGGCGTGAGGAGGTGGCGGGGCTGGGGGCGAGCTCGGTGATGCGCGCCGGCGTCGGCGCGGGCTAGAGAGACGACCGTGGCGCGGTGGAACGCGTCGGCTCCGTTGGCGATCCGGCCGACGGATGGACGATGGATAGATCAGAAGGGTTGACGGTACGGCGATGGCGGTGTGTCTGGCAAAGGAATCGCGTGATGCGGACGATCCAGGCGTGTGTGGCTCTGGGTGTGGCGGCGGCGGGGGCGCGAGGGGATCTGCTGGCGAGCGGGTCGGAGTCGGTGAACTTCGGCGTGTTTGGCGAGTTCGACTCGTGGGTGTTCCGATTCGGGGCAAGTCGCGAGGGCTCGTTCGACGATTGGCTCATCGAGCAAGCGGGCCTCGACGACGCCTCCGGAGGCCTCGTGCTGACGGCGGAGCCCGGTGATGCGGGCTTCGACGACTTCGAGATGCTGGTGACCAACGGGACGGTGGATTGGATACGCGTCGGCGAGGGGATGGGCTCGGTGGGCAGCGCGATCGGGCGGCCGGAGCCGGAGGCGTTCGAGCACTTCATCGATGGCGACCCGGACC
>CAYTAH010000060.1:5206-18962 GCA_964435785.1 uncultured Phycisphaeraceae bacterium | reverse complement strand
CCCGCGGCCTGGAGCTCGCGGCGCAGCTCGCGGTGGTTGTAGATGCAGCCGTTGAATACGACGGCGACGACGCTTGGGCCGCACTTGGGGCAGGCGGGGGCGAGGAGGGGGCCGTAGGGGAGGGCGTCGCGGGAGATGAGCGGCCCGGTGGTGGCACCGCTGTCCCGGCCGTGCGGCTCCCGGCGTTCCGCCTCGACCTGTCCGGCCTGGTAAGGCACGGCTGGGACAGCCGTGCCACCAATGACCATCGGCTGGGCGCCGCAGGCGTGGTCGATGATGGAGAGGCGGCGGTGGACGAGCGCGACGTCAACGATCGTGCCGTCGGGGCGTGTGATGCGCTGACGGAAGCGCCCGCACCCGTCGGGGCCGCGGTGCTTGATCGAGTCGTCGAGCACGTCGAGCCACGGCTCGGGGATGGCGTCGAACGTCCCCGGCGGGGCCTCGCCCGCACGCCACGTCCGCATGATGCCCGCGATACCGCACATTCGGGGTGACGATACCAGCCCGCCGCCTGCTCCGCCCCGCGCCCGCCGCTGGAGATCGCGCGCCGGGGCCGGGTGGTGTACGCTGTGGGTTCCCGCGGCCGGGGCGAGACGGAGCGCATGAGCACGCCAGCCACCACGCACTTCGAGCCCGACGTCCGCACCCGGCTGTACATCTGGCTCGGGGCGGTGTTCGTCACGTGCCTGCTCCTGGCGAACATCCTGGGCGTGAAGCTGTTCCGCTTCGAGCTGGACCTGGGGCCACTCGGCGTGCTCCCCGTCGAGCACACGGTCGGGATGCTGCCCTTCCCGATCACCTTCCTGCTCACCGACCTGCTCAACGAGTACTACGGCAAGAAGGCGGCGAGGCGGGTGACGTGGGTCGCGTTCGCCATGGCGCTGCTGGCGTTCGGGCTGATCTACCTCGGGCGGAGGATGCCGATCCTGGAGGGCATCCCCGGGACAGCCGACGCCGCGAGCTTCGAGGCGATCTTCGGGGCCTCGGCGCTCATGTACATCGCGTCGATCGTCGCGTTCCTGATCGGGTCGCTGCTGGACATCTTTCTCTTCGGTGTGTTCAAGCGGGCGACGGGCGGGAGGTACGTGTGGCTCCGGGCGACGGGCAGCACCGTCGTCAGCCAGCTGTTCGACAGCTTCGTGGTGACGTTCATGTTCTTCATCGTGCTCCAGCGGCTGACGGGCGGCGAGGCGGCGGACGTGGAGTTCGTCCTCGCCACGGCGTTCACCGGCTACGTCCTCAAGTTCGTGATCGCGGTGCTGATGACGCCGGTCATCTATCTCGGGCGCTGGTTCATCAGGGCCTATTACGGCCTCCAGCCCATGCCCGCTACGGACATCGGGTGATGGGTGCGTGCGTGGGCGGCGGGGTCGTGGCGAGGGTGGGGCCCCCCGGCCCACGGTAATCCGCAATTCGGTTGCATGTCCCGGACGCATGCGGTATCGTGGTGGGGGGCGGTGTGGTTACTGGGCGGAAGAGACAACCATGATCAGGCCCACCCTCATCGCGTCGCTGCTTGGCGTCGCGCCACCCGCGCTCGCGCAGGGCACCATCACGTATTTCTGGGATATCAACGACACCGGCCGGGACACGTATCTCTACGCGGGCGAGACCTCGATCAATTTCAAGCTCTATGCCCTCATGGAGCCGGAGCAGTTCTCCTTTTGCGCATCTACCTACGAGATCCGCGGCGGTTCAGAGTTCGGCTCGGCCGGCGTGGTCACCAACTATGACAACAAGCTCGACGAGAACTCCGACGAGGGCGAACTCCAGCCCAACAACGACATCCTCGACATCGAATCGTTCCAGTTTCCCGAGCTCTTCGGGTACCATCACGATCGCAGCAACCCCATTCTGCTCTACGAGCTCGACTGGCGGGTCACGTCGTTCTTCACCGAGGCGACGCTCACCAGCGCCGAGCATCAGGGCAACTGGGTGTACACAGACCCGTACGGCACGGTCCTGACCTACGAACCGATCACGACAACGGCCAGGGTGATCATCCCCGCTCCGGGCGCAAGCACGATTCTGCTCGTCTGCGTCACGCTGTGCCGCCGCGGAAAGTTCGGCCGAACTTGACCACACGACCTTCCTCTCATGGGTTCCGCGGCGTTTGACGCGCCGAAGGAACTCTCGCGAGGCGGGCGCTGGTGTCTTTCTCCTCCTGCGGCGCGCATCGGCGCTACCTGCGCAGACGCACCTCGTTGCCCATGCGATCGCGGCTGAGGGTGTGGTCGATCTGCACCGGCGCCCAGCCGGGGATCCCTTCCGCGGAGCCGGCCGCAAAGTCTACGAGCAGGTACTCGATCCTCCCGTCGGGATGGATGCGGTACAGCCGGTCGCCCCCGGCCGTGTAGCGGACGCTCGGCGGGTCGTCGTGCGCCGGGGGCTCGGAGGCGAACCTCGCCTGCCCGCCGGCGACGAGCAGCACCAGCCCGCCGCCCAGGGCCCCGATCGCCAGCCGCTGCCGCCGCACCGCACGCTCGAGACGCTCGATCCGCACGCATTGCGTGTCCATGCCGCCCTCCTGGTCTGATTCCCTGGCATGCTTCGGACCACAGCGTACATTACAGGTCTGGGACTGGCACGGTTTCGGCGCGCCGGGGAGGGCACATGAACCGATCACATCGACCGCCCTTGGCGGCTGCCGTCTTGGTCTGCGCGGCCGTCGTGTCGGCCCGCGCGGCGATCGCGTCCGCCCAGGGCACGGTCACGTACTCCTGGGACGTCAACGAATCGGGATCGAACACGGCCACGATCGGCCCGGGGGAGATCGTCTCTCTGCGGATGTGGGTGCTCATGGAGCCGGAGCCGACCGCCTTCGCCGGCTCGATCTACGACATCGCGGGCCTGGAGAACTGGGAAACCGGGACGATCGTCCGCTACGAGAACCGTCTCGACGACCTGACCGGCCCGGGCGACCTCCAGCCCAACAACGACATCTGGGGGATCGAGTCGTTCCAGCTCCCGCCGCTTTTCGGCGAGTGCGACCCGAGCAACCCGATCGCGCTGTACGACATCGAGTGGATCCCGCACGACTACACGGCGCGGACGGTGCGCGTGTCGGACGTCGATCACCTGAACAACGACGTTTACACCGACAATTTCGGATCGAGCGAGGAGTACGAGCAGAGCCCCAGCGAGGGCGCGATCATCCACATCGTTCCCGCACCGGCGACGCTGGCGCTCGTGGCCCTCGGGCTCGCGGTGCGGCACACGCGATAGCGACACACCCGGCCGGGGACGTGTTGAAGCGGCGCGCAGCGGGCGCGGCCATTTCACCAGCCGCGATCGGGCCACTCCTGTTGCGGCCAGAACAGAGAGTCCACGTCGCCGCCCCCGCCCGCGTCGGCCAACGCGTCGATCCCGATCCCGGCCCCCACGGCCGCGCCGATGGCGAGAACACCGTGCCCGATCTCCTCGAGCGTGGGGGCGCGCCGGATACCCCAATCTGTCGCGCAGCCGCCGCCCGAAAGCGCGACCAGCGAGAGCAGCCCGCCGCCCGCCCGCATGCCCATCGTGCGTCGAGAGATGCCCATGGTTCCGCGAGTCTAACCGAAGCACAACGCCCGCCCCTCGACAGGCCTCGCGGCCAGACTACCCTCAATCATGGCCACGCCCCGCGAGTCTCCGAAGAATGCCCCTCTCGTCCTCATCATCCGCGACGGCTGGGGGCAGAACCCCCACCCCGAGCACGACGCCTTCAACGCGGTGAAGCTCGCGAAGACGCCGGTGGCCGACCGGCTGATGCGCGAGTTCCCCACGACCCTCATCCACACGAGCGGCTTCGACGTGGGCCTGCCCGATGGGACGATGGGCAACTCCGAGGTGGGGCACCAGAACATCGGGGCCGGGCGCATCGTCGACCAGGAGTCCGTCCGGATCACCAAGGCCTGCCGCCAGGGCGAGCTGATCGAGAACAAGCCGCTCGTGGAGTCGATCACCCGCGCCCGCGACGCGCGCAAGGCTGTCCACCTCCTCGGCATCTGCTCCGACGCGGGAGTGCACGGCCTGCTCGAGCACCTTTACGCCGTGCTCGAGCTGTGCAAGAAGCTCTCGGCCGAGCGGGTCTACCTCCACCTCTTCACAGACGGGCGCGACACCGGCCCCTTCAGCGGACTGGATTTCATCAAGCAGGTCGAGGGCCGCCTGCACAAGCTCGCCGGCCCCGGCTTTCGCCCCGTGATCGCGTCGGTCATAGGGCGGTACTGGGCGATGGACCGCGACAACCGTTGGGAGCGCACGCAGCGCGCCTGGGCCTGCCTCACCGGACGCGGCGAGAAGGAAGCCGAGCTCCCGCTCTTCCCCACCGCCACCGACGCGGTCCGGCACTACTACGACCACCCCACCACCGAGACGATGCACGGGGACGAGTTCGTCCCGCCCAGCCTCATCGGCGGCTCCCTCCCCGACGCCGACGCCCACCGCATCGGCCACAACGACACCGTCGTCTTCTTCAATTATCGCGGGGATCGACCCCGGCAGATCTCGGCCGCGATCTGCTTCCCCGACGAAGAGTGGGCCAAGGTCTCGCCGAGCCCCGACACTGGGCGGCGGGGATTCGATCGCGGCCCCAAGCTCGATGTGGACTACGTGATGATGACGGGGTACTCCGAGAAGCTCGTCAAGTATGCCCGCGTCGCCTTCCCCAAGCCGCCCAAGCTTGCGGGCATCGCGGGCGAGCACTTGAGCAAGCTCGGGCTCACCCAGTTTCGCTGCGCCGAGACCGAGAAGTTCGCCCACGTCACGTTCTTCTTCAACGACTACCGCGACGACCCCTTCGAGGGCGAGCGCCGGGAGATCATCCAGTCGCCCATGGTCGAGACCTACGACCTTCAGCCGGAGATGTCCGCGCACGGCGTGCGCGACGCCGTGCTGGCCCGCCTGGGCGCCGAAGACTGCGAGCACCTCATCGTCGTCAACTTCGCCAATGGCGACATGGTCGGGCACACCGGCAGTCTCCCGGCGGCCGTCAAGGCGTGCGAGGTCGTGGACGAGTGCGTCGGGGCGATCGTCGAGGCCACGCTCGGGCGGGGCGGCTCGCTCATCGTCACCGCCGACCACGGCAACGCCGAGCAGATGAAGGACCCGGCGACCGGCATGCCGCACACAGCGCACACGACCTACGACGTGCCGCTCATCGTGGTCGGCGCGGCGTTCAAGGGTCGGAGGCTCCGCACCGGCGGGCGTCTTGCCGACATCATCCCCACGGCGCTCGCGATGCTCGGGCTGCGGCAGCCGACGGAGATGACCGGGGAGTCGCTGCTGGCGTGAGCGCGCTCGCCCCGGGCACGCGGCGCGTCAGAAGATCAGCTGCATCTGCACGCCGAACCCCAGCTGCCCGCCGTCCTCGTCCGGCGACAGGATGATGCCGGATTCCGGCGCCTTGACGATCGACGCCGAGTCTGCCTGGGTGTCGGGGTACCACGTGAGCTCCGCCGTGAGCTTCGCGGCGTGGCTCTTGGGCACGAAATACCAGTTGACGCCCGCGGTGATCGCCGAGAAGTCGTCGTCGCCGCCGGAGCGGTCTCCATCCGGGAAGACCTCCGCGAGACGCGCAAAGAGCTCCGCCCGCTCGCTCAGAAACACGCCGCCCTGCGCCACGACGCCCCAATCCGTGAAGTCGCCGCCCTCCCAGTCGATCACGCGGCCCACGACCGCGCCCAGCACGTTCCACCCGTCGCTCTCGTATCCCGCGTCCGCGGTGAAGGCGAACAGGTCCGGGTCGTCTCCCGCGTCGGAGGGCGCGCCGGTCGAGCCGTCCTGCTGCCAGTGCCCGCCCATGCCGAGCAGCGCCCCCGATGCGTCGCCGCGGAAGGCGGTCTGGTCGCGGAACTGCTTCCACCCGGCCTCGCCGAGGCGCACCTCGGCCCGCCCGGTGAGCGCGATGTCGCCCTCGACCTCGTCGTAGTACGGCGTGTTCAACGCGCGCCGACCGTCTGACAGCGCCCCCGTGAGACGCAACCGGTCCCATTCGCGCCCGAGCTGCACGCCCTGCGAGCGGTCGAGCCGGAAGACGCTCGACACGAGCGACCGCTCGATCGACAACGTCGTGGTCGCCGACGTCAGGTAGAACTCCCGGTCGAAGGGAAGCTTGAACTGACCCCAGCGCACCTTGGCGCCGCCCTCGAGCTCGTACTCGCCGTAGGCGTCCTGCAGCTCGAGCGTGCCGTCCTCACGGTTGAAGTTCGTCAGGAAGCGGTACGTGAGCTTCGGGTCGATCACGTTCCCACGGAAGTCGAGTCGCGTCCGGTGCAGCTGGAAGCCGGTGACGGCGTCGTCACCGCCCTCGGTATCGGCGTCGAAGCTGCTCAGATAGCGGAACTGGACTTCGCCGCTGACGCTCAGCCTGAAATCCCCGTCGCTGCTGGCGACGAAGAAGCGTCCGTCGTGTCCCGCGGTGGCCCCGGCCGACTGGAACGAGGCCCTGCCGGAGGCGTCCGCGAGGAGCTCGCGCTCCAGAGCCGAGCCGGGGCTCTCCTGCGCAAACGACACGGCGCACCACGCGCCACAGAGACCGAGACATGCCAAGCGAATGTTGCCCCGCATAGATTCCTCCTGCAACTCTCTGTGGCGCGACGACAGGTCCACGCCCGGCGCGCGATTCCCTAGAAGACATGCACGCGGCGCGGCGTCACGTACACGCGGTCACCGTTCCGCGCTGAAAGCTCCGCGAGCTTCTCTTGAGGCAGTTCGGCGGCGATCAGACCGCCGTCGGGCAGCTGCAGATCGAGATGGGCGACCGCCCCCGCGGCGTGCACTCGCACGACTGTCGCCGCGAAGCTCGGCAGGCCGTTCTTCGCCGAGTGCACATCGAACTCGTGCGGGCGGACGAACACCCGCACCTCGCCCGCGCGTTCCACGCCGTCCCCCGCTTCCACGAGGATGTCGGCGAACTCCACCTCGCGCCCGACGGCCCGGCCGCGGAACGTGTTCACCTGCCCCAGGAACCGCATCACGAACTCTGACGCGGGCGCGTGGTACACCTCGTCCGGCGTGCCGATCTGCTCGATCGTGCCCTCGTTCATCACGACCACGCGGTCCGCGACCTCGAGCGCCTCCTCCTGGTCGTGCGTGACGAAGACGCTGGTGATGTGCAGCTCGTCGTGCAGCCGCCGGATCCACCGGCGCAGCTCCGCGCGCACCTTGGCGTCGAGCGCCCCGAACGGTTCGTCGAGCAGCAGCACCCGCGGCTCGACCGCCAAGGCTCTGGCCAGCGCCACGCGCTGCCGCTGTCCCCCCGAGAGCTGGCTGGGGTATCGGCCCGCCATGCCCTCGAGCTGCACGAGGCGCAGCAGCTCGTTGACCCGATCCCGGATCGCCCGCCTGCTCGGGCGCTTCTCCCGCGGGAGCACGCGCAGGCCGAAGGCGATGTTCTCCGCGACCGACATGTGCCGGAAGAGCGCGTAGTGCTGGAAGACGAAGCCGACGCGGCGCTTCCGCACGGGCTGGCCGGCCACGTCCTCCTCGTAGTAGCGGATCGAGCCCGACCCCTCGTCGAGATCCTCCAGGCCTGCGATCAGTCGCAGCAGCGTCGTCTTCCCCGAGCCCGACGGCCCCAGCAGCGCCACAAGCTGCCCCGTCGGGATGTCGAAGGACACGTCGTTCAGCGCCTTGAAGCGCCCGAAGCTCTTGGAGACATTGCGCACCTTGATGCTCACGACGCGCCCTCCATCGCCGCCCTCACAACCTGCCGGCGCACGCGGTACTCCACCACGCTCTTGAGGACGAGCGTCACGATCGCCAGCATCGCCAGGAGCGATGCGGCCGCGAAGGCCGAGACGAAGCTGTACTCGTTGTAGAGAATCTCGACGTGCAGCGGGAGCGTGTTCGTCTCGCCGCGGATGTGGCCGGAGACGACGGAGACGGCCCCGAACTCCCCCATGGCCCGCGCGTTACAGAGGATCACGCCGTAGAGCAGCGCCCAGCGGATGTTCGGCAGCGTCACCCGGCGGAAGATGGTCCAGCCCTTGGCGCCCAGCGTCATCGCGGCCTGCTCCTCCTCCACCCCTTGCTCTTCCATGAGCGGGATCAGCTCGCGTGCGACGAACGGGAACGTGATGAAGACAGTCGCGAGCACGATTCCCGGCACCGCGAAGATGACCTTGAGGTCGTGCTCGGCCAGCCAAGGCCCGAGCCACCCCTGCAGGCCGAACACCAGCACGTAGATCAGCCCCGCCACCACCGGCGACACGGCGAAGGGCAGGTCGATGAGGGTCACCAGGATCGAGCGGCCCTTGAAGCGGAACTTGGTGATCGTCCATGCGGCGCACACGCCGAAAACGATGTTGAGCGGCACCGCGATCCCGGCCGCCAGCAGCGTCAGCCGAACCGCCGCGAGCGCGTCCGGGTCCCTGAAGCTCGCGACGTACGCCGCGAATCCCTCCCGCAGCGCCTCGGCGAAGACGACCACAAGCGGGAGCACGAGGAAGAGGCCGAGGAACCCGAGCGCGAGGGCGGTCAGCCCCCAGCGCACCCACGCCGCGTCGCGCATGGCCGGGGCCACGTTCCTCGACGCCGCCGCCAGACTGGTCGCCGCACCGCCGGACATCTCCGACCCCTTCCCGCTACCTCGCCCTCGCCGTGTTCCACATCTGGATGGCGTTGATCACCAGCAGCATCAGGAACGAGACGCACAGGAGCACCACCGCGATCGCCGTCGCCCCCGCGACGTCGTACTGCTCCAGCTTCGTGATGATCAGGAGGGGTGTGATCTCTGTCCGCATCGGCATATTGCCGCTGATGAAGACCACCGATCCGTACTCCCCCACCGCCCGCGCGAACGCCATCGCGAACCCCGCGAGCATCGATGGCATCACCGCGGGTACGATGACCCGGCGAACGGTCTGCAGCCGGCCGGCCCCCAGGCTCGCGGCCGCCTCCTCGATCTCCGCGTCCAGGTCCGCCAGCGCGGGCTCCAGCGTGCGCACCACGAAGGGCAGCCCGATGAAGGTCAGCGCGATCACCACCCCCAGCGGGCTGAACGCCCCCTTGATCCCCAGCTCGGAGAGCGGCCGCCCGAGCCACCCGTTCTGCGCGTAGAGCGCGGTCAGCGCAATGCCCGAGACCGCCGTGGGCATCGCGAAGGGCAGGTCCACCAGCGCGTCCACGATCTTCCGTCCCGGGAAGGGGTAGCGCACAAGCACCCACGCGACGATGAAGCCGAACACCAGGTTGATCGAGGCGGCCGCGAGCGAGGCGCCCAGGCTGAGCCGGAACGACGCCACGACCCGCGACTCTGTGACCGTGCCCCAGAACTGCGCCCACGTCAGCTCGGTGCTCTTGAGCACGAGCCCCGCGAGCGGGATGAGCACGATCAGCCCGAGATAGGTGAGCGTGATCCCCAGAGTCAGCGGCTGGCCGGGAATCCGTCCCGGTCGTCTCTTGAAGGGTCGCCGCATGACGCATCTCCTCTGAGAGCACCGGCCGAATCCCCCCGTGCGCCCCTCCGGGCGCGCGGGGGGAGGAGAGAGAGAGACAGAGAGAGAGGAAGCGCCCGCCCGCCCTGCCGGGTGCGCGGGCGCGAAAGGAGTCGCCGCATTCACGGCCGATAGATCTGATCGAACACGCCGCCGTCGTTGAAGTGCTCGCGCTGCGCTTCCTGCCACCCGCCGAAGACCTCCTCGATGGTGAAGAGCCGGACCTCGGGGAACCTCGCCATGTCCTCCGGCTCGGCGAGCGCCGGGTCGTACGGCCGGTAGTAGTGCTTCGCGGCGATCCGCTGCCCCTGGGGCGAGTAGAGGTGCTCCAGGTAGGCCTCGGCCAGGTCTCGCGTGCCGCGTTTGTCCACCACCTTGTCGATCACCGTCACCGGCGGCTCGGCGAGGATGCTCACCGAGGGCACCACGATCTCGAACTTGTCGCGCCCCAGCTCCTCGACCGCCAGGAAGGCCTCGTTCTCCCACGCGAGCAGCACGTCACCGATCCCTCGCTGGGCGAAGGTGGTCGTCGAGCCCCGAGCGCCCGAGTCAAGCACCGGCACCTTCTTGAAGATGGCCGTCACGAACTGGCGGGCCTTCTCGCCGGCTTTCGCGGCCTCGTCGGCGTAGTCCGGATTGCGCACCTTCGCGAGGTCCCCCAGCTCCCGCTCGAGCATGTAGCCCCACGCGGCGAGATAGTTCCATCGCGCCCCGCCCGAGGTCTTGGGGTTCGGGGTGATGATCTCGACCCCGGGCTTGAGCAGGTCGTCCCAGTCGTGGATGCCCTTGGGGTTCCCCTGACGGACGAGGAAGACGATCGTGGAGGTGTATGGCGAGCTCGCATTGGGGAGCCGCGCCTGCCAGTCCGCCGGGATCAGCCCCGACTCGCGGTGGATGGCGTCGATGTCGTACGCCAGCGCGAGCGTCACGACGTCCGCCTGCAGACCGTCGATTACGGCCCGCGCCTGCTTGCCCGCCCCGGCGTGGGACATCTTGATTTCGACCGTCTCGCCCGTGGTCTGCTTCCAGTGGGCGATGAAGTCGGCGTTGAACTCCTTGTACAGCTCGCGCGTGGGGTCGTAGGAGACGTTGAGCATGCTCCGGGTCTGGGCCGCGGCCGAGCCGGGGCCGAGCGCCACTACCGCCGCCATCGTCAGGATTGCCAGCCGCCGGTTCATCGTCTCACCTCCGGGTCGATCAGACCCCACCGTGCTGGTACAACCGGTGTGCCGAGCGTCGGGAGCCCCCCGTGCGGCCTCCAGGGCCCGCCAAATCAATGATCCCGTGATTTATCACGGTTGAACCTTTGTATTTCACGACTTTCCGTGACATAATCTGGGTATGCAACGGGCCGAGAAGCTCCGGCTCGCGCTCTGGCGTGAGGCCTGCCGCCACATCGACCTCGGGGAGTCGATCTCCGACCTCGCCGCGGCCATCCGCCCCTTCGTCCCGCTCGCGGACTTGTGGGTCTTCTCGCTCGACCCCGACGCCTGCACCCTCGTCGCGTCCACCAGCGAGGCGGGTGAGCGGTTCGCCGTGCGGGGAACGGCGAGCGTGCCTATCGCTCGCTTCGCCGTCTCGGGCGCCCTCGTCGAGCTCGATCCCGACTCGCCCGGACGCTCGCCGCTGCGCCCGCTGGCCGCTGCGCTGGGCCACGCCCGGGTCGTGTGCGGCCCGCTCTCGCGCGAGGGCCGCCCCGAGGGTGTCGTGGTATTCCGCCTGGAGAGCCCGGCCCCTCCCGATGCGCTCGACCTCCTGGGGCAGATCCTCGAGCCCATCGCCGTCGCGCTCGACACGTCGCGCCGCTTCCACGAGCTCGAGTCGCTGCGGCGCGCCGCGGAGGCCGACCGCCAGGCCGCGCTCCGCCGCCTCGGCCGGGAGTCGCTCGACAGCACCATCGTGGGCGAGCACGCGGGGCTGCGCACCGTGATGGAGCGGGCCGCGGTCGTCGCCGGCTCCGACGTCCCCGTCCTCATTCTGGGCGAGACCGGGTCGGGCAAGGAGGTCGTCGCCCGGGTCATCCACGAGCGATCCGGCAGGCACGATGGCCCCTTCCTGCGCGTCAACTGCGGCGCCATCCCGCCCGAGCTCGTCGATTCACAGCTCTTCGGGCACGAGCGCGGCGCCTTCACCGGAGCCGTCGACCAACGGCGCGGCTGGTTCGAGCGTGCCGACGGCGGAACGCTCTTCCTCGACGAGATCGCCGAGCTCCCCCTCGCGGCGCAGGTCCGGCTGCTCCGCGTGCTCCAGGAGGGCATCCTCGAGCGCGTCGGGGGCCAGGCGCCCGTCACCGTCGATTGCCGCATCATCGCGGCCACGCACCGCGACCTCGCCGGCATGGTCCGCGAACGAACGTTCCGCGAGGACCTCTGGTATCGCCTCGCCGTCTTCCCCCTTGTGATCCCCCCTCTGCGCGAGCGAACCGAGGACCTCCGCGAGCTTGCCGAGCACTTCGCCCGCCGCGCCGCGGTCCGCTTCAGCCTCCCCGAATTCGAGATCACGGACGAGGACGTCGCGTTGCTCGCGGGCTACGACTGGCCGGGCAACGTCCGCGAGCTCGGCGCCGTCATCGACCGCGCCGCGCTGCTCGGCCAGGGGCACCGGCTGGCGCTCGCCGCGGCCATGGGCGCCTCGCCCGCCGCACGCATCCCCTCAGGCGCCGGTCACGACGTGGACGCTCGCGCCCCCACGCGCAGCACATCAACCTCCGGAGCGCCGATCGCGACGCTCGACGACGCGGTCCGAGCCCACATCGAAGCGGCGCTCGCCCGCACCCGAGGGCGCATCGAAGGCCCCGGCGGCGCGGCCGCGCTGCTCGAGATCAATCCTCACACGCTCCGCTCAAAGATGCGGAGGCTGGGCATCCGCTGGTCGGAGTTCAGGACGCGCTGAGGCCGGCGGGCGCGGGGCACACGCCCATCACGCGGCCCGCGCAAGGCGCAGCTCCTCGCGGGGCTCGCGCACGCGCGCGATCGCCCGGATATCCAGCCAGAACAACGCAAGCCCCGCGAGCACCAGCACGTGGAAGACCTCGTGCGGCCCGACCAGTCCTGGAATCAGCGTGGGCCACGCAACCAGCTCGACCACGGCGCCGGCGGTGTACGTCAGGCCTGCCGCGACCATGAGCGTCGCGGCGCGAGCGCCCCACATGCGCCAGGTTGCGACGATCGCACCCAGGCCCAGCCATCCCATCGCGAGGTACAGCGCGACGCCGAGCCACTCGGGCACGCTGCTGAAGAACACCGTCTTGAGCGCGATCCCCGCCGCGGCGAGAACCCAGATGCCGGGTATCGCACCCCACCGCGCCCATCCGTTGAACCGAATGGCGTGGATCGGCGTGAACGTCCCGGCGATCAGGGCGAAGATGGCGGCGTGATCCACGCGCTGGAGCATGCTCCGCGCCCCCGTCCCCTCGGGGGCGGCGTGGAAGGCGGCGCTCGCCATCAGCAGCGCCACCGCCGACGCGACGAACACGCCGAGCCCGGCCTGCCTCCACCTGCTGCCTCGCCCCCGAGCGATCATCTCGATGCCCAGCAACGCGAACACCACCGCGCCGACCCCGTGCGTCAGCGTGCTCACCGGATCATTGAGGGGGAAATTCACGTCCAACCGTATCGCCCCGCCGAGGCACGGGCGCGCCGAACGTCTCTTGGCTTGGGGGAACGCCCACGGTATGCTGTGACCCTATCACAACCCGAAGGAGCCAAGCCATGTTCCGCGCAGCCGCACTGTTCACGAGCGCTCTCGCCGCCCTTTCCCTGACCGCCTGCCAGAGCACACCGACCCGCGTCCACGCGTCCGGTTCGAGCGACGAGCAGATGCTGGGGCACATCGCGGCCCTCGAGGGCGAATGGGAGATGGTCAACGATGACGGCACGACCGAGAACGGGTCGATCTTCCAGGTCTCCGGCGCTGGCTCGAACGTGCGCGAGATCATGTTCCCCGGCGACCAGCACGAGATGACCAACATGTACCACATGGACGGCGACCGACTCGTCGTCACCCACTACTGCGCCGGCGGCAACCAGCCTCGCATGGTCGCCAGCGAGGCCCGCGAGACGGACGAGGGCACCGTCTACGAGTTCGACTTCGACAGCGTCTCCAATCTCCGCCCCGAGCACGAGCACTACATGGGCCAGATGACCCTCACCATTCTCCGCGACGGCACGATCCGCGAGGACTGGCGCTCCTTCGACAGCGAGGGCCATCTCTCCGACCCCGTCGTCTTCGAGCTCCGCCGCAAGCCCGGCACCTGAAGCTCGCCCGTTTCCCTTCCGCCTTGACGAGCCCCGAGCGCAAGCTCGGGTCTTTCTCCTGTCTTTACGAGCCCCGAGCGC
>CAYTAH010000060.1:0-5106 GCA_964435785.1 uncultured Phycisphaeraceae bacterium | reverse complement strand
ACGAGCCCCGAGCGCAAGCTCGGGTCTTTCTCCTGTCTTTACGAGCCCCGAGCGCAAGCTCGGGTCTTTCTCCTGTCTTTACGAGCCCCGAGCGCAAGCTCGGGTCTTTCTCCTGTCTTTACGAGCCCCGAGCGCGAGCTCGGGTTTCTCTTTTCCACGACCGCGGCTCGCACGAGGGCGCGAAAGCGATCCCTACCACGCCCCTCCCCCGCCGCCTCCGCCTCCACCTCCCGAGGACCCGCCGCCTGAGAACCCCGAGCTCCCGCCGCCGAAACCCCCGCTGCTCCACGAGGAGCCGCCCGAGCCCTGGCTCCGCGGCACCGAGGTCATCGCGTGGCTCATCGATCCCGTCGCGCGCATGAGCTGCGAAACCAGCAGCCCGGTCGTGAAGCCTTCGCTCGGCCCGCGGTACCACTCCGGGTGCGGCGTAAAGAGCCCCTCGAACTTCTCCGCCCAGTGGTCCGCCAGCCCCAGGGCCAACGCGTACGGGAGCAGCTTCTCGAAGTGCGCCTGGAAGCCCTCGCGCGTGGACCGCTCCTCCAGCTCCCGCGCCTCGGCGCGGGTGATGTACTCCTCCAGCCCCTTGATCTCCTCCAGCGCCCGCCGGCCCCTGGCCGTCTTCCGCGGCATGAACGGGGCGAGGAAGAGGAGCTGCGGCCCGGTGAGCACGGCCGCGATGATCACCGGGAGCGGCGGCAACATCCCCGACTTCACGAGCGCGATCCCTCCGACCACGACCACCGCCAGCCAGACCAGCCCCAGCGCGACCCACCCGCCGCGCACGTGCGCCGGGTTGGCCGCGAAGTAGCCATCGCGCGTGAGCGATGCGTACGTCTCGCTCCTGATCGTGGGCAGCGAGCGGTAGAACCTGTGCTCGAGACGGCTGAGCTTTACCTCGTCGCCGAGCGCGAACACCTTGTCCAGCAGCGTCCGCTCGAACGGCTTGAGCTCCCCGTCTGGCTCGCGGAGCTTGACCAGCGTGATCTGCGAGGGCCTCGCGTCCCCCAGCAAGGGCAGCTTCGCAACGTCGATGCGCAGATAGCCACGCACCGCGAGCCCCACGAGCGTCGCCGTGATGTCGCTCGTCTCGATCCGCTCGTCGATCAGCGTCCCCACCTCCAGCGGCGTCAGCCCCGCCGGCGCCTCGTACCGCACCGCGATCGAGCCCGGCTCGCCGGCGTCGCGCCCCCGCGATCGCCACAGCATGAGCAGAAACGGGGCCGTGATAAACGGCACCGCCACCACCCAGTTGTCCCGCACGAACCAGCCGATCCTCTCCGAGAGCCCCGGGTACGCGACCGCTCCGGGGGGCCAGCCCACCACCACCGTCAGCCCCTCGCGCGCCCGCAGCCGCCCCGCCTCGAACCGCACCCCGCGCCCCTCGATCTCGGCCTCCGGCCCCGTCTCCGAGACCCCGTGCGGCCCGACGAACGACAGCGCCCGAACCGCTTCCGGCGAGACTCCCTCGGGCAGCCTCACCACGCACGACGCCGACTCGATCGGCACCGGCCACTCGTCGCCCGTCGCGTTCCAGTACAGCTCGTCGTGCGTATCGAACGAGAGCAATCCCCGCCTCACCCGGTAGCGTATCACGTAGGTCGGCGTCCCCTGCAGCAGCCGGTCCGCGTCGCCGATGCGGATCCACAGCCGGTCGCCCCGGTCTTCCGCGAGGTGCGTGTAGGGGCGCCCCTGCCCGTCCGTGATCGAGACCAGGTCGAGACGCATGTCGAACGCAGACCCGCTCCGCCGGTACCGCACGGGGATCTCGCGGAAGATCCCCCGGTGCGGCTCGCGCGAGAAGTCCGCGACGATGGTCTCCGTCACCTCGAGCGACGCGTCCGGCTTCACGCCGATCTCGACGAAAAACGAATCGATCTCCCAGTCCAGACCCTGCGCCGCCGCACGCCCCCCGAGCGGCCACGGCGAGAGCGCGAGCACCAGGAGCCACACTCCACAGAGCATCCGTCTCATTGCGCCCCCTCGCGGAACCTCACCCGCGGCACGCCCGCCGCCTCGAGGTCGGTGATCTGGAAGAACTCCCTCGCCCGTTTCCCCGTCGCCGCCGCGACGAGCGAGGACGGGAACTGCGCCACCGCCGTGTTGTAGTCCCGCACGACCGCGTTGTAGTACCGCCGCGCCGACTCGAGATCGTCCTCCACGTCGATGAGCTGGTCGTGGAGCGAGCGGAACAGCTCGTCGGCCTTCAGGTCCGGGTAGGCCTCCGCCAGCGCCATGATCCTCGCGAACCCCGCGTTCAGCCGGCTCTCGGCGCCGGCGCGCTGCTCTGCCCCCGACGCCCCGGCCGCCCCCGCCCGGGCCGCCGTCACCTCCTCCAGCGTCTCCCCCTCGTGCCTCGCATACCCCCCCACCGTCTCCACCAGCCGCGGCACCAGGTCCCATCGCTTGCGGAGCTGGACGTCGATGTCCGACCAGGCGTTGTCGGCCCGCACGAACAGGCCCGCCAGCCGGTTGTACGTGAGCACCACGTACGCCGCGACGGCGAGCACGAGAAGACCGGCGACGATGACGAACGGGCTGGGCATGATCCGCTCCGCAGTCTACGCGATCCCCCGCGGTCCGATGATGTCCAGCGGGAACGCCGGCCTTGCCAGCGGGCGCAGCGCCAAACCCAAGAGCGCCAGCTCGTGGTCGTCCCCCGCCAACCTGTTGGTGCGCAGCGTGCCGCACCCGGTGCAGCGGTGGATGATCGCCCACTCGCCGTCCGCGCGCACCTCGATCCCGATCGGCTCCATCGCCGACCGGCACGACGCCCGCCGGTCCCCCGGCTCGTCGTCCAGGTGCCGCGACCACAGGCAGAACGGGCAGTGGTTCCGGTGACGCGTGCCGTACGACTGATCCGAAACCTCGCGGCGGCAGTGCATGCACGTGAAGCCGCCGCGCTCAGAACGCGACTTGTGAGACATTGGATGTTCCGTCCGGCGGGCCCACGCGGGCCGCCGATGCGTGTAGATCTCGGAGTGCGTCTACGAGCCCCGAGCGCAAGCTCGGGCGTAGCCGCGTTCGCATGTTGGTTTTCCGACCGCGCCCGCCCGCCGGACCCGAGACGATCCAGCGTCACAGCCCGAAGGTCAAGCCGGAATCCGTGCAGGCGCACGAACACCCCGGCCCTTCAAGGCCGCCAAGCGCGTCAGGTTAGAGCACAATGGCCGACGTCATACAGCATCAGCATACTCGCCCGAGCGTCGGAAGCAAGCGGGAGATCGCCAGATTGCCGCCGACCGCCGCCGTCACTCCCAGCCGTGTGCGCGGGGGAAAGAGCGATTCCTCCAGGGAGCGCGGTGGCACTGGCGGCAACTCCAGTCCCCGTCCGGCGTCTCGGCCGGCTGGAACGCGAACTCGTACACGTGCGCCGTATCCGCCTTCGCGGGAGCGAGGGACGCCGCGAGCGGCTCCGAGCGCCTCTGCACGAACTCGATCTCGATGTCGGCGGGCGCCGCGTCCTGGATCTGCACATCCACCGGACGATGGACATCTCCCTCGTGCCGGTCCTTCCCTCGGACGACCGCGCTGGGGGTGCAGATCTGGTACCGCCCGGGAGCGACCCGGAAGCCAACGCGCCCCTCCGCGTCCGTGAGAAGCGTCTGCTGGAGCGACACGGACGCAAAGTCGCGCCAATACGGGTCCTCAGCGAGCCGAAGCACGTCCGGCGAACCGGGGTCTTCGAAGAGCAGGTAGACGCATTCGGCGCGAACGGGAGCGCCCTCCCACGAGACGATGCTCGCTTCAATGATCGCGCCGCGCGTCAGTTGCATGTCCACGCTCTCGACCGGCGAACCCCGCGCCACGCGCACCCCGTCGATGCGCCCCGCCCACTCCGCGTCGATCACCGCCACCGTGTAGACCTGATCCGGGGCGACCGCGATGGAGAAGAGCCCCTCCGCATCCGTCGTTCCCTCGCCGCGCCCGAAGTGGACCGTTTCTCCCCGGCCCTGAGCGAGCAGCCCGATGCCGGCCGCCGGCGTTCCGTCGGGGAAACGCACACGTCCACGGATCTCTTGCTTCTGAACCAGATGGGCGGTGACCTTCCAGCTTCCCGCCCTCCCCAGCACGTGCTGCGCCGGATGGGGCCAGTGGTATTGGCCGCCCTGCACGAGGAAGGTCCCGCCGACGCCTTGAGCCGCACCGACCGGGAGCCAGTCGAACGTCGCCGTCCCGTCGTCGTCAGTCACCACGGAAGCAAGCAGACTGCCGGACAGGTTTATCGCGTCCCCACCGGTCGCTTCGACGATCCACGGCACGAGTCGCACACCCGACAGCGGTTGGTCCGATTCGTCAACCGCCGTGATGCGGATCGTGCGACCTTCGCTCAGCGTGAGCACGACCCCGTCGAGATCCGCGCCACGAACGGCCGGTGGGTAGGACTCGACCACGTTCTCGGCCGCCGGGTCGCAACCCGCGTAGCCGAACCCGACGCCGGGCTTCAGCGCCAGCACCCACTGCACCGCCGCATCCACCGGCACGGAGGCCACCGCCTTGCCCTCCTCGTCCGTCGCCCCCGCGGCGATCGGCCGGTAGCCCGACAGAACCTCCACCCCCGCCCCGACGACGGGCCGCCGATCGGGATCAGCGACCCACACCGTCAGTTCCCTCGTCGCCTGCGTGAGGCCCGATGCCGTCGGCTGCGGCGCCGCCGGCCCGCTGCCGGGAGCCGCCGCCAGGACGAAGAGCCACCCGGCGCCCGCCCGCACCGACCATCGCCGAGTTGGAGCGCGCATGCCAATCCTCCTTCACGGTGGCGGCCGCGTATCGACAGTATAAGGACATAATCGTCTGATGAATCTCCGAATTCATCCGGCTTTCTTCCACCTTACGACCCCGGGGCGGCCCCGAGAAGCGAGGCTCACGTGCCTCCCGCGGCGCAAATCGCCCCTCGATTCCGCGTTGCTCCAGGAACACGCACCGAGCCCGCCGCCCCACGCGGCGGCTCCGCACCCCAGGAGCCGAGAATGCCACGTCCCGACACCGAAGCGCGGGCAAGCCGCCGCCTCCCCCTCGTCCACGCCCTCGTCGCCTCCGCCGGCCTCGCCGCGCCCGCGCTCGCGCAGGACTGGCACTGGACCGGCGCCGTCAGCGACCAGTGGTCAA
>CAYTAH010000059.1:0-19902 GCA_964435785.1 uncultured Phycisphaeraceae bacterium | reverse complement strand
TGGAGTTATCCGGGGGTGTCGGTCGCCTGTGGCGACCTCCACCCCCGGCTATGTGCGAGGAGCCCTTCGGGCTCCCTTGGATCAGCCGCGGGGGCCGGCGTTCTTGACGGCGGGGGGCATGTCGAATTTGGCGGCGTTGTCGCGGAACATGGCCGCGAGCTTCTTGGCCTGGGCGTCGTAGGCGGCGCCGTCCTTCCAGGTGTTCCGGGGGTGGAGGACGTCGGTGGGGACGCCGTGGACGAACCTGGGGATGGGCAGGCCGAAGACGGGGTCGGGGGCGTACTCCTCCTCGGCGAGCGAGCCGTCGAGGATGGCGCTGACCATGGCGCGGGTGTACTTGAGGCTGAAGCGGTGGCCGGTGCCGTAGGGGCCGCCGGTCCAGCCGGTGTTGAGCAGCCAGACGTTGGCGCCGTGCCTCTTGATGCGCTCGGCGAGCATGTGGGCGTACTCGGTGGGTCGGCGGGGCATGAAGGGCGCGCCGAAGCAGGTGGAGAAGTTGGGCTGGGGCTCGGTGACGCCGGCCTCGGTGCCGGCGAGCTTGGAGGTGTAGCCGTTGATGAAGTAGAACATCGCCTGCTCGGGGCTGAGCTTGGAGACCGGCGGGAGGACGCCGTAGGCGTCGGCGGTGAGGAAGACGACATTCGTGGGGTGGCCGGCGACGCTGGGGATCTGCGCGCCGGGGATGAAGTCCACGGGGTAGGTGACGCGGGTGTTCTCGGTGATCGATCCGTCGTCGTAGTCGGGCACGCGGGTCACGTCGTCGATCACGGTGTTCTCGAGCACGCTGCCGAACTTGATGGCGTTCCAGATCTGCGGCTCGCCCTCCTGGCTGAGCTTGATGCACTTGGCGTAGCACCCGCCCTCGAAGTTGAAGACGCCCTGCGGCCCCCAGCCGTGCTCGTCGTCTCCGATGAGGGCGCGGTGCGGGTCGGCCGAGAGGGTGGTCTTGCCCGTGCCGCTGAGCCCGAAGAAGAGGGCGACGTTGCCCGGGTCGTCGTTGGCGACGTTGGCCGAGCAGTGCATGGGGAAGACGCCCTGCTCGGGCATGTCGAAGTTCATCGCGTAGAAGATGCTCTTCTTGATCTCGCCGGCGTACTCGGTGCCGAGGATCACGACGACGCGGCGGCTGAGGCTCTGCGCGATGATGACGGGGCTGGTGACGCCGAGCTCGGCCTGCTCGGCGGCGGTGAGGCGCCGGCGCCCGGCGTTCAGGATCGTCCAGTCGTGGCGCCAGGTGCCGTCGCCCGCGTCGCTGGCCGAGCCCTGGCGGATGAAGAGCGTGCTGGCGAAGAGGGCGTGCCAGGCCTGCTCGGTGACCACCTGCACGCCGAGGCGGTGCTTGATCTCGGCGCCGGCCCACCCCTCGAAGGCGAAGACGCGGGGCTGGGCGTTGAGGTGCTCGATCGCGATCTGGTGCACACGCTTGAACTGCTCGGGCGTGATCGGCTGGTTCACCTTCCCCCAGTCGATCTTGCGGTGGATCTCGGGCGCATCCTCCAGGTACTTGTCCTTGGGGGAACGCCCCGTGCGGTCGCCCGTCATGCAGACCAGCGCCCCGTTGGCCGCCAGCCGGCCCTCGCCCGCGGCGATGGCGTGCTCGAGCAAGGCCGCGGCGGAGAGGTTCGTCAGGCAGCGCTGCTCGGAGAGGTCCAGGGTGGGGCGGTTGGCCATCTGCGTCACGGGCGTGTCCTCCCTGCCGGCGGAGCCGGGAATCGGATTTTGGACCCCTAGCGTAGGTTTCGGGGCCGGCCGATCTCCAGCCGCCGATGGGGCTGTCCCCGGAGGCCAAGCGGATTGACCCCGCGCCCCGAGCACCGATATGGTTGGGCACTCCGCGGGCGACCGCCCGCTCGATGGCGATTGTAGCTCAGTTGGTTAGAGCACCAGATTGTGGATCTGGGGGTCGCGGGTTCAAGTCCCGTCAATCGCCCTTTGCCCGTTGCGGCCGCCGCTCCGCGCGTGCGGCCGCGGGCTCTTCTCTCCGTTCGGCGTCCCTATGACGGGCAGACGGATCGGACCGCGCGCTCGACCTGGTCCCCGTAGCCGCCGCCGAAGAGGATCGCGTGCACGAGCAGGGGGTAGAGGTTGTAGAGGGCCCGTCTGTGCTCGAAGAATCCGTCGCGGATGGGGCGGAGCTGGTTGTACCGCTCGTAGAACGCGGGCCCGAAGGTGGAGAAGAGGGTCGTGAACGCGAGCTCGACCTCGGGGTGGGCGTAGTGCGTGGCCGGGTCGATGAAGGCCGCGATGCGTCCCCGGTGGGCGAGGACGTTCCCGCCCCAGACGTCGCCGTGGATCAGGGAGGGGTGCTCGGGCTCGTCGAGGTGCTCGCCCAGCGTGTCGGCGAGGCGCCGGAGTCCGGACCAGCAGCGCTCGGTGATCGCCCCGTCCCGGTATGCCCGCGCCCCGAAGTGACGGAGGCGCTGCTGGGCGAAAAACTCGACCCACGTGGCGGTGGGAGGGCAGGGCTGCGGGAGCGGCCCGATGAGCGTCTCGTGCTCGAACCCGAATGACTCCCCGCGCACGGCGTGCAGGTCGGCGAGCAGCTCGGCCGCGTGACGCTCGCCGCGCTCGCCCAGGCGGCCGTCGTGGGCGACGTGCTCGATGACGAGCAGGTCGGGCTCGGCGTGGAGCACGCCCGGCACGGGGAGGCGCGAGCGCTCGCGCAGCGCCCGGAGCATCATCGCCTCGATCTCGTACGACGCGCCGCCGTGCTTGACGACCACGAGCCCGCCATTCTCCAGGCGGGCGAGGAGCACGTCGGCCACGCACCCGCCGGAGAGGCGTTCGAGCCCGCGCACGGGCGAGCCGAGAGCCGAGCTGACGCGGTCTGCGAGGTGCAACGCGGGAGTGTTGTCGCGCCCGCGCCCGCGAGCAAGCGGCGGGCTCGGCGCGGTCGCGCTCCGGGCTCTCACGCGGACTTGCGGAGCGACTCGGCGTCGCACGCGCCGAGCAGGCGGGAGACCTCGTGCATCGATTCGGGGACGCTCATGGTGAGGGCGAGTCGGGTCGCGGCCGCGTCGGCGGCGCTGGCGGCGCCCGGGGCGCCGAGCTGGAGCGCGAGGAACCGCAGCTCCTGGCAGGCGGAGTACGAGCGCAGGGCGTCCTGCGCGGCGAGGGCCGCCCGCAGGTCCTCGACGCGCTGGGCGATGCTGGCGAGCGTCCAGCGCCGGATCGCCGGCGGGACCTCGCCCGGCGCCGGGGGGCGGCCTTCCAGCCGGCCGGGCGCGAGCAGGCAGTCCGCGACCGCGGCCAGGAGAGCTTCCTGGAGGATGGGCTTGCGCACGAACGTCACACCACCGCGGGCCCCCAGGCGTGCGGCGAGGTCCGCCGGGCAGCGGGCGCCCAGCGCGATCACCGGCGTGGGGGTCCCCGCCTCCTCCAGCGCCCGGGCCGCCTCGTCGAGCGGGACGCGCTCCACGTCGAGCACGATCCCGTCGCGGTCGAGGCCGTCCGAGGAGCGCAGCTGATCGAACGACTCCGCGAGGCACAGCGTCACGTGCGAGTCGGAGAGGAAGTGCTGCAGCACGCGCTGGTCGATCGCGTCGGGGAGCACGGCGGCGAGGCTCCCCATCAGCGCCGAGGCCTCGACGCGCTCGAACACCGAGCGCCCGGCGAGCAGGTCGAGTTCGACGTGCTCGCGCAGCGCGATGGGCCCGTCGAAGCGCACCCCCAGCTCGTGGACCCGCCCCCGGACGTGGGTGCAGCGCACCACGACGCCCCGCGCCTCGCGCACCGAGCCGTCCAGCTTCGCGAGGTGGACGCAGCAGCGGGTCCCGGGGTGGGTGAAGGCGCCGTGGAGCAGCGACGCGCCGCCGCAGGAGAGGTTGCGGCAGGCGACGGTGCACGTGGCGGTCGATCCGCCCGGGTGCTCGAGGACGAGCGTGGTGGCGGCGTGGCGGAAGGGCCAGCGCGAGTGGACGCGCTGGGCGTGGAGGCCGGCGCCGGCCTGCTGGCGGTCCATGTCGTCCAGGAGCGAGCCGAGCTCGCTCTGCCCGGCGCCGATGGTGTTGGGGCGCGAGCCGGGCGCGGCGGTCGAGCTGGCTGCCTTGCGTCCACGGATCGGCGGCATGGGCACCCTCCCCCGCTTCTATCGGCACCGGGAGCAGGGCCGGCGAAGCCGGGCGTGGAATCGTCGGGCGCGGGCGGGCGAGCGGGGGCCGATAACGCGAGGGCTCAGACGTCGAGGTTCTTGACCTCGAGGGCGTGGTCCTCGATAAAGCGCCGGCGCGGCTCGACGTGCTCGCCCATGAGCGTGCTGAAGAGGTACTCGGCCTCCTGGCCCATGTCCCACGAGACGCGGAGCATGGTGCGGCGCGTCGGGTCCATGGTGGTGTCCCAGAGCTGCTCGGCGTCCATCTCGCCGAGGCCCTTGAAGCGCTTGATCTCGAGGCCCCGGCGCCCGATCACGCGAAGGGCGGGGACGATGGCGGCGAGGCTCGGGGCCTCGACGACGCGGGCCTGCTCGGCGCCCTGCCCCGGCTCGACGCCCTCCGCCTGCTCGTGCTCGGCGGGGGCGGCGTTCTGGGCCTTGCCGGGCCTGGTCATCTCCCACGCGAAGCGTGCGGGGAGCTTGGCGCCGGTGACGCTCTCCTCCTGGACGAGTGCGTAGTCGTCGATCGCCAGCCCGAGCTCGGCGAGCTCGGCGAAGACGCGCTCGAGCTCGCGGTTCTCGTGCAGCTCGCGGATGGTCGCGGTGGGGCCGGTGTGGATCGGCTCGGCCGCCTCGTGCGACTCGGCATGCTCGGCGTGCTCGGCGTGCTCGGCGTGCATGGCGCCGTCGGTGTGGATCGCGCCGACGGCCTCGTCGGCGAGGCGAAGATTCCGATCTTCGACGACGCGGTGGGCCTGCTCCTCGCTCCAGGCGGGGACGTCGTTGGCGCGCCACTGCACGCGGTGCGTGGGGAGGCGCCCTCGACGCTCCGGGTCGCTCGCGCGCTCGCCGAGGAGGTCGACGAAGCGCACGCCGCGGCGTTCGGCGATCTCGACCAGCTCCGCGAGCCGGCGGAGAAGCCTGACGGCCCTGCGCACGTCCTGGCCCTCGAGCCTTAGCTCCTCGACGGGGCGGACGTGGTCGCCGGCGCCCTCGAAGCGGCGAACGATGAGGGCGGCGCCCTCGAGGCCGAGGTCGGTCAGCGCGTCGTCGAGGAGCTTCTCGTTGAGCACGTAGCGGCTCTTCTTGCCCTTGATCACCTGGTAGAGCGGGGGCTGGGCGATGTAGATCCTCCCGCGCCGGATCAGCTCGGGCATCTGGCGGAAGAAGAACGTGAGCAGCAGCGTGCGGATGTGCGAGCCGTCCACGTCGGCGTCGGTCATGATGATGATCTTGCCGTAGCGGAGGCGGGCGACGTCGAAGTCTTCGCCGATGCCGCAGCGAAGCGCGGCGATGAGGGTGCGGATCTCCTCGAAGCCGAGCACCTTGTCGATGCGGGCCTTCTCGACGTTGAGGATCTTGCCCTTGAGGGGGAGGATGGCCTGGGTCTCGACGTCGCGTCCCTGTGTGGCGCTGCCGCCGGCGGAGTCGCCCTCGACGATGAACAGCTCGGAGCGCTCGAAGTCGCGCGTCTTGCAGTCGCGGAGCTTGTGCGGCATGGAGCCGGAGTCGAGGGCGGTCTTGCGCCGGGTCAGCTCGCGGGCCTTGCGCGCCGCCTCGCGGGCCTGGGCGGCGACGATGCCCTTCTGGCAGAGGCGCTTGGCCTCGGAGGGGTGCTCCTCCATCCAGATCTCGAGCGCCTCGCTGACGGCGGCGGCGACGAAGCCCTCGATCTCGGGGTTGAGGAGCTTCTCCTTGGGCTGGTTGTTGAAGGTGGGGTCGGGGAGCTTGACGCTGACGATGGCGATGAGCCCCTCGCGCAGGTCCTCGCCCGTGGGGACGGGGTCCTTGTCCTTGATGATGCCGCTCTTGCGCGCGTAGTTGTTCACGGTGCGGGTGAGGGCGACCTTGAAGCCCTGGGCGTGGGTGCCGCCGTCCACGTTGTTGATGTTGTTGGCGAAGGTCAGCAGCGTCTCGTTGTAGCCGTCGTGGTACTGGAACGCGACCTCGCAGACCATGCTCTTGGGGGCGTCCTCGCGCTTGAGGTAGACCGGCGAGCACACCGCGTTCTTGCCCTGCATGAGGTGCTCGACGTACTCGAGCAGGCCGTTGGCGGCCGTGAAGGTCGCGGCCTTGGGCTTGCCGTCGGGCCCGACGCGCTCGTCGGTCAGGCGGATGGTCGCGCCGGGGTTGAGGTAGGCGAGCTCGCGCAGGCGGGTGGCGAGCGTCTGGTAGTTGAAATCTGTCTCGGGGAAGATGTCGGGGTCGGGCTTGAAGCTGACGGTCGTGCCGCGGGTGCGGGTGCTGCCGGCGGGGATGTCGCCGACGACGTGGAGGGGCTTGACGACTCGCCCGCGCTCGAACTCGACGCGGTAGATCTTGCCGTCGCGCCAGACCTCGCACTCGAGCCAGTGGCTGAGGGCGTTGACGCAGGAGACGCCGACGCCGTGCAGGCCGCCGGAGACCTTGTAGGCCGAGCCCTCCTGGCCGAACTTGCCGCCGGCGTGGAGCTTGGTCATGACGACCTCGACGGCGGGCTTGCCGTTGAGGGCGGGGTCGTCGTGCTTGATGGGGTCGACGGGGATGCCGCGCCCGTCGTCGATCACCGTGCAGGAGCCGTCGGCCTCGACGGAGACGCTGACGACCTTGGCGTAGCCCGCCATGGCCTCGTCGATGGAGTTGTCCACGGTCTCGTAGACGAGGTGGTGGAGCGCGTTGAGCCCCGTGCCGCCGATGTACATGCCGGGGCGCTTGCGCACCGCCTCGAGGCCCTCGAGGACCTTGATCTGCTCCGAGCCGTACGCGCCGGGCTGGGCCGGCTTGGCGAGCGCGGGCTCGCCCGGGGTGCTGGTCTGGCCGGTGTTGCTGGTCTGGCTCGTGGTCATGGTCTGCAATACACCCATCCCGACGGATGTGGGCGCAACGGGCGGCCCCCGAAGCCCACGGCGCTGCGCCCGATCCGTCGCCCCGTCCGCCGCCCTCGGGGGCGGCTGGTCGGTGGGACGTTCGCGGCCGGAAAAACCCGCCGCGGAGGAGCCCGGCGGGGTTGCAGAATGGTAGGTGCGCGGGGGCGAGAAGTCCCGGACCGCGGCGGCCTCGGGAGGGTGGTTTTTCGGGTCCGGAGCCCCCCGTCGGCGGGGCGGTTCGGCGGGCTCGCGAGGACTCGGCAGCTGGCGTCGCAGCAGCGCGCCCGAAGCCATCGACACCTCTCGTCGGGCTCGGCGCCGGAGCCGGATTCGGCGGGGGAGTTTCGGTAGCCTGGGTGACGTGACCGATGCCGCGGACGAGCGGAGCGCTGGTCTGCCTCGCGGGCGTGAGGCCGATGGTGCGCTTTCGTCCGTGCGCCTGCGAGGGAACGCCGCGTTCATTCGCACGGGCGCTTGGGGGCGTCCGGCGCAGGTCTCGCACGTGGCCGGTGCGAGCGTGGTGCTGGTGCACGCGTGCCTCGGCGCGGCGTTTCTGTCGCTCCTGGTCATCTGGTCGGCGCTCGGCGTGCACGGGCATCTCTACGCGGCCGCGCCCGCGGCGGCGGGGCTCATCGCGTGGGGCGCGTGGGCGTGGCGGGCGCACGCGCGCCGGGCGCGTCTTGACAGGGAGGCGCTCGACGCCGGTTTCCCGCTGGAGCGCGCGTCGAGCGCTCGGGTGAGGATCGCGTGCCGGCCGCACTGGGGTGCGCGTCTGCTCGAGCGGCTCGACATGGTCTCGGGCTTCGAGCCGGAGATCGCGAGGGTGCCGCTGGCCATGGGAGGGAGCCGCGCGGACCGGAAGCTGGCGATCCTCGGGGCGCTGGCCGGGCTCGGCGCGGGCCTCGCCTTCGCGCCCGTGGTGGGCACGCCGTTCGTCTCTCTGTACCCCTGGGTGCTGCTCTGTCTGGTGAGCGTGGGGACGGTCGCGCTGCCCGAGATCTGCTCGCCGACGTACGTGCGGATCATCCCCGGGCGGCTCGACGTGCTCCGCTTCAGCCTGTTCCGGCGGAGGCCGGTGAGCCTGGCGAGCTTCGACCTGCGCCAGTCGCGGGTGCTCGTCGACGTCCGGCCCGCGGTGGTGGTGATCGAGGCGCCGGGCGAGCGGCGCCCGGCGCGCAGGGTGCGTTCACGGAAGTGGCCCTACGCGATGATCGAGGAGCCCGGCGCGCCGGTGGGTGTCGTCGGGTTCGTGCTCACACCGGCGCGCCGCCGTCTGCTCGAGACGGTCTGCTTCGCCGCCGTGACGGACGCGCCGACGCCCGAGCTGCCCCCGGACGAGCTGCTTGGCTGAGGCGCGCCGCGGCCCGGCGGCTACTCCTGGATCCGCACGCGGCTGATGCCCTCGACGAGCAGCTCATAGACGAGGTTCACGTCCTCGTCGAGCAGGCGCACGCAGCCCATCGACTTCTGCTGGCCGATGCTCGAGGGATCGATCGTGCCGTGGAGGCCGTAGCCGGTCGTGTTCGCGTCGGCGCCGAGGCCCTCGATGCCGATCCAACGCTCGCCGATGGGGTTCTCGGGGTCGTCCTTGTCGTACTTCTGGCCGGTGCGCGGGTTGACCCAGTGCGGGTTGATCAGCTTGCTGTTGCGCTTGACCACGAAGCTGCCCGTCGGCGTGGGCGATTCGATCGGTTCGCCGAGGCCGACGCGGAAGGAGCGGATGTAGAGCCACGAGGCCTCGTCCTCCGGCGGGCCGGCGTAGACGTCGAGCCGGTAGTCGCTCTTATCCACCACCGCGTGGAACGGGCCGCGCACGAGCTTGAGCTTCTGGCCGAGCTGGATCTTGTTGGGATCGGCGATGCCGTTGACGCGCTGGATGAGGCGCCAGTCGGTGGCGAGGCCGAGCTTCTCGGGCAGCTTGCTGAGCCGGTCGCCGGGGGCGATGGCGTACGTCTCGGCCATGGGGTCGCCCTTGACGACCTTGGAGGAGAAGAGCAGGTCCTGGTTGAGCTGTGTCAGGCGGGCGCGCAGCTGCGAGCGACCGGTCTCGTCGAGCCCGCGCTCGCGGAGCGCATCGCTCATGAGCATGCGTGCGGCGACCGGGTCGTTGGCCGCGAGCCGCTGATCCGCCGCCGCGAGCACGCGCGCGAACTCGCCCGTCTCCTTGGGCGGCGCGTGGGGCTGCTCGGCGGGGGCGGCGCCGAGGCTCTCGCCCAGGGTCGTCGGGGCGGTGAGGTCCGGCGGGGGCGCGGCCTCGGCGGTCCGCGCGGGCGCGCCCTGCCCGCCCTGCGAGATCAGGACGGGCTCGGCCTGCTCGGGCTCGGACCGCTCCGGCGTCGCCTTGCCCGGCTTGGGATCCGACCCGCTCCGCTGTCCCAGCAGGCTTGCAGTCCGCGGCGTCCCCTGCGCCGGCCCGCCGGACCGCTCGAAGGGGTCGTCGAGGAGGTGGTCGGCGGCCGAGGCGCTCTCGGGGGCGAGGGTGCTGCGTCCGCCCTGGCCGGCGCCCCGGGTGAGCATCCACGCCGCGGCCGTCCCTACGACGACGATGATGCCCGCGACGGCGAGACGGGGCATCCGGAAGCCGCGTCGGCGGTGGGTGCGGACCACAGCGCGTCCTGCGGCGGCGACGCGTGGAGATTGTGAGGGGAGCGCCATCGACCTGATCCTCCGTGTTCAGCCGTTCGTCGTAGCGCGTCGATCCGTCGCGCCGAACTCCAGCAAGCGTGCCGACGTGGCCAGCGCCTCGATAGGCTGGTCGTGCGCTTCCATCGGGATGCGTTCGAGCACCTGAGCCTCGAAGCAGATGCCCAAGGCCGGGGCACGCCGGGCCGGATCGCCCAGGACGCGATCATAGAAGCCGCCCCCGCGTCCGAGTCGCCCCCCCTGCTCATCGAATGCAACTCCAGGAACCACAAGGGCCTGCAGGTCGGAGAAGGGCATGGCCGGGATGGAGGCGCGGGGTTGGCGCACCCCTCGCTCGACGAGCTCCAGGTCGCCCAGTCCGGCGATGGGGACCGGCTGGATGGTCCGATCGGCCCAGTTGGCGCGCGGGACGCAGACCACCGCGCCGCCTGCGAGCAGCCGCTCGATCAGCGGCTCGACGTCCACCTCGGAGCGCATGGGGGCGAAGAGGAGGACCCGCTCGGCTTCTGCAAGCGGTTGCCACGAAAGCGCTTGCCGGCACGCGGCGGCGGAGAGCCGCGCCCGCTCGCGCGCGGAGACGGCGCCCAGCCGCTCGCGCACGAGGGAGCGCAGGCCCGCCTTGGTGTCCTCGATCGAGTCGCTCATGATCAGCACGGGGATTTGGTATCGGCTGAATCGGGCGCGCCGGGCCCAGCTTTGGGTTCGCGATGGGCCAGGGATTCCCGCAGGGCCCGGATCTTCTCCAGCCGCTCGGCGAGCGCCCGCTCCGCGCCGGCGTCGAGGGGCTGGTAGTAGCGGCGCGACACGCCGAGGTAGTCCTGCCCGGTGACCGGGGCGCCCTCGACGCGGTCCGGCGCGTCGTGGCTGTAGGCGTAGCGCTCCCCCTCGCGGTCGCGCATCCGCACCCCCTCGCCGACGGGGGAGGAGTTGGGGTCGCGCAGGTGGAGCGGAACCGCGACGGTCCTGCCCTCGCGCACGTCGGCGATCGCCGCCTCGATCGCGGTGTAGGACGCGTTGCTCTTGGGGGCCAGGGCGAGATAGGTGGCGCACTGTGCGAGGGTGATCCGGGCCTCGGGCATGCCGATCCGCTCGACGAGCGACCACGCCGCGTCGGCGACCATGACCGCGCGGGGGTCGGCGTTGCCGATGTCCTCGCTGGCGAGGATGGCCAGGCGTCGGGCGATGAAGCGGGGGTCCTCGCCGGCCTCGAGCATGAGGGCGATCCAGTAGAGCGCCGCGTCGGGATCGCTCCCGCGCACGCTCTTGATCATCGCACTGATGGCGTCGTAGTGCTCGTCGCCCGTGCCGTCGTAGACCGCGGCCTTCTGCTGGATCGAGTCCTCGGCGATCGCCCTGTCGATGACGATCGGCCCCTGCGCTCCGGCGCTCCCCCGCCCCGCGCCCCCGTCGCTCCGCCGCTGCGAGAGCACCGCGACCTCGAGAGCGTTGATCGCGCGCCGGGCGTCCCCGTCGCTCTTGACCGCCCAGACGCGGAGGGCCTCGTCGGTGACGCGCAGCTCGAGCGTCCCGTAGCCGCGCTCCGAGTCGGAGATGGCGCGGCGCAGCACCCCGATGATCTCCTCCTCGCCGAGCGGCTCGAGCCGGAAGAGCGTGCTGCGGCTGACGAGCGCCGAGTTGCAGGAGAAGAGCGGGTTCTCGGTGGTCGCCCCGACGAGGGTGATCACGCCGCGCTCCACGTCGTTGAGCAGCACGTCCTGCTGCGAGCGGGTGAAGCGGTGGATCTCGTCGAGGAAGAGGATCGAGCGCTTGCCCTCGAGCTCGAGCCGGCGCGTCGCCTCGTCCACGATCTCGCGGATGCGCTTGACGCCGACGCCGGCCGCGTTCTCGTTCTCGAAATGCCGCCTGGTGTGGGCGGCGATCAGCCTGGCGAGCGTGGTCTTGCCGGTCCCCGGGGGACCGTGGAGGATGAGCGAGGTGATGACCCCGGCGTCGAGCATCCGGCGCAGAAGCTTGCCCTCGCCGAGGATGTGTCGCTGACCGACGAACTCGTCGAGGGTTCTAGGGCGCATCCGCACCGCCAGGGGCTCGGCGGAGCGGCGCGCCGCCTCCCTTCGGCTCGCCCAGAGATCGCTCATGCGGATGTGATCCTAAGAGGCCCCGAACCGGCGCGGGGCGTGGCAGGCTGGGTGGTCCCGGACTTTGCAAACGCTAACATGGTCAGTGCCGATCGCGGTCTGGGGAATTTCAGCGCTTGGTGCCTGGCTTGCCTGGGCTGCGCTCGCGCACTGGCTGGCGGCGAACCCGCGCGGCGACATCGAGACCGGCGTAGGCTGGCGCCTCGTGCGTCTGTATGCGCGGGTGGTGCACCGGCTGCGGGTGGAGGGGGTCGAGCACCTGCCCCCTGGGCGCCGCCCCGGGCCGCTGGTGGTGGTGGTCAATCACACGGCCGGGGTGGATCCGATCCTGGTGCAGGCCGCGTGCCCCTTCTTCATCCGCTGGATGATGGCCCTGGACATGCAGCTACCAAGTCTGGGGTGGATCTGGGAGTGGGTCGAGGTGATCAGCGTGGACCGCGACGGGCGGGAGGTGGCGGCGACGCGAGAGGCGATCCGCCACCTGGGGGAGGGGGGCGTCGTGGGCATCTTCCCGGAGGGCACGCTGGAGCGCCCGGCGCGTCACATCCTGCCCTTCCTGTCCGGCGTGGGGCTGATCGTGCACCGGAGCCGGGCCCCCGTGCTCCCGGTGGTGATCGAGGGGACGCCGCAGATCGACCCGGCGTGGTCGAGCCTCTGGCGGCTCAGCCACGCCCGCGTGCGGTTCCTGCCGGTGATCGACTACACGCGGACGGAGCTGCGTGCGACGGAGATCGCGGCGGACCTCCGCCAGCGCATGGCGCACGCCGTCCGCTGGCCTTTGTGCGACCAGCCGCAGGAGATGGCGCGCGGGGGCAAGGGCAAGTAGCCGCGCGGCGGCGGGGTCCGGGAGCGGCCGGCGCGTGGTTGGCCGAGTGGTGCTCCGCGACCGCTCTCAGCCCAGCCCGCCCTTGAAGCCCTGGTTGCCGAACTTCTCGCGCAGGCGTCGGAGGGCCGGCGTCTCCTTGAGGATCTCGTCGGGCGAGCGGGTGTCGCGCTCCTGGCCGCGCCGGAAGCCGGAGCGGTCAGGCAGGCCCTTGGGGCGCTTCATGGGCTTGCGCTCCTGGGCGGGGGCCTCGCCGGCCTCGGGCTCCGGACGCGACTTGGTCTGCTTGATGGAGAGGCTGATGCGCCTGCTCTCGGGGTCGATCCTGAGGACCTTCACGGGCACGATCTCGTCCTGCTTGAGGACGTCTCCGACGCTCGCGACGCGGCGCCAGTCGAGCTCGGAGATGTGGACGAGGCCCTCGACGCCCGGGGCCAGCTCGACAAAGGCGCCGAAATCCATGAGCTTGGTGACCCGCCCGGTCACCTCCGCGCCCTCGACGATGTCCTTGGCCGCGCTCTGGAAGGGGTCGTCGGCGAGCTGCTTCATGCCGAGCGAGATGCGGTTGGCCTCCCAGTCGAGCTTGAGCACCTGCACGCGGACGTGCTCGCCCTCCTTGACGTGCCTGGCGACATTCTTCTCGCCCATGTGGACGCGGTCGTGCGTGAGGTCGGAGATGTGGACCAGCCCGTCCACGCCTCCGAGGTCCACGAAGGCGCCGAAGGGCATGATCTTGCGGACGGTGCCCTCGACGACGTCGCCCTCCTTGAGGGTGTCGCGGAGCTGCGCGGCCCTCTCGGCGCGCTCGGCCTTGAGCATGTCGCGGCGCGAGAGGACGATGTTGCCCTTGCCGGCGCGGTCGATGCGGCTGACGGTGCAGGTGAGCTTCTCGCCCACCAAGACGGAGAGGTCGGGGATGCGGTCCAGGGAGACCTGGCTGGCGGGCATGAAGGCGCGGTGGCCGGCGACCTCGAGCTCGAGCCCGCCCTTGTTGACGCCGCTCACGCGGGCCTCGACCGTCTGCCCCGGCTCGAGCATCTCCCAGTCGGCCTTCTGCACCGCCCCGGGGCGCGAGCAGATGTAGAGCGACTCGGAGGACTCGAAGCGGTTGACGACGACCTGCAGCTCCTCGCCGACCTTGGGCAGCTCGTGCTCGGCGAACTGCAGCCGCTCGACGACGCCCAGCTCCTTGGGCCCGAACTCGACGAAGATGTCGGTGGGCCCGACGCTTACCACGCGCCCGGTCCGGTGCTCGCGCCCGGCCTGCACCACGCGCGGCCCGCGGATCTTGGGCTTGTGCGTCGCGGCCGCGTCGGCCTCGGCGGCCAGGTCGTGCATCGCGGCCTCGATCTCCGCCTCGATCTCGGGCGAGAGATGGGGCTTGGTCGTGACGCCGGTCGCGCCGGCACGGTCGGTGTGGTTCTCGGATCCTGGCTGCATGGTCTTACCGTGTTGCGGCGGCCCTCAGACGACAGATGCGCCGGCGATCCCGCAGGAGTTGCGGGATCCTGCCCGTCGGGACAGGTAGTGTACCGGACGCCGCTGTGAGTGCGACAAAAACGTGCGGCGGGTGGTGGGAATCATCGCGGTGTCCCGCTCGGCGAGGCCGTCCCCATCGTTTCGCGGACCGTGCGCACGATGCGCTCGGCCGTGCGGACGTTGGCGAACCCCGCCTCCGCGTCGATCGGAGGATGTTCGCCCCGGCGCACCGCGTCGATGAAGCCGCGGAGCTCCATCAGCAGGGGCTCGGCGTCGTCGATCGTCAGAGGCTCGATGTTCACCAGCTCGGCCCAGTTGAGGCTCGTGAGGTCCTCGCCCCGGCGGAGCTGCTCGCGGACCTCGCTCATCTGGATCTCGTTGGCGGTGCGCCGGATCACCGTCCCCGTCTTGTTGCCGTAGTCGATCTTGATGTACGCGTTCTCGCCCGTGATCCGCGTGACGCGCTCGGTCTTGAGCGCGAGGCGGCTGGCGGTGATATTCGCCACGCACGTTCCCTGCGGGCGGCGCCACGTCAGGCGCGCGTTGCAGATGTCCTCGTGCTCGGTCACCACCGCCACGCCCGCGGCCTGGATCTCGTCGGGCTCCTGGCCGTCCATGAGCATGAGCACCACGTCCAGGTCGTGGATCATCATGTCCATGACCACGCTGGTGTCCACGCTACGGAACGTCATGGGGCTGACCCGGTGCACCTCGATGAAGCGGGGCACGACCTGCAGGCCGGCCTGGGTGGCCTTCCGCATGGCGCGCATCACGGGGTTGAATCGTTCGATGTGCCCGACCATGAGCACCGCGCCGCTCCGCCTCGCGAGCTCCTTGATCAGGTGCGCGGTGTTCGTATCGCCGGCGAGCGGCTTCTCGATCAGGCACCCTACGCCCGCGTCGAGGAAGGGCCTCGCGGAGTTGTAGTGCGCGGTGGTGGGGACCGCGACGCTGACCGCCTCCACCCCCGCCTCGAGCAGCGCCTCCTCCGTCCCGAAGGCGGTGGTCTCGTGCCGGTCGGCGATCTCGCGCGCCCGATCGAGGTTCGCGTCCACGACGCCCACGAGCCGGCATCCGGGCTCGTTGGCATACACCCGCGCGTGGTGCTGCCCCATCCGCCCGACGCCGACCACCCCGCAACGGAGGGTGCGCTCGTGCGATCCGTTCCGGGCGGCTCTGTCGGCGTGCTGTGTCATGGGGCTTCCGGCGGAGGCGTGTTCACGCTCAGGAGGCGAGGGCCTCGTCCAGCGCGGCCTCGAGATCCGCCCTGTTGGTCAGGCCGACGAACTTCCGGACCATCGAGCCGTTCTTGAACAGGATCACCGTGGGGATCGCGGAGATCTCGTACTGCACAGAGATCTCCCGGTTGCTGTCGGTGTCGAGCTTTCCGACCTTCACCTTGCCGGCGTACGCCTCGGCGATCTGGTCGATGGTCGGCGCCAGCATCCGGCAGGGCATGCACCACTCGGCCCAGAAGTCCACCAGCACCGGCTTGTCCGAGTCGAGCACGGCGGTCTGGAAGTTGTCGTTCGTGAACTCAACCACGTTCGCGCTGGCCATCGCTGCTCCTTACCTTGCCCGCCCCGCGCGGGGGGTCCCGCGGCGATCCTCGCCGGATCGGAGTCTAGTCCCCCCGGCCACCCCACGCCCCGATCGCCCAGGCCGCCAGGAGCGCCTGGCGCTGCGCCGCGACGTCGTGGACCCGGAACACCCGCGCCCCCGCCGCCAGGTGCATCACCGAGAACCCCAGCGACCCCGCCAGACGCTCCGAGGGCTCGGTTTGCGCCTCGTCAGGGAGGCCGACGCGCCCGACGAAGCTCTTGCGGCTGGCGGCGCTGAGAAGGGGGAAGCCCAGCGACAGAAGCTCGCCGGCGCGCCGGACCAGCTCGAGGTTCTGCTCCACCGTCTTGCCGAATCCCAGCCCGGGATCGAGCAGGATCGCCTCGCGGGCGACGCCAGCGCGCAGCGCCGCCGCGGCCCTCGCCTCGAGAAACGCCCGGACCTCCGGCACGATGTCGTGCGACGCCGGTTCCGGCTCGTAGCGGTCCGAGTAGCGGTCCTCGGGGGGCGGCAGCCGTCGGTGCATCAGGACCAGCCCTGCTCCGCGCGAGGCCGCGAGGGACAGCATCTCGGCGTGCTCCGTGGCGCCCGAGACGTCGTTGATCGCGTCGGCGCCCGCGACGAGGGCGGCCTCGGCCACGGCGGGGAGCGTCGTGTCGATGCTGAGGGGGACGGCCGACAGACGCCCGCCCGCGCCGCGGATCCGGCGCACCACGGGGAGGACCCGCGCGAGTTGCTCCCGCTCGCCGACGCGCTCGGCCCCGGGCCGGGTCGACTCGCCCCCGATGTCCAGGGCGTCGGCGCCCTCGTCCACTGCCCGTGCCGCGCGCTCGAGCGCGTCGTCCACCGAGCGGACGCGCGAGCCCTCGTGGAAGCTGTCCGGCGTGGCGTTGAGGATCGCGAGGATGCGCGGCCGGTCGAGCGGGAGCCCGCGCGAACGGCTCATCCGCCAGGTTGGGAAGGGCGCGGGGTGCATGGGGCCTCAAACGCGTGCGGCCCGGGAGCGCCCGGGCCGCACGCCTGCGTGACGATCGTCGCGCTCAGAAGCGGGGCTTCGCGGCGGGCTCCTCCTCGACCTCCTCCCACTCGTCCCCGGCCTCGAACTTGGCCTTGAGCGAGGAGAACATCTCCATGACGTCCGCGGGCATGAAGAGGCGTCCGTGCACCCCGCCGGCGCCGGTCGAGAGGCTGCCGGCGATCGGGTGCAGATCCGGGGGCACCTCGTCGAGCGTGACGCCGCCCATCATGGCGAGCATGGGGCCGATCATGTCGGTCACGCCCTTGACGTTGATGTAGGCCTCGGCCGTGCGCCCCTCGGGCAGGTGCTGCGCGACGCTCTCGATCCCGTCGTTGGACGTGAGGCTGGTCTCGGACGCGAGGGCGTTGGTGATCAGCGCCGTGTTGCGGGACATGGTCTGGTACATGCCCCCCTCGGTGAGGGCGATGTAGCCCTTGGGCCCGGCCTCGCCGCCGAAGATCATCGCCATCTGCTGCATCGCCGCGCTCGCCATCGCGGCGTTCTCGTCGTTGGGGTCGACCTCCATCGCCACCGAGTAGGCGTGGAGCTTCGTCCCGTCCGCCTCGGCCGCGTTGCGCTCGAGGGACGTCGTGAACTTGAGGCCCTGCTCCGTCTGGCCGTTCATCTCGCTCATCACCTGCTCGTAGCCCTCGAGCAGGGCCTCGGGCTCCTCCGAGGCCGTGAACTGCACCGTGTTGGCGAACAGGCCACCCGCGAACAGACCGGGGGTCGCGCCGATCACCGTCGCCTGGCCGTCGTGCAGCGCTGCCAGCTTGCCCATCGAGGCGCCGAAGCTCATCCCCTGACCGCCCTTGGCGGCCTCGGCCATCAGGGTGCGCAGCCCCTCGCTGCTGGTGTCGACCGCGAAGGCCGCGACGTACTCCATGCCCGGGAGCTTGCGGAGCAGCGCCGGCGCGTTGCCGCCCTCGGCGAAGACGCCGGCGGTGTCCGAGCCGTCGGCGAACTGCGCCGCGAAGTCCATCCACAGCCCGTCGTCCCCCGATCCCATGCCGACGAACGCCGTCCGCCCGTCGGACGCCACCGACTTGGCGGCGCTCATCATCATCTGCATCTGGGCCTGTACGGCCTCGCCGCCCATCATCGCTGCGAAGGCCATCTGCTGCTCCATCTGCTGGAGGCCCTGGTCGATGAACGGACGCATCGCCTGCACGTCGATCATGAAGAAGATGTCGGCGTGGTCCGCGGCCACCTTGGCGGTCTTGCCCAGGCGCTGCTCGTGCTGCTCGAGCCGCCCCGCCGACCCGTCGAAGGCGTCGAGCACCTCGAACGTCTGTCCGACGGCGACAAAGCCGTCGCCGACGTTCTTGGTGAACGCCTCCTCGCCCTGGATCTCGATCGTGGCGACTCCGTCACCCATCTCCCCGTTCATCGCGCCGACGAACGCCTCGTAGTCGCTCACCGGCACCAGCAGCACCGGCACCGGCTCGCCGCCCCCCTCCGGGAAGGTGAGCGCCACCGCCGCGGAGCCCCCGGCGTTCACACCCGGCGTGGCGAGGATCTGCTCGACCATCATGAACTGCCCCATCGCCTCCTCGGGGGCGAACATGCCCGCCCAGCGCTTGGCGCTGGACGCCAGGTGCGAGAGGTCGCGCACCCCGACGACGACCGGGGTCTCCGCGGGGACGTGATCGAGGGCGGGCGGGATGGCGACGGCCGGCGTGGCGGCCAGCCCCGCCGCGAGGAGAATCCCGAGCACGCGAGTCTGCATCTTCATACGTCGATTCCTTTTGTCTTGAAAAAGTTCGGTTCGCCCGTGCGCACCGGGACCCTCCCCCGGATTATCGGCCGGACTATATGTTCGGAGGTTCGTGGGGCCGATTTCACCGGGATTGGCGGGAAGTGCGAGATGCCCGCCGGGGCCGCGAGGTCCACGATGTCGGCTCCGGCCCCGCCGGGTCATCGCCCGGGGAATCTCACTGCCGGAACGCGGGCGGCCTCGGCGGGGGCGGGCGCGGTTTGTGCCGCGTGGGCGTTGACGCAATGATGCTCGTGGCCCCGATCGCAACCGCCACGAGGACGACCATGCCATCAAACCATTTCTCCCGGCGCGAGTTCATCCACACCACAGCCGCCGCGGGACTCGCGGCCGCCGCCGTCCCCGCCGTCGCCATGCCATGGCGCGCCCGCCGGCGCGACACGAAGCTCCGCGTCCTCTCGATCGGCGTGATCGGCACCATCGGGGAGGCCGACCGGCATCACATCGGGTCGCATCCCGAGGTGGAGATCGTCGGCCTGTGCGACGTGGACGCGAACGCCCTCGCCAAGGCGGCGGGCGAGCACCCGGACGCCTTCACCTGCGCCGACTATCGCGAGGCCTTCGACAGGCATGGGGACAAGTTCGACGCCGTGATCGTCGCCACGCCCGACCACTCGCACTGCTCGATCATGACGGCGGCCCTCTCCCGCGGCAAGCACGTCTACGGCCAGAAGCCGCTCGTGCACGAATTGGAGGAACTCGACATCCTCGAGCGGGCCATCCGAGCACACCCCGACCTCGTCACCCAGACGGGCGCCCAGCGGATCGAGCACGCGCCCCGGCGCGCCGCGGTGGACATCTTGAGGAGCGGCGGGCTCGGCAAGGTGATCGAGGTGCACATCCCCTTCGGGGGCGGCGCGCTCGCCGGGGGCTACTACTTCGCCGACGGCACGCTGGGCGAGCCCATCGAGCCGCCCGAGGGCTTCGACTACGACCTCTGGCTGTGCGGCGCCGAGGAGGAGCCATGCCGGCCGCAGATGGTCCAGCGTCAGTGGCGCAGCTGGTTCAAGTACGGCGGCGGGCAGATCGCCGACTGGGTCGTGCACATGACCGACGTGCTCATGTACGCCTTCCCGGAGCTGGTCAGCCCGGCGATGGTCTGCTCGCGGACGCCTTCACGCGACCTGACCCATTTCCACGCCGACCGTGTGCTGTCGACGCTGACGTATCCGGTGAAGAGCGACAAGTTCGCGAACTCCACCTGCAACCTCTACTTCTACGACACGGGCCTCAAGCCCGACAGGGCGCAGCTCGGCATCGGCGAGGGTGAGTGGCCGAGCAGCATCGTCACGATCGTCGTCTGCGAGGGCGGCACGCTCGTGCTCGCGCCCGAGGGGCCGCTGGAGATCTGGCGCGACAGGCAGGTGACCGACGGCATGCAGTGGCCGGGCCTGCCCGCGTACGAATCGTTCAATCACTGGCACGCATGGGTGGACAAGGCGCTGGGCAAGGACACGCCGCACCGCTGGATGCCCTTCGAGATCGGCCTGCGCTGCACGGAGCCCGGCTTGCTGGCGGTGAAGGCCGCGAAGTATCCGGGGCAGGTGCTCGAGTGGGACCGCAAGAAGCT
>CAYTAH010000058.1:0-20276 GCA_964435785.1 uncultured Phycisphaeraceae bacterium | reverse complement strand
TCCCCTTCGACGGCGACCGCACCCTCTCGATCATCCTCAGCAAGGCGTTCCTGCTGGCGGACGATACGAAGATCAGCGACCGGACGATCACGCAGCAGATACGCGGCCGATGAAACCCCCCACACGTGCCCCGCCACTCCGTGGCTCGCCAGCGGCATCTTCCACGGTGGCCTCTGCCTGCTACTTGTTCGGCGCGTCCGCTCCTCTCGCGAGAACCTCTCTCCAGTGCCGCTGTATGGATCGCCCCACCTCCTCTACGCTCTCGGCAGAGTCGAGGCCGTGAAGCGGCACGCTCTGCGGCGTCCCCACGATCTTGAAGCTCACCTGCCGGTCAACACTCTTCGCTCCGCCCTGCTTGCCCTTGACCATGGCGCGGGTTGTGATGCGGAGCCCCTCGTGCGCGCCGGCGGCATCGAACGCCTTGACCACCCGTCGGAGCATGTACCGCGCCAGCAGGATCGGCTCGCCTTCCTTCGGCTTGCGATGGGGAGATCCCCACCCCCAATCACCGATTACTGCATACTGAAGAGCGGGCTCGAACGCCTCTCGCTGCAGTGGATCGAAGAGCTTGAGCTTCACGATCAGCACCGGCCGGTCGGGGTACAGCTCCGCAGGGGCCCGCTTCTTCGTCCCTCCGGCATCCTCTGACTCGTCGTCATCGTCCCCGTCACGTTCTTCGTCAAACTCCTCCTCGCCCGCCATGTTCGGCTCGAAGAGCTGGCCGAACCAGTTGCGGACCAGAGTGCGATCGGGATCGTTGGACGCTTTCGCCGCATAGCCACCTAGCGCCATGAACGGGTCGGGCTCGCTCTGGATCGCTTCCCGAAGGGCTGTGTACAGGCGGGCTACCTCTCTGTAGAAGTGATGAACACTCCCCACCGTGGAGGCGACAGCCTCCCGAAACTGCTCCCGCGATACGCCCACTTCCTCGGCTGCGCTCTTCATCACTTGACCTCAGGTTCTGAATACGAAATGCCGCACCGCTGACGCACTCGCCACGGCGGAATCGAGCGACTCGCCCCGCTGGAACCACCGCGAGCCGAGGGGACGCAAGGATGCAAACGTCCAGCGGTTGAGCCGGTCCGCGGGCCCGGTTGCGGTCGCGCACAAGCTCACGCGCGAGACGCCGGATCTTGCTCGACGCGTCCGCCAGGCGCGGAGGGTTCTTGCGCGACCGGACGGGTCGCCGACCGCCGCCATGATGGAGCGCACGCGACCCGGGGGCGAACCACCTCCGCGCCAGCATCCCAGAGCCCGCCCGTGCGCAGGGGACTCAGTGTCCGGACCTGTGAAGCCGCAGAATGCGTCGAGACCGCAGTGCTCCAGGTAGGTCGACAGGTCGCGCTGCCATCGGGCCTTGGGCGATGAAGTACTGAGCAAAGCGTACAGTCGCTGCCATGTGAGCAACCGAAAGTCCACATCGGGCAGGGCCGATGCCGATTCACGAAACTCGCGCCGCGCACGTGCGAGCCGACGCTGATCCACGAGGTAGATCACGGTCGCCGGATGCGTGCAGACCGCCTGATCCAGCAGACTGCGAGCCGAAGACCGCGTGCTCCGGATGTGGTCCAGGCACCTGTGCTGGCGGTGGAGCTGGTCGGCCACACTATCTTCAGCATCCTCGGGGGGTTGCGCTCCGTCATGTCGCCCGGAGCGGTACTTCGCCTCGACGACAAACAGACGCCCGCCGACGAGCAGGACGACATCGGGCTCCGCGTATGCCAGGCGCGGCCAGAACCAGCACTCCCATTCTCCTCTCGCGCAGTCGCTCTGGCCGCACTCGCCGCCGAGCGTGCTCGCGCTCGCGATCCAGGCAATCACTATCTCCCTTGCGTCAGCCAGCAGGAGTGTACCGAAGACCGTTGACGTCAGGGCATCCTCCAGCCGCTCGGGCTCGGGATTCGACTCGGAGAGCTTGCCATGGAGCAGCGCGTGGAGCATCGGCTACTCAGATTAGCGGATCCCGCTTTCGAGCGGGGCGCCCGCTCCGGAGAGGCGAGCAGAGAACGGCCGCGCGGGAGGGGCGGGTTGTATTAGCCCGCGCTATTCCGGTCTCGGTCGCTCTGCACATCACGTCCCTCGCCGACCATCCTCCCACTCGATCCTCTCGCGCTCGCATCACTCCCTCGCGGCCTCCCGGTAGCGCCGGTCGCGGAGCGTGTGCCGGCCGTCCAGCGTGCCCAGCGCCGCCGCCAAGTCCTTGAACGCCTGAGCGCCCCCGAGCCATGGACCGTCTCCCGAGAGGTGCGTTCGCGGTACCCGGGCGCGAGCGGATCCCTGACCGAGTCAGCGAGATCCGCCATGATCCTCCACCCGTCGAGGTCAAATTTCCCGGCGGCTCGACGTGCTCTGGCCCCACACCCCTCAGATATCGACCCTGTCGCTGAACTCCCAGTGCATGGCCACCTCGACGATGCCGTCCACCGGCGAGCCCTCGAGCGCCCCGCCCTCGCCGAGCAGCTGCAGCACCGTTTGCTCCAGGCGGAAGCTCCCGTCCGGCTGCACCGAGCCGGCGAACCGCCCGCCCGAGGACGGCGGGCCGCCCTGCACGAAGATGTCCGGCAGCTCGGACGCGACGATCGTGTCCACCTCGTTCGACGGCAGCAGCATGCCGTACACCCGCATCCCGTAGAAGTCGTCCACCGCCGCGACACGGATGTTCGCCAGGATCCATGCGACCACGAGGGCGATCCACGCGGTGATGATCTCGCGCACCGTGCCCGCGATCAGCGCCGAGATATACGCCGCAAGCTCCGCCGCCAGCTCGGCCGCGACCTGCGCCTGCATCTCCGCGATCTCCTCGCGGACCTCCTCGAGGAAGCTCCGCAGGTCCGCGGCGACGGCGCCGTGCACGAGGTCGGTCGCGATCTCCGCCAGCGCCGCGTGCCAGTCGTTCATCAGGCCGCCGTCGTCCTCCTCCAACACCGAGATCACCGCCGTGATCGTCCGCGGCCAGTCGGTGTAGTTGAGGTTGAACGTCGCCTGCTTCCCGAGGCGGTGCTGCGAGCGGTCGTCGGGGTCGAGCGTGAACGAGTACGGACCCAGCTGCACCGGCACGCCCGCCCCGTTGGGCGTGTGCTCGAGGATGAAGCCCGAGAGGTGATACTCCTCGTCGCCCGGGCCGGTCTGGTCCTCGGCCAGCCGGAACCAGTCCAGGTAGAAGTGCGCCTTGCGGTAGACCGACCTGATGTCCAGCTCCTGCGGCCCCTGCCGGAAATCCGTGCCGTAGCGGATCACCGCCGGCTCGGACCACGCGCCGATCCCCTCGGGCGCGACGTGCTCGACCGGCGGAGCCTGGCCGAGATTGACGAACCCCTGGCTCGCGGCGACGCTCGCGAACCGCGACGGGCGCCCGAGCGGCAGCACGCGCACGTGATAGACCTCCGCGCCCTTCGGCGCCTGCGCCGGCAGAAGCCCGTGCAGCGAGATCCTGAACGTGCCGCCGATCCCCATCGCGTTGGTGTCGTCTCCGTCGTAGCCCGAGGCGAGCACCTTGTTGGCGCCGCCCGGCCCCACCGGCCCGCGCAGCTCCCAGTACACCCGAGCGCCGCCCTCCTCCGTCGTGCGCCACCGGAACTCCAGGCTTTCCGGCGAGGCGATGTTGATCTCCTGCATCCATGGCGTCGCGACGTCGCCCCCGTCGAGGCGGAGCTGCACCGTCGTCCTCTGCGCGCGACGCATGCGCACCGGCCCGCCGTCCCTGAGAATTTGCTCGGCGGCGCGACGGATCTGCGGGCGCGCGCGATCCAGCCGGAGGCGCGCCAGCCGGCGCGTCCGGTCGAGCAGCGCGGGGTCCAGCTCCGCCGGGTCCGGCGCACGGCTGACGGCGCCCGGCGCCCCGCGAGCCGCGGGGCGTCCTGTCGCGGGCAACCCCGTGACCACCCGCGCGGGCCGGCTCCCGCCGACCCGGCGCATCTCCGTGAGGAGGCGCGCACCGAGGCCGGCCGGCCGGGGCGGGGCTGCGCCCTCGGCGCCCACCGCCGCGGCAATCCGCGTCAGCTCCGCGGCGATGGCCGCCGCCAGGTCCCGTTCCTCGTCCGCCAAGTCCCTGATCGTGAATTGGGGCAGTGTCGCGCGACCGATCCGGGCTGTGCTCCCGCGTGGCATGATGACCGCCTCCCATGCATGACCAACGCGCCCGCGCCTCGCCGCAGCCGCGCCTCCCTCAGGCGGACAAGACAACGGATCCCGCCCTCCGGCCCGCCGCCCCGCTCGACGGGAGCGCGGCTGTCCAGCGGGCCGATGCCACACCGGGCACTCGATTGGTCGGGCCCCGGTGCGGGCTGAGGACCAGCGTATTCTCTGGGCCGGGGTTTACCATAGGCACTTCCGCTCAGCCCTGCACGATTCTCAGGGCGGGACGCACGCCCGTCCTCTTTTTGCCGAGTCCGAGTCCCGTGCGTGCGGCGCCGTCGCCGGCTCGATGGCCGGCGCGGGACCACGGCCGGAGGCGCCCACGGCCAACAGGGGCGTCCGCGGGCTGATGCGGGCGCGGCGAAACCTGCTGCGGGTCGAGCGCACGCTCGCACCGATCATGACGCGCAGGACGTTCGGCGGGTGACCACCGCGACGCCGCTCACGTCCCCCGCGGATCGTCCACCCATTCGATCCTCTCCCCCTCGCACCACTCCCTGGCGAGCTCTCTGAAACGCCGGTCGCGGTACGCGAACCAGTCGTCGCTCAGCCCCAGCGCATCGACCATGTCCTTGAAACGCCGGAACGCGCCCTGGGCGCGGATCGTGTGCGACAGGCTCGCCGCCGCGTTCTGGTTCTCGAGCGAGGCGGCGAAGTCCGCCATCATCCGCCGCTCGTCGGCGTCGAACTTGTCGGGCAGGGCGACGAACCTCCCCTCCCTGTCCTCCTCGATCGCCCGCAGCAGCTCGGCCTGCTCCCGCTCCCACTCCGGGGCCTCCTCGCTGAACTCCGAGAGCTCCTCCTCCTCCATGATCTCGACGACGTTGCCCGTGCGCCGGTCGAGGTAGGCGGCGTGCGAGCCCCCCGCCATCTCGATCGCCCCGACGATCTCCGAGAGCTTCACCGGCGGCCATCTCATGCCGCCAGTGTACCGCGCGCCGGTCCGCATCCAAGCGTCGCGCCGTGGCGGGCGCGTGGCGCACGCCCCGCTTACCCTGCGTCCATGCGCCGACCGCCGATCCTTGCCGCCTTCCTCGCCGCCCCCGCCCTCGCCCAGCCCTTCGCCGACCGCGCGGGCGCCCTCGGCCTCGCGCTCGACAACGGCCCCGCCTGCTGGGGCGACATCAACGGCGACGGCCGGCCCGACCTCTCCAACGCCCGCGCGATCTGGGTCAACAGAAGCGGCGAGCGCTTCGAGCGAGCCGACGCGCCCGCCACCGGGCTCATCGCGGACCTCGACAACGACGGCGACGGCGACCTCGTCTCGTTCAGCCCCATCGCGGTCTATCGCAACACCGCCGCGTCCCTCGAAGCGCCGCCAGCCTTCGAGCCCGTCGCGCTGCCCGCGCTCCCCGACACGTCCTCGCGCGGCGCCGCCGTCGGCGACTTCAACAACGACGGCTTCCTCGACATCTACTTCGGCGGCTTCGAGCACTGGGACCCGCAGACCACCTACCCCGACCTCCTCCTCCTCGCCGACGGCAAGGGCGGCTACACCCTCGCCCTCACCTTCGCCGACTACCGCGCCCGCGGCGTCACCGCCTGCGACTTCGACGAGGACGCCGACCTCGATATCTACGTCTCCAACTACCGTCTCATGCCCAACGTGCTCTGGGTGAACGACGGACACGGGGGGCTCACCAACCGGGCCGCGGAGCTCAACGCCCCCGCCACCAGCGCCGGCTTCGGCGGCGGGCACTCGATCGGCGCCTGCTGGGGCGACTTCGACAACGACGGACACTTCGATCTGTTCGCCGGCAACTTCGCCCACGTCGATTCCCGCGGCGACCAGCCGAAGAGCCGCTTCCTGCGCAGCCGCGGCCCCGAGCCCCACGCCGGCCCCGACGCCGCCGCGCCGCCGCCCTTCAGCTTCGACGATCTCGGCGAGTGCGGCGTGTGGTACCAGGAGAGCTACGCCAGCCCCGCGGCCGCCGACTACGACAACGACGGCGACCTCGATCTCTTCTTCACCACCGTCTACGCCGACGCCTCTTTCGGCAGGAAGAACTATCCGGTGCTGTACCGCAACGACACGGCGCCCGGGGCGGCGGCGTGGGACTTCGGCGACGCCACCACCGGCTCGGGGCTCGAGCAGCTCCCGCCCACCTACCAGGCGTCATGGGCGGACTTTGACGCCGACGGGGATCTCGACCTCGTCACCGCCGGCGGGCTCTTCGTCAACCAGCGCGATCCCGGCGCCCACTGGCTGGAGCTCAAGCTCGTCGCGAGCAACCGCGCGAACCGCGACGCGATCGGCGCCCAGGCGCGGATCGCGCTCCCCGACGGGCGCACGCTCGCCCGCCAGGTCGAGTGCGGCACCGGCGAGGGCAACGCCAGCTCTCCCGTCCTGCACTTCGGCCTGGGTGAGTTCGCCGGCCCGTGCCTTGTCGAGATCCGCTGGCCGGACGGCTCGCGCCGGACGCACGCGGACGTGCCCTGCGATCAGCTTGTCACGATCGAGCAGGCCCGGGCCGGGGATTGACTGGGCACGCTCAGACCCAGCCCATGCCGTGGGCCACGACGTAGCCCACGGCCGTCATCGCGAAGCTGATCAACGCCAGGGCCGCGAGCCCCAGCGCCAGGCCGAGACACCCGCCCGTGCCCTCGCCGGGCTTCAGCGGCTCCTGCTTGCGGGATTCCTTGGTCATTGAGGCTCCGTCGCTCTCGCTGCGGCCGTCGCGGGCCTGGCCTAGGCCCCGTCGGGCGTCCGGCGTGGGTGCAGATGGTAGCGGCGACACCGGCCGCCGTTCCCGCCGGCGCCGCGTCCGGGCAGATCAGCCGAGGTGCAGGCCGCACTCGGTCTTCCCTGTGCCGGCCCAGCGTCCGGCCCGCTCCTGCTCGCCCGTGCCCACGGGCACGGTGCAGTGCACGCAGCCCACGCTCCGGTAGCCGCAGTCGTGCAGCGGGTTGTAGGGCAGCCCGTGCGTCCGGATGTGCTGCCAGCAGCGGTCGGCCGTCCACCGGGCGAGGGGGTGGATCTTCAGCACGCCGCGGGCGTCGATGCGAACCACGTCGACGGCGGCGCGGGAGCCGCCCTGATCGCGGCGCAGCGCGCTGAGCCAGGCGTCGCGCGTGGGGGTGACGCGCTCCATGGGCTCGACCTTTCGCAGCCTGCAGCAGAGGTCCGGGTTCGCCAGCCATGGGGGCGAGCCCGCGAGGCGGACGACCTCCTCGTCCGAGCGGTGCGAGCGCACCATGGTGAAGCGCACGCGCCCGCCCCCGGGGCCCTCTCCCCACGCCTCAAGCCGGTGGAGCAGCTCCAGCGTCTCGTCGAAGTGGTTCCCGGTGTCGATGAAGAAGACCTCCACGACGGGCATGTGCCGGCGCAGCAGATCGAGGAGGACGACGCCACCGAAGCCGAGCCCGGTCGTGAACCCCAGCCGCGCCCCGAACGTCGCCGCCGCCCACGCGACGATCTCGTCGGGCTCCCGTCCGTCGAGCATGCGCGCGGCGAGCGCGGCGTGCCGCGCCCGCTCGGGCGCCGCCGGCATCAGCTGCTGGGCCGTCACCCCCGGTGTGCTCATCCCGACCCTCCGGCGCTCGATCACGAGAAGTAGGACTTCAGCGAGGCGACGTGCTCGGGCGTCACGCGCTCGGGCGTGACGCGGAGGCTCGGCTCGATCGGGTAGAGCGTGAAGTCGCGCTTCACCAGAGCGTCGCCGTTGCCCGTCACGTTGAGCAGCACCGACTCGCGCGGCCTGACTCTGCCGTCGCCCACCGCCTGCATCAGCGCCCCCAGCGCCACCCCGGCCGCGGGCTCGATGGGCAGCCCCTCGGTGCGCCGGAACATCGCCGCGGCGTCGCGCGCCTGGCGGTTGGTCACCGCGTACGTGCGTCCGCCCGTCGCGCGGAGGGCGTCGCGCACCCCGCCGGGGTTCGCGTAGGGGGGGTTTCGGTTGGCGAGCATCTCGGCGTCGATGCGGTCGATCCGGCGCAGCTGCTCCGGGACGTCCTCGAACGGCCGGATCGGGCGGTTGTGCGTCCACGCGTCGTGGATCGGCGTGTACGGGGCGTTCTGCGCCAGGTTCAGGACGGGCAGGCGCTCGCCGAAGCGCCCGTCGCCGAGCAGGCGCAGGCCGGCCTCCCATGCGGCGATGCCGCCGGTGCCGCTCCCGACCGCCTGGAAGTAGTGGTGCGGGAGCGACCTGCCGACCCGGGCGTGCTCGAGCAGGGTCGTGCCCATCCCGTCCCGGCGCGCGATGTTCCTGGCGCCGCCCTCGCCCACGAGCCCGAACTCGCGCACGACAAGCTCGCCCAGCTCGATCGCCTTGAAGTAGTCGCGGCTGCCCTCGACCACGGTCAGCTGCACGTGCTCGCTCGGCTCGATCGGCAGCCACAGGCGGGGGAGGTTCCGCTCCGGCACGATGATGTGCACGCGGAAACCCAGGCGCACGCCGGCGTAGGCGAACGCCCGCGCCGTGCTGCCCGCGGAGGCGAGCACGACCGATTCGATCCCGTGCTCGCGCAGGAAGAGCAGTGTCGGCAGCGCCTCGAGGTCCTTGAACGAGCCGGTCGGGTTGTGCGCCCCGATCTCCGGGGCGTACCCGTTGAACGCGACGTCGAGGTGGTTGATGCCCACCGCCGTCGCGAGCCGGTCGGCGCGGAAGACGGTCGGCCCGATGTTCGTGCGGACTCCCCGCGAGGGCGGGAGCCAGTCGAGGAACCGGAAGATCCCCGGCCCATCCCCCGGCTCGAAGCGCTCGCTCGGATAGTCGGCGCGGAGCAGGGCGCCCGGGCAGGCGGGGCACTCGCGCTCGATGGCCGCATACGTTCGGCCGCAGGAGAGGCAGCGCGACTGGAGGTCGGTCGTGGTCGCCGCGCGCGGCGATGCGTAGTTCATACCAGTCTCCGGGCAGCCGGGAGCAACTCGCGAGGCCGGCATCATACAAGCCCAGCGTCCCCCGGCGCCGGCCGGCCGCAGAGGCCGCGCCCCGGCCATGTGCGATTTCCCCCTTGCCCTACCATCCCCCGTGTTCAGCCCGATCCCCGACATCCTCACCGATCTCCGCGCCGGGCGCATGATCGTCCTCACCGACGACGAGTCGCGCGAGAACGAGGGCGACCTCATCCTCCCCGCGCAGTTCGTCACCCCCGAGGCGATCACGTTCATGCTCCGCGAGGCCAAGGGGTATCTCTGCCTGTCGCTGACCGAGGCGGACTGCGACCGGCTCGATCTGACGCCCCAGGCCGCGGTCAACACCTCTGTTCGCGGCACGCCCTTCACCGTCTCCATCGACGGTCACCCCCGGCACGGCTTCACCACCGGCGTCTCCGCCAGGGAGAGGGCCAGGACCATCAGGCTCGCGATCGACCCCGCCTCCACGCCGGGCGATTTCGTGCGCCCCGGGCACATCAACCCGCTCCGCTCGCGCGACGGCGGCGTCCTCGTGCGCATCGGGCAGACGGAGGGGTCGATCGACCTGTGCCGCATGGGCGGGCTCTACCCCGCGGCGGTGCTGCTGGAGATCATGCGCGACGACGGGGAGATGGCCCGCGTGCCGGACCTCGAGAAGTTCTGCGCCGCGCACGGGCTGAGGATGTGCTCGGTCCGCCAGATCATCGAGCACCGGCTCGCGGGCGAGCCGTTCATCCACCGGATGGAGCCGGCCGCGGGCACGCCCATCCGCACGCCCGCCGGGGAGTTCAACTGCATCGCCTTCCGCTCGCTGGTTGACCCGCTCGCGCACCTGGCCCTGACGGTGGGGGGCGTCGGCACGCTCGGTGCCGACGGGCGCCCGATCGAGAGCGACGAGCCGACGCTGGTGCGCGTTCATCGGCGCGACCTGCTGGGCGACATCTTCGACGACCTCTCGACCTACCCGTCGGGCGAGACGCCCGCGTCCACCGGCCAGGTGCTCCGCGAGTCGATGCGCATGATCCGCGAGGCCGGTCGCGGCGTGGTCGTCTATCTCCGTCCCCACGGCGTGGGCGACGCGCTCAGCCAGCGTCTGAGCCGCCCGTTCGACCTCGACACTCGGGACAAGCCGGGTGAATCCGTCCCCCACTCCACGCTCGAGTACGGGACCGGATCGCAGATCCTGCGAGCGCTCGGGCTGCGGAACCTCCGCCTGATCACCAACAGCGACGCGGACTATCCCCAGCTCCAGGCGTTCGGGCTCAGGATCGCCGAACGGGTCCATGTGCACCTGAACCCCTGACCCTATCATATCTCGAACATTTTTCGAGAATTCCCAACAAAGTCCTTCCTTTGGGCGTGAGGCGCCGGGTAGACTGCGCGCCGGCGGCTGACGCCGCCCCGAGGGCGGGCTGGGGATCACTTCACCACAGGAGACGGAACATGCGGTGCTGCTCGAGTCTGCATTGGTGCGCGGTGGTTGTGGCGTGTGTTGCGGGGATTGCCGGGGGGCTTGTTGCTGGGCGCGGGGTCGAGGCGGGCGCGCCGTCGGGGGCGCGCCTGACGCCGGCTGGGCTGGTCCAGCCCGAGGACGAGGCTCAGCCCTCCCCCGAGGAGATGATGGCCCAGATGAAGGAGATGAGCCGGCCCGTGGCCGAGCACGACGCCCTGAAGAGGTTCGAGGGCACGTGGGATTGCGAGGCCAAGTTCTCTATGGCCGGGCCGGATCAGCCGCCGACGACGTCGAAGGGGGTGTCGCGCAACCGCGTGGTGATGGGCGGGAGATACCTCGTGCAGCACTTCCAGTTGGAGGAGTTCATGGGGGAGGCGTTCGAGGGGATGGGCATCATGGGCTTCGACCGCGCCACCGGGCGGTACGTGACCGATTGGGTCGACAACTGGAGCACCGGCATCATGTCCATGACCGGGGAGTACGACGAGGAGACCCGGACGATGGACTGGCGCGGCGCCTTCGTCATGGCGACACCGGGCGGGCCGGTGGAGATGCCGGCGCACCATGTCGTCAAGCAGGTGGACGGGGACCGCTTCGTCATGGAATTCTGGGAGCTCGACGCGGCCACCGGCGAGGAACGCAAGGGCGGCGAGATCACCTACACGAGGACGGACTGACGATGAGCGAGGCCGCTCCCGCAGGTTCCGACGGATGCGCCGGGATGGGAAGGACAACCGGGGCACACGACAGGTTCAAGCCGTTCGTAGGCACGTTCCGGGCCGTTGTGAGGATGTGGATGGGGCCCGGCGATCCCATGCTCTCGACGGGCACGATGACCAACACGCTCGAGCTCGGCGGGCGCTATCTCCGCCAGAGCTACACGTCGGACCCCAACCCCGGACCATTCCCGGGATTCGAGGGGCGCGGGTATTGGGGCTACAACACCACCGAGCAGTGCTACGAGGGCTTCTGGATCGACAACGCGTGCACGTTCATGCAGCTCGAGCGCGGGCAGGTGGATGGTCCGGGGAAGGTGTGGACCATGGAGGGCGTCGTCACCAACCCGCAAACGGGCAAGCCGATGAAAAAGAGGTCGGTGATCACGCTGAAGGACGATGATCATCACACGCTCGAGATGCTCTTGGAAGGCCCCGACGGCAGCTCCCACAGGAGCATGCACATCGAGTACACTCGGGCCTGACCTCGGCGACATGTTCGTGTCTGTGTGCCAGCCCGCCCGGCGTAACGGCGGGCTTCCGGTCGGCACCCTGCTCTTCGTGGGTCTTGTTCGTGTAAAGGGTTTCACCCCCCCAATTTGGGTGGTAGGCCCCAACCACAAACCTGATAAGTCGCCCTAGGGTGTTTGATTCCGACGCGAAGCGCACGCCGGCTCAGCGCTGAGCTGCGGGTCGCGCGTCCCCGATAGTCGCCCCGAGATACACGATCCATGCCTGATACGGTGTTTCCCCCCGCGATTGCCGATGCCAGGGTGCTGTGGGAGGTCCTGACCGAAGACTCCGGCTGCGCGGTGTTCGTTGCGAGCCGTGAGGGGGACATTCTGCACGCCAATGCGCGGGTGCGAGCGTGGATGGAGGCCCGACGTGCGGCCGCGAAGGAGGGCGACAGGGGCCGTCCCTACACGCTGGACGATCTCAGCCCGCCGGCGCTGCACCAGGAGCGTTCGGAGCTCGTGCGCCGGGTGTGCGAGGCGGGCTCGCCGGTCGTCTTCGAGTGCCTCGCGCGCAGCGTGCGGTACCTTGTCACGCTCCGCCCCGTCCCCGCCGCCGACCGGCCGGGCAACGTCGCGCTGATCGTCATGCGGCGGCTGCGCCCCTGGGAGCATGTCACGCCGCAGGCGTTCCCGACGGCCACGGTGATCGAGATCGAGAAGCACGACCCGGGCGTGCTGGCCACCCTCTCGCCCCGCGAGCTCGATGTCCTGATCCTCATCGGAGAGGGCATGTCCTCGAGCGACATCGCCAAGCGTCTGCACCGCAGCGTGCGCACGATCGAGCGCCACCGCGACCGCCTGGGGCAGAAGCTCGGCGTCACCAACCGCGTGGACATCGCCCGCTTCGCCATCCGGGCCGGGCTCGCGGAGCTGCCCGAGTGGCCCGACGCGCACGTCCTGTCCGACAAGCCGCACGACCCGCTCGACATCTCCGAGCCGCTCAAGGTCATCTCGCGCCGGCGCATCCGCCGGGCCGACTGACGCGCTCGGCGCGCGACGCGCCGCCCTCTCGGGTCAGAGCCGCTCGAAGGCGGGCAGCTCGCCGACCAGCGGCCGGCAGTAGTCCAGGAACGCCCGCGACACGTCGTGCGGGCCCTCGAGAAACTCCTCGGGGATGTGGCGCGTCTTGGCGGCGACCGCCGAGAGATCCAGGCGCCTGAACTGGGCCGCGTACGGCTGCGCCCCGCCGATCGGGCTCAGACGCTCGATGGCCACCGTGCCGTCGACATCGCCGCTCATCGCCAGCTCGGCCGCGTACTTCCCGCTCCCCCTCGCCTCGGCGGCGTCGACCGGCGCGGTGTCCGGCCAGCAGCGCTGGATGTATCCGAACGTGTCCGCGCGCACGCGCGGCGGCTTGCCGCCGGCGGGCGTGAGCCTGTGTTTGAGCAGGTCCGAGAGGGCGTCGCCCAGCGCCCCCGAGCCGGAGAGCTGCGGGTTTCCGTGGGCATCCACCTGCCCGCTCTTGATCAGCTGCGCCCCGATGGGGTTCCCGTCGGCGTCGCTTATCCCCTCGCTGACGGCGATGTGGCAGCGCCGCTTCTCGTCGTAGATCGTCGCCACCGACTGCACGAACTCCTCGGTGTCGAAGGGGCGCTCGGGCACGTAGATCAGCTGGGGTCCGTCGGTCGAGCCCTCGAAGCGGTCGCTCCGACGCGCGAGCGCCGACGCCGCGGTGAGGAACCCGGCGTGCCGCCCCATGATCACGTTGATCTTGATCCCCGGGAGCGAGATGTTGTCGAGGAAGTCGGCCATGCAGGCGGTCGCGACGAACCGCGCGGCCGATGGGAATCCGGGCGTGTGGTCGCTCCCGACGAGGTCGTTGTCCACCGTCTTGGGCACGTGGAAGCAGCGCAGCTCGTAGCCGGCCGCGTTCGACAGCTCGTTGACGATGCGGCAGGTGTCGCTCGAGTCGTTGCCGCCGATGTAGAAGAAGTAGCGGATGCCGTGCTTCTCGCACGCCTCGAAGATGCGCTTGCAGTAGGCCTGGTCGGGCTTGTCGCGCGTGGAGCCCAGCCCTGCCGAGGGCGTCGCGGCGAGGCGCTCGAGCCGGTCGTGGTCGAACTCGGTCAGGTCCACCAGCTCTCCGGCGCACAGTCCCTTCACGCCGTGGCGCATGCCCAGGATCCGCCGGATCGGGTGCCCGGGCCGCCCGGCGCCCCGCGCGCGCAGCCCCTGCACCACGCCCACCAGCGACTGGTTGATGACGGCGGTCGGTCCCCCCGACTGCCCGATGACCGCACTCCCCTCGATCAGACTCGCCATGTTCTCGGTCCTTTGCGCCGCGTCCTCGTCCGCGACCCCCGGGCCCGGACCGCCGATCGTACGCCCCGGCGCGGCGCCCGAAGAAGCCAAAGGTTTTAGCGGGATCAGGCTTGCATTCTCGCGGGGCGCGTGCATCTTGGGAGCGTCGGTCGCAGGGATCCGCGACAGCCGCGCAGGGAGGCGCGCGGCGCACCCGCGTCATCCCCGGCCGACAGATCCAAGCGCGGCGCGACGGCGATCCGGCGAGGCCCGCGCTGCGCGACACGCGAGAGCGCCCGGCCCGTTCGGCGGGCGCTTCTCGTTGCGCTTGCCCCGACGACGACCCCCGCTAGTCTGGGGGCCATGATGCAGCACGCAACCGCACTGCTCGGCGCGGGGCTTCTCGCGGCGGGGGTCTTCGCGCAGCCGGCCACCGACAGCCCCCTCGATCCCCAGCCCAACGGGCCGCGCAAGCGCGACCCGGCGTGGCACTTCCTCGTCGGCCCGACCGTGCACGTCGACCCGGACCAGTTGGTCGAGAGCGCGATCGTGGAGATCCGGGACGGGAGGATCGTCTCGGTGACCGACATGGCCGCCGTGCGCTGGGCGCTGCCCGCCGGGGCGCAGGCGCACGACCTCGCCGGGATGCACGTCTACGCCGGGTTCATCGATGCGCACTTGGCGATCGAGGTGCCTCGCCCGGATCGGGACGCGCCGGGGGCGCACTGGAACGCGGGCGTCACGCCGCAGCGGTCGGCGCTGGACGTGACCGGCGTGCCGGCCGACGACGCCAAGCGTCTGCGCGGGCTCGGCTTCGCGGCCGCGGCGATCGCGCCGGAGGGCGGGATCTTCGCGGGGCGCAGCGCGGTGGTGAGCCTGGCCGAGCCGCCGGTGGACCCGTCCGACGGCCGGGCGCCGGTGTACAGGCCCGACGCGTACCACGCGCTCTCGTTCTCGGGGCGCGGGGGGCCGGAGAACCGCGGCGAGTTCAGCGGGTACCCGAACTCGCAGATGGGCGCGATCGCGCTGATCCGGCAGACGCTCATCGACAGCGACTGGCGGGACCGGCTCTCGCTCATGAGCAGCGAGGAGGCGCGCGACGCCTACCTCGCGCCCTCGTGCCTCGCGCACCTCTCGCGCCAGCAGCACGAGGACGCACCGCTGCTCTTCCGCACGGCGAGCGAACTGGAGGGGCTGCGCGCGGGCAAGATCGCGGCCGAGTTCGGTCGGCGCTTCATCGTGCTCGGCTCGGGGACGGAGTTCCGCAGGCTCGACGCGATTGCGGCGAACCATGCCGAGGAGGGCGCGCCGGTCTACGTCCTGCCGCTGACGCTCCCGGAGACGCCGGACGTGGAGACGGTCGGGGCCGCGGATTCGGTGGACCTGCGCGACCTGTTGACCTGGGAGCAGGCGCCGACGAACGCGCGCCGGCTCGACGGGGCGGGGGTGCGGGTGTGCCTGACGGCGGGCGGGCTGCGGCGGGGGGAGAAGTTCGAGGACAATCTGCGCAGGGCGATCGAGGTGGGCGGCCTCGAGCCCGAGCGTGCGCTTGCGATGGTGACCACCGCGCCCGCGGAGGTGCTCGGGGTGAGCGAGCAACTCGGCACGGTCGAGCCGGGGAAGATCGCGAACCTGGTCGTGGCGACGGGCGACATGTTCGCGCCGGGCGAGGGCTCGGGGGACGAGCGCCCGCGCCGGGGGAGCGGTGGCGGGGACCGCGCCCGCGTGCTCGACGTGTGGATCGATGGCGAGCGCTACGCGATCAGCGAGCCCGACCCGCCCTTCGACGGCTCGTGGACGTTCCGCGTCGGCGAGTTCTTCTCGATGAAACTGGAGATCGAGGGCGAGGAGATCACCGCGACCGAGGGTGAGGGCGAGGACGCCAACACCGGCCCGGCGCGCAAGGTGAAGATTGACGCCGACGCGCGCACGATCAGCTTCGTGCTCGACGACACCGACGACGGCACGGGCACGTACGTGCAGTCGGGCGTGCTGGGACCCGACGGCGTCGTCCGCGGCACGGGCCTGGACCCCAGCGGCGGCGCGTTCCAGTGGACGATGACCCGCGCGCCGGAGCCCGACCTGGATCCCGAGGTGGAGCCCGGAGCGCCAGCGAGGGCCGCCGAGCCCGACGCGCAAGCGAGGGAGGGCGACGAGCCCGCCGACGCGGACGAATCCACCGGCGACACGAACAAGCGCCCGCCCGAGGAGCTCCCCGGCTACCCCTTCGGCGCGTACGCGATCGGGGAGCTTCCCGCGCAGGAGTCCGTGCTCTTCACCAACGCGACGGTGTGGACGAGCGGCCCGGCGGGCGTCATCGAGAACGGCTGGGTGTTCATCAAGGACGGGAAAATCAGCGCGGTCGGCGAGGACGGACCGCCCGGGACCGCGGGCGAGGTGCGCGTGATCGACCTCGCGGGCAAGCACATCACGCCGGGGCTGATCGACGCGCACTCTCACACGGGCATCTCCCGCGGCGTGAACGAGGGCGGTCAGTCGGTCACCGCCGAGGTGCGCATCGGCGACGTCACCGACCCCGACAGCATGAACTGGTACCGCCAGCTCGCTGGGGGCGTCACGGCCGTGAACTCGATGCACGGCTCGGCCAACCCCATCGGCGGGCAGACGCAGACCAACAAGGTGCGCTGGGGCGCAGTCCACCCCGACGACATGCACATGGAGGGCGCGAAGCCCGGCATCAAGTTCGCGCTCGGCGAGAACGTGAAGCAATCCAACTGGGAAAGTGACAGGACTCGGTACCCGCAGACGCGGATGGGCGTCGAGACACTGATCCGCGATCGGTTTGCGGCGGCAAGAGAGTATGGCGCCGGGTTGCGGCAGCTTGAGAGTGCCGAGCGAGAGATCGCCGATAGTATCCGACGAGAGATCGATCGCGATGAAGTCCGCGCAGACCTCGGGGAGGTGACGATCTCGGTGCACGCGACAGCCGGACGGCGCGATCTGGAGCTTGAAACGCTCGCCGAGATCCTCGCAGGCGAGCGTCTCGTCCACTGCCATAGCTACCGGCAGGACGAGATCCTGATGCTCTGCCGCGTGGCGCAGGACTTCGGGTTCACGATCGGGACATTCCAGCACGGGCTGGAGGTGTACAAGGTCGCGGAGGCGGTGAGGGAGGCGGCGATCGGGGCGAGCCTGTTCAGCGACTGGTGGGCGTACAAGGTCGAGGTGCAGGACGCGATCGCGCAGGCGGGGCCGCTGCAGGCGGAGGTCGGCGTGCTCACGAGCTACAACTCCGACTCCGATGAGCTTGCGCGGCGGATGAACGTGGAGGCGGCCAAGGCGGTGAAGTACTCGGGCGGGCGGCTCAGCGAGGAGGAGGCGCTCAAGTTCGTCACGATCAACCCCGCGATCCAGCTCGGCGTGGGCGAGCGGATCGGGTCGATCGAGGAGGGCAAGGACGCGGACCTGGCGATCTGGTCGGGGCCGCCCTTGAGCTCCTTCAGCCGGTGTGAGGCGGCGTGGATCGACGGACGCGAGTACTTCAGCCTGGAGCGCGACCGGATCCTGCGCGATCTCAACGCCGAGCACCGCAGGCGGATCGTGCAGAAGATCCTCGCCGAGGGCGGGGGCAAGGGCAAGAAGCGCGGCGGCGACGAGGAGGAGGAATCGCCGGGTGAGGAGGGCGAGCCGCCGCGCTCGCTCCGCGAGCGCATCGCGGCGGCCGCCCGCGAGCGGCACTACCTCGATCTCTATCTCCGCGGCATCAACCCCGCCGACCACCGTTGCGGCGACTGCGGCATGAGCGACATGGAATTCGGAGGTGCGCGATGAATCTCCTGAAGTGCCTGAGCTTCGGAGCGCGGCTGGAGCAACCGAAGAATGCGACGCACCGGCAACCCGGGCTGAAGCCCGGGGCTCTGAGCGGCGGGGCTCTCGCGTGCGCGATGTCGTTGCTCGTCGGACCGGCGCTTGCGCAGGATCTGGGGCACAAGGCGCCGGCGCAGAACCATCCGGTGATCATCACTGATGCGACGATCCATCCCGTGTCGGGGCCGGTGCTCGAGCACGGCTGGATCGTGTTCGAGAAGGGGACGATCACGGCGCTGGGGAGCGGCGTGATGGACGTGCTCACGCAGGGCGACCCGGTGATGCTCGACGGCGAGGGGCTGCACGTGTGGCCGGGGCTGATCTCGCCGTATTCGCAGCTGGGGCTCACCGAGATCGGCGCGGTGCGGGCGACGCACGACTCGGGCGAGACGGGAGCGCTGACGCCGGAGGTGCGGGCGGCGGTGGCGGTGAACCCCGACTCGACGCTGCTCCCGGTGACTCGCTCGAACGGCGTGCTGCTGGCGGCGATCTTCCCGAGCGCGGGGCTGAGCATGTCCGGAGCAGAACCGTCCGGGCTGATCCCGGGGCGGGCGGGCGTGATCACGCTGGACGGGTGGACGTGGGAGGACATGGCGCTCGTGCCCGACGCGGGGCTGGTGGTGAACTTCCCGCTCTCGCGCCCGGTGCGGGCGTGGTGGATGGAGTCGCGCGAGGAGGAGCAGCGCGAGGGGTACGAGCGGGCGATCACTCGTCTGGAGGAGTTCTTTGACAACGCGGCGGCGTATATCGCGGCGCGGGAAGCGAACGACGGCTTGCCGGTGGACCTGCGGTATGAGGCGATGCGGGGGGTGCTCCCGGACAGGGGCAGCGAAGGGCGGGCGGCGGAGAGCCGGTTGGCGCAGCTTCCGGTCTTCTTCCGGGCGAACGACTACGACCAGATCGTGGGGGCGCTGGCGTTCGCGCGGGAGCGAGGCCTGCGCCCCGTGATCGTCGGCGGGCGGGACTCGCACCTGTGCGTGGAGTTGCTGAAGGAGGCGGGGGCCGCGGTCGTCCTGGAGACCTCGTTCCGCATGCCGAAGCGCGACGACTCGGCGTACGACGACCTGTACCGCCGGCCGCAGGACCTGCAGGCGGCCGGTGTGCCGTACACGTTCATGGCGGGCGACGACACGGCGCACGAGCGATCGCTGCCGTACGCGGCGGCGCTGGCGGTGTCGCACGGGCTCTCGCCGGACGACGCGGTGCGTGCGCTGACGCTGACGGCGGCCGAGATCTTCGGGATCGCGGCGACGCACGGCTCGCTGGAGCCCGGCAAGAGCGCGACGCTGATCGTGACGACGGGGCACCCGCTGGAGGTGCTGAGCAACGTGGAGCTGGCGTTCATCGACGGGCGGGCGATCGACCTGGAGAACAAGCAGACGAGATTGGCGGAGAAGTATCGGGAGAAGTACAGGCAGTTGGGGTTGGTGGAGTAGGCATCAAGGCATCAAGGCATCGGGGCAGCGAGGCAGGAAGGTAGAGAGGATGCTCGATCTGTGTCGCTCGATGCCTCGATGCCTCGATGCCTGGTTGGCCATTCATATCTCCAGCACCATCGCGTCCCGGAGCACCTTCTCCTCGCCGTTGGGGCCGAGGGTCTGGAAGACGGCGCGGAGCTCGAGGCGGACGGGGGCACGCGGGGAGTCGGGCGCGGCGCGCTGGGCGATCCAGTCGGGCAGGCCGCCGAGGGCGAGGCGGTAGGTCTGGGTTGCGGGGTCGTAGAGGGCGGCGTTCTGGCGCTCGTCCTCGAGGGGGACGTCCCAGATGAGGATCTGCTCGGCGGTGTCGGCGTCGAGGCCGGCGCGTGGTCGGTAGAGCTGGACCTGGAGCTTGCCGAGGGCCTTGACCGAGTCGCCCCAGCGGTCGCGGAGCTCGATGTGGCAGATGATCGCGGCGCCGCCGTCCTCGGCGGGCCCGAGGTGGGTGAGGGGGTAGATGCGGAGCGACATGGGGGCGAAGGGGCTGTAGTCGGGGCGGAGGTCGTTGCTGGTGGCGACGGGCTCGACCCAGTGCCAGGTGGAGCCGCCGCAGGAGGTGAGGGTCGCGCCGATGGCGGCGGCGAGGAGGGTCGTCGTGGATCGCCTCGTGATCATCCTTCGGGAGTCTATCCGGCGGCGCGCGGGGCCACATGGTCGGGGCGGGGGGGCGCGAGCACGGCGGCGAGGCGGTCGACGACGCGGGCGAGCTCGCGCTGGGAGGACTCGATGGCGGTGAGGGCGCGGGTGCTCTCGGTCACGAGGTTCACCAGGATCTCGATGCGCTCGCGCTCGGCGACGAGGCGCTCGTGGGCCTGGGAGAGCTGGCGGTCGCGCTCGGTGGAGGCGCGGCGCTCGGAGAGCCACATGAAGGCGATGAGGCCGGCGGCGCCGAACTGGGCGAGGGGGGCGAGGAGGTCGGGGGGCATGGTGGATGACAGGGGTGAGAGGGTGAGAGCAGAGGGCAGCGCGCAGAGAGTGGAACGGCAGAATCGCGATGTCGGGTCGTTCAGAACTCGCGGATGCGGCGGAAGGTGGCGGTGTAGGCGAGGGTGTGGA
>CAYTAH010000057.1:0-20751 GCA_964435785.1 uncultured Phycisphaeraceae bacterium | reverse complement strand
GGCGAAAACCTCGTTGATACTCGTCCCCGCGGTTGCCAGTTAAACAAAGCGTCTTCAGGCTGGCCTGGGGGTCGCCGCCGTCGGGGCCCGGGAGGCCGCGGGGGACGAGGGCCTTCTTCGCCTCGTTGACGGCGACGTAGGGGATGCGCTCGGCGCGGAGGAAGGCCTCGAAGGCCTGCTCGTAGTGGTGACGACGCTGGGCCACGGACCCATCCTAACGCATGCCCGACGGGAGGGCCAGGCTAGTGGTCGGGGTCGTCGGGGGCGGGCTCTTCGGGCGTGTCCCGCGGCTCGCGGGCGAGGCGCTCGAGGATCACGGGGATTCCCGGCGGGCCGCCCTCGGTGCTCCCGGTGATGAAGTCGATCGGGCTGCGCCGGATGAGGGCGCGGTGGTTGACCTCGAAGACGGCGACGTCGTCGGTCTCGCGGGCGAGGGCCGAGTCGAGGGGGACGGCGCCGTCGCCGAGCGTCTGGGTGCTCTCGGCGATGTCGGCGATGAACTCGGCGAGGTCCTCCTCGCTGAAGAGCTCGCGGACGATGCGCGATTGCTCGAGCCAGGCGAGGTCATCGGGCCCGGCGGGGGCGATGCGCCCGGCGATGATGGTCAGCGGGAGGCCCTCCGGGGTGGGGCGTTGCCCGAGCGCTCGGATGAGGTCGGACCCCTCGGCGAGGTCGTCGCCGGCCTGGCCCTTACCGTCGCGCCGGTAGTCGAGCAGCGGCCTGACGTCCCACGACTCGTCCATGAGCCAGCGCTGCACCTGCTCCCGCACCTCCGCGGCCGCACGGAGCCTGGACCACGGCGACCCGCGCCATGGCGTCCCGACGGCGATGAGGCGGGTGACGCGGGGGAGATGGGCGGCGCCGGAGATGTCTCCGGCGTATCCGTCCTCGCGCGTGAGCGCGTCGAAGGCGACGAGGCCGCCCATCGAGTGGCCGATGATCGCGATCTCCTCCACGCCCGCGTCGCGCGCCCGGTCGAGGCTCTCGAGCAGCTGCGCCGCCGAGAGGTGCACGCGCTGATCGTTGGGGTACTCGAAGCGCGAGACCGCGTGCCCCGCCTCTACGAGGGCGGGGGCGAGGTCGCACCAGATGTCCCCGGGCTCGTCGAGCCCGTGGACGAGGAGCACGAGCCGGCGGGGCGGCCCGTCGATCGCGCCGAGCGGGATCCACGCCGCGGGGAGGGCGCGGGCCTCGACGGGCGCGGGCCCGGGGGGGACGAAGATGCCGACCGGGGCCTCGGGGCGTTCGTCGAGGCTGGCGAGATCGTCGAGGAGCGCGTCGAGGCGGTGCTCGAAGCGCTGGAGGGCCTGGCGCCAGGGGTTGGCGTGGTCGTCCTGCTGGCCGAGCGCGCCGGGGCAGAACGCCGCCGCGAGGAGGGTGGCGAGCGTGAGGGGGCGTCGGGCGTGCACGGGGAATCCTAGCGGTTGGCCTCGATCATCCGGTCCAGGAGGTCCGCCTCCGCCCGGGCGTACTTCTCGAAGGCTTCTTGGAGCCTGGCCCGCATGGATTGCAGGTGGTCGGGGTCGAGGTCGCCGGAGGACTGCGCGGCGGCGATGAGGCTGTCCATGGCCTCGCTGGCGACGCGGAGGTCGCTGACGGCGACGGCGTAGGAGCGTGCCGAGTCGTAGAGCAGCTGGTTCTCGAGCTCCTTGGTGTCGGGGCGGTGGAGGAGTCTCCAGGGCTGGGCGCGGGCCTCGATGGCGAGGAACTTGAGCTGGTCGCTGGCGATCCGGAGGTTGGCGAGGGAGCGATCGATGTTGGGGCGCTGCTCGACGAGCAGGCCCTTGGTGCTCTCGGCGACGTCGGCGAACTCCTCGGCGCCCGCCTTGGCGGCGTCGATGAGCTCCGAGCCCTTGGGCATCCACTCCTCGTTGAGGCGGGCGGCGGCGTCGTCGGCGTTGGCGATGATGTTGTCGATCCTGGGCCGGTTGTCGTCGATGACCGCGCGTCCGGAGCGGATCAGCTCCTTGGCGTCGGCGAGCACGATCTTGGCGTCCTCGGTCATGGGCCCGAGGTCGGCGCTGGCCGCCTCGACGTTGCCGAGCGTGGTCGAGATGCTCCCGCTCCAGCGGTCGATGTCGCCCTCGACGCGCTCGACGCTGCGCCGGGCGGACGCGACCGTCGCCTCGACATCGTCGGCGACGGGCTCGATGCGCGGCGTGAGCGAATCGAGGGCCTCTCCGATTCGGCGCAGGGCGAGCTCGGCGCTCTCGAACATGCGCTGGAGCTGCAGGCGCTGGTCGGGTCCGAAGCCGGCGTTGGCGAGGAAGGCCGGGGGCGCGACCGATCCGTGCAGCGTCTCGCCCGGCTCGAGGCGGGGGGAGGAGCCCTGCGGGCTCGCCACCTCGCCGGCGCCGAGGTAGGGGATGTTGAGGGTGCTGGCGGTGCCGAGGAGGGGGACCTCGAGATACGCCCAGGCGTCCTCGAAGAGCTCGATATCGGCCCGGAGGGAGATCACGGTGTTGACCACGTACTCGCCGGTGTCCGGGTCGGCCTCGACGTGGATGGACTCGACCTTGCCCTGGGGCTGGCCGCCGACGCGGACGGCGGCGCCGGGCGAGAGCCCGGTCGCTCCGTCGCGGATCGAGAACTGCACGATGTACTCGTGGGAGCGCTTGAAGCTGATGTCGGCGAGGACGAAGCTGGTGATGACGGCCAGCACGACGCCGGCGAGCAGGAAGCCGCCCGCCAACAGGTTGGCCTTCTGGCTGTAGCGTGCGCTCATCTGGCCTGGTTCCCTTCCCGGCCCCCGCGCCGACGGCGCGGTCCGGGCCACACTCTAATCGGCTCGGGGTGGGGGCGTCGGTCAGCCCGGGTCGGTCAGGCGCCGAAGAGGTCGGTGGTGAAGGCGGCCTGGTCGCGGCGCGCGGTGATAGGGCCTTCGGCGTCGCCCCTGAGGAACTGCCGGATGATGCGCTCGTCCTCGGGGAGGTCCCGGGCGGCGTCGGCGGGGAGGTCGCGGAGCCGCTCGTACCACCGCCGGCTCTCGACCTTGAGGATCCGCCCCTTGTCGAGCATGGCCATGCGGTCGGCGATGGTGAACGCCGAGTCCATCTCGTGGGTGACGACCACGCTGGTGACGCCGAGCTGGCGGGTGAGGGCGATGATGAGCTGGTCGATCTGGGCGCTGGTGACGGGGTCGAGCCCGGCGGAGGGCTCGTCGTAGAAGAGGATCTTGGGGTCGAGGGCGAGCGCGCGGGCGAGGCCGGCGCGTTTCTTCATCCCGCCGGAGATCTGCGACGGGTACTTGTCGGCGTGCTCGCGCAGCCCGACGAGCTCGAGCTTGATCTTCACCTGGATGTCGATGATGTCCTGGTCGAGGCCGGTGTGCTCCTGGAGCGGGAGCGCCACGTTCTCGGCGATCGTCATCGAGTTGAACAGGGCGCCGGACTGAAAGAGGATGCCGAACTGCTTGCGCACCTCGTTGAGCTGGGTCTCGGACAGCAGGCAGAGGTTCCGCCCGAACATCTCGATCAGGCCCTTGTCGGGGCGGAAGCTCCCGATCATGAGGCGCAGGCTGGTGGACTTGCCCGAGCCCGACCCGCCCATGATGACCATCGTCTCGCCGGGGTAGACGTCGAGGGTGAAGTCCTCGAGCACGGGGCGGCCGTCGAAGTACTTGGCGACGTTATGGCAGCGTACGACCGGCGCGACGTCCCGCGGCGCCGCATCGATCGTTGTGGCAAGCTGGGCAGGGTTCAGTTCGACCACATCTCAGTGATACGCCCGGCTAGGCGCCGGGATCCGACGCCGGGCTACCCGCTCCATCATCGGACGGCCCGGGCGGCGGGCTTTGGTTCTCGCCGGGCGGGGCGGGCGGCCCGAGGAGCCACACGATCCGGCCGTCCGGGGCGACGTAGCCGACGTCCTCGAGGTAGGGGAGCCACGACGGGCTCGCCTCGCGTTCGGACATGACCACCACCACCACGAGCCAGCCGCCCGGCCCCTCGGCGGGGAGCAGGTAGGGATTGCCCGGGCGGGCGTCCGGGCGCCGGTGCAGCTCGTCGGGGTCCACCCTCGCGTAGCCCTTGTAGAGGGCGAGGAAGCCCCTGGGGATCGTGACCGGCCCTCCGAAGTCCTCGGTCAGCGATCGCTGGAACTCGGCGATCTTCTCCTCGGTCACCTCTGAGGCGGCCGAGGAGCTCAGCACCGAGCGCACGACGGCCGGGTCGTCGCTGAAGGCCTGCGAGTAGACGGGGCCGATCTTGCCGCCGAACGTCGCGGCCCCGACCCACAGCCCGGTGGAGACCACGAGCGAGAGGAGGCCGAGCACCAGGCCGCCGATCGCCATGCCCCGCCCGGCGACGGCGCCCCTCGCGCGCCCGATGCCCACGATCGCGCCGATCCCCAGGCCAACGGGCAGGATCCCGAAGGCGGGGACACAACAGCCGACGACAGAGAGGATGCCGGTCACAAGGGAGGAGATGGCGAGAATGCTGACACGGGCGGGGGCGGGGAACCCCTCGTCGTAGTGGGAGGCGTCGTAGGGGTGCTCGTGGCCTTGCATGGGCGCAGCCTATCCGGTGGCCGGGTCAGAGGACGGAGGAGGAGCGGCCGAGCTGCCGCGCGGCGTCGGCGACGATGGCGCCGGCTCGGTCCATCTCCTCGGGCGTGGTTTCCTTGCTGAGGCTGAAGCGGAGCGAGCCGTGGGCGACGGGCTCGGGGATGCCCATGGCGAGCAGGACGGGGCTGGGCTCGAGCGAGCCGGAGGAGCAGGCGGCGCCGGCCGAGGCGCAGACGCCCCGCTCCGAGAGCAGGAGGAGCAGCGCCTCGGCCTCGAGCCTGGGGAAGCCGATGTTGGTGGTGTTCCAGATGCGAGGGCAGCCGGCGCCGTTCACGACCGCCCCGGGGACGGCGGTGAGCACGCCCTGCTCGAAGCGGTCGCGGAGGGCCGCGAGCCGGGCCCGGGGCGCCGGGTCGGCGAGCCACTCGGCGGCCTCGTGTGCGGCGACGCCGGCGCCGACGATGCCCGGGACGTTCTCGGTGCCGCCGCGCCGATCCATCTCCTGCGCCCCCACGATCTGGGGCGCGATCGCGACGGCGCGGCGGACCCAGAGCCCGCCCACCCCCTTGGGGCCGTGGAGCTTGTGCGCGGAGAAGGACAGGAGGTCGCAGGGGAGCGACGGAGCGACGGAGTTACGGAGCGACGAAGTGGCCGCGGATTCGAGCTTCGTCGCTTCGCCACTTCGTCGCTTGTTGGCCAGTTCCGCGGGCATCTTGCCGATCCACTGGACGGCGTCGCAGTGGAAGGGGACGCCCTTGGCGCGGCAGATCTCGGCGATGCGCTCGACCGGCTGCACGACGCCGGTCTCGTTGTTGGCCCATTGCACGCTGACCAGCGCCGTATCGTCGTCGATCAGCCCGGGGAGCGCCGCCGGGTCCGCCATGCCGCGGGCGTCGAGGGGGAGCCAGCGGATCTCCGCGCGCCCGGACTCCCCGAGCCTCGCGGCGAGGTCGCGCACAGCCGCGTGCTCGATCCGGGTGGTGATGATGTTGGGGGGCGTGGGCTGCCGTCCGGGCGTCGGTTTGCCTCGTCGGGCGCGTGCCTCGAGGACGCCCCGGATGGCAAGGTCGATGGACTCGGTGCCGCCGGAGGTGAGGACGATCTCCTTGGGGTTGACGCCGAGGAGGGCGGCGATCTCCTTGCGGGCGAGCTCGATGGCGTGCCGGACCTCTTGCCCTGCGCGGTGGACGCTCGAGGGGTTGGCCCACAGGCGCGTGGCGGCGAGGTGCGCGGCCTGCGAGACGGCGTCGCCCGGGCGCGTGGTCGCGTTGTTGTCGAGATAGATCACCGGGGCTCCTCGGGATGGTACGCCGGGGCTCGGCTATCGTGGAGCCCATGGCGGCGAGAGGCGGGAGCGAATCCGGAGCCAAGGAGGGCGAGCCCGCCGTCGAGCTGCGCGCAGAGACGCTCGGCAAGTCGTTCAACGGGCGCGAGGTGCTCAGGTCGATCGACCTGGAGATCCGGCGAGGGGAGATCGTCGCGATCGTAGGGGCCAGCGGCTCGGGGAAGACCGTGTTTCTCGACTGTCTGCTGCGCCTGCTCGACGTGACGAGCGGCCGGGTGCTCGCGGCCGATCACGGTCGCCGGGGCTCGCCGCTGGTGGACATCACGACCGCCCCCGAGCGCGTGCTGCAGCGCATCCGCCTGCACTGGGCTGTGGTGTTCCAGCGCAACGCGCTGTTCAGCGGGACGGTGTACGACAACATCGCGCTCCTGCTGCGCGAGCACCACAACCTGCGCGAGGCGGAGATCCTGCGCCGGGCGCGGGAGAGCCTCGCGGCGTGCGCACTCGACGTGGACGACGTGATCCGCAAGGACCGCGACGAGCTCTCGGGGGGGATGGCCAAGCGCGTGGCGATCGCGCGGGCGATCGCCATCGACCCCGCGGTCCTTTTCTACGACGAGCCGACGACCGGTCTGGACCCCGTGGTGAGCGGCAGCATCCACGAGCTCATCTGGAACATGCACCACCGCCCGCGGGCCAGCGGCGAGCAGCGGACGACGGTGATCGTCACGCACGACAAGGACCTGCTCCGGCGCATCCGGCCCCGCGTGGTGATGCTCCACCGCGGCACGGTGGTCTTCGACGACGAGTACGACATGTTCGGCGTCTCACCCTCGCCGCCGGCGCAGGAGTACCTGCGGGAGATGCCGGTGCTGCACGGGCGGCGCCCGATGGGTGGGAACGGGCCGATGGAGCAGCGGAGGTAGGTCGAGCGGGGAGGGGACAGGAGGATGCGCCCTCCCGCGATCGTCGGTCGCCGCGTGACGCGCGCGGCAGGGCTAGGCGCGGCGGGCCTCGGCGAGGCGGGCCGGCAGGTCGGCCAGCGCCACCCTGGTGTCCCACTGCACGTTGTCGCGCAGGTCCTTCACGGAGCAGGTCGCGCCGTCCTCGATGATCACGGCGAAGCGCGCATGCGACTGGGCGGCCTCCTTGAGGAGCTTGCCGACGTTCTTGGTGGTCTTGTAGGAGTGGCGGACGTGGAAGGCCGGAGGCCTGAGGCTTGAGGCTTGAGGGGGAGAGCCGCGCCGGAGGGTGACGACGAGGGGGCGGAGCGCGGTGTCGGCCTCGGGCGTGCCGTTGGAGAGGACGAAGACGTCGGGGTGCTGGCCGACGAGGCCCATGAGCTCGTCGTCGGCGGGCATGAGGCCCTTGTCCTGGAGGAGGAGGCTGAGGACGACGTCGCCCATGGCGAAGCCGACGGAGGGCGTGGGCGGGCCGCCGAAGAGCTCGATGAGGTTGTCGTACCGCCCGCCGCCGGCGACGGCGCGCTCGCCCCCGGCGATGACTTCGAAGACGGTGCCGGTGTAGTAGGCCAGGCCGCGGGCGATCGAGAGATCGGGGACGCACCACTCGAGGAGCGCCATCTCCGCGAGGTGGCCGAAGGCCCTCCTCAGCGGCTCGAAGCTGACCGGCGTCGCCGTGGTGAGGTCTCCCGTCTCGACCCACTCGGCCTTCGCACGAAGACTCCATTCGAGCGCCTCGCGCCGGGTATCGAAGGCGGTGACGTCGAGCAGACCGGCGCATTCCTGCTTGAACGCGTCGGGGCTCAGCTTGGCGCGGCGATCGAGGAGATTGAAGATCGCGCCGTGGGACGGGCGGGGGACGTTCATGTCGGCGAGAATGCTGTCGACGACGGTGCGGCTGCCGATGCGCAGCTGCACGTCGGCCGGGGTGAGGCCCAGGCCCTCGAGCAGCGCGATGGTGAGCGCGATCACCTCCGCGTCCATCCTCGCCTCGGACTCGGCGACGTCCGCGTCGCCCGAGCCCCACCGCTCGGGCGGGATGTCCAGCCCGATCACGTCCGCGTTCCACTGCAGGAACTCGCGCAGACGCCCCCGCTGCGGCCTCTCCGCCCGGAAGAACGGCCCGGCCATGAACCACTTGCACGGCTTGGGCAGGCCGGCGGCTCGGGCGGCGTACATGCGGGCGAGCGTCGGCGTGAACTCGGGACGCAGGGCGAAGGGGGCGCGCCCGGACTGGCGGACCTGCTCGACCTCCTCGGGGCTCTTGCCGCTGAAGGCCTGGAAGAGCTCTCCCAGGATTCCCTCCCCGCTCTTGACGGCGTAGAGATCCGATTCCTCGAAGGTGGGCCCGTCGACCTCCTCGAAGCCGTGCCGGACGGAGACCTCGTGCCAACGCTCCATGAGCCAGCGGCGCCGGGCGGCCTCGGCGGGGTAGAGGTCGCGCGTGCCGCGGGGGGATTGGATCTGGCGCGGGCTGGGCTCGGGCATGGCGAACAGTAGGGGAACGGGAGTCGCGCGTGTGCCACCACCGTCGGTCTACACCTTCTTCTCTCTCTCCCGCGTCTCTCCGACGGTGGTGCGTCCGGTCCGGAAATGACACTGCGACGCCGCACTACCGTCCTGCCGAGGACGGTCCCGCATGTTTGAGAGGCTCGGGCATGGCAGGACGGTCGTGGCACACCGCCAGCGGCCGGCCTACGTCTCCGCCACGAACGCCACCGCCCCCAGCGGCGGGAGGGTGACGGCGACCGAGCGTGCCCGTCCGTGCATGGGCACGGCCTCGGCGTGGGCGCGGTCCTGCCACGCGTAGCCGCTCCCGCCGAAGTCCTCGCTGTCGGAGTCGAGGATCTTCCGCCAGCGCGAGCCCTGGGAGACGCCGAGCCGGTAGCCGTCGCGGGGGACGGGGGTGAAGTTGAAGGCGCAGAGCACCGGGGGCGAGCCGTCCGAGGCGTGGCGGAAGAAGGCGAGCACGGAGTTGTCGCGGTCGTCGCAGTGGACCCACTCGAACCCCTGCTCCTCGCAGTCGGCCTGGTGGAGGGCGGGGTGCTCGCGGTAGACGCGGTTGAGCGTCCGGACCAGCTCCTGCATGCCCTGGTGGTCGCGGTAGTGGGTGAGGTGCCAGTCGAGGCTCCGCTCGTGGCGCCACTCGTCGCGCTGGGCGAACTCGCCGCCCATGAAGAGCAGCTTCTTGCCCGGGAGCATCCACTGGTAGCTGAGCAGCAGGCGGAGATTCGCGAACTTCTGCCAGTCGTCGCCGGGCATCTTCGAGAGCAGCGAGCCCTTGCCGTGGACGACCTCGTCGTGGCTGAGGGGCAGGACGTAGTTCTCGGTGAAGGCGTAGAGGGCGCGGAAGGTGAGCTCGTCGTGGTGCCACTTACGGTGGGCGGTGTCGCGATGGAAGTATCGCAGCGTGTCGTTCATCCACCCCATGTCCCACTTGAAGCCGAAGCCCAGCCCGCCGTCGTAGACGGGGCGCGACACGCCGCCGAAGGCGGTGGACTCCTCGGCGATGGTCATGACGCCCGTGTGCATGCCGTAGAGCATGGTGTTGAGCCGGCGCATGAAGTCGATCGCCTCGACGTTCTCCTTGCCCCCGTAGGGGTTGGGGATCCACTCGCCCTCCTTGCGCGAGTAGTCGAGGTAGAGCATGCTCGCGACCGCGTCGACGCGCAGGCCGTCGGCGTGGAACCTCTCGATCCAGTGGTTGGCGCTCGAGAGCAGGAACGAGCGCACCTCGTGGCGGCCGTAGTTGAAGATGAACGAGCCCCAGTCGGGGTGGAACCCCTGGCGCGGGTCGGCGTGCTCGTAGAGGTTGGTGCCGTCGAAGGTCGAGAGGCCGTGCCCGTCGGTGGCGAAGTGCGAGGGGACCCAGTCGAGGATCACGCCGATGCCCGCCCGGTGCAGCGCGTCCACCAGGTGCATGAAGTCGTCGGGGGTGCCGAAGCGGCTGGTGGGGGCGAAGTACCCGGTGGTCTGGTAGCCCCAGGAGCCGTCGTAGGGGTGCTCCATGATGGGCATCAGCTCGACGTGCGTGAAGCCCAGCCAGCCGACGTACTCGGCGAGCTGCTCGGCCGCCTCGCGGTACGAGAGCGAGCGGTTGCCCTCCTCCGGCACGCGGCGCCACGAGCCGAGGTGGACCTCGTAGATCGAGACCGGGCGGCGGCGCCAGTCGTCCCCCCGTCGCGCGTCCATCCACTCGGCATCGCCCCACTGGTGGCGGGGGAACCAGACGCGGGAGGCCGAGTGCGGCGGGGTCTCGGCGTGGATCGCGACGGGGTCGGCCTTCTGCGCCTCGTGGCCGTGCGCGCCCGAGCGGATGAAGTACTTGTAATTCGCGCCGGGGCCGACACCGGGGACCGTGGTCTCCCAGATGCCCGAGGCCCCGCGGGGCGAGAGGGGCGTGGCCCACGAGTCCCAGCCGTTGAAGTCGCCGACCAGGTGCACCGAGCGGGCCGACGGCGCCCAGACGGCGAAGTGCGTGCCCCCCTCGGCGGGATGCGCGCCGAGCTTCTCGCCGAGGTGGGCGTGCGTGCCCTCGTTGAAGAGGTAGAGGTCCTCCTCGGTGATGATCCCGGCGTATCTCGCGGTGAGGTCTCCCACGGGTGCATCGTACTCGTCCCGCCGTCGAGGGCGCGGGGGCGGGCCGGGGCCCCGGCCGGCCCTCGGGCCGGCGCTGCGGCGGGCGCCGCTAGAATCGGCGCCACCCGCGAGACGCGTCCCGATGCGCACGACGACACCCGCCCATGCCGTGAGCCACGCGCCCGAGGTGGACGTCAACCGCGCGCCGGCGGGGGTGCTGCTGACGGAGATCGGCTGGGAGGTGTGCAACCCCGTGGGGGGCATCTATCAGGTGCTCCGCTCCAAGGCGCCCAGCATGGTGAACAGGTGGCAGAACCGCTACCTGATGGTGGGCCCCTACGCGGGGCAGAAGAGCCTGCTCGAGATCGACCCGCGCCGTCCGACGGGGTGGCTGGCGCAGGTCGTCGAGCGGCTGAAGTCCGAGGGCGTGACGGCCCACGCCGGGCGCTGGCTCGTGCAGAGCCGGCCGCGGGCGCTGCTGCTCGAGCAGAGGCTCTCGGCGGCCAGGCTCGACGAGGTGAAGTACCGCATCTGGAAGGAGCACGGGCTGGAGTCGCCCGGGCACGACGAGCTGACGGACGGGGTGATCGCCTTCTGCGACGCGGTGCACAAGCTGATGCGGGTGCTCTGCGAGGTGTGGGAGGGTCGGGGCCAGCAGAGCCGGCGCGTGCTGGCGCACTTCCACGAGTGGATGAGCGGGCTGGCGATCCCGATGCTCCGCCGGGAGCAGGTGAACTGCGCCATCGTTTTCACGACGCACGCGACGCTCGTGGGGCGGTACATCGCCTCCAGCGAGGGGGATTTCTACGGGCGGCTGCCCTCGATCGACCACGCGGCCGAGGCGGTGCGGTTCGGCATCGCCGCGCAGCACCATTACGAGCGGGCGGCGGCGCACGGGGCGCACGTGATGACCACGATCTCGCCCATCACCGCCGAGGAGTGCACGGTGCTCCTGGGGCGCAAGCCGGACCTCATCCTGCCCAACGGACTCAACATCGACCGCTACAACGTCGGGCACGAGTTCCAGACGCTCCACGCGCAGTTCAAGGAGCGGATCCACGAGTTCGTGATGGGGCACTTCTTCCCCAGCTACTCCTTCGATCTCGAGCAGACCACGTACATGTTCTCGAGCGGGCGCTACGAGCCGCGCAACAAGGGGTTCGATCTGTGCCTCGAGGCGTGCGCGAGGCTCAACCAGCAGCTCCGGCGCGAGGGGTCGGCGCGGACGGTGGTCTTCTTCATCGTCACGCGCCGCGACCACCGGCACCTCAAGCCCGAGGTGCTCCAGAGCCGGGGGGTGCTGGCCGAGCTGCGCGAGGTCTGCCGCGCCATCACCAACGACATGGGGGAGGAGCTGTTCCGCAAGGCCGCGGCGGGGGAGCGGGTGACGCTGGACGACCTGCTCAAGGAGTACTGGCGGCTCCGCCTCCGGCGCACCCAGGCGGCGCTCAAGACCGGGCGGCTGCCGCCGGTCGTGACCCACACGCTGGGCGACGAGGACGACGACGAGGTGCTGCGCACGATCCGGCGCCTGGGGCTCGTCAACAGCCCCGAGGACCGCGTGAAGGTCGTCTACCACCCCGACTTCATCTCGACCACGAACCCGCTGTGGGGCATCGAGTACGAGCAGTTCGTGCGTGGCTGCCACCTGGGCCTGTTTCCAAGTGCGTACGAGCCATGGGGTTACACGCCGCTTGAGTGCGTCGCCCTGGGCGTGCCGGCCGTGACCAGCGATCTCGCGGGCTTCGGGCGGTACGTCGCGGAGAACTTCCCCGACCACGACCGCTGGGGCATGTACATCATCCCGCGTCGCGGGCGTTCGACCGAGGAGGCGGCGGAGACGCTCGCCCGACGCATGTGGGAGTTCTGCCGGCTCGACAGGCGCGGGCGGATCGCGATCCGCAACGAGGTGGAGAGGCGCAGCTGGAACTTCGAGTGGGAGAAGCTCGGCCGCCCCTACCACGTGGCCCACGACCTCGCCGTGGCGCGGGCGAAGGTGGGGACGTACTGAGCCGGGCGGCGGCGGGGTGCCATCGTCCGCGCCGTCCGCCCCGCGTCACGCCGACCGCGGACCGCCAACGCCTGGGCCAGGATCGCCTTGACCTTGCGGGGGGAAGACCACCGCCCCCCGCGTGGCCGCCTCCAGCATCTCGCGGCAGCGCCGCAGCAGGTGCGCCGGGCACGTCTGGTGCGACGCGTGCGCGAAGCGGTCGTACGGCGCCCAGCCGTCGTGGACCAGCGTGCCGGCGTAGTCGGCGCCCAGCAGGCGCGCGCTGGCGGCGAAGCCCCGCTCCGGCGCGATCAGGTATGGCGCGGCGTCGGGCGTGGCGATCACGTGCAGTCAGGCCAGATTGCCTCGCGCCATATCCCCGGCAGAGTATCGACGCCAAGGCCCTCGCCCGGCGCAGCATCTCGGCCTTCCCGTGCTCGGGGTAGATCTGCATACTGCTTCCGACGCCGCGGCTGCTCGCTCCGGAATGGATGAGGGTGCTCTAGAATCCCATGAAGTCGGTGGGCGAGGCGTCATGCGCACCGAAGTGGAACAACTCGGCGGCTACCGGATCCTCGGCGAGATCGGGCGCGGCGGGATGGGGGTCGTCTACCTGGGCCGGGATGATCGCCTGGGGCGCGATGTCGCGATCAAGGCGATCGGCCGATCGATGGCCTCCGACCCCGCACGCGTCGCCGAGTTCAAGCGCGAGGCGAGGATCATTGCATCTCTCGATCATCCGAACATCGTGCGCATCTACCAGATGCTCGAGATCGGTTCGCAGATCTACCTCGTGCTCGAGTATGTGCCCGGGCGCTCGCTCGACCGGATTCTGGCCGAATCAGGCCCGCTGGCGCCCGAGCGTGCGCTGTGGATCGCGGCCCAGATCGCCTCGGCGCTCGCCGCGGCGCACGCGACGGGGATCTGTCATCGGGACCTCAAGCCCAGCAACGTGCGCGTGCGCGAGAACGACTCGATCAAGGTGCTGGACTTCGGGCTTGCCGCGCGGCCGGCGGTGAGCGGCTCCGGGATGGGCGCGCCGGGGCTCGGGGCCCGGATGCCGTGCGGCGGCACGCCCGGGTACGCCGCGCCCGAACAGTTCGACGCCGCGCCCCCCGATCCGAGGGCCGATGTGTTCTCTCTCGGGTGTGTGATGTACGAATGCCTGTCGGGACGCCGAGCGTTCTTCGGCGAGGACGCCCAGAGCGCGATGGAAGCCACGCTGCACGGCACACCGGAGTGGAGCGCGCTGCCGGAGGGGCTCGCCGAACCGGCGGTGACGCTGGTGCGCCGGTGCCTGGCCAAGGACCCGGAGCAGAGGCCGCAGTCGATGAACGAGATCGCGGGCCTGCTTGAGACGCTGCTCGGGAGGCGTCCCCGGGCGCCGTCGACGCCGAGACCGCTCCCCGACGCGCTCCGAGGCATGCCTCATCACCGGACGTCGTTCGTCGGGCGAGCCGACGAGCTGCGGCGCCTGACGGCCGACGTCCGTGCGTCGCGGCTCGTGTCGATCCTCGGCCCGGGCGGCAGCGGGAAGACGCGGCTGGCGGCTGAGGTCGCTCCGAGACTCCTCGATGCGTTTCCGGACGGCGTGCATTGGATCGACTTGGCGGCCGTCCGCGATGGCGCGTTCGTGCCGGGGATGGTGGCGTCGTCGCTCGGACTGGATGATCGGCCCGGTGCGGACACGGCCGGCGCGATTGCATGCGCGCTTTCGGACTGGACGGCGCTGCTGATCTTCGACAACTGCGAGCACGTGCTCGCGCCGGTCGGAAGCTTGATCGCCCGCATCCTGTCGGGAGCGTCCGGGGTGCACGTGCTCGCGACGACGCGGGAGCGGCTCCGCATCGAGGGTGAGCAGGTCATGCCGCTCTCGGGGCTGCCGCTGCCGGCTGACGCCGACGACCCGCTCGCGGCACGGACCGAGGCCGTGGACCTGTTCGTCCAGCGGGCCCGGCTGATCGATCCCGACTTTGAGCCGACGCCGGAGAGCTCCGGCGCGATCGCACGGATCTGCCGCAGACTCGACGGCATCCCGCTCGCGATCGAGTTCGCCGCGAACCGCGCAGGAACGCTGTCTCCCGCGCAGATCGAGGCGCACCTGGCGGACCGATTCCGGCTCCTCGCGGGCGCCGCGAGGGACGCTCCAGAGCGTTTCCGCACGATGCGCGCGGCGATCGACTGGTCATACGACCTGCTGTCGGGGGCCGAGCAGCGGATGCTCCGCCGGCTGTCGGTGTTCGCGGGCGGCTGGACGCTCGAGGGGGCGTTGGCCGTGTGCGCCCAAGGCGGTGCGGACGACGGGACGGCGCTCGACGAGTTTGCGGTGCTGGACCTGCTGACGAATCTGGTCGAGAAGTCGATCGTCCGGCTGGATCGGCCGCGCGGGCGTCCCGTGCGGTACAGCATGCTCGAGACCTTGCGCGAATACGCCGCGGAGAAGCTCCAGGCAAGCGGCGAGGAGGATGAGGCGGTCGCGCTGCACCTGCGGCATTTCGAGGCGTTCGCGGGTGAGGCATCGGCGCACTTCGGGGATGCTCGGCAAGCGGAGTCGCTGCAGCGGGTCGAGGACGATCACGAGAACATTCTGGCGGCGCTCTCGCGGGCGCTGGGCTCGCCGGCCCTGATCGGCGCCGCGTGCCGCCTGACAGGCACGATGCTGCGATTCTGGCAGCTTCACGGCTACTTCCGGACCGGGATGGACGCGTGCGAGCGGGTGCTCTCCAGCCAGGCTCTGGTGCGGGGCTCGCCCGGCCACGCGGCGACGCTCCAGACCGCCGCGGTCATGGCCCTCAAGCTCGGTGATCTCCGCGGGGCCGACGGGTACGCGGGGGGAGCGCTGCGCATCGTCCGTGAGCACGGCGACCGGCGCGCGTGCGCCAAGGCACTCAATGTGCTCGGCAACTCGGCCTACTTCCAGCAGCGGTTCGCCGATGCGGAGGGCTACCACACCGAGGCGTTGGCGATTCATCGCGAGACCGGGGACGTCGACGGCATCGGTGCGTCGCTGAACAATCTCGCGAACATCGCGCACGACCGGGGCCTGATCTCACAGGCTCGGCCGCTCTACGAGCAGGCGCTGGCGATCAACCGGGAGACGGGCAACCGGGCCTCTGCGGCGATCAATATGTACAACCTCGGGCTCATCGCGTATCACGACCAGGCCTTCGAGCGGTCGCGGCGCCTGCTCGACGAGGCGCTTGCGCTCCGGCAGGGGATCGGCGACCGATTCGGCATCGCCGAGACGCTCTCCCAGCTCGCGCGCGTCGCGATCAAGGAGGGACGCGTCGATGCCGCGTGCGCCTCGTGCCTCGAGAGCCTGCAGATCCGCGCCGAGCTGGGCGACCGGATGGGGCTCGGGGACTCGCTCGACGGGGCCGCCATGTACGCGGCGAGCGTCGGTGAGCACGAGCACGGCGCGGTGTTCTTCGGCGCGAGCGACGGCTTGCGCGCCGCGACGGGCGCACCGAGGTCGCCCTGGGAGCTGGAAGACGTCGAGGGATGTCTGGCGGCGGCAAGACGCGCGCTCGGCGATGCGGCGTTCCAGGAGCATGTGGCGAAGGGGCGTGCCGCGGGGAGCGAGGCAGCGATCCGTGACGCGGTGGCCTGGCTGCGGGATCGCGTGGCGGTGGTGGCGCGGGATGGGACGGCGCCGACGCTGTGATCCCCGCGTGACGTAAAGCCCTGCGGTAGACTGCGCGGAACGACGTCGGCGACGGCGGGCTCGAACACGATTCGAGTGGCTCGTTGCGCATGAGAAGTGGGTAGGTGTGTCGAGAACGGGGAAGACGGATGCGGAAAGGGACTGCGATCGCCTTGATGCTCGCCGCGTGCCATTGCCAGGGGCAGGAGGGGGGCGATGTGAGGCTGCACTCCCGCGGCCTGCACGGCTACATCGGCTTCACCGCAGTGCAGCCGGCCGACGCCGCGGAGTACGGCCTCGGCATCAGCTTCTATTCCGCAGTCTGGCCCCTGATCGACGAGCCGCTCGCCAACTTCCAGATCGGCCTGGCCAGCACGTGGATCTTGCCCGACAACTCCGACAACAAGGACACGCCGCTCGCGCCCGAGGGCACGCTCGCCCGCCGCTGGCCCGAGCGCGGCCCGACCTGGGCGAGCGTCTTCCAGACCGTCGAGGGCGGGCTGGGCTACTGGCGGGGCAACAAGTTCCGCTACGGCTCGCCCAAGTTCAGCATGAACGCCACGCCGCAGTGCTACGACTACGAGATCGGCTCGCCCGGCTGGTCGTTCTTCTCTAGCGACGAGGCGCTGCCCGACGACCGGCTCGGCATCGCCCAGCTCTCCAACCGCCTGCTCATCCCGCCCGACGGCCTGCCCTTCGCGGGCGAGCCGAACGGCGAGTTCCTCGGCTACGCGTGGATGGCCCTGCCCTTCACCGAGCCCGCCGAGCCCACCGAAAATGAGCCGCCCACCGGCGATCAGAGCTGGACCTGCTTCCTCAACACCGCGAACTTCAAGGGCCCCATCGCGTTCTACATCCCCGAGACCTGGAGCAAGATCGGCGCGCTCTTCGACGAGCCCTTCCTCTATGGGCGCGGCCTCGACGCCCGCGCCGGCGTCGCCGGCGGCGGGGCCATGGAGATCAACACCGTGCCGCGGCTGGACGGGCGCGACGGCGCGGGCGCCCTCTACACGAAGATCCCGCGCCTGCGCTTCCCGGTCGACGAGCGCGGCGAGGCCGTGCTCGTGCAGGACGTCACCTACTACTCCAGCGCTGCGCTCGCCGACGCCTTCCGCGCCTGGCGCGACGGCGGCCCGGAGTGCGACGGGAGCTTCGCGCCAGAGGGCAGCCACCGCTGCGCCCTCACCACGCGCACGACGCAATACCAGCAGGACGGCGAGCCCATCGCCGGTGTCGAGCGGGCCTTCGACACCAAGGTCTTCGGCGAGACCGCCTGGGGCCTCGAGTGGTTCGAGAGCGACCTGGGCGCGGCGGGCGAATTCCCGCGGTACTTCAAGCAGGCCGGTGGCGAGCGCGTCGCCATCGCGGAGGAGCGGGTGCCCCCGGAGACGGGGCTGGTCGAGGCCCGCTTCCCGCTCGCCGACCCGGGCCCGCCCTACACCTCCCCGACCGAGGGCGCCTGGACCAACCCCGGCCCCGCGAGCGAACCGCTCACCGCCGAGCTCTCCGACGGCTCGGTGGTCACCTACCGCTGGTACCGCTTCGTCGATCAGCCCTCGTTCCAGCAGTACGACTGGGACGAGGCCAAGAAGCGCCGGCTCCAGTCGCTCGTCGAGAAGCTCCACGCCTCGTGGCCGATCGACCGCGACTACATGGCCCCGCTCCGGTCCGGCCGCCTCGTCTCCCTGGATCACGCGCTGCTCGTGACGCCCCCGCCGGGCATGGAGGTGGGCTACGTGCCCATCGTGACCGGCCAGGCCGCGCGATAGGCGGGTGGCACGGCTGTCCCAGCGGTGCGCACCGCTTCCCGCGCCCGCCCACCCAGCACAGCGGCTCGCCACCGTACGCGCCCCGCTCTCTCCGATGCTTCTCTGCGCGCCCATGCGAGAGCGGCCCGCTTCCCCGCTACCCTACTCCCCGGAGGGCCCCCGCCGTGAACCCCGTCTTCGGCGCCGATGCGGAATGGCTCGAGGCCGACGGCCTCGGCGGGTTTGCCTCCGGGACGGTCTCGGGCATCCGCACCCGCCGGTACCACGCCCTGCTCCTGGCCGCGCGCACGCCGCCCACCGACCGGTTCGTGCTCGTCAACGGGCTGGAGGTCTGGGCGCGTCGTCGGGAGTTGGACTTCCCCCTCAGCGCGCACCGCTACGAGCCGGGCGTGCTCCACCCGCTGGGCTTCAAGTGGATCGAGAGCTTCACGCCCGATCCGTGGCCCACGTGGATCTACCATCTCGACGATCGGACGCGCATCCAGCACGAGGTCTTCGTGCCGCACGGGCGCCCGGTGTGCGTAGCGACGTGGCGCATGCTCACGCCGGGCCACACCGCCACGCTTCGGGTCCGTCCCCTCGTGAGCGTCCGGCAATACCACTGCCTGCACCGCGAGAACGCCTCGTTCAGCTTCCACTCCGACCTGGCCGACGGGGCGGTCACCTGGCGGCCGTACTGGGGCACGCCGCGGGTGAGGGTTCATTTCAACGGCGTCTACGCGCCCAATCCCGACTGGTACCGCTCGTTCCTGTACGAGACCGAGCGGGCGCGGGGGCTCGACGCCGTCGAGGACCTGGCCTCGCCGGGGGAGTTCACGTTCGAGCTTGCGCCCGGCGCCGACGCCTGCATGGTGCTCTCGACCGACACGCCGCCGGAGTCGGCCGCCCCCGGCGGCGACGCGGGGGCGATCGTCCGGTCGCTGCGCGAGGCCGAGCGCGCCCGGCGGGGCGCGCTCGGGCACGGCCTGGCCCGCGCGGCGGACGCCTACATCGTGCGTCGCGGCCTGGCGGCGACGATCATCGCCGGCTACCCGTGGTTCACGGACTGGGGGCGCGACACCTTCATCGCGATGCGCGGGCTGTGCCTCGCGACGGGCCGGCTGGAGGAGGCCCGCGATATCCTCACGGAGTGGTCGCGGGCGCAGGTCGACGGGCTGCTGCCGAACCGGTTCCCCGACGTCGGCGAGGAGCCGGAGTTCAACTCGGTGGACGCGGCGCTGTGGTACGTCCAGGCCGCCCATGACTTTCTCGGCGCCGCCCGGGCCGCGCGCTCGTTCGACCTCTCTCCCGGGGACGAGAAGATCATCCGGCGCACGTGCGTGAACGCGGTGCGCGCGTACGGCGCGGGAACCATGCACGGCATCCGCATGGAGCGCGACGGGCTGCTGGCCTGCGGCGAGGGCGACTCGAGCCTGACGTGGATGGACGCGCGCGTGGACGGGGAAGCGGTGACGCCGCGCGTCGGCAAGCCCGTCGAGGTGCAGGCGCTCTGGATCAACGCGCTGAAGCTCTGCGCCCGCGACGACCCCAAGCTGGGCCCGCTCGCCGACAAGGCGCTCGGGGCGTTCACGGACCGGTTCTGGAACCGGGAGCGGGCCTGCCTTGTCGACGTGGTGGACTCGGGGCACAGCCCCGGCGAGCTCGACGCCAGCCTGCGTCCGAACCAGCTGCTCGCCGTGGGCGGGCTCTCGCACCAGCTCGTCACCGGCGAGCGCGCCGAGAGCATCGTCGCGGTGTGCGAGCGAGCGCTGCTCACGCCCATGGGCCTGCGCACGCTCGCTCCGGGCGAGCCGCTGTACCTGGGGACGTACATCGGGAGCGTGCAGCATCGCGACCACGCGTACCACAACGGCACGGTGTGGCCATGGCTGCTGGGGCCGTTCGTCGAGGCGTGGGTGCGTGTGCGCGGCTCGACGGCCGCCGCCAAGGCCGAGGCGCGCGAGCGGTTTCTCAATCCCCTGCTCGAGAGCACCACGTCGCACGGCCTGGGGCACCTCGCCGAGATCGCCGACGGCGACACGCCGCACACACAACGAGGCTGCCCGTTCCAGGCGTGGAGCGTGGGCGAGGCGTTGCGGCTGGAGAGGATCGTGCTCGCCGGGTGAGCATTTGTCACGAAGGGCGGCGCGGAGCGCCGCCGCCGGGGAACCTGAAGGAGATTGAGCGATGGCCAAGAAGGCGAAGAAGTCCGCGAAGAAGGCCGCCAGGCAGACCGGGAAGAAGTCCGCGAAGGGCGCGCCGAAGAAAGCCGGGAAGAAGACCGGAAAGAAGTCGGGGAAGAAGGCGGGGAAGAGCAGAGCCAACGAGCTGGCGCCGCGCCCGATGAGCACGGGCAAGGGCCCCGGCCCGGCGGAGATCGGCGCCGACTTCGTGGCGATGGTCAACGCCGGGAAGAAGGAGGAGGAGATCTGGGCGAAGTGGTTCAGCCCCAAGCTCGTCTCGATCGAGGGCGGCCAGATGAACATGGCCTGGCACGGCATGAAGGCCGTGAAGGCCAAGAGCGACTGGTGGTACAGCAGCCACCGCGTCCACTCGATCACCGCCGACGGGCCCTACGTGGGCGCCACCGGCTTCGGCGTCAGATTCCACATCGACGCCGAGGAGCTCGCCAGCGGCAAGCGCTGGGAGGGGGACGAGCTGGCCTTCTACAGCGTGCTCAAGGGCAAGGTGGTGCAGGAGGAGTTCATGGGCAAGCCCATGCCCTCCTGAGAGAGCGATCCCTCGTGCCGACGGTGGGGTGGTGGCCTACGCGGCCAGAAGCTTGTCGAGCGCGCTCGCAAGCTCCTCGCGAGCGCGCAGGCCCACCGCGCGCGCAACCTCGCGCCCGTCCTTGAGCAGGACGATCGTCGGGATCGACTGCACCCCGAACCGCCCGGCGACACCGGGCGACTCGTCGACGTTGACCTTCGCGACGGTGGCCCGGCCCTCGTACTCCGTTGCCAGAGAGTCGACGATCGGGCCTAGCCCGGATATCTCACCATTGATGCGTCGTTGTGCGCTTGCGCGATGGCCCAAGTCC
>CAYTAH010000056.1:0-21082 GCA_964435785.1 uncultured Phycisphaeraceae bacterium | reverse complement strand
ATCGCCCCATCGCGGTCTATCGAGGCTCCCCTGGTCCCGATACTCGAGACGGAGCTGCCACGCCGCATCGGGCATCCAAGGCTCTCGCACCCAGATGTACATCCGGTGGTGCACCAGCGCGATCCCTCCGCCGTTGCGAGCTTGCCAACTGACGGGCCACGCAAGACTCACCAGCCACGCCGCGAGCAACACCGCAAGCACGGTCGCTGCCGCCTGGATGATGATGCGACAGACCACGCCTTCAGGATAACCGCGAGTCGTGGCACGGCGGTGCGGCACATTGGCTATGTCGCCCCTTTGGGGCTCGGGGCCGGTGCGCGTGATGTAGGGCGAGGACCCGGGGCGGCGCCCCGGGCTCTGGCTCTCGCGCCCCGTTGGGGCTGAGATGCGGCGGAGAGTGAGTTGGATCGTCGACGGTGAGGTTCCGTTCTGTCGCCCCTGCCGGGGCTGACGGGCGCGGGGGGCGCGTACGGCGGGTTTCGCTCCGTCCGCCTGAGGCGGGCTGCGCTTCACCCGCCGGTACATTCAGGCGCCCCGCTGGGGCGAAGACGGGCGTGCACCCCTACGGGGTGCGGGGATTGGGGGGCGTTCCGGGGGTGTCGGCCTGCGGCCTCCACGCCCCGGCTACTGAAGATCACCCCTACGGGGTGTGACGGGATGCGGGAAACGGTCTCTGTCACCGAAGCCCCGCTAAGCTCTCGGACGCGTCGGCGCTTGTGCCGCCGCGGGCGTCTTTGACCGGGAGGAATCCGCATGTTTGCTCGAGGCCTCACACTTCTCAGTCTGTGCATCGCCTTGGTCGGCGGCGTGCGCGTCGCGTCGGCGCAGGGCGCCGAGCGGGCGAGCCGCCAGCCCCAACACCAGGCGGGCGAGTGGGAGTCGCTCTTCGACGGCGAGTCGCTGGAGGGGTGGAAGGTCGTCGGCTCGGAGGAGACGAAGTGGGAGGTGGTGGACGGGGCGATCGAGGGGTCGGGGCAACCGTCGATGCTGGTCTCGACGAGCGGGCCCTACACGAACTTCCGGTACCGCGTGGAGATGAAGATCAACGACGGGGGCAACTCGGGGCTCTACTTCCGCACGGCGGCGGAGCCGGGGTTCCTCGACGGGTACGAGGCGCAGGTGGACAGCACGCACAGCGACCCGATCCGCACGGGGTCGCTGTACGGGATGTGCCACGTGTACGAGCGGCTGGTCGAGCCGGACGCGTGGTTCACGTACGAGATCGAGGTGCGCGACGATGTGTGGCGGGGGCGCGAGATGACGCGGATCAAGGTGACGGTGGACGGGCGCGAGCTGTACGAGCACCTGGACTTCGAGAAGCAATTCGGGCCGGGGCACTTCGCGTTTCAGCAGCACGACCCTGAGAGCCGCGTGAGCATCCGGAAGATCGAGGTGATGCGGCTGCCGGACGGGGAGTAGCGGGCGGGGGATCAGCCGACACCCCCGGCGCGCCCGCCCCGGCGGGACGACGGGTTCTGAAAGCCGCGCCCCATCGGGGTGCGGGGTTTCGGCGTGGCGGCGCTCCGGGGGTGTCGGCCCTCGGCCTCCATGCCCCGGCGATTGAGAGAGCACCCGATCGGCCTGTGGACGCGGGTGGCGCCCGCACCGCGCCGTCCGGCGGCGCCGCGCGTCATCCCGCGGGCGCGGATCTCGCTACTGGGCGGGCGGGGAGCGGGCGCGTGCCCGTCTCGCCGCCGGGATCCCAGGGAGAAAGGCGAGTATGAACAGTCAGATCAGGTGCTTGCCGCTGGTGGCGGCGGCGATGTGTGGCGCGCTGGTGTCGGGCGCGTCGGGGCAGGCGGTCGCCGGCGATGGGATCGGACGCGGCGGCGGGTTCGGGGAGGCGGGCGGGCCCGCCGCGGTGGGGCCGCACGAGACGCTGGGGTTGACGCGGGCGGCTCGAGAGCAGTTGGATCTCTCGGAGGCGGCGTTGCTGCTGATGCCTCACGAGGCGCCCCCCGGAGGGTACGCAAACCTGAGCCCGAGCGCGGGAACGGGCTCGAACGGGGGCACGGGCGCGGCTCGGGGCGGGTCGGGGGGCGGTGAGCGGTATGTCGATCAGCCGATCAACTGCGACGGCACGGGGTGGTTCAGCAACTCGAACAGCACGATCTCGCCCTACTTCGTCTTCGATGATTTCGTGGCGGACGGGACGCCGCTGGTGGGCGTGCAGTTCTACGGGGGCATCTACGGCGGGAGCGGGAGCCTGAGCGCGATCGAGACCATCGGGGTGCAGATCTGGACGATCGCACCGGGCGGGGAGTGCGGGTGGACGTATGAGGACCCGGTGTACATCGACGACTTCGCGGTGAACGAGCTGCGGCCGCGGTTCGAGTGCGAGATCGCAAGCGGACAGATCGACGCGTACGAGTTCACGGCGAACCTGGAGGGCGTGCCGGCGCTGGAGGCGGGGCGTGAGTACATGATCACGATCTATGCGCGGCTGGCGAACCCCGGCGGGCAGGAGCTGTTCGCGTGGGGGGAGTCTCCCGCGGCGAATCACCACGCGGCGACCTCGTGGGACAGGAGCACGAACGGGTACGCGCGGTGCAGCCCGGACATGGCGTTCCGGACGATCACGGCGGGCTCGTGCCAGGAGCAGGACGGCTCGGGCGGCTCGTACTACAGCAACTTCCCGAGCAACACCAATTCCTACATCGTGTTCGACGACTTCACGGCTGTCGAGACGGGGCTGCTGCGGCGCGTGCAGTTCACTGGCGGCATGTTCGACGCGTGGGCGGGGACGGGCGCGGACTTCGAGAACCTCGCGGGGTTCGAGGTGGAGATCCACCGGGCGGTGGCGGACGTGGACGCGCCGTGCGGCAACCGGCTCGGCGGGATCGTGGGCGGCTTCACGACGGGCGTCGAGAGCACGAACCCGCGGTACGTCGGGACAGACGGTCACGGCATCAACCACTACGAGTTCACGGTCGAGGCGCCGGACGTGTTCACGCTCGAGGAGGGCGAGCGGTATCACCTCATGGTCTACGGCATCCCGCTCGACCCGGACAGCTACGACCTCTTCGCCTGGAAGTGCACCGACGGGGTGTACGGGTTCACGTCCTGGTCGTATAACGTCGCGGACGGGTTCGTGGGGTGCCACGGCGACGCGGACATGGCCTTCTGCGTCGATGCGGAGCGTCCGTGCTTCGCCGACTTCAACGGCGACGGCGAGGCGGACGTCCGGGACGTGCTGGCGTTCCTGAACGCGTGGACGCAGGAGAGCCTGGAGGCGGACATGGACTACAGCCAGACGATCGACACGCGTGACGTGCTGGAGTTCCTGAACGTGTGGAACGGGAAGTGCCCGATCGGCCTTCGGTGAGGGCCGGGAGAGGAGGCCCCGGGCTTGCGTCCGGGGCCTTTTCTTTTTTTGGATCGGGAGCGAACCAGCGCATCGCAAACCGGCGACGAGCAAACGAAGAGGGGGGCGGCGAGCTCGGGTTGGGTTGTCACTCGTGCAAAAGCGTTGTGGTGTGCGCGGGGAGCTGGATGACGTCGCCGGCGGGGGTGCGAAGGCGGATGGCGGCGTCGGGGCGGATGGACTCGACGACGCCCTCGTAGACGTTGGCGCCCGACTTGAAGCGGCGGGTCGTGCCGCGGAGCGTGTCGAGGCCGGTGGCGAGGCGTGCGATCTCGGTGGGCGAGAGGCCGGAGATGCGCTCGAGCTCGGCGACGAGCGCGCACGCGGCCTCGATACGCGAGGCCGCCGAGCCGAGTTGGCGGAGCGAGACGGCGCGGGCGGCGAGTTCGGCGGGCCAGTCGCGCTGGGCGACATTGACGCCGATGCCGACGAGCGCGACACCGTCGCGGGCCTCGATGAGCACGCCCGCGAGCTTGCGCCCGGGGGCGGCGCGCTCGACGACGTCGTTAGGCCAGCGCAGGCCGAGGAGGGGGCGGGGGAGCAGGGCGTCGGCGGCGCGGCAGACGGCCAGGCCCGCGGCGACCGAGGAGAGTGAGCCGGCGGGGAGGGTGAGGGTCATGGCGAGGCCGCGGGAGTGGTCGTCGGCCCAGTCGCGCCCGAGGCGCCCGCGCCCGGCGGTCTGCCGTCCGGCGATGACGAGCCATCCCGGGCTTGCGCCGGAGGCGAGGTGCGCGGCGTCCTGTGTGGAGGCGGTCTCGGCGAGGACGCGGACGTGGCGGAGGCCGAGGGCGGGGGCGCGGGCGCAGGCGGCCTCGAGGAGGTCGGCCCAGGATTCGAGAGAGTCGGGCGGCTCGGGCGCGGGGTGAGGCGCGTCCGGCGCGGGTGGTTGCGTGCTGCCGTGGTCCCCCACTGCGATCACTCCATATCGAGGCCGAGGTCGAGCGAGACGGCGTGGTGGGTCAGCGAGCCGACACTGACGCGGTCCACACCGGTCGCCGCGACCTCGCGGATGTTCTCGAGGCGCACGCCGCCGGAAGCTTCGAGCAGCATATCGGGCCGTCGCTCATCGCGCCTCCAGACTGCCCGGCGGAGCTGCTCGGAGGACATGTTGTCGAGGAGGACGATGTCGATGAGGCCGGGCCCGAGCGTGAGGATCTCGTCAAGCTGGTCGAGGCGGTCGACCTCGACCTCGATGAAGCGCAGGGCGTCGGCGCGAAGCGATCGCGCTTCGGCGGCGATCCGCTCGACACGGGAGGCGAGGGATTCACCTGGGACGGCCGCGATGTGGTTGTCCTTGACGAGCACTGCGTCGTAGAGGCCGATGCGGTGGCAGCGCCCCCCGCCGCAGCGGACGGCGTATTTCTCGAGGTGGCGGAGCCCGGGGGTTGTCTTGCGGGTGTCGTAGAGGGTAGCGCGGTGGCCGGCGCCCATGGCGTCGACGAAGCGGCGGGTGCGCGTGGCGACCCCGGAAAGGCGTCCCAGGAGGTTGAGCATGGTTCGCTCGAGGGCGAGGACATCGCGCGCGCGTCCCTCGACGGTCGCGAGTGTCTGTCCGGTGTCGATGGCGTCGCCGTCGTCGAGCGCGTGCAGGACGGTGGCGTCGGCGCCGAAGGCCGCGACCAGCCGGGGCATGGCGGCGAGGCCGGAAACGACACCCCCCTCTCGGGCGACGATGCGGGCACGGATGCGCTGGTCGCCGCCGACGCAGACGCGGCTGGTGATATCGAGGCCCTCGGGGCCGAGGTCCTCGTCGCGCACGATCGAGAGCCAGCGGTCGAGGTGGCCGACCTCGGCGAGGTGCTCGAACAGCTCGGGGAGCGGCGCGGCGTTGAGGTCGAAGGGACGCATGGCGGATGGTAGTCGCGGGGCCCGCGGCGCTAGACTTGGCGGCCGGGGGTCGGCACCGGGGTGAAGGGGCCGGCGTCCGGACGACGGAGGACTCCGATGGGGCTGCTCGACGGGAAGACGGCGCTGGTGATCGGGATCGCCAACGAGCGGTCGTACGCGTGGCACATCGCCCGGTCGCTGATCGATCACGGGTGCAGGTGCGCCTTCACGCACCTGCCGGGCGAGAAGAACGAGCGGCGGACGCGGCGCGCGGTCGAGGCGCTGGGCGCGGCGGACGCGTGGATGTGCCCGCTCGACGCGGGGAGGGACGAGGAGATCGAGAGCGCCCTTGCTCGCTACGGCGAGTCGTTCGATGCGCTGCACGTCGTGGTGCACTCGATCGCGTTCGCCGATCGCGAGTGGCTGGCGAGGGGGAAGTTCGTCGAGACGCCACGGGCGGCGTACCTGGGCGCGATCGATATCTCGGCGTACACGCTGCTGGGGATCGCTCGCGCGGCGGCCCCGCTGATGGAAAGGTCGGGCGGCGGGTCGATCATGGCGATGAGCTACTACGGCGCGGAGAAGGTGGTTCCGGGGTACAACGTGATGGGCGTGGCCAAGGCGGCGCTGGAGTGCACGGCGCGATACCTGGCGGCGGAGCTCGGGGAGAAGGGGATCCGCGTCAACACGATCTCGGGCGGGTACCTCCGGACGCTTGCGTCGTCGGCGGTGGGCGGGGTGGACGACATCGAGAAGCACAACGCCGAGCGAGCGCCTCTTCGCCGGAACGTCGAGGGGTCGGACGTGGGGAAGACGGCGGTGTTCCTCGCGAGCGACCTCTCCTCCGGGGTGACGGGGGAGAACATCTACGTGGATTGCGGGGTGAGCACGATCGGGGTTTGAGGGCGAGGCACGGGCGGGCGAGCCGCCCGTGGCACCGGGAGGTCGCGGGCAAGCCGCCCGTGGCGCCGGAATCACAAGATGTGGGGTCGATCTGCCCGATAACCCCCGTCTGTCGGTGCGATTGAAGGCGTCGGTCGGCCCCGGTCGATATCCGGGCTGGTGACGAGCTTCGGCCCCCACATCGCCTCGTCGGTGGCGGGCGCTCCCCAGGCGGAGCGTCAGGCGGTCAGCCGCGCCAACCGCGAGGAGCGCGAGCGGGACCGGGTCCGTCGGACGCACCGGCAGGACCCCGGGGCGCCGGTGGACCATGTGGAGCTGACGGACGCGGTGCGCTCTCTCAAGGACAACACGCAGGAAGAGGCGAGCGAGGACCGGCAGGAGCACCCGCAGTACGGAGCGGGCGGCCGGCTGGTGCAGAAAGGTCACGCCGCGCCGCCGAGGCTCGACCTCGAGGGCTGAATCATGCGGCGGTGGCTTGCGTGCGCCGGTCGCGGCCCCTCCCGCGCCGGGCGGCCCTGCCCTCGGCGGCGGCGTGGGCGTGCTCGATCTCGAGGAAGACGGAGATCAGCAGGCCCCGGTCCTGATCGCGCCCGACGAGCCAGCCGGCGTAGGCCATCTCCTCGAGCATGTCGTCGCGCACGAAGGGGATCCGCTCGGTGGGCGTGGCGGCGCAGACCATGCAGATGCCCGCGGCGGCGCGCCCGACGCTCATGGGGTCGTCGGTGCCGTGGACGAGCTCGGACTCGAGGAAGGCCGCGTGGTCGAGCGGGACGAGGGGGGTCCTGCCACGCCGGATGAGCACGTCGGCCTTGACGAGCCACTCGAGGCCCCGCTCGTCCTCGAGGGCGCCGATGCACGCTGCGCCGAGGCGCAACGCGGCGGTCGCGTCCTCGGGTGAGCCGGCGGCCGCACGGGTGATCGCGGCGGCGCGATCGGATGGGGCGAGCCCAGGGCAGGAGACGAAGTACCCCCCGGCGACACGCGAGGCCACGGCCGCGGCCTCGGGCCATGCGTGGGCCCGCTCCGCAGCGGCTGAGGCGAGCGCGTCGAGGACGGTCGCCGCGACTGGTCGCGGGCTGCGCCAGAGCGAGAGCCCGGCGGGGCGGTCGACCGCGTCGGTCACGCGCCGCCCGAGCATGAGGTCGGGCAGCGTGAGACGGTGTGCGGATCGGGCGAGCGTCGCGGCCGACTCGACGAGGGCCCGCAGAAGGTCCGCTCCCTCTCGGACCCTCGTGCGGGTTGCTCCCTCGACGACGACGGCGGCGGGATCGACCCGGGCCGGGAAGAGCGATCCGAACGTGAGCCCGCCCTGGAGGTCGGCCCACTCGACCACGCCGGCGGCGCGGTGCGGGCGCTCGAGCGTCACGATGCGCACCGGTCCCTCTCCGTCGTGGTAGACGACAGCGTCGAAGAGATGCCTTCGGCACGCGGCCTGGGGGTCCTCCCACCGGGGGAGCCTGAACCACTCGGTTCGGCACGCGCCGTGCGCTGCGATGATCGCCTCGGCTTCTTCGTCGGGCATGTGAAGCCCGACGCGCAGGGGCCGCGTCGGCCAAGGGAGCGACTCGAGCCACTCCTCGGTGCGCACGCGCATCCGTCCGAGCGGCGCGAGCTCTGGTGCGCGGACCGGGATGAGGGCGATGCGCGCCAGTATGGATGCGACGCGGGTGCCGAGATCGATGCACGCCGAGCCGAGCGGCCCGGAGGGCCACCAGCCGGCGGCGCGCGGCTCAATGATCGGACCGGCGCTCAGCGGGCTTGCGCAACCGGAGCCGGGGGAAACGAGCGCCCACGCCTTGTCGGCGGCGCCTGCGATCCGCCGGCGCAGCGCGGGGGAGAAGATCGCCGTGACGAGCCCGATAAACCAGATGCCCGCCGGGAGGGCGAGGACGGTCTCGGAGAGCCAGGAGACGCCCAAGAGGTGGCCCGTCACGACGAGGGCACACGACACCAGGATGACGTTGAGGCCGCCGATGCCGGGCGTGGCGTCCTGGCCCCTCTTCGCGTCGGTGCTCATCGCGGTCGATCATCGGCCGCCGGGGCGGCGGGGGCGAGCGTCTGCGGGGCGGGCGCGCGGGTGCGGCGCCGCGCAAGCCGCAGAATCGTCGCGCATGGGCCAGACGGGCCTATCGGCCGGTGAACCACTTGGCGATGGCGTGGATCGTGGTGGAGCGGCCGATCGCGCCGATGGACTCGGTGAGCGGGATCTCCTTGGGGCAGACCTTGACGCAGTTCTGGGCGTTGCCGCAATCGGTGATCCCACCGGGCCCCATAAGGGCGTCGAGCCGCTCGCCCTTGAGCTGGGCGCCGGTCTCGTGCATGTTGAAGAGCCGTGCCTGGCTGATGGCCTGAGCGCCGACGAAGGAGGTCTCCCACTTGGCGGGGTCTTCCTCGAGGAGGAACTGGGGGCAGGCCTCGAGGCAGCAGCCGCAGGTCATGCAGGTGGAGAGGACGTAGCGGACGGCCTGCCTGTCGGGCTTCTCGCGCGGACCTGGGCCCAGGTCGTAGGTGCCGTCCACGGGCACCCAGGCGCGGACCTGCTTGAGGAGGTCGAACATCCGGGCGCGGTCGACCCAGAGATCGCGAACCACGGGGAACTTGCTCATGGGCTCGAGGGTGATCTCGTCTCCCTCGTTCGGGGCGTAGGCGTCGATGAGGGCCGAGCAGCTCTGGCGCACCTTGCCGTTGATGACCATGGTGCAGGCGCCGCAGACCTCCTCCAGGCAGTTGGCGTCCCAGACCACGGGCGTGGTGCGCTTGCCGTCGGCGGTGATGGGGTAGGCGGCGATCTGCTGGAGACAGGAGATGATGTTGGCGCCCGGCTCGACGGGGACGTCGAAGGTCTCCCATCGTGAGGGCTTGCCGGGACCGTCGCACCGCTTGATGCGGAAGCGGACCTTCCGCCCGGGCTTGGGCGGGGTTCTCGTTGCCTGGCCGTTCGGCGTTCCCGAGGTCATGGGGGCTCTCCGATCGATTCTCACACGCCGGCTGCGGCGGCGCTCTTCTTGCTGGGGGCGGGCTCGGTCTCGACGCGGCCGTAGGTGCGCGAGCGCGGCTTCACGAGGGAGCAGTCCACGGGGCGCAGCTCGATGCTCGTCTCGCCGGCGGCGGCGTCGTACACCGCGTAGGTGGTCTTGAGGAACCGCTGGTCGTCGCGCTCGGGGTAGTCGGGCCGGTAGTGGGCGCCGCGGCTCTCCTTGCGTGTGATCGCGCCGAGGACCATGGCGTCGGCGATGACGATCATGTCTCCCAGGGAGCGGGCGTAGCCGAGGGCCTGGTTCGTCCACGTAGCGCCGTCGGCGAGCTTGAGACGGCGGCAGCGGTCGCGGAGCTCGGCGATCTTGGCCCGGCACTGCTCGAGCCGCCGCTCCTCGCGCACGACGGTGCACGCGGCGGTCATCTCGAGCCCCAGCTCGCGCCCGATGATGTAGGGGTTGACCTCGTCGGAGGCCTCGCCGGAGGCGGCGGTGCGGAGGATCACCTCCTGCTTGCGCGTCTCCTGCGCGACGACGGCCTCGAACACGCCCGGCGGGAGTGAGTCGGCGGGGGTCTTGGAGGGCGCACCGTCGCCGACGTAGTTCGCGACGCTCACGCCGCTGAAGAGGCCGTCGAAGATGCAGCTGAGCAGCGCGTTGGCGCCGAGGCGGTTGGCACCGTGGAAGGCGAAGTTGACCTCTCCGAAGGCGTAGAGCCCGTCGATGTTGGTCTGCATGTTGTTGGGCGCGCCGGGGAGCATGCCGCGCCCGATCTGCGCGTCGCAGGGCGGGACCGTCCCTGACTTGTGCGCCGGCCTGGGGGCGTCGGGGTTGTAGCTGCCCGCGGTGTACTGGGTCCAGAGGCCGCCCATGGAGTAGTGCACGCCGGGGAAGATGCGCATCGGCTCGTGGCGGGGGTCGACGCCGACGAACTTCTCGTAGATCTCGAGGATGCCGCCGAGCTTGCGTGTCAGGTAGTCGGGGTCCATGTGCGAGAGGTCGAGGTAGACCTGGTTCTCGCCGCCGACGCCCATGCCCTGGTTGACGCAGATGTCGAAGATCTCGCGGGTCGCGATGTCGCGGGGCACGATGTTGCCGTACTTGGGGTACTTCTCCTCGAGGAAGTAGAGCCGCTCGGGCTCGGGGATCTGGCGGGGCGGGCGGGTGTCGCCCTTCCTGCGCGGGACCCAGACGCGCCCGCCCTCCCCGCGCGCGGACTCGCTCATGAGGCGGAGCTTGTCGGCTCCGGGCACGGCGGTGGGATGGACCTGGATCATCTCCGGATTGCCGAAGGCGGCGCCGGCCTGGAAGCAGCGCGAGAGCGCGGCCCCGGTGCAGATGACCGAGTTGGTGCTCTTGCCGAAGACGAGCCCGGGCCCGCCGGTGGCGATGATGACCGCGTCCGCGCGGAAGGCGCGGATCTGCATGGTGCGCAGGTCCTGGGCGGCGATGCCGACGCAGCGCGGGCCGTTCGGCCCGTCCGCGAGCACCGGCCACAGGAGATCCCAGAACTCGTACTTGGTGACCGCTCCCTCGGCCTCGAGGCGGCGCACCTGCTCGTCGAGGGCGTAGAGGAGCTGCTGGCCCGTCGTCGCGCCGGCGAAGTGGGTGCGCTTGAAGAGCGAGCCGCCGAAGAGACGCAGGTCGCGGTAGCCCTCGCTGGTCCGGTTGAAGGGCACGCCCATGCGGTCGAGCAGGTCGATGATCTTCGGCGCCCAGTTGGCCATCTCGAGCACGGGGTGCTGGTCGGCGAGGAAGTCGCCCCCGTAGATAGTCTCATCGAAGTGCTCGTACTCGGAGTACCCCTGCTGGCGGGCGACCTCGTTGCAGGCGTTGATGCCCCCCTGGGCGCACACCGAGTGCGAGCGCTTGACGGGGACGAGCGAGAAGAGGTCCACGGCCAGGCCGCACTCGGCGACGCGGATCGCCGCAGCGAGTCCCGCGAGCCCTCCGCCGACCACGATCACGCGTTGCTTTGCCATCGGTTGGTGTTCCCCGTTGGTGCGAGTCTCGGTAGTGGGCTCAGCGCCCGGTGCGGACGAGTCCCCCCTCCGGCGCCTCGGCGACATCGGGCATCATCTCGGTGGGCGGTGAGGCCGGCGCGTGGTCGCCGAGCAGGCCCTTCTCCAGGTCCCTCGCCTGGCTGTGGTCCAGCGTGGCGAAGCCGATCACCGCCGCCCACGCGGCGGCCATGAGCACCACGCCCACGACGGCGCACACCTGGCCCCAGCGGCGCTGCGCCTGCTCGGAGACGGTCAGCCCCCACGTGATCGCGGCGGTCCAGAGCCCGTTGGCGAGATGGAAGACCAGGAGCGACACGCCGATCATGTAGAACGCCGAGACCACGTAGCCCATCGGCTCGATGCCCTCGGTCCCGCCGCGGAGCGCCGCGGCCATGGTCGAGGCGGCGTACTCGGCCTTCCACTCGGTGCCCCCGGGGACGAGGAACGTCCAGCCCCATCGCAGCGTGGCGACGTGGTAGAAGACGAAGACGAACCCGACATAGCCGCTGATGCGCTGGAGCGTGTAGCGCCAGTTGTCCTGGTAGCCGTAGTGCGCGACGTTCGGTCGCCCGCTCAGCGCGTAGACGACGCCGAGGATGGCGTGGAAGGCCAGCGGCAGCCAGAGGCCGAAGATCTCGATCAGCAGGAGCGCGGGCAGACTATGGATGAAGTTCACCTCGTGCTGGAACGTCGAGACGCCGCCGTGACCGCCGTGGTCGCCGCCCCCCAGGCGGCCCCAGACGATCGAGGCGTTCGTCGTGAGGTGAAAGAGGAGGAACACGCCGATCGGCACCACTCCGCTCAGGGAGTGGAGGCGGCGCAGCAGGAAGTAATGTCGCTCCATCCAGGGGGTCGTTGCGGCCACGAGTGAACCTCTCCCTCGGCGCGTGCAGGACGGCTCGGTCCCGGGCGTTCGATGCGTTGTCCGGAGCACCCCTGCGGGGCTCGGGAGCCGACAAACTGTAGGCGACTATCCGGAAAGCGTCGGCCCGACCTCAGGGATTGCGCCCGCCCGGCGCCGGCGGCGCGGGCGCGCCCGCGGTCCCCATCGAGGCAGCCTGCGCCGGCGAGATCCGGCCTTCCTTGATCGCCTGGTCGATCGCTTTGCCGAGCTCGACGAACTGCATGCGGAGCTCGTAGAGGACGCCCTGGAGCAGCTTGGCTTCTTCTCCGGTGAGGTTGCCCTTGGTCTTCTCCTCAAGCACGCCGAGGAGATCGATGTGGGCCCTGGCCATCGGCGGCGACACCACCGCCCGGCCGGTCTGCGGATCGGGCACGGCGCCCATGTAGAGCAGGGCCTGGCTCGCGAGCATCTGCACCAGATCGGTGAAGCCGATCTCGTCGGACTCGGGCGCGCCGGGGGTTCCCGCGGGCGCTCCCGGCGCGGGCGCTGGAGGAGGCGGAGCGGACGCCTGCTTGGCCTTCTCCTGCTGCGCCAGCTTGGCCTTCTCCGCCTGAGCCTGGGCCTTCCAGTCGTCGTCGATGATGATCTTGGGCCGCTCGGCTTCGGACATGTGGGCCGTCCTTTCTGCTAGGCTTCTCACGCATGGTAGACGGATCGGCTCACTTCCGAGGCCTCGCGGCGGGCGCACGCGGGGCGTGCGTGGCCGTCGCGGCGATCGCCGCCGGATGCGGCTCGACCACGACCCACGTCGGCGGCGCCGCCCGGCAGCTTTCTCCCGGCGAGTTCCGCGACCCCGCGGCCCCGACGGCGGAGAGGGCGGTCCCCCTCTACGCCCCCACGCCCGCGCGGCCGGAGCGCGTGGAGATCCGGACGCTGAGCGAGGCGGAGGCCCGGGGTGAGGTCGAGGACATCGACGTGGGCGTCGGGGGGCCGACGCTGGCGCCCGAGGGCGGCGCGGCCGGGGCCGGGGAGCCGGGCGGCGGGGAGCTCACGCCGGACGACCTGGAGCTGGTCGACGCCAAGGTCGGCGATCTCAACGGGCGGCCGATCCAGGCGCGTGAATGGCTCGAGCCGATGGGCGCGCGTCTCGCGGCCGAGTCGGCCGGCCGGGCGCGGCCCGCGTGGCGGGCGTACGCGCGCGAGGCGATCCTGGGGGAGATCATCAGCCAGCTCAAGGACGAGCTGTTCCTTGCGGAGGCGCGGTCCGCCATGACGCCGGAGGAGACGGCGGGGCTCCGCGTCTTCCTCCAGCGCTTCGAGCGCGAGCAGGTGGCGCGGACGTACGGGAGCCAGACCCTTGCGGACGAGTACGCCCGGCAGACGTACGGCATGTCGCTGGAGGAGGTCAAGCGGGAGCGTGAGCGGGCGGCGCTCATCGTGGACCAGCTGCGCCGCAAGGTGTGGGACCGCGTACAGGTCTCCTCGCGCGACCTGGAGATCGAGTACGAGCGGAACATCGAGAAGTACAACCCCCCGCCGCAGGCGGTCTTCCTCGTGATCCGGGTGCGGAGCGCCGACGCGGAGACGGTGGCGGCGATCGATGCGCGGGTGAGGGGCGAGCCGTTCCCCGAGGTGTTCGCCGACGAGCGCAATCTCCAGAAGGAGCCGCTGACCCGAGCGATCCCCGAGGGGGTGGAGAAGGCGGAGCTGTTCGGGGCGGCGGCGCTGCAGGAGGCGGCGATCACGCTCGCCCCGGGGGGCTCCACCGGCCCGATCGAGTCCGGCACGTCGACGTACTGGATCTACTTCGACCGGATCGAGGACAACAGCCGGTCGCTCTACGACGTGCAGCTGGAGCTGCGCGACCAGATCACCGCGGAGCGGCAGGCCGAGGAGTCGGCCCGTTACGTGCTGAGGATCCTGGGGCGCGCGGGCATCAGCGAGGAGGACCTCGAGGCGCTGACGGTGGAGCTGGTGGACGTCGCGGAGGCGTGGTACTACCGCCCCGAGGGCGGGTGATGCTCGGGGCGCCGGTGTGGGGCGAGGCGGAGCACCTGCGCCTGGGGCGGCGGGGCGAGCGGGCGGCGGCGAGGTTTCTCCGGCGCGCGGGATACCGCGTCCTGGCAAGGAACCTCCAGACCCCGGGGGGCGAGGCGGACCTGGTGTGCGTGCGCCGGGCGACCGGCGAGGCGGTGCTGGTTGAGGTGAAGACGCGCGTGCGCGCGCCGGGGGAGCGGGCCTTCGCGACGACCGGGGCGATCAACGCCGACAAGCGCCGGCGGCTGGCGCGCACGGCGCGGGCGCTCGCGTCGCATCCGCGGCTCGCGGGCCGGCGGGTGCGGATCGACGTGATCACGGTGGAGTTCCGCGACTCGCGCGATCGACGACCTCAGATTCGGCATTACGAGAATGCGGTGACGGGGGACGGCGCGTTGAGGTAGGAGCGAGGATCTCGGGTTTCGGGTTTCAGGTTCCGCGTTTCGAGCCCTCAAGCCTCACCCCCCCCTCTCACCCCCCCCTCTCACCCCCACCTCTCACCCCCACCTCTCACCCCCACCGCCTCCGGCCGGCGAGGGCGCCGCGGAACCGGCCCTCGAGGAGCTGCTCGGCGGCGCGGGCGTGGTTGAACTCGACGGGGAGGATGAGGCTGAACATCGCGCCGCGCCCGACGTCGCTGACGAGCTGGATCTCGCCCTGGAGCAGGTGGGCCAGCTCGCGGGCGATGGCCAGCCCCAGGCCGGTGCCGCCGAACTGGCGGGTTGGACCCTCGCCGAGCTGGCGGAACTTCTCGAAGACGCGCTCGTGCTCCTCCGGCGGGATGCCGGGGCCGTTGTCGATCACGCTGACGCGCACGCGCTCGGGCTCGCCCTCGCCGTGCCCGGGCGGGAGCCGCTCGGCGCGGAGGACGACCTCGCCCTGGCGCCCGTCGGCCCCGTGGTGGCCGGTGAACTTCACCGCGTTGGAGAGGAAGTTGAAGACGATCTGCTGGAAGCGGCGCGGGTCGGTCTCGAGGAGAGGCAGGTCGCCGATGATCTCGCCGCGCACGAGCACACCGCTGCGGTCGGCCTGCGGCTGGATGAGCGCGACGAGCCCCTCGCAGGCGGCGCGGACGCTCATGCGCTCCAGGTGCAGGTCCACCCTGCCGGCCTCGAGCCGGGCCATGGTGAGCAGGTCCTCGATGAGGGAGAGCAGGCTGCGGCTGGCGGAGACGATGTTCTCGAGATAGCGCTCGCGCTTGGCGGTGTCCGGGCCCGGGGCGGCGTGCTGCTTCTCCCTGCCGGCGATCTCCAGGAGCAGCTCGGCGAAGCCGATGATCGAGTTGAGGGGCGTGCGCAGCTCGTGGCTGACGTTGGCAAGGAACTCGCTCTTGAGCGTGTTGGTCTCGAAGAGCACGCTGTTGGCCTCGGCCAGCTCGCTGAGCTTGACGTCCATCGCGGCGTTGATGGCGCGGAGCTGGTCGTTGGTGGTCGAGAGGTTCTCGAGCATCCCGTTGAACGTCTCGGCGAGCTCCTGGAACTCGTCGCCGGTCTCGATCTCGCTGCGCACGGAGAGCTCGCCGGAGCGGACGCGCTCGGCGGTCTCGCGCAGCTCGCGCACCGGGCCGAGGACGATCTTGTGGGTGATCTGGTAGAAGACCACCAGCGCAAGGCCCAGCACGAGCGAGCCGGCGCTGAGCAGGTACGCGGTGTTGACCACCAGCTGCCCCGCCGCGTCGGTCGAGCGGCGCGAGAGGTGGACGACCGAGAGCAGCTCGCCCTCCTCGTCGCGCTCGGCGGCGAGGTAGCGGTACACGCGCGTCGCCCCGTCCCAGCGGGCCTGCTGGGCCTCCATGCGCCCGGCGTCGGACTCGAGGCGGCGGAGCATGCGCCGGAGCGGGCGGTCATCCTCGGCGCTCGCCGCGGCCTCGAGGGGCGTGAGGCGCTCGGCGTCGAACCCCGCCGCCCGGGCCATCTCGGCGGCCACGCCCGTGCCCCCGCCGACGCCGGCGCTCTGCACCTCGGCCCACGCGGTGGCGAGGTTGCGGCTGAGCTCGAGCTGTCCGCCGTCGACGAGCGCCCCCATCCGGAGCCAAGGCACCGAGAGGGCGACGAGCACGATGAGCACCACGGCGCCGCCGAAGAGGATCACGCACTTGTCCGCCAGCGAGATCCGCTTGAGCCACTCGGATTGGATCGTCCACCCCATGCCGGCGCGGGCCTCCGTTCGGTCGATGGTACCGCCGACCGGAACCCTCGCACGCGTGCAGGCGGGTGCCGGCCGGTCCGGCGGGGCTTGACCGGCCGGGGCCCGGCACCATAATGAGAACGCATTCTCAGGAGCGGGCATTGGCGGACGCTGCTGACAGACCGGCCTCGCGATCTCGGGCGCACCGGCAGGGGTGGGTGGTCGCGGTGGCCGCGCTGCTGCTGGGATGGTTCCTGCCCCTGGCTCCCGCGGCTCACGCCCTCCTCGGGGCGGGGGGCGGCGGCGCGAGGGACCACGTCCAGGCATGCGGAGACACCGCCGAGCCGAGCCATCCAGGCGACCGGGCGCCGCCGGCGCACCACGAGGAGTCGGACTGCCCGGTGTGCGACCAGCTCGCGCTTGCCAAGCGGGTGGGGCTGGCACCGGTCTCCATGCCGGCGGCCGGGCCCTCGATGCCCGTCGCGCGCCTCACGCCGCGGGAGCCCGACCCGGTGGTGGTCGAGAGGCTCGGGCGCGAGGGCGAGCCCCGCGCCCCGCCGCGCGCGGCCTGCGCCGCCTGACACCGTTCATCGAGGACATCGTGACCGCTCACGCCGCGGACGCGCCGGTGCGCACGCGGGGGAGGCGACATGCAACGACAGGGATTCACCCTGATCGAGCTGCTGGTGGTGATCGCGATCACCGCGCTGCTCATCGGGATGCTGCTGCCGGCGCTGGGCAACGCGCGGCTTGCGGCGCAGGCCGTGGAGTGCGCGAGCAACGTGCGGCAGGTGGAGATCGCTCAGATGCTCTACGCGGGCGACCACGACGAGATGCTCGTCGACGCGGGGCTGCCGCACGGGGGCAGCGACGACCCGCGGACGTCGTGGGTGAGCGACCTGGCCCCCTACTACGGTGGGCCGCCGCTGCTGCGCTCGCCCGGTGATCGCAGCCGGCTCTGGCCGGTGTCCGAGGGCGGGGAGCACGAGGGCTACACGCTCGCGCAGGCGCTCGATCTGCTCGCGGACGACGACCCGGGCAACGACCCGGGGGCGGGCGAGATCGCCCGCTGGTCGAGCTACGGGCTCAACGACTACCTCACCAGCAAGGGGCCGACGTACACGGACCCCGAGCTGGGGCGGGTCAGGCCGTGGCGCACGCTCGGGCGGATCGGCTTCCCGGGCTCGACCGTGCAGTTCCTCATGATGAGCGAGGGCGAGGCCCCGGGAGACCCGGCGTACGCGACGAGCGACCACGTGCACGTCGGCGAGTGGTACAGGCGCGGCGCGGATCTGGAGGTGTGGGCGAGGCGTGCGGCCGCGCAGATGGAGCTGCACGCCCGGGGCGGCAAGGCCGCGAGCCCGGAGGGGAGGGCGACGTACGGCTTCCTCGACGGGCACGCGGAGGTGCTGCGTTTCGGCGATGTGTACAGGGGTTTCTACGACAACCGGTTCTTCCCGCCCGTGGCGCACTGAGCGCGGGCGGACAGGGAGGTGTTCGATGAAGACGCGGATGATGCTCTTGGTTCTGACGGCGTGCTCGCCCGGCGCGTGGGCGCAGCCGCACGGGGGCGACGTGGTGCTCGAGCTGGTCGATGGTCGGATCGCCAGCGCGACCCTCGACGGCGGGGTGCTCGTGCCGGCCTGCACGTTCGAGAGCGAGATGGCCGGCGGCGCGACGGACGAGCCGGGGTTCGACAGCGAGACGTGGGAGTTTCCCGCGGGATCGGAGATCGGCTTCACGATCCGGCGTGCGCTGCGGGAATGGCGCGGCGGCACGTTCGACGCGATCGCGGAGGAGTGGATGGAGATCTCGTGGGGCCCGCTCGGGCCGGTCGCGAGCGCGTCGGACGACACGCCCGTCATGGGCTTCGGGCTGGGCGTCTCCTCGAACGGCGAGTTCCACTACCACTACGACTTCACGCTCTCGGGCCCGGGCGATCCCGGCGTGTACCTGCTCGAGCTGGAGATGTGGTCGGACCGGCCGGAGATCGCGACGAGCGAGCCGCTCTACATCATCTTCAACCACGGCATGGACGAGATCACGCACGGCGAGGCGGTCGCGTGGTGGGAGGCCAACGGGGCGTGGTGCACGGCGGTCGGGTGCGTCGCGGACTTCAACGGCGACGGCGCGGTGGACACCCGCGACGTGGTCGCATTCCTCAACGCATGGGCCGGGGGCGACTCGCGGGCGGATATCACGGGCGATGGGATCGTGGACAGCCGCGACGTGATCGCGTTCCTGAACCACTGGACCTCGGGCTGCTGAGGGCTCCGAGGGCGGGCGCGCGGGCGGGGGCGGGTCTAAACTCTTCCCCATGCCCGCGCGGCGCGTCTATCTCGAGACGTTCGGGTGCCAGATGAACGAGCTGGACTCGGAGCTGGTCGCCGGTGAGCTTGCGCGCCTGGGTTACGCGTTCACGCCGGAGGCGGGCGAGGCGGACGTGGTGCTCTACAACACCTGCTCGGTGCGCGAGCAGGCGGAGCAGAAGGTGTGGAGCCGGCTGGGGGAGCTGGCGCGGCGCAAGCGGCACGACCCCTCGCTGGTCGTGGGCGTGCTCGGATGCCTCGCCGAGCGCGACGGGGAGGAGCTGATCAAGCGGATGCCGGTGGTGGACGTGCTCTGCGGCCCGGGCGAGCTGGACAAGCTGCCGGGCCTGCTGGACAACGCGTGGAGGACGAACCGCAGCCTGGTGAGCAACGAGGCGACGGGAAGCGACGAAGCGACGGAGCGACGGGGCGACGGAGGGGGGGCATCTGGCGCGCTTGGTGCCACTGGCGGCTCGTCCGCCAGTGCGTTCGGTCCCGACAGCACGGCACGGGCGGGCAAGCCGCCCGTGGCACAAGGGGGGCCAGCGGCGCCGGTGCGCTCGGCGGGGCAGGTGGCGCTGCAGGGGAACACCAGCCGGCGGAGCGCGACGCTCGCGGCTGCCGAGGACAACCTCGAGCTGCTCGACCTCTCGCGCGCGGTCTCGCCGGTGGACCCGATCTCGGGCGCGCCGCGTCGCTCGGCGTACGTCCGCATCACGCGCGGGTGCAACAAGTTCTGCACCTACTGCGTCGTGCCCTTCACGCGCGGGGCGGAGGTGCACCGCCCGCCGGACCACATCGTGGACGAGTGCAAGCGCCTCGCCGACGCGGGCGTGGTCGAGGTGACGCTGCTGGGGCAGACGGTGAACCACTACCGCTTCGAGCACGGCGCGGCCGTGACGGTCGGCGGCGTGACCCAGCCGCAGAAGGGGCGGAGCTACAAGGGCGGGCACGCGCGCGACCCCTTCGCGGGGGCGAACGTGACGACCTTCGCGGACCTGCTCGCACGGATCCACGAGGAGGTCCCGGAGATCCGGAGGCTGCGGTTCGTGACGAGCTACCCGCGCGACTTCGGCGACGACGTGCTGGAGGTGATGCGCGAGCACCCGCGGATCTGCCGCTACCTGCACGTGCCGGCGCAGAGCGGGTCGGACCGGGTGCTGGCGCGGATGAACCGCGGGTACACGGTGGCCGAGTACGAGGAGTTTCTCGCGCGGGCGAGGGAGCATCTCGACCAGCCGGAGATCGGCCGGCCGCTGATGGTGTCGGGGGACGTCATCGTGGGCTTCCCGGGCGAGACGGACGAGGACTTCGAGGCGACGGTCGGGCTGCTGCGCCGGGCGCGGTACAAGAACTGCTTCATCTTCAAGTACTCGCCGCGCCCCGGGACGGTCGCGTACGAGCGGATCGCCGACGACGTGCCCGAGGCGGTGAAGCGGCGGCGGAACAACGAGCTGCTGGCGATCCAGTCGGAGATCTCTGACGCGATCGCGCGCGAGCAGATCGGGCGCGAGGTCGAGGTGTTCGTCGAGGGCGTGAGCAAGCGGCAGCTCAAGCGGGAGGGGCGGTCGCACGGGGAGATCCGCAGGGCGGGCGGGGCGGTGATGCTCACGGTGGGCGGGCGGGCGCCGCAGTCAGAGGGGGTGCCGTGGTCTGAGCCCTGCTCTGAGGGCGAAGGCCACGCCTGCGCCACGGCGACGACGGAGCAGCCGCGTGGCCTTCGCTCGCCCGCAGAGCCGGGCTCGCTCAGCCTACGGCACCCGGCCGTGCAGCTCTCCGGGCGCACCGACGGCGATCTGATCGTCTTCTTCGACGCGCCGCGCGAGCGCACGGGGGAACTGACCGGCGAGATCGTGCGGGTGCGGGTCACGGGGGCCGACCGGCTGAGCCTGCATGGCGCGACGGTGTGATGAGAACCGTGATGGAAGCGCGCTTATCAGGCTTTCCATCGGCCGGGCGCGCGCCGGGGCGGAGCGGGGCGGTGATGGAAAGGGCCTGATCGCACTTCTCATCAGCCCTTCCCATCGCGGGGGGGCGCGCGCAGGGGCGGAGTTCCCGATCTGCGCGCGCAGCGGCGGGCTTTCCGCGGGGCTCGCGGCGGGATTCTCAACTTTTTTTCTACTGCCTGTGCTGCTTGGGCTTGCGCCGGTTTCGCTCGGGCGCGAAGCCCGCGTCTGCGCGCGCAGGCGTGGTCCGCGGGGGGATGGGTAGAGGACCATCCCCATGCAAGACCCCCTCGAATCCGCCGCGTGGCTGATCGCCCGCCGCCTCGCCGAGAAGTGGGACGCCACGCTCGAGCGGGACATGCGCTCGCTGATCCGTCAGGACTGCTACACCGACGCCCTCCTCATGGCGCAGGAGCTGCACGACCGGCGGACGTTCGGCTTCTGCGGCGAGCTGTGCGACAACCCGGGGCGGATCAAGGAGGCCCGCGTGCAGCGGAGGGCGTCGGAGATCCTGCGGCTGCTGGACGCCAGGGCCGAGGTGGTCGTCGTGCACGACCACGCTGGCGAGGACCGCCGGGAGGAGCCCGGGGGATCCGGGGAGGGCCCGCGCGCCGAGCGCAGGCTCGGACGCCTCACGGCCACGTGACGAGCTCGTCGTGCGGGCGCGCCGTGGTTAACGGACCGTTTCGCACTGGGCAGCCGCTCAAAGCAGCGGCTGACCAGTGGCACCCACTCACCCTCTCACCC
>CAYTAH010000055.1:0-21601 GCA_964435785.1 uncultured Phycisphaeraceae bacterium | reverse complement strand
GCGGTTGCGCGACCTACTCGCGTGTACTGCCAAGTTGGCAGGAGGTTGCACTATGAGAGAGGGCCGGCGTATGCGGCGGCCATGTAGGCCCCGGGCGGCCTGGCGCGCGGGTTGCATCGCGGTGGTGGAGCGGCCTCACAGGCCAGCGGAGGGTGTATGCAACCTGACAGACTGACAACCACCGCTCAGCAGGCGCTCGCCGACGCCCAGCGGGCGGCGATGGGCAAACAGCATCCGGAAGTCGGGGGGCTGCACGTGCTCTCGGGGCTGCTCTCGGACAGGGGAGGGGCTGTGTGGTCGGTGTTGGGCAAGGCGGGGGCGGAGCCGTCGCGGGTGGCCTCGGTGGTGGAGGCGGAGCTGGGGCGGATTCCGACGACCAGCTCCGGGGCGGGCTCCACCGGGCGGGAGATCATGGAGATCCTCGCGAAGGCCGAGCAGGAGAGCAAGGAACTGAAGGACTCGTACATCTCGAGCGAGCACCTGCTGCTGGCGGTGGCGGCCGTCAGAGGCAAGGCACGGGAGCTGCTGGAGACGCTGGGGGTGCAGCGCCGGCACCTGGTCGACGCGATCAAGGAGTTGCGGAAGGCGTCGGGCGTGGAGACGGTGACGGACCAGAACGCGGAGGCGAGCTACGAGGCGCTGAAGAAGTACTCGATCGACCTGACGGAGAAGGCCCAGCAGGGCAAGCTCGACCCTGTGATCGGGCGCGACGAGGAGATCCGGCGGTGCATGCAGGTGCTGAGCCGGCGGACGAAGAACAACCCGGTGCTGATCGGCGAGCCGGGGGTGGGGAAGACGGCGATCGCGGAGGGGCTGGCGCTTCGGATCGTGAACGGCGACTGCCCCGAGGGGATGCGCGACAAGAGGATCGTGGCGCTGGACGTGGGGCAGCTGCTCGCGGGGGCGAAGTATCGCGGCGAGTTCGAGGAGCGGCTCAAGAGCGTGCTCCGCGAGGTGCAGGCCAGCGGCGGGCAGATCATCATGTTCATCGACGAGCTGCACACGGTGATCGGGGCCGGGGCCGCGGAGGGGGCGGTGAGCGCGGGGAACCTGCTCAAGCCCGCTCTTGCCCGCGGCGAGCTGCGCTGCATCGGGGCGACGACGCTGGACGAGTACCGCAAGCACGTGGAGAAGGACCCGGCGTTCGAGCGGCGGTTCCAGCCGGTGTACGTCGATCAGCCGAGCGTCGAGGAGACGGTGGCGATTCTGCGGGGGCTGAAGGAGCGGTACGAGGCGCACCACGGGGTGCGGATCCTCGATTCGGCGATTCTCGCGGCCGCGAACTTGAGTCATCGGTACATCGCCGACCGCTTCCTGCCCGACAAGGCGATCGATCTCGTGGACGAGGCGGCGAGCCGGCTGAGGATCGAGAACGACAGCATGCCGGGGGAGCTGGACGAGATCCGGCGGCGGATCATGCAGCTGGAGATCGAGCGGGAGGCGCTGAGGATCGAAGAGACGGAGCGACGGAGCGACGGAGCGACGAAGGGGGGAGCCGCCTCGGAGGGGCGGGGTACCCAGGGGACCCAGCGCGAGCTGGAGCGGATCGAGCGGGAGCTGGCGGAGCTGCAGGAGAAGAACCGTGCCCTGACCGCGCAGTGGGAGGAGGAGAAGCGCGACCTCGACGCGGTCAAGCGTGTGAAGGAGCAGATCGACGCGAAGAAGGTGGAGCTTGAGCAGGCGCAGCGCCGTGGCGACCTGGAGACGGCGGCGCGGATCCAGTACGGGGAGCTGCGAGAGCTGTCGCAGCGGCTGGCGTCGGCGGAGGGGGCGCTCGACGAGCGGCAGGCGAGCGGGCGGGCGCTCGTCAAGGAGGAGGTGGACGCCGAGCAGATCGCGGAGATCGTGGCGCGGTGGACGGGGATCCCGGTGACCAAGCTCATGGAGGCGGAGCGCGAGAAGCTCACGCACATGGAGGAGCACCTGGGCGAGCGGGTGGTGGGTCAGGACGACGCGCTGCGGGCGGTGGCGGACGCGGTGCGCCGCTCGCGCGCGGGCCTCTCCGACCCGAACCGGCCGATCGGCTCGTTCCTCTTCCTCGGCCCCACGGGCGTGGGCAAGACCGAGACGTGCAAGGCGCTGGCGGAGTTCCTCTTCGACACCGAGGAGGCCATGATCCGCGTGGACATGAGCGAGTTCATGGAGAAGCACTCGGTGGCGCGGATGATCGGCGCGCCCCCCGGCTACATCGGCTACGAGGAGGGCGGGGTGCTGACCGAGGCGGTGCGGCGCCGCCCGTACAGCGTGCTGCTGCTCGACGAGGTCGAGAAGGCGCACCCGGACGTCTTCAACGTGCTGCTGCAGCTGCTCGACGACGGGCGGCTGACGGATGGTCAGGGGCGGACGGTCGACTTCCGCAACACCATCGTCGTGATGACGAGCAACCTCGGCAGCCAGAAGATCCAGGAGATGACGCAGCGCGGGGCCGAGGACTGGGAGATCGAGGCCGCGGTGCGGGACATGATCCGGCGGGGTCCGGGGGCGGACCTCTCGGCGGAGGGGCTGAGCCCCGAGGAGATCGCGGAGCGCGGGCGGATCGATGCGCGGTTCGACCTCGGCATGCGCGAGCAGTTCTTCCGTCCCGAGCTGCTGAACCGCATCGACGAGATCGTGGTCTTCCACCAGCTCAAGAAGGAGCAGATCGGGCGGATCGCCGAGATCCAGCTCGGGCGACTGCGCCAGCGCCTCGCGGAGCGCGAGATGACCCTCGAGCTCACCGACGGCGCCAAGGAGCTCCTCGCCCGCGAGGGGTGGGACCCGGCGTACGGCGCCCGCCCGCTCAAGCGGGCCATTCAGCAGCGGATCGAGAATCCGCTTGCCACGCGCATCCTGAACGGCGAGTTCGGGCCCGGCGATACCGTCCGGGTCGACGCCAGGGGCCACAGCTTCGTCTTCGAGCGGGGCGGATGAGCCGGGCGCAGAGCACCCAGAGTGCCACACACACGCGCCGGCCGGCGCGCCCGCCGCGGGGCCCCCGGCGGCCTGCTCGCCCGACTCGGCGCCCGAACTGCCCGGCCCCGGGCTTCGTAGAATCCAGTGTGCCGGAGTAATGGGAGTAGACCATGCTTCACATCGAGATTTCGTACTCGGGGATGGACCGGTCCGACGCCCTGGACGATCACATCCGCGAGCAGGTGTCGCACGAGAACAAGCGCTTCGCCGGGCGGCTGACCCGCGTCGAGGCGCACGTCTCAGACGACAACGGCGGCAAGCACGGACCGCGCGACCGGCGGTGCGTGCTCGAGGCACGCCCGCGATCTCTCGAGCCGATTGTCGCCAGCCACGAGGGCGACGACATCTACCAGGTCGTGCGCGAGGCCGCGCGGAAGCTCAGCCGCGCGCTGGCGCACCGTTTCGAGAAGGCCGATGCCCCGGCTTGAGCCGGGCCTGAAGGCAACGTCGGCGGGGCTGGCGGGGCGCGCCCGACGCGCGTTCGTGGGCGTTGCGCTGCTCGGAATCGTCTGCGGCTATTTCTGGCTTCTCTTCGTCTGGCTCTATCGGCCCGACGCCTCCGACGGCGTGGGCCCCGCCGAGTCGGCACTCGCGTGGGCGTCGCTCATGGCGACCACCTTTCTTCCGCACGCGGGGATAGCCTTGGCGGCGGCGCTGGTGCTGTGCGTGCTCGTGCGCGTGCGTCGCCCCGTCGTCGCGGGTGCGCCGCTCCTGGCGCTGAGCCTCGGGCCGTGGCTGTGGTCGTTCCTCCCCGCGCACCCGCCGGAGGCGGGCCGGACGATGCTCGTCCTCAGCGCCAACCTGCTCGCGTCCACCAGCTCGGACGAGGCGCTGCTGGCGCAGATCGCCGAGCACCGCCCGGAGGTCGTCCTGATCCAGGAGGTGCGAGAGGCCTCGGCGCAGCGCCTGCGCGACGCGCTCGGGGGCGACTACTCGATCGTCGCGGCGCCGCGTGAGGACAACTTCGGCCAGGCCGTGCTCAGCCGGCTGCCCTTCACGCGCGAGCCGGAGGTCGTCTTTCTCGGCGGCGAGGAGCCGCTCCCGCAGATCGCAGCGTTCGTCGAGTTCGAGGGGCGCGAGGTGTGCGTGTGGAACATCCACCTGCTCTCGCCGCTGAGCATCGCCCGCGCGGGCGAGCAGGCCGCGATGGCGTGGCAGATGGGGGCGCGCCTCGACGCGCTCCGCGGCTCGGGAACGCCCGCCGTCGTCGCCGGCGACTTCAACGGCCCTTGGCCCTCGCAGCCCCTCGACGCCCTCCGCGCCCGAGGCTATCGGCAGGCCCACCGCGAGGCCGGGCGCGGCCCCGGCGCCACCTGGCCCCGCATCACCATGCTCAAGCGCCTCCCCGGCATCACCCTCGACCACATCGCGCACTCGCGCGAGCTGGCGTGCACGCAGGCCTGGACGGGGGAGGACACGGGGTCGGACCACAAGCCGGTCTTCGCGAGGCTGGCGTGGCGATGAGCGCTGCGCGCGACCGGGTTCCCGGGCCCGGGTGGGTGGGCTCCGGGCGTGGCGCTACGACGCGGCGGGGCCGTTGAGCGATCCGGCCGCGAGCCACCGGGCGCACTCGGGGCCGAGCTGCGCGAGGGCGGCCGCCTCGTAGCGGGCGCAGTCCTCTGGGGTGAGGATGTCGCGCCAACGGCCGTTCGTTCCCTTGTGGATGAAGGTCTGGGCGCCGCCGTCCCAGAAGAGGCCGCCGAGGGGGACGCTCCTGGTGGCGTTCGCCTTCATGTAGTCGAACGAGCAGTGCTCGAGGATGCGGGGCCACGAGGCCTCGTTGATGGTGATGTCGAGGAAGGCGGCGATGCGTCGGATCTGGCCGGGCAGGTCGGCCTTGAGGTCGGCGAAGTGCAGGAGCATGACGTTGGGCAGGCGGCGGATCTCCCACCACGTGCGGAGGTTCTCCCAGAAGGACCACCAGGGGTAGCCGTCGCGCTCGAGCCAGGCGAGGAAGTAGCGGCGGACGTCGGGGTCGGGGGGCTCGATCGGCGGGCCGACGCGTCCCGGCGTGTCGTTGAGCATGTCGTACCACGTCCGGTTGGCGCTGGCGTGGTGGTTGTGCACGCTCCAGACGACGTCGCGTCCGTCGCGGGCGATGTAGATGTACTTCGCCCGGGGGCTGAAGACGAGTGCGTCCACCGGCAGGTGCGTCTTGAGGAAGCGCCGGTGCGTCTGCGCCTCGATCGCTGGGAGCTTGACCTCCTTGGGCGGCACGCGCAGGTCGACCCAGGGCGACATCTCGGCGACCTCCATGCCGGCGGCGCCGTCGAAGAGCAGCTGCGCGACGATCTGCTGCACCCACGTCGTGCCGCTCTTGGCGTAGGTCGCGATGACGATGTCGTCGTCGCGGAAGGGGAAGCCGTTCCAGGCGGTGGAGTCGAAGTGGTGGCTGTGGAGCTCGCGGGTTTTGATCGGCCAGCCGTTCGAGAGGTGCGACTGTCGCGTGATCGGGGGGTCGGTTGCGTCGAGCATGGGCGGATATTAGCCCGAGCCGCGCACGTTCCAATCGTGTGGACCGATCGCGCAGGAAGCGGACATAACTATCGTGAAACCGGCTGCGCAGGGCCCGTCGCCGTGCGCTACGCGCGGTCGCGCGACCAGATGTTGAGATAGGCGATGAAGTCGGCGGTGTCGACGTTGCCGTCGCCGGTGAAGTCGGCGACGGGATCGCGGGCGACCCAGTAGTTGAGGAAGAGGGCGAAGTCGCGGATGTCCACGATGCCGTTCGCATCGAGGTCGGCGGGGCTGGCGTAGTCGATCTCGGAGGTGAAGACGCCGAAGGAGCCGTCGGTGAAGCTGAGGGTGAAGCCGAGCCGGCCGGCGGGGTCGAGGGGCGAGCGGCCGCGGGCGGGGTCGGAGGCGTCGATGAAGATGCTCCGGACGGTGCGGAGGCCGTCGCCGGGGTTGAACTGGTCGCCCTCGCGGATGATGGTGCGGAGCGTGCCGTCGCTGCGCAGGGCGACGAGGGCGTCGTTGCTGGCGGGCGCGACCCCGTCGCCGGTCAGCGTGGTGGTGAAGACGATGTGGCCGGCGGCGTTGAGCGTGGGCTCGCCGAGCGTGAGGAAGCGCACGTCGCCGGCCTGGTCGGCGAGGGCGTCGCCCTCGCGGGCGACGAGCACGAACTCGCCGCTGTCGCGGGCCAGGTAGATGGCGCCGTTGCTCGAGGTCCCTACGCCATCGAGCGCGGCGTGGAACGCGATGTCGCCGGCGTCGTTCGCGCGCGGGCGCGGCGAGAGGGAGCGGATGGTGGCGCCGCCGATTCCGGGGGCCGCGTCGCCCTCGCGGACGAGCAGGGCGAGGGCGCCGGAGCGGTCGGTCCAGAGGCCGGCGTCCCCCGCGTCCGTGGAGGCCCAGAAGGCGACGGCGGAGGCGGTGTCGATCGCAGTTTCAGCGCCGAAGGTGGCGAAGGCGCCGCCTGTGCCCGGCGCGGGGTCGCCGGCGAGGGCGACGGGGCCGAGGGCGCCGTGGATCTCGCGCCAGAGACCCTGGGCGGCGGGGTCGGTGGAACCGTCGGGGCGGAAGGTGGCGCGGAAGACGTAGCCGCCGCCGGGGCCGGGGACGGGCGTGTCGATGGTGGCGAAGAGGTCGGTGGTGCCGGGGGCGGGGTCGCCGGGCTTGTAGAGGAGCGAGGTCTGTCCCGTGCGGTCGGTCCAGAGCCCCTTGATGTAGGAATCGAGGCCGTTGTCGGGGCGGCCCCCGGTGAAGTAGGACTGGCCGTTGGGCGAGATGGCGGGGGAGTTGAGGGTCTCGTAGAGATCGCCGTCGGGGAGGCCGGCGGCCTGGTCGTCGGTGCGGGCGAGCGGGGCGAAGGTCTGCGGGGCGACCTCGGCGAAGATGCCGAGCGAGCGGGCCTTCGTCGGCGCGTCATCGATGGCGGGATCGTCGATTGAGGCCGCGAGGACGATAAAGCCCTCGGCGTCGATGGCGAAGTCGGAGAGGCCGACGAATCTGGTGTCCGGTGCGTACCACGGCGCGGGGTCGGACTCGCGCACGACGAGCGAGATCCCCCCGTTCAGGTGGGAGAAGACGGCCTCGTCGAAGTCGGGGTCGAGGGTATCGCCCGCGAGCGTCGCGAAGAAGACCACCTGTCCGCCGGGCGCGAGGCGCGGGGGTGAGAATCTGGCGAAGGTGACTCCCGGCTCGAGCGGGGGCGCATCGCCGGTGAGGGCGATGGTCTGGATGGACTGGGCGAGGGCCCCGGTGCCGAGGCCGGCGAGGGCGACGAGCGCGATGGTTCGGGCGTTCATGGCGTATCCCCTGGTGCGACCCCTGCTTTTTCAGGCGACCCCGGTCTTGGGTTGCACGAAAGAAGTCGGTAGCATGCCCAAGGTAGCGGAGATTGGCCCCAGGGGGAAGCGATGATGTCGAAGGAAATGCGGCGTGTGCCGGCGAGGGCCGGCCGAGGCTTCGTGCTTGCGGAGCTGGTCGTGGTGGTGGTGATCGCGATCATCGCCATCTCGATTGCGGCTGTCGGCGCCAGGCAGAGCCGGCTGGGCGCGGGTCTCGCCGGGTCGCTTTCGAACCTCAAGAGGCTCGGGGAAGCGACGGGGCACTACGGCGCCGACTACGACGGGAAGTTCTGGACGTTCAGCTGGTCCGTGGGCAACACGCCGACGCAGTACCCCGACCTTCAGAACCCGGGGGACTCGGTCGACGCCACGGCGTTCCAGGCGACGGACATCCTCCGCAGGCGCTTTGACGAGTCGATGCCGCGGCTCGACGATCGTCTCGCGCCGCCCTACCTCTCGATGCTGGTGCTGGCGGACTATTACGACCAGGACCTTCCGATGGAGTGGATTGTCTCGCCGGGGGATCGGATCCGGCTCCGCTGGCAGGCCGACCCGCACAACCCCCCGGACCTGAACGAGCAGGGGGGATACGCGTGGGAATGGCACTTCGGCGTGTTCGGGAGCTCGTATCTCCTTCCGCCGGCGTTCTACGCGCCCGGAGAGCGAGACGATAGCGGCCAACTGACGATCTATCAGCACTCCAACCACTATCTCTACTACGTGCCGAACGGAGTGGTGCTCGGCGGCCGGTCGCTGTCCGAGGTGGCGCACCCCTCGGCGAAGGTGCACCTCGTGGAGCGGGCGTCATACTTCTTCGGGCCCACTCCGATGTTCTACATGTTCGAAGTAGCTCGCGTACCGCTGCTGATGGCCGATGGATCGGCCGCCCCGCGCACGACGGGCGACGCCAACAAAAGCTTCAATCCGAACTACCCGGACGATCCGGAGCGTTCCACCAAGACAACGTACACTCCCAATCCCGTGTACGAGATCCTGACGTGGAGTCACGCGTACACGGAGACGCGATACAAGTGGACGCGTCGTGCGCTCGGCGGCGTCGACTTCAACGGCGAACGGGCGGAGTAGGAGACCTCGCATGCTCGCGCACCGGAGCGGCTTTGCGGCGATCGACGCGGGAGCGGTGCTGAGCGTCGCCGTCTGCGCCTGTTCGGTGGTCATGGTCGCGATGGGGCAGGGGCGCAAGAGCGCCGGGCTCGCGGGCTCGCTCGCGAACCTGAAGAAATTCGGCGAGGTGACGGGGAACTACGCGGCCGACTGCGAGGGCCTGCTCTGGACCTTCAGCTGGAAGGCGGGGGACAGCCTAAGCCAGTGGGACGAGCTGAACAACGCGCAGACGCACCTGCAAGCCGCGGCGAATCAGGCCGTGGACATCATCCGCCGCAGGTTCGACGAGCAGTTCCCCCGCCTCGACTCGTGGATCCCGCACATCGTCGTCAGCGCTCTCCCCCTCGGCGACTATCTCGACGAGATTCTTCCGGTCGAGTGGTTCGCCTCCCCGGGCGATGCGCGTCTGCTCGAGCTGCAGCGGGACCCATACGCCCACGGGGGTTGGCTCGAGAGGCGGTGGGCGTTCAGCTCCTCGTACACGCTGCCCACCGCGTTCGTCTCGCCCGACGAGTACCCGACCATCAGGCAGGCGGCGTACTACTCGTACTTCGTGCCCAACGACATAGACCTCGGCGGCCGGCGCGTCGAGGAGGTGGCCTTCCCGTCCGGCAAGGTGCACCTCTCCGAGCAGGCGTCGTGGTTCTTCGGGCCGCGCCCGGCGTGGTATCTCGAATCGGAGGCGCGGGTGCCGGTCCTGATGATGGACGGCTCGGCGGGGGCGCGCCGGACGGCGGACGCCAACGCGGCCTGGGATCCGCGGGACCCTTCGCAGGACGACTACATCATCACGTACAACCCCCCCGCGGACAACTATTGGGAGCCGCGCCCGCTCGGCGGATCCTCCTCGCGCGTCTCGGGAAGGTATCGCTGGACGCGCCGAGGGCTGGGCGGCGTGGACTTCGACGGCGAGCGCGTGGATTGAGAGGCCAGCGTGAAGAGACGAAACGAGCGGGGCTTTGCGATCGTCGACGCCGGCGCGGCAGTGGGCGTGCTGGCGCTGCTGTGCGCGCTCGGCATGGTTGCGGCCGGGCAGGGGCGCCGGAGCGCGGGGCTCGCCGGGTCGCTCGCGAACCTGAAGAAGATCGGCGAGGCCGGGGCGTGCTACGCGGCCGACTTCGACGATCAACTCTGGGCATTCACGTGGTCGCGTGACGAGCACCCGACGCGGTACCCGGACCTGATGAACCCTCCCGACCACGCGAACGCCGTGACCTACCAGGCGGTGGATATCGTGCGACGGCTCTCGGGGGATGAGTCGCTCCCCCGCATGGACAACATCTTCAGGCCGCCCTTTCTCTCGACGCTCGTGCTCGCGGACTACATTGGCGAATCGCTCCCGGCGGAGTGGATGGTCTCGCCGGGCGACACGGTGCGGCTCTACGCCCAGCAGCACCCCGACGACCCGCCGAACTTCAGCGGCGGCGGCCAGGGCGGGGACGCGTGGAACCGCCTGTTCGGGACGTACGGGAGCAGCTACGGCCTGATGCCGGCGTTCTTCGCGCCCGATGAGAAGGTGGGCAGCCAGAGCACGCTCTACCAGTACCCGGCGAAGCACGACTTGTTCCAGGTCCCGGGCCTGATCACCTTCGGGAAGCGGCGCATCGAGGAGGTGGTGCACCCGTCGGCGAAGGTCCACGTCGCGGAGCGCGAGTCGTTCTTCTTCGGGCCGCGCCCGGCGTATTACCTGCACCCGAGCGCCCGCGTGCCGCTGCTCATGGCCGACGGCTCCGCGGCCCCGCGCTCGACAGCGGACGCGAACCAGAGTTTCTCGCCCAACCTGCCGGATGATCCCTCTCGGGCGACGGTGCTGGACTACGTGCCCAACCTCGTCTACGAAGCCCCGGCGCTGAGCGGCGGGGCGAAGGACGAGGACCTCGACGGCTCGTACAAGTGGACCCGGCGCGGCCTCCGCGGCGTCGATTTCAGCGGCGAGCGGGCGGAATAGGCGCCCCCGCATATCCGGGAGCCCACTCGACCAGCTCTCCCGCCCACGGACGATGGACGCCGGCGTCAACCGCCTGCGTCTCCTCTTTCCCGTGCAACCGCCCCCCGCCGCGCGAGTAGAAGGGGTGTTGCGGAGGTGCGGCCATGGGACTTCACGAGAGAGCACGCGGAAGCGGCTTCGCGCTGGTCGAGGCGTCGGCGATCATCGCCGTCGGGGTGGCGGCGTGCTGCCTCAGCGCCGTCGCAGCGCGCCAGAACCACCTGAACGGGGGATTGGCGGGCTCGATCGCGAACCTCAAGAAGATCGGCGAGGCGACGGGCTCCTACGCGGCGGACTTCGACGACCAGCTCTGGAGCTTCACGTGGGGCGTCGGCGAGGACCAGAGCGGGTTCGAGGACCTCCGGAACCCATCGACCCCGAGTCTCGCGATCGGCTACCAGGCGACGGACATCGTGCGGCGCAGGTTTGACGAGTCGATTCCGCGATTGGAGGACCGGTTGGCCGCCCCATTCCTCTCGACCCTGGTCCTGGTGGATTACCTCGACGAATCGCTCCCGGCCGAGTGGGCGGTCTCGCCGGGCGACGCGATCCGCCTGGAGTGGCAGGCCGACCCGCACAACCCCCCGGAGCTCAACGAGCAGGGCGGCGCGGCGTGGGACGCGATCTACGGCCCGTTCGGCAGCTCCTACCAGCTGATGCCGGCGTTCGTCGCGGCGGACCAGCGCGACGGAAACAACGAGGTGCTTCGGCAGTATGCACCACACCACGATCTCTACCTGGTGCCGCCGAGCGTGGTCTTCGGCGGGCGTCGCGTCGGTGAGATCGGCTTCCCTGCCGGCAAGGTGCACATGGCCGAGCGGGCGTCGTACTTCTTCGGACCCCGCCCGGTGTACTTCCTGCACCAGGAGGCGCGCGTGCCGGTGTTGATGGCGGACGGCTCGGTCTCGCCGCGCACGAGCCGGGACGCGAATCTGAGCTTCAATCCAAACTACCCGGACAGCCCGTACTACGTCAGCGTGGCGGACTACAGCCCCAACACGATGCACGAGCCCCCGACGCTCGGTGGAGGGCCGCGGGATCCGAGTCTCGAGACCCACTACAAGTGGACGCGGCGCGGGCTTCGAGGCGTGGATTTCAACGGCGAACGCGCGGAGTAGGAGGGAGCGATGAGGAGGCGGAGGGCATTCGCGCTGACCGACGCGGGCGGGGCGGCGGTCGTTCTTGCGGCGTTGTGCGCTGCCGGCATGGTCGCGGGCGGGCAGGGCCGGAAGAGCGCCGGGCTCGCGGCGTCGCTCGGCAACCTCCAACGAATGGCCGAGGTGACCGCGGCCTACGGCGCGGACAACGACGACCGCTTCTGGACATTCAGCTGGAAGGCCGGGGACCGCCTGAGCCAGTACGCGGACCTGAACGACGCGGCGACCGACCTGCAGGCCGCGGCCAACCAGGCGGTGGACATCCTCCGCAGGCGTTTCGACGACTCGGTGCCGCTCCTGGTCGGGTGGTTGCCGCACATGAAGACGAGCACGCTGGTGCTCGCGGACTACCTGGAGGAATCGCTCCCGATGGAGTGGGCGGCGTCGCCGGGGGACGCGACCCTGCTGGAATGGCAGGCGGATCCGTACGCCGTCGGCGACGACTGGGCGCAGCGGCGTCGGGCCTTCTGGAGCTCCTACGTGCTGCCCACGGCGTTCGTCGCGCCCGATGCGTATCCCACCGTCGTGCAGGCGCATGTGCACGACATCTACATGATCCCGCCCGACGTGCCGTTGGGCGGGAGACGCATCGCCGAGGTGGCGCACCCCTCGCGAAAGGTTCAGCTCTCGGAGGAGGCGTCGTGGTTCTTCGGGCCGCGTCCGGCGTTCTATCTGCACGACGAGGCGCGGGTGCCGGCGGTGATGGTGGACGGATCCGCGGCAGTGCGCACCTCGGCGGACGCGAACGCGGGCTGGGACTCGTCCCGTCCAGGCATCGACCAGGACGACCAGTTCTGGTACGAGCCCTCCGCCTGGGAGGTCCCGGCCTTTGACGGCTCGGGGTCGGACCTCGTCTTCGGCAAGTACCGCTGGACGCGCCACGGGCTCGGCGGCGTGGATTTCGACGGCGCGCGACCGGAGTAGCGTCGGCGCTCCCGGGTCGTCAATCGATGCGGTCGGGCGCCGGGGCGTGTCGTTCCGCCACCAGCTCGTGCAGCACCCTGCCGACCTCGCGCTGGTGGAGGTGCGGCCGCCGCTCGAACGTGCGCCCCTGCGCATCCGTGTGCCGGTCCGGGATCGTCGGGACCTTCGCGAAACGCTCGCTCCCGCGCCCCCGCGCGAACAGCGGCACCGGCTGGTTCGAGTGGCTGTTGTAGAGCCAGCGGTGCCCCGGAAGCTCGCCCGGGCCGCGGTCGACCAGCGGCTGGAAGGGGACGGTGTCCGACTGCGGCCCCCAGAGCAGGTGGTCGTGGTCGGCGGTGACGATCACCAGCGTGTCCGACCAGTCGTAGCCGCGATCGCCCGCGTCGAGGATCGCGCAGACGGACTCGATGGCGTCGTGGTAGTCGGTCATCTCCTCGATCACGCGTCCGAGCTGGTTGTCGTGCATCGCCCAATCGACGGCGCCGCCCTCGACCATGAGGAAGAAGCCGTCGGGGTCGTCGTCCACGCCGTTGAGCGCGGCCAGGGCCATGTCGCGCAGCGTCGGCAGGCCCGCGTTGAGCGGGTGCTCGCCGGGTTCGGCCGCCTTGGCCTCGTCCCGCGGCGCGCGCTGCTGCTGGAGCGTCTGCCCGACCCGCGGCAGGATGAGCAGGGGGTGCGGCACGTCGCCCGCGCTCAGCGACGCGATCCGCTCGGCGTCCTCCACGACCGTCCACGGGCGCCCGCCCCCGGGCGCGAGGGTCCCCGCGCGGAGCGCCTTCCAGTCGTCGGGCCCGATGAAGGTGAACGCCGGCTCGGTGCGGGGCTGGGCGTTGTCGTCGTGCTCGGGGTGTCCGGCGCCCGCGATCACGTCGCACACCGGGCTCGTGAGCATCTGGTGGGCGATGTCGTGGTACATGTCGCGCGAGGGCACGTGCGCCCCCGCGGCGGCGGCGGGTGTCGCGTGCGAGAAGGGCACGCTGCTCACGATCCCCACCGACATGCCGCGGGCGTGCGCCGCCTCGGCGACGCTGGGGACGGCGTTGCCCTCGCCGTCGACGTTCAGCGCACCGACGAACGTGGGGACGCCAGTGAACAGGGTGCTGGCCGTGTTCGCCGAGTCGGGCGCGGTGGAGAGCAGCCAGACGTAGCCTTGGAAGCGGAGCGTGTACCCCGAGGCCTCGCGCTCGACCGGCGTGGTGTCCCAGGCCTTCGCGGGGTCGTAGACGAGGCGCGCGTCCTGCGCGAGCGGGTCGAGATCGCGCGCGGGGCGCGCACCGGAGCGGAGCGCGTAGGTCGAGAGGCTGTGCTCGCTCCACGGCGCGGACCGGTACACGGGCGGCGCCCCGCGCCACAGCTCGAGGGCCCGGTGCGTGTTCCCGCCGCACCCGTCGGCGACGAAGACGATGATGTTGCGCGGGGGTTGGGCGTGCGTGGCGCCTGCGAGGCAGGCCAGGCAGAGCAGCGCGAGCAGGCGGGGGCGCATGGGCGCGGTCTCCGGATGGTCAGCGCGAAGGATACGGCGGCTGACCGGGGGCGCGGACCGCGTTGGGTGCGGGGTGTGCGCGCAGATCATCCGGGCCCGGGCTCCTCCGTCTCGGCGGGCGCGGCGCGGCAGGCGGTGAGGATCGCGAGCCCGAGGATCGCGGAGAGGAGCGAGGCCGCGAGGATGCCGATCTTGGCCTGGTCGAGCTGGTCGGGGGCGGCGGCGAAGGCGAGGTTGGCGATGAAGAGGGCCATCGTGAAGCCGATCCCGCCGAGGCAGCCGGCGCCGAGGATGTGGCGCCAGCCGACGCCGCGCGGGAGCGTGGCCACGCCGAGCTTCACCGCGAGCCACGCGGCGAGGAGGATCCCCAGCGGCTTGCCGACGAAGAGCCCGAGGACGACGCCGACGGTGACCCGGCTGGAGGCGGTCTCGCCGATGGAGCCCTCGAGATGCACGCCCGCGTTGGCGAGGGCGAAGATGGGGATGACGAGGAAGACGCTGTAGGGATGGAGGGCGTCCTCGAGGCGGTGGAGGACGGGGAGGACCTGGAGGCTGTTCTTGTGCACAGCCCACACGGCGGCGCGCTGCGGCGAGCTGGTCTTGACGTCGTGGTCGGGGTGCTCGGTGTACTTCTCGAACGTGTCGAGCGCATTGCGGCTGGCGCGGAGGTACGCGCGCCCGTCCACACGTGCGCTGGCGGGGATCGTCATGGCGCCGACCACGCCGGCGATGGTGGCGTGCACGCCGCTCTTGAACACGAAGTACCAGAGCGCCATGCCGAAGAAGAAGTAGACCCACGGCGAGCGGACGCGGAGGGCGTTGAGGCCGATCATCGCGAGGGTGACGACGCCCGCGTAGAGGAGGTAGTCGGTGGCGAGGTTCTCGGTGTAGAAGAGGGCGATGACGATGAGGGCGCCGAGGTCGTCGGCGATGGCGAGGCTGGTGAGGAAGACCTTGAGCGAGGTGGGGGCCTTGGCGCCCATGAGCGAGAGGATGCCGAGGGCGAAGGCGATGTCGGTGGCCATGGGGACGCCCCAGCCGCGGAGCGTGGGCTGGCCCCAGTTGACGGCGGCGTAGATCAGGGCGGGGCCGACCATGCCGCCGATGGCGCCCGCGATGGGGAGCGCGGCCTTGCGTGGGCTCGAGAGCTCGCCGACGAGGATCTCTCGCTTGATCTCAAGGCCTACGACGAAGAAGAAGAGGGCCATGAGCGCGTCGTTGATCCAGTGGCCGAGCGATTTCGAGAAGGCGATCTCGCCGAAGGCGATCGTGAGCTTCTCGCCGTGGAAGAGGTCGTGGTAGCCCTCGGCGGCGGCGGAGTTGGCCCAGACCAGCGCGACGAGCGTGCAGGCGATGAGCACCAGCCCGCCGGCGGAGCTGAGGCGGGCGAACCGCTTGAAGGGGCTGGTGAGGCGCTCCGCGGGCTCGGGGCTGGTCAGGTCCGCGGCGGTTGGCACTCGTGGTCCGGCCATGGCTGCTCCGGGGGTGTTGGGGCGATCGCGGCGAGTGTAGGGGCGACGGGGAGAGGCGTCCGGGAGCCGGCGCGCGGAGCGCGAGCGCAACGAACGCGAGCGGGCGGGCGCTGTGCGGCGCCCGCCCGCTCGGATGTGTCCCGCGCCCCGCGAGGGGTAGGTTGTGGGTTCAGCCCTGGGCGACCTGCTGCGCGGCAGCGAGGGCGGCCTCGATGCGGGCGGTGACGAGGAGGCACGCGGCCTCGACGTCGCACTGGGTCTCCTTGCCCGCGACGAGGTAGCTGGCCTTGGTGGTGCCGCAGCTCTTGGCGCTGGCGAAGGTCTCGGAGCAGGCGGTCTCCCGGCCGTCGACGGCGTAGCTCATCTTGACCTGCTGGGCGCGCCCGTAGGCGAGGGCCGAGGCGCGGATCGCCTTCTCGGCGGAGTCGAAGACGGTGTTGCCGACCTTGTACTTGAGGGGCTGGCCGGTGGACTGCGCGAGCTGCTCGGCCTGGAGCGGGCATGCGCTGCACTCATCGCCGACGACGAAGGAGACGCGGGTCATGCGGTCGAGGTAGCGCTCGAGCTCGGCGGCGTACGCCTTGCCGGCCTCGGCCTGGTCGGTGTACGCGACCTGGTTGACGCGGTACTGCACCTTGGTGGTGTCGCAGTGGGAGACGAGCTCCGCGGCCTCCTCGGGGCAGCAGGTCTCCTTGTCGCCGACGAGGTACGCCATCCGGGGCATGTCGGCGGGGAACGCGACGGTCTGGACCGCGCCCTTCTCGCCGTTGCACGACGACTGGCCCTCGCAGTCGCCGGCGGGCTGGTGGGCGACCAGCTGGAGCGCGGCGCCGGTGGCGCTCTCGCACCCGGTCTTGCCCTCGCAGCCGTCCTGCGCCGACTGCTGCGACACAAGCTGCAGGCCTGCTGTCTGGGCGCTGTCGCACACGGTCTTGCCCTCGCACCCCTCCTTGGCCGGCTGCTCGTGGGCGACCTGCTGCACGGTGGCGCCGTCCTTGGATTTCGTGCAGTGGCTCTGGCAGTCGGACTGGGCGGCGGCGCCCGCGGCGACGACGAGCAGAGCGGCGAGAGGAGCGAGCTTCTTCATGGGCGATGTCTCCCTGTTGGGTGTATGGGTGCGTTGCCCGACCGCCGGCGGGCGGACGACGTCATATGGTCGCACAAGACGGGCCGGCGGCTCGCACAAATCCTGAGATTTCGTGGGGGGATCGCGGCGGCGCCCCGCCGAGGCCGCTCGCAGGCCCGGGAACGCCCGGACACATTTGTCCGGTAGACTGCGACGATGAGAACCTTCGTTGCGAGCGCGGGCGTTGTCGCTTCGATGTGTCTGGCTCCGGCGGCGGGGCAGGAGCACGCGGCGAGCTTCGAGCGGGGCGCCGTGGCCGCGGATCATCCGCTGGCCTCGGAGGCGGGGGCGCGGGTGCTGCGTGCGGGGGGCAACGCGGTGGACGCGGCCGTGGCGACCAGCTTCGCGCTGAGCGTGGTGCGGCCGCAGAGCTGCGGGATCGGCGGCGGGGGGTTCATGGTGATCTACCTGCCGGACGACCCGACGCACGGGCGGGTGGCGACGGCGATCAACTACCGGGAGACGGCGCCGGGGCGGACGAGTCCGGAGATGTTCAAGGCGGAGGGGCTGCCGGAGGACGCGAGCACGGACTCGGGTCTGGCGATCGCGGTGCCGGGGACGGTGGCGGGGCTGATGTACGCGCTCGAGCACTACGGGACGAAGAAGCGCTGGGACGTGATGCAGCCGGCGATCGACGCGGGGGTCGAGGGGTTCGAGGCGGACGAGGCGTACGTGCGGGCCGCGCGGGCGGCGGCCGCGCGGCTGGACGAGCGCGAGCGGAGGGCGCGTCCGTTTCTGTGGAAGGAGCTCTTGCGGGAGGGTGAGGTGGAGGTCGGGGACGTGATCACGAACCTGCGGCAGGCGAATTATCTCGCGTCGATCGCCAACGACGGGGGCGAGCGGTTCTACAGCTCGAGCTGGATCCCCATCGAGGTGCGGGACCGCGGCGGCGTGATCGGGGTGGAGGACCTGAAGCGGTATGCGCCGGTGGAGGTGGAGCCGCTGCGGTTCGAGTTCGCGGGTCGGACTCTTCTCACGATGCCGCCGCCGTCGAGCGGGGGTGTGGTGCTGGCGCAGGTGTTCGGGATGCTGGAGCGGAAGGGGATCACCGCGCGCGCTGAATGGAGCGCGGCGGACTCGCACGTGATGGTCGAGGCGATGAAGCACGCATTCGCGGACCGGGCGGTGTGGCTCGGCGATCCGACGTTCGTGGACGTGCCGGTGGAGCGGCTGACGAGCGCGGCGTACATCGATGCGCGTGCGGCGGCGATCGATCCGGAAGGGACTCTGGCGACTCACGAGTACGGCACGCGCGAGAGCCCGGCCGGGCCGGCCGGGGCAGCGCCCGACGATTCGGGGACGAGCCACCTCTGCGTGGTGGATCAGTGGGGCGGCGCGGTGGCGTGCACCGAGACGATCAATCTCGAGTTCGGGTCGCTCTTCTCGGTGGAGCAGTTCGGGTTCTGCCTCAACAACGAGATGGACGATTTCACGGCGCGCCCGGGGGAGCCGAACGCCTTCGGGCTGGTGCAGAGCGAGCGGAACGCGCCGGCGCCGGGCAAGCGGCCGCTCTCCAGCATGACGCCGACGATCGTGCTGGACGGGGAGGGGCGGGTGGCGGCGATCGCCGGCGGGGCGGGCGGGCCGCGGATCATCAGCGGGACGCTGCAGGCGCTGGTGAACGTGCTCGTGCGGGGGATGGAGGCGGGGGAGGCGGTAGCGGCGCCGCGTCTGCACCACCAGTGGATGCCGGACGAGGTGCGTCTGGAGGCGTCGCTGCGCGAGGGCGGCGGGGGAGGGCCGGAAGCTCCGGGGGCGGCGGAGCTCCGCGAGCATCTGCGCTCGCGCGGACATGCGCTGGGGGAGACGGCGGACGTCGGCGTCGTGCAGCTGATCGTGCGCGAGGGCGGCGGGTGGCGTGCGGCGAGCGACCCTCGGAAGGGCGGGAGGCCCGCGGGGCACTGAGCAGGGGCAGGGAGCACGCGGTGCGCCGATCGAGGGCTGAACCCCTCGCTCCCCGCCGGGCGGGGGTGTCGTGGTGTGTACCCTCAGGAATGGCCACGGTGTTCCTGAACGGCGGGTTTCTCGAGCAGGGCGCGGCGCGGGTGTCGGCCTTCGACGCGGGGCTTCAGCACGGCGTGGGCCTGTTCGAGACGATGCTGGGGGGGACGACGGCGCTGGACGAGACCTGGGTGTACCGGCTCGACGAGCACATGGAGCGCCTCGCGGGGAGCGCGCGGGAGCTGGGGCTGGCGGAGCACCTGCGCACGCAGGGGCTCTACGACGCGGTGATGGAGACGGTGGCGCGGGCGGGGCACGCGCGGACGCGGGTGAGGCTGACGGTGACCGGGGGGGACCTCAACCTGCTGGGGAGGAGCGACGAAGCGACGAAGCGACGGAGCGACGGAGGGCAAGGCACGGAGCCGACGGTGCTGATCGTCGCGCAGCCGGCGACGGAGTACCCGGAGGCGATGTTCGAGCGGGGGGTGATGGTGTCGATCGCCGATGCGCGGGCGAACCCGCTCAATCCGTTCGAGGGGCACAAGACGCTGAGCTACTGGTGGCGCCTGCGCGAGCTGCAGGCGGCGAGCGCCAAGCGGGCGGCGGAGGCCGTGGTGCTGCAGGTCTCGAATCACCTGTGCGGCGGGTGCGTGAGCAATATCTTCGTGGTGAAGGACGGGGTGGTGCGGACGCCCATCGCGAGGGGGGAGGAGGGCGGTGCGTCGGGAGCGAAGGGCGGCGCGCTGCCGAGCCCGGTCCTGCCCGGGATCACCCGTCGGACGGTGATCGAGCTGGCGGAGCTGCGCTCGATGACCGTGGAGCGGCGGATGCTGCACGTCCAGGACCTTCTGGGGGCGGACGAGGTGTTTCTCACGAACTCCAGCTGGGGCGTGCTGCCGGTGGTGGCGGTCGAGGCCCACCCGATCGGCGCGGGGAAGCCGGGCGACGTGACGCGCACGCTGCGCGGCGCGCTGGAGCGGGCGATCGCGGGCGAGTCGGAGTAGCGGGCTACTGCGCCTCGGGCAGCATCGCGATCAGCTCGTCGGTGATGTCGAGGCCCTCGACGCCCCGCTTGGCCTCGACGACGCGGGCGAGCCCGTGGCGATCCATGACCGCGCGCAGCTCGTCCTCGACACCGAGGAGCACGGTGTAGAGGGGCTCCTTGCCGGCGAGCTGGCGGTGCGCGACGTCCTGCATGGCGGCGCCGTAGTGCTCGAGCGCCGCGACGGTGTCGGCGTCGCCGGCCTGCGCGGCCTCGTCGCGCCGGCGGATCAGCGAGCGGAGGGTTTCCGCGTGGCGGGCGGAGCGGTGGTAGGCGATGAGCAGCTCGGTGCGCCGCACCGTGCCGACGCCGCCGGTTGCGTTCTGCGGCATGAGCATGAGGGTGTCGGCGGCGCCGGCGCTCCCGGCGTGGGCTCCGTGCTGCTGGCACCCGGCGGTTGCTCCAAGGAGCGCCAGGGCGAGCGTCGCCGGTAGAGCAACTCGGACAAATCGGATCGAATCTCGACGCATGGGTCACCTCCTGAACGGGCGGCCTCGCCACCCAATGCTAGTGCGTACTAACTGATTGGGAGGTGACATTCGGGGATTGCATTTCGGAGAATTCTGGGGCTACCTCCGGGTGATGACGCGGACGTTGCGCCTACCGGCGCCGTCGAGGCGGAGGGCGGCACGGATCGAGCCGACGGCGGCGTGGGCCAGGCTCAGGATGCCGAACACGGCCGCGGCGACGAGCATCGCGGGGATCACGAGCAGCAGGACGACGCCCGTGAAGACGAGAATGGCGGCGCCGACGGTGGCCCGGGTGATCCACGAGGGCTGTCGCTGCACCATGGAGACGAGGCGGATGCCGTCCGCGCCTGATCGGGCGGCGTGCTCGCGGAACGTGGCGAAGGTCCACATGGCTGAGGCATGATAGGGACGGCGTTCGTGGGCCTTTCGGCCGCGCAGTCTGGAGCACTCGGCGAGCAGGGGCTTGCAGCGATCGCCTCGCGGCCGCGGGGGCGGCGACTGGCCTCTTTCGAGGGGTCGCCGCCCCGTTTCGCGGCCTTTGGGGGGTCGGTGCATCTTCACGATGCCAAACAGCAGCATGGGATGCCATCGGCCTGGGTCGCGTGGCGGGAGGGGCGGTGGGTCTGGCCCGGTCGGGACGTGTTGTCAATTGGCGGGGACGGGGCGACGGCGGGGGGTAGGATGGGCCGGTCCCGGATGGTACGATGGCCGGGAGACATACCGGGAGCGGGGTTTCATGGCGGATCCACCACAAGATGTTGTAGAGCAAATGGTTACGCCGGCGGAAGCGGGGTTCATCCATCTCCATCTGCACTCGGAGTACTCGCTCCTGGACGGGGGCAACCGGATCGACCGGCTGGTCAGGCGCGTGAAGGAGCTTGGCATGCCGGCGGTCGCGCTGACCGACCACGGCAACCTCTTCGGGGCGGTGGCCTTCTACGAGGCGTGCAAGCGGGAGGGTGTGAAGCCGATCCTGGGCGTCGAGGCGTACGTCGCGCCGGGGGACCGGACGGACCGGACGTACACGGGCGTGTCGGACGGCGGGTATCACCTGGTGCTGCTGGCCGAGAACGAGACGGGCTGGCGGAACCTGATGTACCTGTGCTCGGAGGCGTACCTCACGGGGTTCTACTTCAAGCCTCGGATGGACCGGGCGCTGCTCGAGCAGCACAACTCGGGGCTGATCGCGATCAACGGGCACCTGGGGAGCGAGATCGGCGAGCACCTGCTCGCGCGGGTGCAGAGCGGGGACGCGAAGCACTGGGAGCGTGCGGTCGAGAGCGCCGAGTGGCACGCGCGGGTGTTCGCCGACGAGGGGACGGGGCCTCGGTTCTTCGTGGAGATGCAGCACCACGTGCCGGAGCAGAACGCGATCAACTCGCTGCTGGTGAAGCTGGCGCGGGAGATGAAGCTGCCCTTGGTGTGCGACAACGACAGCCACTTCCTGCGGGCGGAGGACCACGACGCGCACGACACCTTGATCTGCATCTCGACGGGGAAGCTCAAGAGCGACTCGGCGCGGATGAAGTACACGCCGGAGCTGTACGTCAAGAGCCCCGAGCAGATGCGGGCGCTGTTCGAGGGGGAGCGGTACAACGCGGGGGAGATGGAGGGGGCGGGGCGCGAGGCG
>CAYTAH010000054.1:0-21866 GCA_964435785.1 uncultured Phycisphaeraceae bacterium | reverse complement strand
GCTTGCAGATCTCCCCGTCAGCCCACGCCATCGAGCTGAAGTCGTGCGCCGAGCCCGCGATCCCCGAGGTCCCCGGGAACGGGTCCGCGTCGAAGCCGGACTGGTTGCCACCGTCCCCTATCGACTGCTGCGCCGCAGCGCCGGCGGCTAGGGCCGCCGACGCCAAGATCGCCCACACGCCCTTCATCCGACCCCTCTCTTCCAGCGGGGTGTTCGGTCGGCACAGACCCGCTACGCGGCACATCCTGCAAATCTCATGCCTATATCCGATTATCGGAGGGGGCGGCCCACCGGTCCGAGGCCCCGGAACCGCGCAACGCAAGGGCGTGCTTTCCCCAAGTTCGAGAATGTCGGGGGACCGGCCCTTCCCGGCCACGCGAAGCGCCGGGCCGTCCCGATCGGACCCCAAGCCGCGCTGCGGCCTTGTCGCGAGCGCGGCCGCGCTCGTCCCCCGCGCCCGCTATGGCTTCCTGACGGCCTTCTTATCCGCCGGCCCCCGCGAGGCCTTGCTGGACGTCTTCTTCACCGACGCGCTCTTCGCCCGCGGCCGCTCTGGGCCCGCCTTCCGGGGCGGACTCTTCCCTCGACCCCCCTCGGGTGCGGGACCCCGGGTCTTGGTCGGGCGACGCGCCGCCAGGCTCGTCTCGTAGAACGCGATCAGCTTCTTCGGGGGCATGCGCCTGATGGCCTCGCCGATCACGCCCAGCGAGATGTCCTCCAGCCGCTTGAACCGGATGCACGACTTGCCCATGTCGAGCTTCTTCGCCCGTCCCGCGGCCACCTCGTTCGCCCACGCGTCGCGGAACCACGCCTCCTGCTCCGGAGAGAGGTAGAGACACATGAGATACACCGCCATGTGGTTCTTCTGCGAGGCCAGCCCGGCGAAGGGCAGCGGCTGCTTCGGATCGCAGTGGTAGCCGGCCGGGTAGACGCGGTGCGGGACGTAGTACCCGATCATCCCGTACTGCATCCCCTCTTCACACTGCTTGTCCAGGTTCTTGAGGATCGCCCGACGGACCGCCCCGATCGCCTCGCGCCGATCATCGGGCAGCCCCGCCAGATACTCCGCGACGGTGGTGGCCTTGCTCTGCATGGCGGAGATGCTACCACGGGCGCCGTCCCCGGCAGGGTCAGGCGAGCGCAGCCTCGATCACCCCCAGGGTCTTGCGCAGCCCCGTGCGGGCGACCTCCAGGTGATCCCGCCCCCAGTAGCCCGGGTTGTACAGCTCGAGCGAGATGCACCCCGTGTACCCGATGGCCGTGAGGTCCCGCAGGCACTGACCGAGCGGCAGCACGCCGTCGCCCGGGTAGACGCGGTGCTCGTCCGCGAGGGCCTCCCGCGCGGGGCTCGCGGGCGCGTCGTTGAACTGGAAGATCGCGATGAAGTCCCCCTGCAGGCGCCGCAGACCGGAGAAGCCCGATCCCCCGATGTGCATGTGGAACACGTCGGGGATGATCTTCGCGCGCGGGTGGTCCGCGTCGAGGGCGATCTGGCTCGCCTGCCCGAGCGTGCGGGCGCCCTCGAGGAACTCGACGAACACCATCGCGGGGTTGACGCCGAACTCATCGAGCCCGATCTCCAGCAGCTCGCGGTACCGCGCTGCAGCCCACGCCGGGTCGAACTCCCGCCACGGGCGCGCCGGCTGAGGCACGACCTGGATGTGCTCGGCGCCGATCGCCGCCGCCTGGCGCATCCGCCGGCGCGAGTCCACGAGCGAGCGGTCGAACGCCTCTCGCGTGGGCGGGATCGCGTCCCACAGCCCGATCACGCTGGGCACCGTCAGCCCAGCGTCCTTGATGCGCCTGCCGAGCTCCTTCAGATCCCCGCCCGAGGCCTCGTGCTCGTGCAGCTCGCCCTCCCACGGCTCGATCGCGTCGAACCCCGCCTCCGCCGCGATGCGGATCTTCTCCAGGAGGGGCGCGGGACGGATCGTCGCGAAGTCGAGGCAGATCGGCCAGGGGCTGACGCCGCCCTGATACCCGCGCCGCAGGGGCGCCACGCCGGCCGCGGGCTGCCCGGGCTGCGCGCGCGCCGCCCCGCTCAAGGCCAGCCCGGCGCCCGCACCCGCCGAAAGGAACTCACGTCGTCTCATCGGTGCTCTCCGCTGCGAGGCGCGCATCCTACCGGGATCCGTGCGCGGCACAAGCCCCGGGCCGGGCGCGCGCCGCATGAATCGGCGCTTACGCCCTCCGCCACCTCCGTCGCCCGCCCTACAGTGGCTTCGTGTGCGCCGTTCGCGCACACACGAGCATCCATCCGGGAGGGAAGCAATGCCGCAGCGAACAGCAGAAGCGCAGTGGACCGGCGGGCTCGTGGAAGGCAAGGGGCGTGTCAAGGTCCAGAGCGGAACGATCGACGCGCCGTACGACTTCCGCGCCCGCACCGGCGACGGCTCGGGGACCAACCCCGAGGAGCTCATCGGCGCCGCCCACGCCGGGTGCTTCACCATGCAGCTCTCCGCCCTTCTCGAGAAGGCGGGCTTCACCGCCGAGCGCCTGCACACCAGGGCGACCGTCCACTTCGAGAAGCAGGCCGAGGGGTTCGCCATCCCCCGGATAGACCTCGTGACCGAGGGCTCGGTGGAGGGCCTCGATCCGGCCGCGTTCCAGAAGCACGCCGAGACCGCCAAGAACATCTGCCCCGTCTCCAAGGCCCTCGCCGGCACGAAGATCACGCTGACGGCGACGCTCGCGCATCGCTGAGACGCTCGGCCTCTGTGCGCGTCGCCCGCATGCTCTCGCCGACCAGCCGCTCGTAGAGCGCACGCGCGATCTGCCTGTCCAGGTAGGGAACTCGGACCCGGTGCCCCGTCGCCCCGGCCCCCGCCGTGTCCACATCCACCGTCGCCATCTCCGCGCGGCGATCGAAGGGCGACTCGTCGAGCGATACGACCTGCACCCGGTCGAAGAACGTCGCCGTCACGCGCCGCGTCAGAACCCCCGAGCGGAATGCGATCCCCCACCCGCACACCGCGAACCCCGTTCGACGCACGTCGAGGTGCGCGTGCCACAGCAGGAGCGGCGCGAAGATCGCGGCCGACGCCGCGCCCCACGGACGCCACATCGCGAGCACCACGGCCGAGAGCACGAGCGCCCAGAGCGTCGCGAGCTTCGCGCGCCTCCGGAACGCCCGCGCCGAGATCGGACGCCACTCCAGCCCGGCCAGGTCCACCCGCCCGCCCGTCACCCGCCGCAGCATCGCCCCCGCCTCGCCCGCCGGGAGCAACGGGACGAACCACTTCTGCCCGATGACCTTCCTGCTCTCGTGCTCGATGCTCCCGCCCGCCGTCTCCACGCGGATGCTCACCCGGTCGAAGAGCCGGTGCACGGGCGACGTGATCACCGACACCACCTGGATCCGCCGGCGCGGGATCGTCGCGTGCACCCGCGTGAGCAGCCCGCACGAGAGGCGCAGGTCGTCCCCGCGCTCGATCAGCCGGAAGTCGTAGAGACGCAGCAGCGTCCACGCGATGGAGACGAGCACGAGCGCCACGGGAAGGCCGACGAGAGCCAGCCCTGTCACAAGCACTGAGCCCCACCCGACGCCCGACGCCGAGAGCGCCCGCACCGAGTCGGAGATGTCCAGCCGATCCAGCAGGTCAAGCTCCGAAGCCAGGCCGACGACGATCAGCGCCGCGGCCGCCCCGCGCATCGAGACCAGCCCCAGCTTGACCAGCTCTGCCGGGCCCAGGCGCAGGAGCTCTTCCCCCTCCGTCCCGCGCAGCCCCCCCTCAACCCCCGCCCCGCCCCCTTCCCCGCGAGCGCCGGCCAGGCTCAGGCGCAGGCCTGAGAGCGCATCGAGGCTCAGCACGCGCAGCACCGCCTCCGGCTCCGTCCCGCCCGCCGTCTCGATCCGCACCTCCGCAACGCCCAGCATCCGGTGCAGCGGCCCCTGCGTCAGATCGATCCCGTGGATCCGCTCCGCGGGGATGTGCCGCTCACGCTTCCAGATCATCCCCGACCGCACCACCAGCTCGCCCCCCTCCAGCCGGTAGCGCAGCGTGAGATACTGCCCCACCTCGTAGAGCGTGCTGGGCACGAACATGAGCATGAGCCAGATCTGCCACGTCTCCTCCCGCGTCACCAGCAGCACCACGAGCCCCGGCACGATCAGCGCGCGCACGTGCGGCAGGAGCCGGAAGACGACCGACGACGGATGGAGGCGCCCCGAGGCGCTCGGCTCAGACACCCTCGCCCCCGCTCGCGCGCGTCAGCGCGTCGCGCACACGCAGCGCGTCCCCGTGCGCCAGGCCCGGCAGCGACACCGATGTCGCTTTCGTCGCCGCCGTGTGCACCGTGAGCGTCGCCAGCCCGAACCGGCGCAGCAGCGGGCCCTGCGTCACGTCCGTGTGCTGGATGCGCGCCGCCGGGATCATGATCGTCCGCCGCCACCACACGCCGCGCCGGATCTCGATCCCGCCCGGCCCGTAGCGGTAGCGCACCGCCCGTATCGCGATCGGGGGCCAGCCGAGCGCGCCCCACCCCAGCGCCGGCGTGAGAAGCCCCAGCGCCGCCCACGCCGCCGCCCGCGCGGACCCGTCCCACCAGCCCAGCGCCAGGTCCATCGTCAGGGCGATCAGCCCCCCGCCCGCGACGAGTGCGCACAGGATCAGCCCCGAGACCCGCTCGGCCGTCAGGAATCTCGGATCGAGCGTGCGCAGCGCGCCCAGCTCCACCCCTGGCGGCGCGCCGCTCCCCTCGCCCGGGCGCGCATCCCCATCGCCCTGCGTCGGCCCCCCGGAGTCGGAGAGCCCATCGAGATTGTCGGGGGCCATCCCTGGTTCCATCGAGATCCCCATGGTTGCGACGCGTTCGGTCCGGCTCCGGGGAGTGTACGGGACCCCAGGGCCGCCGCCGCACCGCGTCGCGCCCTCGGCGCCCTGCCTCGCCGCACGAGCCCGATAGACTGACCGGCGGGGGAGACGCGGCGTCGCCCACGTGGCGCGCGCCGCTCGCCAGAAGGAGAGAGCACCATGCAACGCACCACCGCCCGCACCGCAGCCGCCCTGGTCGCCTGCAGCGCCGCCGCGGCCCTCGCGCAGCCCGCGCTCTACCTCGCCGAGTACAAGTTCAACGACCCGCTGCTCTCGAGGATGGACCCCGGCGGCGGCAATGTCGTCGTGCTCGAGGACATCATCCCTCCGACCGACTGGCTCGTCGTCGGCCTCTTCATCGATCAGGGCGGCGGGAAGATCTACTGGACGCACGGCGGTTTCCAGGAAGGGCGCATCAGCCGCGCCAACCTCGACGGCTCCGACCGGGAGGTTCTCGTCGCGTCGCAGACGAACCCCAGAGGCCTCGCCGTCGATCTCGACGCCGGCCTCATGTTCTGGTCCGATACGCAGGACCAGATCCTCTACCGCGCCGAGCTCAGCGGCGCGAACCGGACCGCCATCCGCGCGAGCGCCCACCAGTTCGGGCGCCCCACGGTCGATCCCGCCGCGCAGAGCGTTTACTACGGCAACCTCGGCACGGGCGAGATCCGCCGCTGCGACTACGACGGGAGCAACGATGTCCTGGTGGTCGCCGGCGGCGACGACCCCGCCGGCATCGCCCTCGATACCGGCGCGGGCAAGATCTACTGGACCGATGCCCAGACCGTCACCAACTACATCGCCCGCGCCGATCTCGACGGGACAGATGTCGAGATCCTCGTCGACTTCCCCCTCGCCTCCTCCGGCCTCGCGGACATCCACGTCGACCCCGACGCGGGCGCGATCTACTGGATCGACGAGATCACCGACCAGGAGAAGGGGGTCTGGACCGCCGCCCTCGACGGATCCGACGCCCGGCGCGTCTACCAGTCGCCCGCGGGCTGGAACGCCGGCGCACTGGCCTTCGTCGCCGGGGGGTGCCGCGTCGACGTCAACGGCGACGGCGTCGTGAACACCCAGGACTTCATCTTCTTCCTCAACGCCTGGACCTCCGGCGACGACCTCGCCGACTGGAACGGCGACGGCCTCGTCAACACGCAGGACTTCATCGCCTACCTGAACGACTGGGTCGCCGGCTGCTGAGCGGCGCGCGGGTTGGCGCGGGCGCGATGCTCCCGCGCGACCGCCCCCCTACCCTCGGGTCCGGGGCCGCCCGCCCCGGGGGAGCCACGCCCATGCACGAACCCGCCGCCACCTACGAAGCCCGGGGCGTCTCGCCCCACAAGCCCGACGTCCACCGCGCCATCGCCGGCCTCGACCGCGGCCTTTTCCCCGGGGCCTTCTGCCAGATCTACCCCGACCACATCACCGGCGATCCCGGCTCCTGCGTCGTCATGCACGCCGACGGCACGGGCACCAAGTCGCTCATCGCCTACTTCCATTGGAAGGAGACCGGCGACCCCTCCTACTTCCGCGACGTCGCCCAGGACGCCCTGGCGATGAACATCGACGACATGATCTGCGTCGGCGCCCGCGGGCCCTTCTACATCTCCAACACGATCGGTCGAAACCTCCACCTCGTCGACGGCGCCGTCGTGCGCGAGATCATCCACGGCTACGCCCGCGCCGCCGCCGTGCTCGCCGAGCACGGCGTGACGCTGATCCCGACCGGCGGCGAGACCGCCGACCTCGGCGACCTCGTCCGCACCGTCGTCGTCGACTGCACCGCCTTCGCGCGCATGCCGCGCGACCAGGTCATCGACGCCGGCGCCGTCCGGCCCGGGCACGCCATCGTCGGGCTCGCCTCCACGGGACGGGCCGTCTACGAGACCGAAGCGAACTCCGGCATCGGCACCAACGGCCTGACCGCCGCGCGCCACCAGCTCCTCTCGCGCTCGTACGCCGAGCGTTTCCCCGAGGCCTTCGACCCCGCCATCGCGAGCCACGCCTACGAGGGCGCGTGCTCGCTCTCGGACACGCTCCCCGGCGCCGGCATCACGATCGGGCGCGCCCTCTCGAGCCCCACGCGGACCTACAGCCCGATCCTCGCCGCCATGCCGCGCGACCTCCTCGCCGATGTCTCCGCCATCTTCCACAACTCCGGCGGCGGGCTCACCAAGTGCCTCCCCTTCGGGCGCGGCATCCGCTACGTCAAGGATCGCCTCTTCCCCCGGCCGCCCATCTTCCGGCTGATCCACGAGCGGGCGCGCGTCCCCCTCCGCGAGATGTGCCGCGTCTACAACATGGGCCACCGCCTCGAGATCGTCGTCGAGCCCGCCCGCGCCGAGGAGGTCATCGCCATCTCCCGCCGCTTCGGCGTGGACGCGGCGATCATCGGACGCACCGAGCGATCGCCCTCCGCGGCCAACGAGCTGATCATCGACGATGCGGGCGAGACGATCGAATTCGCCCGGGCGGTCTAGCCTCGACCGCGACGGCGTCACGAGCCCGGACTACGCCGCCGGTGTCACCGACCCGCGCCACCCGTGGACGTGGTGGTGGAGGCGGAGCACGCCGGCCGTGTACAGGACCGCCCCCGCCAGCTCGAGAGACTCCTCCAGCCCCTGCGTATAGACGGCCGGCACGATCCGCCCGCGCCCGAGGATGTCGTCCAACAGATACCCGCAGACAATGCCCGCCCCCGCGAGCGCGAAGAGCACCCACGCGGCCTCGTGCCCTCGGCGCAGCTCGTCGAACATCGACGCCACGCGCGCGGTCGAGGCCACGACCGCGCCCGCCATCAGCGCACCCACCACGAACCAGAGCATCCGCGCCCCGATCGGCGCCCCGGCGCTGAGCCACCAGTCCAGGCGGTACCGGACGCCCCACGCCCCCAGCGTCTCCGGGTTCAGCAGGGTGTGCGCGTCCATCTCGCGGAGCGCCGCCAGCGAGGCCACGAGGCAGAGCCACAGCGCAAAGAGCCGTTCCCTCGGGGGGGGCCGCTTCAGGAGGAAGCCGACCCCGGCCAGAAACGCGGCCGCCCACGCGGCGAGCTGAGCGCTCTCGATGATGCCGTGCTCGGCGAACACGAGGCGATGCTATACAAGCCCCCGCCCCAGGCCGACGCCCCGCCCCGGATCACTCCCCCAGCGGGGACGTCCCGGCGACAGAGCGACGCCGGGCAGCCCCGTCCCGGCCCGCCCGCACGCCCGCGGCGCATGCGGGGGCGCGAGACAGACGGGCCGCCTGTCAGCACCCGCTCGTCCACAGCGAGAGGAAGCAGAGCACGTCCCGCGTGTCGATCGTCCCGTCGCCGTTGCAGTCGGAGGCCGGGTCGCGGGCGACCCAGGCGTTGAGGAAGGCCAGCACGTCCTGGGTGTCCACCTCTCCGTCGCCGTTGAAGTCGGCCGGGCAGGGCTTGGGGTGGCCCAGAAGCCATTCGATGACGGACGGGGCGAACGCCGCGGAGAGATCCGGCGAGTGCGCGCCCCCGACGATCGTCCACAGCTCCGCCGACCCCCCCGCGGCGCAGTCCTGCTCGTACTTGGCGACGAGGGTCTCCTCGCCGGGGATGGAGCGGTCGAGGTCCAGGGGCGGGAACGAGTAGTCCGCCACCACCGCGCACCCGTTGTTCGCCGCCCACATCTCGGCGGTCTCGATCGCGCCCGGATAGTGATCGCCGCCGATGTAGCCCCCGTCGTACCAGATGACGACGTCGTCCGTCCCGTGGATCTCGAGCGTGTGTACCGTCGTGGCGGGGGCGCAATCGTCCGGATCGTCGTGCGTCGCGCCCGCGAGGCTGGCGATCGAGGCGATCACGCCCGAGTGGTCGCACGCCAGGCGGTACGACATGAACCCGCCGTTCGAATGGCCGACCAGGCTGACGCGACGCTCCTCGACCGTGCAGATGTCCTTGATCGCGTCGATGACCGCCAGCAGATAGCCCGAGTCATCCACGCCCGAGTCGAAGAGATCGCAGCAGGCGTCCGTGGCGTTCCAGAAGTAGTTGCCGAGGAAGTCCCGCGTGCCGTTGGGCACGGCCAGCATGAAGCCGTAGGTCTCCTGGTGCTGACGGAAGCGGAAGTACGCCTCCTGCTGCGCGCCGGAGACGCTGTAGCCGTGCAGCATCACGATCAGCGGCATCGGCACCCCGTCGCTGTAGGTGGAGGGAAGGTACACGGGCACGGGGCCGCGCCCGAGGTCCACGTACCGGACCGACTGGGCCCGGGCATGCAGCGCGAGGGCCGCGAGCGCTCCCGCCGCGAGAACGCGGGCGTGGGCGCGGTGGTGGTCTGAACGCATGGGGTCGAGCTCCTCTCTCCCGCGGCGCCGGGACGCGCCGCCGGTTGCGTGTAAGGCCGTCCCTCCAGCGTACCCGCGGAGCCGCCGGCGGCCAACGGTCGTGGTCGTCCGAGGCGTGGCGCACCCCCCCCGCGGTTTCCGCGTCATGGGTGCACCGGGTCGGCGCGGCCCCGGAGGGCTGGCCGCGCGACGCCCGGAGAGCGGCGGAATGGTGCGCGGTGCCCCCCCGCGAAAGCGTGACTACGAGCAATGGAGTCTGAATATGAAGCGGTCTTGTCGTCTCGTCGGTCTGGCCGGCACGCTCGCGTGCATCGTCGCCCCCACGGCCTCGGCGCTCGCGCAGGAGTGCCGGCTGGGCGTCTCCGCGTCCGACACCGTGCTGACGCCCGGAGAGACGGCGCAGGTGCACGTCTGGGCGCACTTCCCCCAGGACGCCTACGCGTTCGCCAGCGCCGATTTTGACGTGAGCGCGGACATCCCGCAGTGGACGTTCGCCAGCGACGGCGTGATCGCCGGCGCAACCGTCTTCAACATCACGCCGAGCCAGGCGCACGACCCCTTCCAGGGCGTCTTCGCCGATCCGTCCAACCCGATCCGCGTGTGGACCGGGATCTTCGAGCCCGCCTCCTACGACCCGATGCTCGTCGAGGTGCAGGCGACGCCGACGTCCTTCTGGTACTACCCCAGCAAGCTCACAAGCTCCTCGGTCCAGTGCGCGGCCCTGCCGGGGCGCGAATGGCTCTACATCAACCCCGAGCCGTTCGCGGCCGGGTCGGTCGCGCCGGGGAAGGGGACGACGGTCGAGATCGGCGGCCTGGGGAGAGACGTCCTCATCGCCGGAACCGGCGGCGACCGGATCCTGATCGGCACCCTGCTCCCCGCGATCCAGAAGGTGCGGATGGGGCCGTGGTCGTCGCCCGACGAGCTCACGATCGAGGTGGGCGTGGGACACGCCGGGGGCGATCGCCCCACCGAGCAGCTCGCGCTCAACTACACCAAGGCGGACTCCGGCGGCTACGAGGTGCGTGTCGGGTTCAGCCTGGGCATCGTCTTCACCTACGCGGTGATGCATGACGGCGTGGAGGTCGCCACCTTCTCCGGGCCCGACGGCGTCGCGCCCTTCTCGATCGAGCGCCTCCCCGATGCGCACCGCGCCACCGTGCGCCGGGCCGCCATCGCGAGCCCCGTGCCCGGCAAATGGACCCCGAGCACGGCGATCGTCTGGGACACGGAGTACGACGAGCCCGTGGGCGTCGTCCTGCAGGACGGGCGGCGAGTCGAGGCCGACGGGATCGAGGTCCGCGTGCGCATGAACAACCTCAAGCAGATGGGGCTGGCGTCACACGTGGTGCATGACGTCCGGGGCCAGAAGGAGCTGACGTTCAAGTTCGAGGAGTGATCGGGAGCGGCACCGGAACCGGCCGCGTCGATCACTCCCCCGGCGGTCGGCGCGGCCGCGCCCGATTCCTGCAACAATGCCGCTCCATGACGCGAGCTCGAACAATCGTCACGGTGCTCGCCGGGCTGCTCCTGGCGGGGTGCCGCTCCGGGACGGCGCACTACCCGGCCGAGAACCCGCTGGGGCCGTACTCCGGGGCCGTGGCCTCGGGCGGCCTCCTGTTTGTGTCGGGGAAGATCGGCGACCCCGGCGCAGACTTCGGCGCGCAGGCCGACGCCGCGCTCGCGGCGGTGGGGGAGCAGCTCCGGACCGCCGGCGCGGGTTGGGGCGACGTGCTCAGCGTCACGGTCTACCTGGCCGACATGGAGCGCTACCGCGAGTTCAACGAAATCTATCAGCGGCGCGTCCCGGCGCCGCGCCCGGCCAGAGCCGTCGTGGCCGTCAGCGGGCTCCCCGCGGGCGCGGCCGTGGAGATCCAGGTTGTGGCGAGGGCGCGCTAGCGTCGCCCCGAGGCGGGTCGCGACCGATACTCTTGGGCCATGCACGCCCGCACGCCACTCGCGCCGGCGCTCGCCCTCACCCTTCTGGTTTCCACCGCCCGCGCCCAGGAGGCCCTCCGGCGGGACATGCCCGACCGGCTCCTCTACTGCTCGACCAACCTCCAGGTCGCCGAGAACGTCGACAGGCTCGCCGCGCTCTTCGCCCGCGCGGCCGGCGCGGGCTATACCGGCGTGCTCCTCGCCGACTCGAAGTTCGCCCGGCTCGGGGACCTCCCGGCGCACTACTTCGCCAACGCGCGTCGCGTGAAGGACGAGGCCGAGGCCTCCGGGCTCGAGATCGTCCCGGCCCTCTTCCCGATCGGGTACTCCAACGACCTCCTCTGGCACGATCCCAACCTCGCCGAGGCGCTCCCAGTGCGCGACGCCCTCTTCGTCGTCAGAGGCGGTGTCGCGTCTCTCGCCCCCGACCCGGCCGTCTCGCTCCCCGGGTCGGACATGTCCGACCTCTCGCGATGGTCCTGGCACGACGAGAACGTCGTGAGCGACGGCGGCGCAGCGCTGGTCGCGGACCCGCGCGGGCGCAACGCGAGGCTGGTCCAGCGCCTCACGCTGCAGCCTTTCCGGCAGTACCACGTCTCCGTGCGCGTCCGGACCGAGCAGTTCCGGGGCATCCCCGAGATTAAGGCGTTGGCCGCCCGCCGGGAGGGCGAGGCGATCTCGCTCGTCCATAGCTCGCTCGGCGTCGAGGCCGACCAGGACTGGACCACCCACCACGTGGTGTTCAACACGCTCGAGCACTCGGACGTCAGCTTGTACTTCGGCTGTTGGGACGGTTCGACCGGTTCCCTCTGGTGGGACGACGCCCGCATCGAGGAGGTCGGGCTGCTCAACCTGGTGCGCAGAGACGGCGCGCCCCTGTCGGTGCGCCTCGAATCCGTCCAGCCCGAGGGCGAACCGCTGCGGGAGGGAATCGATTACGAGCGGGTCGTGGACCCCCTCATGGGCGTGCAGCCCTGGCCCGGCGAGTACACCGTCTGGCACGAGCCGCCGCAGATCCGCCTGATCCGCCCGCTTCCCGACGGCGCCCGCCTGCGGGTCTCGTACCACCATGTGGTCACCATCCACGACGGCCAGGTGATGATCTGCCCCTCCGAGCCGCGCACCGTCGAGCTGCTCCGCGATCAGGCGCGCCGCATGCACGAGCTGTGGAACGCCGACGCCTACTTCATGTCCCACGACGAGGTCCGCTGCCTGAACCAGGACGAGGCCTGCCGCCGCCGCGCCCTCACCGCCGGCGAGATCCTCGCCGACAACGTCCGCACCTGCATCGACCTGCTCCGCCAGACCGCGCCCGAAGCGCGCGTCTACGTCTGGAGCGACATGTTCGATCCCAACCACAACGCCCGCGACGACTACTACCTCGTGCGCACCAGCCTCGCCGGGTCCTGGGAGGGGCTCGACGCCGGCGTGATCGTCGCGTGCTGGTACTTCGACAAGCGCCGCGAATCGATCGACTGGTTCACCTCGCGCGGGCACCACGTCCTCGCCGCCGGCTACTACGACGGACCCGTCCCCGCGATCCGGGATTGGATGCGGGCGGCCCGGGGCGTGACAGGCTTCCGCGGCGTGATGTACACGACCTGGCGCCAGCGATACGACGACCTCGAGGAATTCGCGGAGCAGGCCTGGGGCCGATAATCGGGCGCGGGCGGCCGGGGGAGGGCCGGCGGCCGGGCGAGAGCCGGAATTCGGCCACGCGCGGGCCGCAAACGGCTATACTCGGATAAATATATCCGTATTTGTCCGTCGGCCCCGGGAGTGTTCCTCGGGTCGCCGGAGGGGCGGCGCGATCGGCCGCCGACACGGAGGCCACGCCCATGAGCGAGCTTCTCGACAACCGGGCCCAGCGGATCCGCACGCTCGGGGAGATCATCTCTCGCCTCCACGCGGGAGCCTCCCCAGACACCGTCAAGGCGCGGCTCAAGGAGCTCGTGCGCGAGTGCGACGCTTCCGAGATCGCGGAGATGGAGCAGCAGCTGATCGCGGCCGGGATGCCCGTCGAGCGGATCATGCGCATGTGCGACCTGCACTCCCAGGTCGCGCGCGAGATCCTCGCCGAGCAGCGCGTGCCCCTCCTCTCTCCCGGCCACCCCGTGCGCACCTTCCAGCGCGAGAACGAGGCGATCGCCAGGCACGCCGCGCTCCTCAGGGATTCGCTGGGAGCGCTCGGCGCGGCCCCGGCGGGCGAGGCACGCCTCGGCGCGCTCCACGAAGCGCTGACGCTCCTCGAGCGGCTGCGCGAGATCGACAGGCACTACGCCCGCAAGGAGAATCTCCTCTTCTCGATGCTCGAGCGCCACGGCGTCACCGGCCCCTCGACCGTGATGTGGGCCAAGGACGACGAGGCGCGGGCGATGCTCCGGGCGCTCGGCGAGGTGCTGAGCGCGGAGCAGCCGGGCGAGGAGTGGATCGCGGCCGTCCGCCGCGCGGCCGAGCCCGCCCTCGGCGCCGTCCTGGAGATGATCGCCAAGGAGGAGAAGATCCTGCTGCCGCTCGCGCTGCAGAAGCTCAGCGAGGCGGAGTGGGGCGAGATCCAGCGGCAGTCGCCGCAATACGGCTGGTGCCTGATCGATCCCGTGCCGGGGGCCCGGCCGCTCGCGGACGCGCCCCCGCCGGCGGGAGAGCGCGCCGAGAGACCCGCCCCGCGGGCCGGCATCGCCCTCGGCATCATGCCGGCGCCCGAGGCCGGCGACGAGGCGCCCGAGGGCTCGCTGCGGCTCTCCTCGGGCTCGCTCACGCTGGCGCAGCTCGAGGCGATCTTCTCGACCATGCCCGTCGACCTCACGTTCGTGGACGCCGAGGACCGCGTGCGATTCTTCAGCGAGGGGCCCGACCGCGTCTTCGTCCGCTCCGAGGCGGTCATCGGCCGGAAGGTTCAGCACTGCCACCCGCCCGCAAGCGTGCACGTGGTCAACCGAATCCTCGACGACTTCCGCGCGGGGCGGCAGCGAGTCGCGGAGTTCTGGCTGCAGATGCGCTCGCCGCGCGAGCGCTTCGTGCACGTGCGCTACTTCGCCGTCCGGGACGAGCAGGGCTCGTACCTCGGGACCCTCGAGGTGACCCAGGACCTCACGCGGGAGCGGTCGCTCACCGGCGAGCGGCGGCTGCTCCAGTACGAGACCGCGGCGCAGGGCGGAGCGGACGGCGCCGGCGCGCGCTAGCGAAGCCTGCGCATGAGCAGCACGCCCGCGCCGAGGGCGAGCGCGCTCGGCGGCGATGGGACGGGAAGGTGCCAGACGATCGCCTCGAGGCGCCCGTCGCGAGTGTTGGTCGCGCGCCCGGCCACCCACACGCCCTCGTCGTCGCTGTAGACCCCGAACGCGTTGGAGTACTGGTAGAAGTGGGGCAGGACCGAGTGCAGATCGAAGTAGCTCTCGGCGGTGCCGTTCCAGATGGCCGCGAACTACCCGAAGTTGATGATGTAGCCGACCTGGTGCGTCCCGTCGGTGTCGAGCAGCGTGGAGCCCAGGAGGTCGGGATCGGGGTGCAGGCTGCGAAACGTGTCGGTCGAGCCCTCCCAGATCGCGGCCCAGTTGGTGCCGCTGACGCGCGAGAGCGCGTAGCCTCCCTGCTGTGTGCCATCGGGCGAGATGCAGTTGGTGAAGCTGCCGGCGAAGTCGCTCTGCGGGGCGTGCAGCGGCGTCCACGATTCGGCCGCGCCCTCCCAATAGCCGCCGCTCGAGCCGGTGAACGGGTCCTCCACGAACCCGACCTGACGCCCGCCGCCGATGTCGTACGCGTACGAGTGCCCGGCGTCATCCGGGTGGAGCGAGACGGCGCTGCCGGCCGATCCCGACCACATGTACGCCCGGGCGACACCCTCCGAGGTCTCGGCGAATCCGACCTGGCGCTCGCCGTCGGTGCCGAGGGCGTAGGACATGCGCATCCCCGCGGGGTGCAGGCCGACGTAGCTGTCGGCGGCGTTCCCGTTCCAGAGCGCCGCGCGGATGACGCCGTCGAGGACGGTGTGCCCGACGTGCTGCGAGCCGGAGGTGCGGTTGATGCGTGAGCCGTCGAAGCCGCCGGGATGCACGTCGATGAAGTCGCCGGGCGAGAGGCCGGTCCAGATCGCGGCGCGGTGGTCCGCCCCGTCGTCGGAGCCGGCGAAGCCGACGGTGAGGCCGCGCCCCCGGGTCGCCTGCCCGGCGGACTCGCCCAAGCCCCCTGGGTGGAGCGAGTAGTAGGTCCACTCCTGAGCCGCGGCGGGGAGAGCGGCGGCGCACAGGGCCAGCGTGAGAGCGCGAGCCGACCAGGACATGCGGACCTCCTTCTGTGAGAGTGGACGCCGTCACGGCGTCGAAGCCCCGCCCGGGGGTATGTGGGCTGGGCGGCGGCGAACCGCACGGGGCGGACGCGGGCCGGGAATAGCTTCGCAGCGGTGCGGGGTAGGGTTGCACCCGGCGGCGGCTCACGGCGGGTCGGAAGGGGGTATAACTGCGCTCGCGGAGCCGTTCAGAAACCCGGGCCCACCGGGCCGCCGACCCGCAGGCTCGGGAAAGGAGCAGCGCGATGCGTTACCTTCCTCTCGTGTGTACGGCGTTGGTCGTGGCCGCGGCGATCACCTTCGGGCAGACCAATGGCGGCGTGACGCAGCCGCAGGCCGAGGGCTCGCCGCGCTCCTATGTCGTGACTCTCTCGGAGTTCAGGCTCTCCGAGTTCGCCGACCCGGCGCTGTCGAGCCGCGACATTGCCGACGCGTTCAACAGGCTCCGGGCCGAAGGAACGCTGGACTTGGTGCAGTCGGTTCGCGTGGCGGGCGTCGCGGGGGAGCGAAGCGAGCTCATGTTCAGCACGTCCGTCCCGATGACGCAGGAGATCACGATCGGCGAGAACGGGGCGAGCACCAGGTCGGTGAGCTGGAGGGATATCGGCACGATCGTGCGACTCGATGGGTCGGCTCAGCCGGGAGGCATGATGCTGATGAAGCTGCAATACGAGACATCCGCGATCCAGGGCGACTCCGACGAGCCGATGGGCGCATCGCAGCCGCGGGCTCGGTTTCAGACCGCCGTGCTTCTGGAGCCGGGGCGGCCGGTGTTCGTGGGGGGCACGAGCGCGGAGGAGTCGTGCTATCTGATGGCCGTGCTCGAGGAGTAGAGCTCCGACGCGGCCCTCGACGATACTCGGCCACGGCGCTCATGGGTCCGGCGATCGGCGCGAGCGTGGACGACGGATGCAGGTGTCGTGGCAGTTTGCAGGCCTTTCGCGCACCGCTATCGCGAGGGGTGGCCGAGCAGCTCCTTCATGACAGCGTCGAGGTCGAGCAGGGCCTTGGAGCAGTCGCCTGTGAACGAGCTGCCGTGCATCGTGGCGAGCGTGCGCGGCTCGAGGGCGGCGAGACCTTCGAGGAGCGGGCGGGTGTTGGGTGTGTAGGGCATGTAGTCCATCAGCGGGCCGGCCTGGAACTCGGCGATCGACCGGCGCGTGCGCCCGAGGATGTCGGACTCGGTGATCGGCTCGACGTCGCCGTTGTGCGTGAAGAGATCGGAGCAGAAGAGCACGCGCTGCGTCTCCTCGAACAGCACACCCGCGTCCCAGCCGTGGGGCAGGTGCGGCGTCGGCCGGTACCGGAATCTGAAGCGTCCGGTCGTGAACGTCTCGTCGGCCGCGAGGGCGCGGGGCGGGCGGTCGGCGAAGTCGTTGAGGTTGACGAGCGCGCCGACGGTGCCGGAGACCGCCTGCGCCCGCGGTGCGACGCCGAGCCAGTCGTTCAGCGAGCCGCACTCGTCCACCTCGAAGTGGCTGAACCCGATCCAGCGGAGCCTCGCCGGATCGATCACCTTCCTCACCGCCTCGAGCAACTCCGGAAACATGCGCCGCATGCCGGTGTGGTAGAGAAGCGGCTCCTCGTCCACCACGAGGAAGTGGTTGAACTGCAGGTTGATCTCAGGGTAGAGAATGCTGACCCGGTGGACGCCGGGGGCGATCTCGGTGATCAGGGCCATGCGAAGCCTCCAGAGTCGAGGACCGGTGCGGGGATGCCGCCCCGCGGCGGGGCGCCGAGACGATGCCGAGCGGGTGTCGCTGGCGGGTGATCCACCGGACGATGCCAAGCGTGTTGGGCCCGCCGGCGGGGAGCCGGCGCCCGATGACCGAGCGGACGTGGCCCCGGATGACCGCCGCGGCCGGGTCGCCCGGGCCGGGTTTCTCGGGGGTGTGCTCGGTGGGGCTGCCGGTCATGCGGTGAATGCCTCGTGGTGGAAGGAGGGCCGAGACTACCAGAAAGGGCGGCACAGGGGGCGGGGTGGGGCGCGACCCTTCCCGAGCGAGCATCCTGTACCATCCGCCTCCGTCATCGCGCGCCCCCATCGTCTCGGGGGACGGCTCGCCCGCTCGTGGTCGCTCGAACGCAAGGAACCAGCATGAACAAGTGCCCGCTCGCGTGGGTCTCCGCCGGTGTTGCCGCGCTCTGCGTCGGTTGCGCATCCTCCGATCTGCGGCCGGAAGCCGCCGCGGGCGCGGGCGATGAGTCGGTCCATCTCGCCCACGACGCCTACGTCGCGGCGATCAACTCGAACGACCTCCAGACGTTCCTGGGAATGCTGACCGACGACGTGGTGTTCATGCCGCCGAACGCGCCGCGCCTCGTGGGGAAGGACGCGGTGCGTGAGTGGGCCGCCCCGTACCTCGAGGCGTACCGGATCCACTGGGAGAAGACAACGCTGGAGTTCATCGTGGCCGGGGACTGGGCGATCGAGCAGTACGCGTACGAGGAGAGCGACAGGGCGCGCGACGGCGGGCCGCCGCTCCGGGATACGGGGAAGGGGATCAACATCTACCGGCGCGGAACGGACGGGGTCTGGCGGGTCGCGCGGGACGCTTGGAACTCGGACCTGCCGGCGCACTGACGATCGGCCGCGAGGCCACGTTCGGTCCGATCCGCGGCGATGGTCGAGCCAGGGCGAAGGAAGGTGAGCATGTCCAAGGCCAACGTGGAGCTTGTGCGAGCGGTCTACGCCGCGTTCGGCGCCGGCGACGTCGCCGGGGTGCTGGATCGCATGAGCCCGCAGATCGTGTGGAACGAGGCGGAGAACTTCCCGTACTCGGACGGCAACCCCTACGTGGGCCCCGAGGCGGTGCTCAACGGCGTGTTCGCGCGGTGCGTCGGGGAATGGGATGGCTTCGGCGTCCAGATCGACGAGATCCTGGACGCGGGAGACACCGTCGTCGCGACGGGGCGGTACGTCGGGGTGTACAAGGCGACCGGGCGGGCCCAGCGGACGCAGCTCGTGCACGTCTGGCGGCTCAAGGACGGAAAGATCGTCGGCTTCCAGCAGTACGCGGACACGCTGCAGGTGGCGAGGGTGACCGGGTCGGTATGAGGGGGGCTCGCGCGGCGCCGGGTCGTCGCTCGTCGGCCGGCGCGGGGTTCGTGCCCGGGGTCCCGCTCGGGCGGGACGGTGGCGACGCGCGCCTCCCGGGGCGTGGTGATGCGATGGTCCGGCGCCGGGGTGGGCGTGGGCGCCTCGCCCGCTCCCGCACTTGGCATGCTCTCCCCACGGGGCGTGCCCACGCGGGCGATTGGGTCATCCCGCGGCGGCGGGCGCGTCCGAAGCCGCGGGCGTGAGCCACGCGCGGACCGCTCCGAGCAGTTGGGGCTCGTCGATGCCGAGGAGGGCGAGCGCTTCGGGGGTGCTCCGCGTGTGGAGCAGATTGCTGAGCATCGGCCGGCCGCGCGTGGAGTCAATCCACGCCGCGATCGCGCCCGCGACGGCGTATCGGGCATTGCCCGACCAGGCGTCCTCGAGGCGCGCCGGCCAGGCGGCTCGTGCGGCGGCCTCCGCCTGCGCCCGGCGCTGCGCATCGAACTGGCCGGAGGCGTAGACGGCGAGCCCCTCGACAAGCCAGGCCGGCTGATCGGGCGATGCGAACTCAGGGTCGGGGTTGTGCTGGCCGTGGTACACGTGGACGAGCTCGTGCGCCACGAGGCGGCGGACATGCGTGGCGTCCGTGGCGTCGTGCTCGCACGCTTCGGTCGCCCACGCTTCCGGGTTAATCATGACGAGCACCGAGCCCGTGCCGGCTGCAACCATCCAGCACTCCTCGGCACGGAAGCCCCAGCGGCTCTCAGTGAACGCGGCGAACGAGGCACGGTCGGGGAGCACCTGCGTCTCGAAGGCGTGCGGGTAGGGCGAGCCGAAAAAAGCCTCGACCCGCGCCCGCTCCTCGGGGATCAAGCACTTCGCATCACGGTCCGGGAGGGGGTGTGGGGTCGACGAGCACGCCGCGCCGGCGAGCGCGGCCGCGAGAGACGTGGCGAGGGCGAGACGACGCGTGACCGTGGGCATGCGGGCGCTCCGGGGTGGAGCGTTGTTGGGGCCGCGAGGGCGCGGGTTTCGGGAGGCGAGGGGGAGAAGGCAGAGATCACTCGGAGGGGGCGGGCCTGATGACATCGAATCCGACGCCCCGTCGGGCTGCGGCGTCCGCGGCGGTCTCATTCACCGGAGCACACGAGAGAGCCCGCGTTCGCCGAGGTGTGTTGCCGGACGATGGATGGCTCTCACGCCCCACGGCGTGCCGCGAATGCGGCGAGAACCCGCTCGGCCTGCGGTTCCGCGCCGGCCGGGATGGGTGCACGGAGAGCCCACCGGATCTTGCGGGAGTGCTCGTTGGTGAAGGTCGTGAGGTGGAACTCGAGGCAGGGTGGCGGGCCGGGGACCAGGTACGGGCCCGCGGCCTGGATCGCGCCCCTGGCCGGGAACGAGTGGAAGTCGCCGCCGATGCGGACCGCGGCCTCGGCGATGACGACCTCGACCGCGCCGTCGGGGCCGGGGCGGGCGGCCACGTTGCACGCCAGGGCATTGGGGATCTCGTTCAGGCGCCTGTTGAGAACGAGGAAGTCCCGCCACGTCTCGGGCGGGACGGACCAGCGGGCGATGACCCCCTCCCCCCGGTCGAGCCGCTTCCACCGGGCCAGCTCGAACTGGGAAAGCAGCGCGTAGACGAATCCGAGGGCGGCGACGGCGCCCGAGGCGAGGGCCAGGACGCCGAGGGCGGTGGATCGGCTGCCGGTGGCCGCGGGAATGGTGGCGGCCGCGCCGAGCAGGAAGAGCAAGAGGCCGATGTTGCGGGAGCGGGCGGGGTTACGCATGGGGGGAAGCTATCCGGTCGGGAGGTTGGGACGCGTGGGGCGCGAGTGTACGGGCGTGGGCGCGACTCGAGGACTGAGAAACTGGGCGGGATAGCGGACCGCCGCAACGGGGGTCGGCGGCGTGGCTCAGGGGGCCGGCGCGAAAGAGAGGTGGAACTTCATTGGGGATTCGCGCCCCCCGTGGTAGACTTGCGATGGATGCACACCGCGCTTCCCGCTCAATGGGGGGCAGCGGCCAACTTACGTGTGTGGAGAGAGAAGAAATGCGCCAGCTCCCCCTTTCGCTCCGCCTGTCCGGCCTCCTCGGCGTCGTCGCCCTCGGCGCGACCGCCGCGAGCGCCGACGTCGTCATCCATTTCACCGGGATGGACCTGGTCTACGACGGGACGGCCCTCTACGACGGGGGCTCGACCGCCGGCGGCCTCGCGGACCCGGCGGATGCCGACCCCCTCGCCACGGTCGATTTCTTCGTGAGCGGCGGCTTGGTGGGCTCGCTCGACTCCGACATCTCGCTGGACGTGTTCATCCCCGACATCTCCGGCATCTCCGATGCGCCGGACACCGTCTACAACGTGTGGACGCTGGGCAACCCCGGCTTCTTCGATCTGCTCATCGGCACCTCCCCGCTCGCCTCCGAGTTTCTGATGGTCGATATCGAGAGCGTCAACTTCACGTACGTGGATGTCGGCGGGCTCGTCCAGTTCACCTTCGGCGGCGCCGTCGGCGTCGGCAGCGCGCAGAACCTGCCCTTCGGGCTCCAGATCGCCGACCCGGTCACGCTCTCCTTCTCCGCCCAGGTCGTGCCCGGCACGCTGCAGTCCTCCGGCGGCTTCATCACCGGATTCGAGGCCTTCGGCACGGGCGAGTTCCGGGCCATCCCGGCGCCGGCGACCGGCGCGCTCCTCGCCCTCGGCGCGGCCGCGGGCTTCAGGCGGCGGCGGAGCTAGCCCCGCGGGCCGACATCATCCCTCAGCGTTCCCGACCGACCTCCCCCCGCGGAGGTCGGTTCGCTTCTGGCCTCGGCCCCGGTCGAGTCGCGAGCCCGCGCCCGGGGATGATCTCGACGTCACCCCGCCCCTCCCGGGTCACTCCGCGCTCGCCGGCGAGACGAGATCAAACCCGACGCGACCGTCTGCGCGGGGCTCGGTGAGCTTGTAGACGACCTGGTACGTGCCCTCCGCCGTCTCGAACTCGGCGATGTCGCCGACGCCCATGCGCTGGCGCACGCCGTTGACGTTGGCGTTGACGTACTCCGTGCGGCTCGAGTAGGTGAACGCCTGGACCGCGAAGGTGTTGGCGCGCGAGCCCACGGAGATGCTCTCCCCGGGCTTGAGCCAGAAGTCGGCCCCGGTCGCCCCGCCCGAGGTCTCGAGCGCGACGGCGCGGAGGCGGTCGATCTCCTGCCGCGCCCCGCGGAGCTCCTCGCCCAGCCGTTCGGAGTTGGCCTGCTGCTGCGCGAGCTGCGTCTCGATCTCGCCCGCGAGCGAGAGCGCCTGCTCGAGCGTCTCCGCCTGCTTCAGCGACTCAAGCTTGCTCTCGATGAGCGCGAACCCGTCTGCCTGCTTGGCCAGGATCTCCTCGACCCCGGGCCCCATCACGCCGGTGGACTCGACGCCCGCCTCCACCGCGAGGCCGATCACCGCGCCCACCACCACGCCGCCGAGCTTCCCGAACGGGTCCGTGATCAGCCGCCGCACGAC
>CAYTAH010000053.1:0-24261 GCA_964435785.1 uncultured Phycisphaeraceae bacterium | reverse complement strand
TCGACCTCGGCGAATCGAAGGCCCCGCACGGCCTCGCGTTCGTGCCGGGCGAGGGGCCCAACGCCGGCCTGCTCGCCGTCACATGCGAGGGCTCGAAGCACCTCGTCCTCGTCAACACCGAGTCGGGCGAGGTGGCCGCACGGATCGACACCGGCGCCAACGGCAGCCACATGGTCGCCGTCACGCCCGACGGCGCCCGCGCCTTCGTCGCCAACATCCCCGACGGCACGGTGAGCGCGATCGACCTCGCCGAGCGCAAACTTCTCGAGATCATCCCCACCGGCCCCGGCGCCGAGGGCATCGACGTCACGCCCGACGGGCGCGATGTCTGGGTCACCAACCGCTCGCACTCGGTGAGCGTCATCGACGCCGCGACACTCGATGTCCTCGAGACCGTCGCCTGCCCCGGCTTCCCCATCCGCTGCAAAGTGACGCCCGACGGCGCCCGCGTGCTGGTGAGCTGCGCCCAGGCCGGAGCCCTGGCGATCTTCGACCGCGCCTCTCGCAAGGAAGCCGGCCGAATCCCCACGGTCGATGAGTGGAAGCAGTCCGACGGCCTCACGCCCATCGGCATCCTCATCACGCCCGACGGCTCGCACGCCTTCGTCGCCAACCCCGGGCGCGACGAGGTCGCCGTCATCGACCTCGCCTCGCTCGAGATCATCCAGCGCATCCAGACCGGCGACACCCCCGACGGCCTGGGCTGGATCCCCCGCGCTCCGGCCCAAGCCGACTCGCCCGCGAAGGTCCGCCCCGACGGCGGCGATTGACCCGCGGCGCCCGAGGACGGCCGCCCGAGCCGCGCCACCCCCCGGCCTACGCTCGGCCTATGCCCTGGATTCTCCTCACCGTCGCCGGCCTGCTCGAGGTCGGCTGGGCCGTCGCCATGAAGCTCTCCCGCGGCTGGACCCGCCCGGGCCCCAGCGCCCTCGCCATCGTCCTCATGATCGCCAGCTTCGTCCTGCTCGCCCGCGCCATGCGTGATCTCCCCGCCGGCACCTCCTACGCCGTCTGGACCGGCATCGGCACCGTCGGCGTCGCGATCGTCGGCATGACCGCCCTGCGCGAGCCGGTGACCCCCGCCAGGGTCGTGTGCATCGCCCTCATCGTCGCCGGCATCATCGGCCTCAAACTCGCGACCCCGGGCGAGGCTGCGCCCGGCGCCCCCTCGCCCCCCGCCCAGCCGCGGGCCTGACTCGAATCGCGCAGATGCCGCGCGCCGTGATGGCCCCCACGGCCGGGCGCGGCTAACCTCACGGAGTTTGCGCCCGGCCCAGCGCCTGCCGCACGGGCAAGGCTCCGAGCAGCCTTGCCCATGCCACCCGGCGTGCCCATGCCTCCCCCGGCCCTCCCGGAGCCCCCATGCCCAAGCGCACCGACATCCGGACCATCCTCATCATCGGGTCCGGCCCCATCGTCATCGGTCAAGGCTGCGAGTTCGACTACTCCGGGGCCCAGGCGTGCAAGACGCTCCGGGCCGAGGGCTACCGGATCGTGCTGGTGAATTCCAACCCGGCGACGATCATGACCGACCCGGCCTTCGCCGACCGGACCTACGTCGAGCCCATCACCCCCGAGGCGGTCCGCAAGATCCTCCAGAAGGAGAAGGACCTGGGGACTCCCGTGGACGCGGTGCTCCCCACCCTCGGGGGTCAGACGGCGCTCAACTGCGCCTGCGAGCTCTGGGACAACGGCACGCTCCGCGAGTACGGCGTCGAGATGATCGGCGCCAACCGCGAGGTCATCCACAAGGCCGAGGACCGGCGGGCCTTCCAGCAGGTGTGCGACAAGGCCGGCCTCAGGACGCCCAAGGCCCGCACCGTCAACACCATGGACGAGGCGTACGCGGCGCTCGAGGACCTGGGGCTGCCCGCGATCATCCGCCCCGCCTTCACCCTCGGCGGCTGGGGCGGGGGCATCGCCTACAACCGCGAAGAGTTCGCCGAGCTCGTGCGCCGCGGCCTCTCTGCCTCGATGATCAAGCAGGTCCAGATCGACAAATCGCTCATCGGGTGGAAGGAGTACGAGCTGGAGGTCGTGCGCGACAAGCGCGACAACTGCATCGTCGTCTGCTCCATCGAGAACATCGACGCCATGGGCGTCCACACGGGCGACTCGATCACCGTGGCACCGGCCCTTACGCTGACGGACAAGGAGTACCAGGCCCTGCGCGACGCCGCGATCGCCATCATGCGCGGCGTGGGCGTCGAGACCGGCGGCTCCAACGTCCAGTTCGCGGTGGATCCGAACCCCGCGGACGGCAAATTCCACTTCGTCGTCGTCGAGATGAACCCGCGCGTGAGCCGGTCGTCGGCGTTGGCATCGAAGGCGACCGGCTTCCCCATCGCCAAGATCGCCGCCAAGCTCGCCGTCGGCTACACGCTCGACGAGCTGCGCAACGACATCACCGGCACGACCAGCGCCTGCTTCGAGCCGGCGATCGACTATGTCGTCACGAAGATCCCGCGTTGGACCTTCGAGAAGTTCCCCGAGGCCGACGAGACGCTGACGACGCAGATGAAGTCGGTCGGCGAGGTGATGGCGATCGGGCGCACGTTCAAGGAGAGCTTCCAGAAGGCGATCCGCTCGCTCGACGTGAAGCGCTTCGGCTTCGGCCTCGACCGCAACGACAAGTGGCTCACCGCGATGCGCGCCGTCGAGGAGCAGCAGCTCGTCCTCGACTTCTCCCCCGGCGCCAAGCCCGGCACCGGCTCGGTCAGCGACACCGGCCTTCGCACCGCCGACGGCCAGCCCATCGAGTGGCCGATCCCCATCGACAAGCTCACGCGCAAGCTCACCGTGCCCAGCCAGGGTCGGATCTACTTCATCCGCTATGCGCTCAAGATGGGCTGGAGCGTCGAGCGCGTGAGCGAGCTGACCCGCATCGATCCCTTCTTCATCGACCAGATGGCCCAGCTCGTCGAGTTCGAGGACACGCTGTGCTCGTACGCGTCGCTCGAGGACCTGCCGCGGGAGGTGCTCTTCCGGGCCAAGCAGCTCGGCTACTCCGACGCGCAGCTCGCGAACCTCTACCTGCGGAAGATCTCCTCGGACACCATCCTCAAGGTCCGCGCCCACCGCAAGAGCCTCGGCATCGAGCCGGTCTACAAGCTCGTGGACACCTGCGCCGCCGAGTTCGCGGCGGTGACGCCGTACTACTACAGCACGTATGAGCCGCCGGTCGAGGTTGTCGGCGAGAGGCAGCAAGGCACCGAGGCATCAAGGCATCAAGGAAAGGCAACGGGTTCGGCAGGCGCACCCTCGATGCCTCAGTGCCTCGGTGCCTCGATGCCTGATGATGAAATCCGCCACACCCCCACCCCCAAAGTCATCATCCTCGGCGGCGGGCCCAACCGCATCGGCCAGGGCATCGAGTTCGACTACTGCTGCGTCCACGCCGCCTTCGCGGCCCGCGAGCTGGGCTACGAGAGCGTGATGATCAACAACAACCCGGAGACCGTCTCCACCGACTACGACACGAGCGACCTGCTCTTCTTCGAGCCGCTGACACTGGAAGACGTGCTGAATGTCGTCGAGAGGCTCAACTTGAGCGACGAAGTGACGAAGCGACGAAGCGACGCCGGGAGTTCTGCTTCCAGGCCGGATGCAGGCCCTTCGTCGCTTGGTCACTCCGTCGCTTCGTCGCTTCCCCTCGTCCGCGGCCTCATCGTCCAGTTCGGCGGCCAAACTCCTCTCAACCTCGCCAAGGGCCTCGTCCTCGCCGGCGCGCCCATCCTCGGCACCTCCGTCGATTCCATCGACCTCGCCGAGGACCGCGACCGCTTCGACAAGCTCCTCGACGAGCTCAAGCTCCAGCGCCCCGCCTCCGGCATCGCCCGCTCGCTCGAGCAGGCGGTCGCGATCGCCGGCAACATCGGCTACCCCGTCCTCGTCCGCCCCAGCTACGTCCTCGGCGGGCGCGGCATGGAGATCTGCGCCGACGAGAAGGCCCTGCGCCACTACGTCACCAACGCCCTCGACCTCTCCGGCCTCGACGACGCCCCCATCCTCGTGGACAAGTTTTTGGATGGGGCGACGGAGGTGGACGTGGACGTCGTGGCGGACTTCGACCCAAGCGACGAAGCGACGAAGCGACGGAGCGACGAAGGGGCAGAGGAGCCCGGCTCCGAGCCCATCGTCGCTTCGTCGCTTCGTCGCTCCGCCCCATCCGCTCTCATCTGCGGCGTCATGGAGCACATCGAGCACGCCGGCGTCCACTCCGGCGACTCCTCCTGCTCCGTCCCGCCATGGACGCTCCCCAAGAAGCTCATCGATCGCATCAAGACCACAGCCCGACGCCTCGCCGACTCCCTCCACGTCTGCGGCCTGATGAACGTCCAGCTCGCCGTGAAGGACGACGAGATCTACATCCTCGAGGTCAACCCCCGCGCCAGCCGCACGGTGCCCTACGTCGGCAAGGCCAAGCACGTGCCGTGGGCGAGCGTCGCCGCCAAGGCGATGATGGGCGTCTCCCTCGCCGACCAGCAGGCCCGCGAGATGCCCGATACCGGCACCTTCGCCGTCAAGGCCCCCGTCTTCCCCTTCATGAAGTTCCCGGGCGTGGACTTCGTCCTCGGGCCCGAGATGCGCTCCACCGGGGAGGTCATGGGCATGGACATCTCGATGCCCGTCGCATATCTCAAGGCGATGCTCGCCGCCGGGGTCAGGCCGCCGCGCGAGGGCGGCGTCTTCCTCTCCGTGCGCGTCGAGGACCGCCCCGCGATCGTGGACATCGCCCGCCCGCTCTTCGCGATGGGCTACAAGGTCTTCACCACCGAGGGCACCGGCGAGGCGCTGCAACGCCACGGCATGAAGCCAACGATCCTCCAGAAGATCGCGGTCGGCGCCCGCCCCCACGTGCTCGACCTCATGGGCGACGGCCAGATCGCCATGGTCATCAACACGCCGACCCGCACCGGCTGGCAAACCGACGAGGGCAAGATCCGCGCCACCGCTGTGCGCCTCAGCCTGCCCATGGTGACCACCATGACCGGCGCCCGCGCCATGATCCGCGCCATGGAGGCCATGCGCGCCGGCGACTGGGACGTCGCCGCCCTCCAGGACTACGCCCGGGTCGCCCGCGAGCGCGTGCCCGAGATCAAGACCACGGGCGCGAAGGTCCGCGTCTGAGCCCGTCCAGCCCTACGCCACCGGCGGCTGTCCCGCCGGCGGCGCCGCCCGCCGCGCTACCGGCCGTGCTGCATCCGGTAGTTCGCGGTGATCCTGGCGAATTCGTCCTGGAGCGCCGTAATGGCGTTGCGGGCATCGATCGCTCGCATGTTGGTCCTCTCGACGAGCGGTGCGATCTCGCTCTGGGTGAAGCCGTCCGCAACGTCGGCCTGCAGCTGCCGGAGCGCGTCGCTCAGGCTACGGAAGTCCTGGCCGACAGTCTCCATGGCGTCGGTGACCCGGCCGTAGCTCTGCCGCTCGGCCTGGCTTACGGCGACCGCCTCGGGGTCGTGGCCCGCGTTACGCGCGTGCTCCCGCTCCCACTCGATGAAGTAGTCGTCGCCGAGACTCCGCATCCGCTTCGCCTCGTCGCGCACCTGGTCGGCCGACTGATTGAGCAGCTTCACCTGCTGATCGAGCTCCTTCGCCGTCGCCGCGTGATCGATCCCTTGCACCTGGAGCTGGTTCATCGCCGCGTACGTGCTGTCGATCCGGGCGTTCACGGTGTCGAGCATCGTCGAGACGTTGTTCATGCTGCTCACGCCGGTCTCGAGTGTCCGTTCACGCTTGGAGTTGGCGCACCCGGCCGCGACCACGAGCCCGGCGGCACACGCGACCACAACGACGCGACTCTTGAAACGCTTCATGGCTCCTCCCTTCGGCCGACGCCGGCCACCAATAGCGTCAACGTAGGGTGGGCGGGAGAGGTGGATCAATTACACCAAAGTCGAACCTACCGTCTTCCTATCATGGGTGCGCTTCAGCCGACCACGCGCGCAAACCCCAGGCCCCGGCGGAGATCGACGAGCTGGCCGCTGTGCATCGTGTTGTGGAGATTCACCCTCACGACGAGGTCCGCCATCGGGAGCTGGGCCGCGCCCCACGACTCCAGCTCGGCGAGACGCTCATCGCCCGCCGTACGCACGGCGGCGGCGAAGCGGTCGCACGCCGACCCGAACACCCCGATGCAGCGCGCGACCAGGGGGTAGGCGTCGTTCTCCGGGATCGGGGTCGAGCCGAAAGCCACGCCCTCGGTCCCGAAGCGGGCCGGGGGTGAGCCGGACGCCCGGAGCACGCCGGCCTCGAAGTCACGCTCGGGGAGCGGCGCTCCATCCAGCCGCTCGGCGAGGCGGTGCATCGTGAGCGCACAGTGCCCGAGCGTCCACGCGAAATGGTTCGGCATGTGCGGCAGCTGGGCCGCGCGGTTCGCATCGGTGAACCCCGCGAAGTACCGCGTCGTCAGCGGCCTGCTTGTCTCGATCATCCACGCCAGCATCTCCCCACGCGTCGACATCGCTGCTCTCCCCTCGGACATAATACCGCGGAGAACGCGGAGAACGCGGAGAGACAAAGAAGAATCTGATCTCCGCGTGCTCCGCGGTTGCTTGTGCCGCGCACTATCGCAGGATACTCAGGCTGAGTTTCCTCTCGACCTCCTCAACCGGCCGCGCGATCAGGTCGTACCCATCGCTCGCCACCACCACGCACCTCACCAGCTCTCCCGGGCTCAGGCGCTGCCGGCTCTGCACGAAAGTCATCGCGTCGATCGAGGGCGCCTGGAAGTAGGTCCTGCCCTGGTAGAGACGGCCGCCGGCGCCGACGCCGCTCGTCGCTGCCGCCTCGCTCGCCGTCTCCCTGTCGATGAGCACGTCGAAGCGCTGGCCCGTATTGGCCGGGTCCTTCTCGTCGAACTGCTCGGCCACGAACGCTGCCTGATCGAACGCGATCTGCTGCTGTAGCTCCAGAATCTCCGCCTTCCGCCGGTGCTTCACCTCTTGCGGAACGGCGAGCGCCGCGTCCTTCTCCATCGTCCCCGCCGGCGTGCCCGACTCGGGCGAGTACTCGAACACGCCCACCGCGTCGAACCCGATCTCGTCCACGAACTCCAGCAGCTGCTCGTGATCCTCCTCCGTCTCGCCCGGGAAGCCGCTGATGAACGTCGTGCGGACCGCCATCCCCGGCACGCGCTCGCGCAGCCTGTGCATCAGCTCGCGCTGCTGCTCCGCGCTCACGTTGCGCCGCATCAGGTTGAGCATCCGATCCGAGGCATGCTGCAGCGGGATGTCGATATAGGGCAGCAGGCGCCCGCGCGCGGCGATCTCCGCGATCGCCCCGATGAATTCGTCCCGGAAGTTGCTCGGGTACGCGTACATGAGCCGGATCCACGCCGGCGAGCCGGTGGACTCGACCGCCCTGTCGATCGCCTCCAGCATCGCCGGCAGGCCGCCCGACTCACCGTCCCATCCCGCGCCCACGTCGTCCCCGTAGCTCGTCGTGTCCTGACCGATCAGGTTCAGCTCGAACGCCCCGTCGGCGATCAGCTCCCGCGCCTCGGCCACGATCCGCTCGATCGGCTTCGAGCGCATCTTCCCCCGGATGCTCGGGATCGTGCAGAACGCGCAGTTCTGGTTGCACCCCTCGCTGATCCGCAGGTACGCGTAGTGCCGCGGCGTAAGCCTCAGGCGCGCCGAGTCGTCCTCGAAGTACCCGATGCCCTTGCCGTCCTTCCCCTGCACCGTCAGGCCGACCGTCTTCATCCCCCGCTCGTTCGCCGCCTGCAGCGCGTTGCCCGCGATCCAGTACCGCGGCTGCCCCTCCGCCCCGATCGTCTCCTGCCTCGCCGCAGGCACGCCCCGCACCGCCTCGACCACCTTGTCGCGGTCGAACACCCCGACCATCGCATCGATCCCCGGCTCCCACTCGAGCATCTTCGCCCGGTGCCGCTGCACCAGACACCCCGCCACGACCACCCGCTTGACCAGCCCGGCGCGCTTCGCCTTCACCGCGTCCTTGATCACCGCGAGCGACTCGTCCTTGCTCGCCTCGAGGAACCCGCACGTGTTCACGACCACCACGTCCGCCGGCTCGATCCCCGCATCGCCCTCGCGCGCCGAGACCGACCCCGCGCTCGACCCGCCCTCCACCCCGAGCGCGTCGTCGTGCTCCCAGTCGTGCTGGGAGGGGTCGTAGGAGACGGGGATCAGCCCGTCCTCGGCCAGCAGACCGAGCATCTTCTCCGAGTCCACGAGGTTCTTGGGACACCCCAGGCTCACGAAGGAAACGGTGCGGATCTCGACGGGGATGGCGCTCTGGTCGGTCATGGGCGGCGAGATGCTAGCCCCCTCCCGGCTGTTCCCCCGGAATCGATGTGACGGAAATCCCCGGGCACGGCGCCCTGCCGGCGGCCACATCTGCCGAGGTGAGACCCCAAAGGGCATGAAGACCGAGGAAGGCAGGGCCCGCTCCCAGGCCGGGCCGTGGGGCGTGCTGACCCTGCAGGCCGGGCCCGCCAACTTCGGGCGCAACCTCGTCCTCACCTTCCTGTGCCACCTCTTCGTCGGGGTCTTCGTGGCCTACGTCAGCAGGATCACCTACCCCGGCGGCGCGGAGTTCTCGAAGGTGTTCCGGGTCGCCGGCGCCGTCGGTGTCGCGGCGTACTGCCTGGGCGGCGTCCGGCACGGCATCTTCTTGGGGCGCACGGCGCGGGCGATGACGATGGACGTCCTCGACGGCCTCGTCTACGGCGTGCTCACCGGACTCGTGTTCGCGTCGCTGTGGCCCGCCGCCGGCACGCTGCCGAGCACGTGAGGCGCGGCGCTACGCAGAGCGCCTGTGCGCCTCCCAGCCCCTCGCGTCGCCCCGGGTCGGGTACGCGCGGGCGAGGTGCTCGTGAAGATCATCCTCTCCGGCGATGACGAAGGAGCATGCCTCGCCGAGCGCCCAGCCCGTGAAGCGCATCGCTCGGGGCAGGGCCCGCTCGGAGGTCGCGACGACCAGCTCGCGCCCCTCGAACCGCAGCGGGAGCACCTGGAACTGCCACGCCTGCCGCCGCTCGACCAGGGCGAGAACGGCCGCGTCCGCCCGCTGCGCCTCGAGGGCGATGCGCCCGGACTGCTCGGCGTATTGGGCCGCCCACGCGCGCTCCACGTCGCGAGGCGAGACGCGGAACAACTCCTCGGCGAGCACCCCGAAGGGCCGACCGCTGGTGGCCTGCGCCGCGAGCACCTCGTCCCGCTGCTCCGGGCTGAGCGCCCCCATCTTCACGAGCACGTCACCGAGGCGGACACGCATCGCTCATCCCTCCCCTCGCCGCCGCCGGCGGCGTCACAGCCCCCATCGGCTATCGCCGTGCGGGCCAATACCGATGCGCGGGGCCGGCATCGGCGCCACTGCCGCGAGCGACGATCGGCGGGAGAAGGCGGGGTGTGGCAACCACGCAACCGCTGACGGATGCACAACCCCGCGTCGCGGAAAGTCCGCCGACTTTGGTGGACGCCCCGCGGCCTCAACCGGCCCCGGGCGCGGGCAATCCGCCCGATCCGCCCCGGGGAAGGTCCCAAAATGCGGGCAACCAGCCCGTGCCAACGTCGTATAAGGGGTGTGCCCGCGACGGATTCGTGCCCGATGCGGGACCCCCTCGTACCGACTTCTCCTCCAGCGATCCGGCGGCCTGACGGCCGCCCGGGTCGCATCGCGGACCCGGATTCGCCTACATTGCCCGCCGATGCCCGTGCTCGCAAGGCCCGCCGGGGACTGGCTCCCTCCCGAACGTGCGCTCCCGATCGTCGTCGGCGCGCACCTGCGGGCAGAGATGGAGGACCGGCCCTGGGCCGCGGCGCTGAGAGACGCGCTGGCGTCTGCGGCGGGGCACTCCTTCCCCCTCGTCCCGGTCGTCGTGACCGACCTCTGGTACCTGAATTCCGACCCGCTCCGGGCCCAGCCGACCGTCAGTGTCGGGCACCCGGAGGTCAATGCGCTCTCGGCCTTCCTGGCCGACAAGCTTCCGAGTGTCCTCGCGATCGACGATCGGCTCATCGTGCAGCTCGACCCTGAACTGGTCGAGCCCGTCGCGTGCTGCTGGGGCGTGGACGCGACCGCCACCGGCGAGGCCGTGAGCGCCTTCCTGGATCGCTGGTGCCGCCCGTTTCTCGCGGCATGCCGAAGGCTCTGAGAAGCAAATTTTGGAATTTACTCGGTACACGAATTATCCATTTTTGGTATAAATCGCCGCCAGTACGGATCCGGAATATGCGCCCTGCCGTATATTCGTCCGAGGTGTGGGGACAAGGCGGAGGATGGTGTGCGCGTAGAGTCGCCCCATGTCGCAGTGGCTGGATCGCTTGTGGGACTCTCTGTTCGCGGAGCGGCCCGAGCCTCGCAGGCGGCTGTTGCGTCGGCGGTGCACCATCTCGGGCGAGGTCCGGTCATGGCTCGAGGCCCCGGATCGCACGGCCGAGGAACGATGGGCGTTCGCGGAGCTGCTGCTGCGTCTGGACGCCGACCCGGTCGGCGACCAGACCCGTCCGCTTCTCGGCCCGGGGCGACCTCCCGGCCTGCGCTGGGCACCCTTTGCGGGCCGTTCGGCAATCTACCTCTGGGACCCGGCCGAGAATCGGATCAAGATCGCACGGTGCATCTAGGGGCTCGGTGCGCCCCTGAGACGCCGTGCGGGGATAGGGCCTGAGCCATGGACACGCCTGAGAAGTTCCCCACGGTGCAGCGTGACGGCGTGGTGACGCACGTGCTCGTGCCCGTGGATGAGTTCAACCGGCTTGTGGACGAGCGCGAGCGCATCGCCCGCGCCCCGAGCGACGAGGAGATCGAGGACGCGGTGCGAATCCTCGAAGAGGCCGAGACGGAGTGGGAGGAGGCCGACGACGTCCTGTGGCGCATCCTCCGCGAGGGGCTGGCGCCGATCCGCAAGCGGCACGGCCTCACGCAGGAGCAGCTCGCGGCCGCCCTGGGCATGTCGCAGCCGCAAGTCTCGCGCATGGAGAGCAACCTCGAGGGCGCGCCCCTGCGGGTCCTGCGCCGCGTCGTCGAGGCGTTGATGGAGCACCGGGCGGCCTCGTAAGACCCACGTCGGCACGCCCCTATTTGCCCACGCAGAACGTCGCGAAGATCCGGCCGAGCACGTCGTCGGGGGTGAGGCGCCCGAGCACCTCCTCGAGCCTCGTCAGCGCCGCGCGGAGCCCCTCGGCGATCAGCTCGGGCGCGACGAGGGACCGTGCCTCGCGCTCGAGCCCGCGGGCGAGGCCGTCGAGGATCGAGGCGGCGCCGGCGATCGCCCGGCCGTGCCTCGCCAACGCGACGGCGCAGGAGCTCACGCCTCCGAGCGCAACGTCGGCGATGCCCCGGCGCAGGACATCCAGGCGCCATCCGTCCAGCGCGCAGACCTCGACGTCCGCGCCGGCGCCCCCGGGCAGGTCCGCCTTGGTTCGGACCCGCAACACGGGCACGCCGCGCGGAAGGACCGACGCCGCCCGCTCGAACAGGCCGCGCGGATCGCAGTGCAGCAGGGCGTCGGCCTGCGAGAGGACCTCGCGCGCCCGCGCCTGCGCGGCGAGGGCCGCGGGGCCCGGCGCGTCCCCGTCCAATCCCGGCAGGTCGGCGAGCCTGACGGCCAGGCCCGGCCCCGCGGACTCATCGAGGTGCAGCTCCTCGATGATCGCGTCGCGCGTCGTGCCCGCCTCGTCGGCGACGACGCTGCGCGACCGGCCCAGGAGCGCGTTGAAGAGCGTGCTCTTGCCCGCGTTGGGGGGGCCCACCAGGGCGACGAGCGGGAGCAGGCCCGCGCTCTGCTCGGCGCGCTGGCCCGCTGCCCTCGCCTGCATGGCGTCGCGCAGCGCGCCGAGCCGCGAGCGGAGCGCGCTGGGCGAGATCGGCACGACGTCCTCCTGATCCGTGAAGTCGATGCCCGCCTCGACCAGCGCCAGGAGCGACGCGAGCTCGTCGGCCCACGCCGCATAGACCGCCCCCGTCTCGCCGCGGAACAGCCGGCCCGCGGCGTCGAGGTCCGCGGCGGAGTGCGCCGCGATGAGTGCGGCGACGCCCTCGGCCTCGTCGAGGGAGAGCTTGCCCGCGAGGTAGGCCCGCTCGGTGAACTCGCCGGGTCCCGCGCGCCGGACGCCCTCCTCGGCGCAGCAGCGCCGGATGACGCGCTCGACGAGGTGGGGATTGCCGGGCAGGAGCAGCTCGGCGCACTCCTCGCCCGTGTACGACGCCGGGGCCGGCGACCGGAGCACAACCGCGGGACACCGCAGCGCCGGCTCGGCGTCGCCGAGGGCGATCCGGCAGAGATGCACGCCGCGCCGCCCGGGGCAGACATCGGCGATCGCCCGGAGCACGCGCGGGACCTGCGGCCCCGAGAGACGGACAACCGCGCGCTCGGCGCGCCCGTGCGCCGAGGCCTGCGCGACGATGGTGTCCGGTCCGTCCATGGGGCGCCTCCGCCCGCCTAGCGCTTCTTGTACTTGCGCTGCGGGACACCGCTCTCGCGCCCGGGGGCCCGGGGCGCGCGCTTGAGGCCGGCCCCCCGCTGGGCCTGGTGCTTCTGCTGCTCCTCGGCCATCTGCTTGAGCCGGGCCATGAAGCCGCCCTCCTTGGGCTTGCGCTTGAGCCGGTCGGGCTCGAGCATGCCGCTCGCCTCGACGTGCTTGCGGATCCAGCGGCTCTCGAGGATGCCCAGCGTGGAGTTGGTGATGAAGTAGAGGGCCAGGCCGCTGGGGGCGGGGTACATGATGAGCGGGAACATCACCACCATCATGATCTTCATCATCCGCTGCTGCGACTCCTGCTCCGGCGTCATGGCGCCCGTGGTCGGCGGCGTGAGGTACTTCTGCTGGATATAGAACACAACCCCGAGCAGGATGGGCAGCAGGTTGAAGGAGTCGATCTTGCCCACCAGCGGCAGGGTGAAGCCGGCGCCCCCGATGTAGATCGCGCGGTCCGGCTCGGCGAGGTCGGCCAGGAACAGCCAGGCGTTGTTGGTCAGGGCCTGGAACACGCCGAAGAACGCCGGCTCGTGCCGCAGCTCGACGGCGAAATAGAGCGTGGCGTAGAGCGCGATCCACACCGGGCTCTGCAGAAACATCGGCAGGCAGCCGAGGAATCCCGCCGGGCTCACCCCCTCCTCGCGCCAGAGCTTGGCCATCTCCTGCTGGAGCCGCTGCTTGTCGTCCTTGTACTTCTCCTGGATCGCCTTCTGCTTCGGCGCCATGTTCTGCATCTGCTTGCCGAAGATCTGCATGCGGATCTGCGACCAGCGCGTCACCGGGTGCAGCAGCGTGCGCACGCACACGACCAGGAGGATGATCGCCAGGCCCCAGTCGCTCGTCAGGCCGTGCAGGAAGCGGAGCAGGCCCATCAGGGGCGTGGTCAGCCACGTGAACGTGCAGAAGGCACACATCCCCCCAAAGTTGTAGACCACGACGCCGTCGACCCCGAGCGTCTCGAGCAGCGGCTCGGCGGCGATCGTCTCCTTGCTCAGCGGCCCGGCGTAGAGCCCCATCCGGGTGGCGAGCTCCCCACGCGGCGCGAGGCGCTCGCGTGGCGCGTGGAAGCTCATCACCATCCTGCCCGAGCCGGGAAGGACCACGCGCTCGACGCGCTGCGCAAGGTGGAACGCCTTGTCCGGGGCCGGCACCGCCCCGTCGAGCCAGGGGTGCGCGACGGCCGCGAAGTAGCGGTTCGTCGCCCCCGCCCAGACCAGCTCGTAGCCCTTCTCCCGGCTCACCTCGTTGGGCCAGATCTCCCCGCCGGGGAAGCTGCGCTCCGCGGCGGCGCCGAGGAACCGGTCGCGCGGCCAGAGGAAATCGGTCGCGCCGACGAACTGCCGCGACGGGTCCGACTGGGCGTCGAAGAGGTAGCCGAAGCGGAAGCGGCGCTTCTCGCCCCCGTACCCAGCGTCGGAGAAGAGCTCGATCGGCCCGAACTGCCGCCAGCCCACCGTCATCCCGCTGTCGGTAAGGTTCTCGATCCGCTGGTCGAGCCGGAGGTCGTGGCTCCCGATCGCGAGCGTGTAGGTGCGCTGAAGGCGGAGCAGCCGCCGGCCCTCGCCGTCGACCACGAACGTCTCAAACTCGCCGGGCCGGCCCTCGGAAACCTGACGCCACGCCGGCGCCCCGCCCGCGGCGGCGACGAGCGGGACGACACGCCCGTCGATCTCGATCGCCAACGCGGCCAGGGGCACGATGATGCTCTCGCCGCTGGCCACCTGCCCCTGCACCTCCACGTGGTGCTCGGGCTCGATCACGCCCTGCTTCCTCGCGGCGCGGTCGGCGAGCACCGAGTCGAGGTTGCGCGCCAGCCGGATGGACTTCACCCCGGCGCCGATGTGCGAGAACTCGACCCGCATCGCGTAGTCCGTCTCGAAGCCCAGCGCCCCGAGCGGGGCGAAGCCCGACGGCGAGGCGAGCGGGTCGCCCTCGAAGGACTCCACACGCAGCTCGGACGCCTCGAGCGCCGGTCCCTGCGCGGGAGCTTCCGGCTGCGCGGCCTCTTGCGCCTCGGGGGCTGCCCCCTGGGCGCCGGGCTCGGGCTCGCCCGCCGGCGAGTCCGCGGCCTGGGAGGATGGCGCCGGGGTGGACCCGGGGCGCGTCCGGCCCCCGGTGTTCACCGCGACCGCCCAGACGACGCCCAGCCCCAGCAGGAACAGGGCGATCGGCACGAGGATTCTCAACACCGTGTTCGGTCGTCTGGGCATGGTTGAGCACAGTGGGTGCGGCGTCAGGCGTCCCGGCGGGGGCCGCGGGAGGGCAACGATAGCGGGCCCGGCCCCCCGGGTGGGCCCCGCCGCCGGCTAGCGGCCCTCGTAGAGCCGCTCGCCCAGCCAATCGTGGAGTTGGGGACACTCGCGAATCTTTTTCGCGGTCACGTCGATGTCGTAGGGGACACGAAAGAACTCGGCCCGATCCTCGTAGAGGATGACGTAGCTGGCCCGGGGGTCGCCGTCCCTGGGCTGACCGACGGATCCGACGTTGATGATGGCCTTCTCCTCAGGAGTGAAGCGGTAGGCGAACTCGCCCAGTTCGTCGGGGGGGTAGAAGTCCGGCTCGTCGGTGAAGACGCCGGGCACGTGCGTGTGCCCGACGATGCAGAGCCGGTCCACTCGCCGGAAGATCGCCTCGAGCTTGTCTGGGGCGTCCATGGGGTCGCTCTTGAAGATGTACTCGTTGATCGGCCTGCGCGGGGACCCGTGGACCGCGAGGATCGGCGACGCCCCGCCCGGTGTGGCCTCGACGACGCGCACGCGCAAGCGCCCGAGGAACTCGTACCTGGCCGCGCGGCGCTCGGCGTCGGGCTCGGCGTCGAACTGCTCTCGCGTCCAGTAGGCGGCCTGCTCGGCCGGCGCGTTGAAGTTGGTTGGCTCATAGAGGACCGCGAAGTCGTGGTTGCCCATGAGCGACCACGCGCAGCGCTTGCGGACGAGGTCCACGCACTCGAGCGGATCCGGCCCGTACCCGATGATATCCCCGAGGCAGATAATGCGCTCGACGGCGCGCGAGTCGATGTCCGCCAACACAGCCCTGAGCGCCTCGGCGTTGGCGTGGATGTCGCTGATGAGGGCGGTCGGCAACGTCTGCTCCTGGCGGGCCGGCGGGAGGGCCCGCCGCTGCACGATGGGCCGATCGTAGGGCCGGCGCGGGGAGGCCGCAATCGAGCCAAAGCCCGGGCGCTTTCGGGCCGATCTGCCCTCCGAACCCGCGCGGCGCGACACGTCCCCGCCGCAAACCCCTACCATCCCGCGGCCGGGCCGCCGCGTGGCCGCCCGGCCGTCCCGTCGGCGCCCGCGGAAGGGGCCCGCGGCCAGAGAGAAGGACCAGCGACATGCCCGCAGCCGGCGTCACCTACCAGCGCACCCGCGAGATGACCATCGACGAGCTTCTGCTCGAGAACCGGATCGTCTTCCTCATCGGCGAGATCAACCACGCCTCCGCGGCGAGGGTGATGATGCAGATGCTCTACCTGGAGAACCAGAAGCGCGGCCAGGAGATCAACTTCTACATCAACTCGCCCGGCGGGGCCGTGGACGACACGCTGGCCCTCTACGACACGATGCGGTTCCTGTCCAGCCCGGTCTCCACCTACTGCATCGGGCGGGCGTACTCCGGCGCCGCCGTGCTGCTCTGCGCCGGCACGAAGGGGAAGCGGTTCATCCTGCCCCACGCGAAGGTGATGATCCACCAGCCCTACGGGGGCGTGACCGGTCAGGCCGAGGACATCCGCATCCAGGCCGAGCAGATCATCAAGTCGAAGGCGGAGCTGAACCGGATCATCGCCGACTGCACCGGCCAGCCCGTCGAGGTGGTGCAGCGTGACGCCGAGCGCGACAAGTACTTCTCGGCGGAGGAGGCGGCCAAGTACGGCCTCGTGGACGAGGTCCTCGCCGAGCCGCCCAAGCAGGCGAACCTGGCGCGGTAGGAAGGACCCGGGGGCCAGGCGTCAGGCGCCGGGCCCGGCCGAGCGGAGATCAAGGCGCGTGTGAGTCGAGTGGAGCACCTGCGAAAGACACAACCTGGCGCCTAGCGCCCCGCGGCTAGTGCCCAGTCCGAAGGACCGAACCCATGTCCTACCTCGTTCCGATCGTCATCGAGAAGTCCGCCCGCGGCGAGCGGTCGTACGACATCTACTCCCGCCTGCTCAAGGACCGCATCGTGTTCCTGGGCATGCCGATCACCGACGAGGTCGCCAGCCTCGTCATCGCCCAGCTGCTCTTCCTCGCCAACGAGGACCCCAAGAGCGACGTGCACCTCTACATCAACTCCCCGGGCGGCAGCGTGACGGCGGGGCTGGGGATCCTGGACACGATGAACTACATCCAGCCGGACGTGTGCACGTACATCATCGGCCAGGCCGCGAGCATGGGCTCGCTGCTGGCGTGCTCGGGCACCAAGGGAAAGCGCTACGCCCTGCCCAACGCCCGGAACCTCCTCCACCAGCCCCTGCTCTCGGGGATCCTCGAGGGCCAGGCGACCGACCTGGAGATCGAGGCCCGGGAGATGCTCCGCCTGCGCGAGCGGCTCTACAGCATCTACGCCGAGGCGACCGGCAGGCCCCGGGACCAGATCGAGCGCGACTGCGACCGCAACAAGTGGCTCGACGAGCAGGAGATGCTCGACTACGGCCTGATCGACGACGTCCTCAAGAGCATGCCCAAGCACCGCGTCTCCAACGGCGACGAGGACTAGGCCCGCGCCCTCAACCCCCGCCCCCGGCCCGCTCGAACTCCGCGAGCCGCGCCTGCATCTCCGCCCTGTACTGCTCGCCCTGCGCCGGGAGGATCGAGATCGCCTCGCGCTGCGCCTCGACCGCGCGCTCCGGGCTGCCGCAGCGCGAGTACGCCAGCGCGAGCGAATCGAGGTACATCCACAGGTCCCCGCCGCCGGCGGCCCGCTCCCGCTCGCACGCCCTCGTGGCGAGCGCCAGCGCCGCGTGCGGGTCCTGCGCCGACGCGGGCTGGGCGGTCAGGAGCAGCCACGCGCACTCGTTGAGCGCCGCGGGCGTGGCTTCGGGATCGTCGGCGATGCGCTTGAGGATCTCCAGCGTGCGCTCGACCACCGGGAAGGCCCGCTCGGGCCAGCCCATCGCCTCGTACAACGCGATCAGGTTCTGCGCCCCCTCAAGCGTGGTCCGGTGCGTGTCCCCGAGGACCGGGCGCGCCGCCTCCAGCGCGCCGGTGTACATCGCCTCGGCCTCGTCGAAGCGCCCCATCCGCTTGAGCGTCAGGCCGAGGTTGATCATGGCCCCGATCGTGTCCGGGTGCCTCTCCCCAAGGACGCGCGTGCGCGCCTCGACCACGCGCCGCTGGATCGGCTCGGCCTCCCCGAGGCGCCCGTTCGTCTCGTAGAGCATGCCGAGCATGTGCAGCGCCAGCAGCGTGTCGGGGTGCTCGGGGCCGGACCGGCCGCTCCAGGCCTCGACCACCGTGCGCAGAAGCTCCTCCGCGCGGGCCGCGTCCCCCACGCTCGCGAGCAGCGAGGCCAGGTTCGCCATCGAGCCGAGCGTGTGGGGGTGGTCCGCCCCCAGCACGCGCTGCTGGGCGTGGAACGCCTCCTGCTGGAGGTCGATCGCCTCGCGCGTGCGCCCGAGGGCCGAGTACATCTGCGCGAGGTTGTTCAGCACCCCCAGGGCCTCGGGCGTCTCCCCGAGGCCGGCGCGCCGGTAGCCCTCCAACGCCGTCGTCGCCAGCTGCGAGGCCTCCGTCAGCCGCCCCTGGTCCAGCCGCAGCGACGCGACGTTCGAGAGCGCGCGGAGCGTCTCGGGGTGGTCCTCGCCGAGGGTGCGCCGGCGCAGGTCGTACGCCGCGGGAAGCTGAGCCTCCGCCTGCTCCAGATCCCCCAGCGCCCAGAACGCGTTCCCCAGCGTGTGGCGGATCCTCGCCTCGAGCGCCGGGGACTCCGAGAGCGCGCCGCCCACCTCGGCCGCGGCCCCCTCGAGCACCTCCCGCATCGTCACGTCCCTGCGCCCCGTGCCCGGCTGGACGCTCTCGATCGCCTCGACGAGGAAGCCCGTCACGGCCTCGGACTCGTCGCGCGCCGCGAGCGCATCCGCGGCGCGCTGCTCGGCCAGCTCGCCCGCGAGCCGGGCGCGCTCCCCCTCGCGCAGCGCCCACATCAACCCCGTCGTCGTGCCCACCACGCCGAGCAGCAGCGCCGCCGCGACGGCGCACACCCCCGCCACCAGCGCACGGTGCCGGCGCACGAACTTCTGGAATCGGTACGACGCGCTCGGCGGCCCCGCCTCGACGGGCTCGTCGCGCAGGTAGCGCTCGAGATCCGCGGCCAGCGCGCTCGCCGAGTCGTACCGCCGCGCGCGGTCCTTCTCCAGGCAGCGCATCAGGATCCAGTCGAGGTCGCCGCGCAGACGACGCGACTGCGTCGACGGCGCGGCGCCGATCGTGGTTGGCTGCCCGGCTCGCGCGGCGCGGCTGACGCGCTCGCTGGGCCGCAGGGGCTCGATCTGCTCGATGAGCGTGGGGATCTGCGCGTACCCGGCCCCGCGCAGGCGCTGCGACTCGATCGGCGTCTCCCCCGTGAGAAGCTGGTAGAGGATGGCGCCGAGCGAGTACACGTCGGCGCGCGTGTCCACGTCGAGCACGTCCCCCCGCGCCTGCTCGGGCGACATGTACTCGGGGGTGCCGATCATCTGCCCCCGCTCGGTGTAGATCGTGCTGTCGGTGAGCCGCTGGCTCATCGCCTTCGCGACCCCAAAGTCGATGATCTTGGCGATGGGACGCCGATCGACCAGCTCGACGAGGATGTTGCTGGGCTTGAGGTCCCGGTGGATCACGCCCTTCATGTGCGCGTGGTGCACGGCCTCGGCCACCTGGATGACAAGGCCCACGCGCTCCTCCAGCGAGAGGTCGCCGTTCCTGCAGAAGCGGTCGATCGGCTCCCCCCGCACCAGCTCCATCGCGAAGTAGGGCCGCCCCTCCGGCGTGACGCCCGCGTCGAACACGCGCGCCACGCCGGGGTGGTCCATCAGCGCCAGCGCCTGCCGCTCGGCCTCGAACCGCGCCACCACCGCCCGCGAGTCCATCCCCGGGCGGATCACCTTCAGCGCCACCCGCCGCCGCACCGGCTCGGACTGCTCGGCGAGGTAGACCGACCCGAACCCCCCCTCCCCGAGCAGGCTGTGCACGCGGTACGGACCGAGCCGGTGGCCGATCAGCGGCCCGGACTCCCCCCCGCTCGCCGGCTCGACGTGCGGATCGATGGTTGGATCTTCCTCCCGCGGCATCGGTGCGGACTCTAGGTGCGACCCGATCGCCCGCCCGGATTCGCCCTCGCACGTCCGCCGTTCCAGCCGGGCCGCCCCCCCTGCCGATGTACAGTCCGACCATGCTCCGCCCGGGCCATGTCGTGACTCTCTGCGCCCTCGCCCTGCTCACGCTAGGCGTCGTCATGGTCAATTCCGCCCTCATGAGCGTCGCCCCCGTCGACGGCCAGGCCGTCCAGGCCGGCGGCATCACCCCCGCGAGCATCATCCTCAGCCGCTCGACCGCCTACATGGGCCTCGCCCTGGCGGCCCTCGCCGGGTGCGCGCTCCTCCCCGTGCGGGCGATGGCCCGGTGGGCGACCGCGCCGATCGATCGAGACCCCACGCCCCAGGCCGGCCTGCGGACACTCACCGTCTGCGTGCTCGGCCTCATGGCGATCCTCGCGGCGGTCTACCTGCCCGTGATCGGCCGCGAGGTCAACGGCTCGGCCCGCTGGATCCGCATCGCCGGCCAGTCGGTCCAGCCCTCGGAGGTCGTCAAGTGGGGCCTCGTGGCGCTCACCGCCTGGTACGGCGCCGTGCGGGCCCGCTGGCTGGCGAGCTTCCGCTGGGGGCTGCTCCCGGCCCTGGCGGCGATCGGCGTCGTCAGCGCGATGGTCGTCAAGGAGGACCTCGGCACCGGCGTCCTCATCGCCGGCGCCTGCTGCGTGGTGCTCCTGGCCGCCGGAGCCCGCGTGTGGCACCTCGCCATGTTCGTCCCGCCCGCCATCGTCGGCGTGATCGGCGCGATCGTCACCAGCCCCTACCGCGTCGAGCGCGTCATCGCCTTCCTCGACCCCTACGCCGACCCCCAGGACACCGGCTACCACGTCATCCAGTCCATGTCCGCCATCGCCGGCGGCGGCGGCGCCGGGCGGGGCCTCGGCCACGGATTCCAGAAGTTCGGCTACCTCCCGGAGGACCACACCGACTTCCTCTTCGCCATCGTCTGCGAAGAGTTGGGCATCGCCGGGGCGGCCCTCGTCCTCGGGCTCTACGCCGTGCTGATCGTCACCGGGATCGGCATCGTGCGGCGCGAGGAGGACCGCCTGCTGAAGCTCCTCGGACTGGGCATCGTGACGACCATCGGCCTCCAGGCCGTGATCAACCTCTTCGTCGTCACCGGCATGGCCCCCACCAAGGGCATCGCCCTCCCCCTCATGAGCAGCGGCGGCACGGGATGGATCCTCACGGCCGCGTGCCTCGGCCTCCTCGCGGCCATGGACCGCACCCAGCCCGAGCCCGAGCCGATCGAAGACTCGGACGCCGCGCCGCAGGCCCGGCTCGTCGAGCCGAAGATCGGCGCCCGGCGCGCCGGCGAACCGGTCGGCGCGTCATGAGCGTCCGCGCGGTCGTCTTCGCCGGCGGCGGCACGGGCGGGCACATCTTCCCCGCCATCGCCGTGCTCGAGGAGCTGCGCGAACGCCAGCCCGATATAAGATCGCTCTTCCTATGCTCCACCCGCGCCATCGACGCGCGCATCCTCGAAGCCCACGGGTGCCACTGGTCAGCCTCGGCTTTGCGAGGCTGCCCAGTGCCCCCAGCCCGTGACCCCGAACCCCGCACCACCTACCAACCCATCCCCGCCGCCCCGCTCGCCATGGCCCCGCTCGGACTCACCAAGTTCGTCTACCGATGGGGCGGCGCCGTGCGCTCCTCGCGCGAAGCCCTGCGCCGCGTGGCAACAGACTGTGGCGGACGCGAGCACGTCCGCGTCCTCGCCACCGGCGGCTTCGTCGCCGCACCCGTCGCCCAGGCCGCGCGCGTCGAGCGCATCCCCGTCGTGCTCCTCAACCAGGACGCCCCGCCCGGCAAGGCCAACCGCTGGATCGCCCGCCACGCGGCCGCCGTCTTCACCACCGCCCGCGTCGACCGCCCCGCCTGGACGCAGATCCCCCCCGTCGTCCGCCGCGCGGCCGTCGCGCCCGCCGACGCCGCCGAGTGCCGCCGCCTGCTCGGCCTCGACCCCGCCCGCCCCGTGCTCTTCGTCACCGGCGCCAGCCAGGGCTCGCGCAGCGTCAACGAGTTCGCGGCCGCGTTCGTCCGCGCCCACGCGGGCGCGCTCCGCGCCGGCGCCTGGCAACTCATCCTACAGACCGGCTCCGCCGACAACACCCCCTGGAAGGCCGCGTGCGACGAGGCCGGCGTGCCCGCCGTCGTCGAGCGGTTCTTCGACGCCATGGGCCTCTGCTGGGGCGCCGCCGACTGCGCCGTCAGCCGCGCGGGCGCCGGCTCCGTCGCCGAGGCTTGGGCCAACCGCGTCCCCACGCTCTTCCTCCCCTACCCCTACCACCGCGACCAGCACCAGCGCCTCAACGCCGAGCCCCTCGCCACCGCCGGCGGCGCCCTCATCGAGACCGACCTCATCGACGCGCAGCGAAACGTAGAAACCGCCGGTCCCACCCTCCTCGCCCTCCTCCACGACCCCCACCGCCGCGCCGCCATGCGCGCCGCCCTCACCCGCCTCGGCCCCGTCAACGGCGCCACCCGCCTCGCCGCTGCCCTCACCGCCTGAGCCGTACGCGCGCACCATGTGTGCCACTACCGTCCTGCCACTCCCGAGCGCCCCCTGCCACAGCCCGCGTCCAAGGCAGGACGGTAGTGCCGCCGGCGCACGCGCGGTTACCCCTGGGGATGCACCGACGTGACCCGCTTGAGTCACCTATTGAACGTGATGACCGTCTCCCAAAAACGACGCACCTGCTCAGCCGCGCGACCCACATCGCGCACGTCAAGCCCCGCCTCCTCAGCCAGCAAAGCGAAGCCGCTCGCCCAAGCAGAGGGCGCATCGGGCAGAGCAGCGAGCACCGGGTGAGTTGCCCGCGTTGAGAACGTGGCCCGCACCGCGCTCCGAACCCGCTCGGCGTCCAGCGCGCCTCTTTCGATCAGAACCACCAGATCAACGAGGTCCTTCACGCGCGTATTCTCGCGATCGGTCCACGGATAGGTGTAGGCGTGGAGCTTCTCGGCGAATTGCTGGGCTTTCGGAATGGCGACGGCCTTCGCGGGTGCCAGGCCGGCGAAGGCGAAGAAATCCTCACCGATCAACTCCTCGGGCTCGCCGATCACCGGATCGCCGAAGCCCGCATCGACGTGGAACCTCGCATACTCCCTGCCGGCCAGCAACGCGACAACCGGGAACCTCGACCCGCCGAGCGGCGGCCCGGGCAACTCACCCTTCGGCGTACCGATCGGAAGACCAGGTAGTCGCCCGCGTCCGAGTCGGCAGCGTCCTGAAGTTGCTGCCGTAGTCCGTTCAGCCTGGAGACGAGATCGGGCTTGCTCCCGATGGCCGTGAGGTCCAGGTCGCGCGTCGTCCTCGCGCTGGGTCTGTACCGAAGCTCCATCGCGTACCCGCCCTTGAGGAGCCACGGCGGATTCGGCTCGGCGAAGAGCCGCGCGAGGAGTCGCTCCATCACGAGCTTCTGGCGGAGGTCGTTGAGCGGAACGCCCCGCTTCGCGGCCTCCGCGCGGAGTCTCGCTTCGAGCGCTTGACGGAAGCCGCCGGGGCTGGGATAACGCGGATTCACCAACCCGCCTCTTCGTCGAGGATGCTGAGCAGCCTCTCAGCGGCTGCCTGTCGCGCGGCGCCGATGAGCTTCCTGCGGCTCACGATCCCCCGCCCCACAGCATCGCGCACGGCCTTCGCCAGCTCGTCGTCACCCACCTCGTCGGAATCAGCGACGTCGACGAGCGTGCGGAGCGGCGTCGTGACGCGGAAGCCCTCGCGCTCCTCCGCATCGGCCGGATCGATCTCCGCTCGGTGCAGCACCCAGCCGCGAGGCGGGCGCTTGCGGAAACCCGGAGGCACCGTCAGGTGGATGGCGACCGCGAAGAGGTCGCTCAGGCCGTGGAGCGCCAGCGCCGTGCGATGCGAGACGACCGCCTGGGGCGCATCGCTCCGATCGCGGCTCCAGAAGCTCGCGCGGATCAGGTCGTCCTGTTCAGAGGCCGGAAGGGAAGGCAGGCGATACAGGCCCCGATCCACGCGCTCGAAGTTCCCCGCCGTCACGTGGTACGCCAACCTTCGCCGCTCATAGCCGAGCGCATCGGCCTGCTTGGCGGTGAAGTAGCCGCCCTGGCTCGCCGCGAGGGCCGCAATCTCACGCTGGATGGGTTTGCCGCGCTGGTACGTCATCGCATGAATGTCTCAAAAATCGAGACAATCATGGGTCGACCCGAGCCAGAAGTCCAACCGGCGAGCTCTCATGGCCGTTCAACATGCCCGGTCAAAGCCCAAGCTGCAGCCCTGGGCAGGAGTCCATGATCGCTGCCGAAGCCCCGCAGGGGCCCCACCTCCCTCACTCACCCCCGCCTCCGCCGCACCCCACCCACCAGCGCCACCCCCACGCATACCGCCGCCCCCGGCGCCGGCACCGTGCCGAACATCTCGAACTCCGCCGTGTAGAGCAGATTCGTGTTCTCCCCATCCCACCAGAACTCGACATCCCGCAGCGTGACCCGCACCTCCTCCAGGTCCCAGCCCGCGAGATCGACCCGGTCCGGGTCGCCATCGATGAAGTGCTCGAACGCCTCCGGCTCCGGCCGCCCGAT
>CAYTAH010000052.1:0-26995 GCA_964435785.1 uncultured Phycisphaeraceae bacterium | reverse complement strand
CTCGCGCAGGCGCTCGAGCACCGGCGCGGGGTCGGGGCAGCGGAAGACGACGTCCCTGTCGCGCACGGTGACGGTCTTGACGCCCAGGCCCGCCGCGGCGATGCGCAGCTCCGCGAGGTCGAGGAGCCGCTCGGCCTGCTTGGGGATCGGCCCGTACGCCTCGAGCAGGTCGGTGCGGACCTTCTCCAGCTCGGCGTGGCTCACGGCGGTGGCGAGGCGGCGGTAGGCTTCCAGGCGGCGCTGGTCGCTGGGGATGTACGCCTTGGGCAGCACGCCGGTGAGGCCGATATCGACCTGCGTGGCGCTGGGCTGCTCGAGCGGGCGGTCGTGCTTGAGCCGGTGCACCGCGTCCTCCAGCAGGCGGCAGTACATGTCGTAGCCGACGGCCGCGATGTGGCCCGATTGCTCGGCCCCGAGGATGTTTCCCGCGCCGCGGATCTCGAGGTCGCGCATGGCGATCTTGAAGCCGGCGCCGAGCATCGAGTATTGCTCGATGGCCTTGAGGCGCTTCTGGGCGACCTCCTTCACGGGGCGGTCGAGGGGGAGGAGCATGTAGCAGTAGGCCCGGTGCTTGGAGCGGCCGACGCGCCCGCGGAGCTGGTGGAGGTCGGCCAGGCCGAAGCGGTCGGCGTCGTTGATGATCATCGTGTTGGCCGTGGGGATGTCGATGCCCGACTCGATGATCGTCGTCGAGACGAGGATGTCGGCCTGGCGGCGCATGAACGTGAGCATGACCTCCTCGAGCTCGTGGCCGGCCATCTGGCCGTGCCCGACGACGATGCGGGCGTCGGGGGCGAGCTTGCGGACCTCGTCGGCCATGCTCTTGATGTTGTGCACGCGGTTGTGGACGAAGTAGACCTGCCCGCCGCGCGACAGCTCGCGGGCGATCGCCAGGGCGATGCGCCGGCCGTTGTAGGGGATGACCTCGGTGACGATGGCGCGGCGCTCCAGCGGCGGCGTGGTGAGGCTGGAGATGTCGCGGAGGCCGAGCATGGACATGTGGAGCGTGCGGGGAATCGGCGTGGCGCTGAGCGTGAGCACGTCCACGGTCAGGCGGAGGCGGAGCAGCTTCTCCTTGTGCTCGACGCCGAAGCGCTGCTCCTCGTCGACGATGACGAGGCCGAGGTCGGCGAAACGAACGTCGCCGGAGAGCAGGCGGTGCGTGCCGATGATCACGTCGATCTGGCCGCGGCGCAGGGCGGCGAGCGTGTCGTTGGCCTCCTTCTGGGTCTTGAAGCGGGAGATGCTCTCGACGCGGAAGGGATAGTCGGCGAAGCGTGATCTGAATGTTCGCTCGTGCTGCTCGGCGAGGACGGTCGTGGGCACGAGGACGGCGACCTGCTTGCCGAACTCGCAGGCCTTGAAGGCGGCGCGGATGGCCAGCTCGGTCTTGCCGAAGCCCACGTCGCCGCAGATCAGCCGGTCCATGGGCCGCTCGCTCGACATGTCATTCTTGATCTCGGCGAGTGCCGCGAGCTGGTCCTCGGTCTCCTCGAAGGGGAACTCGGCCTCGAACTCGCGCTGCCAGGCGGTGTCGGCGGGGTAGCGGACGCCGGGCATGCTCTCGCGCGCGGCCCGCACGCGGAGCATCTCGGCCGCGAGGTCGCGCACGCCCTCGGCGACTCGCTCCTTCTGGGCCTTCCACTTCTGTCCGCCGAGGGTGGAGAGGGGCGGTCTGCCGTGGAAGCCGCCGACGTACTTCTGCACGTGGTCGATCGTCGTGGCCGGGACGTAGTACTTGCTCTTGCCGGCGAACTCGAGGACGAGGTACTCCTCGGGCTCGGGGCTGCGCGCCGCCAGCTTGCCCGGGAGCGGCTTGGGCTTCATCAGCTTGAGGCCGACGAACTGGGCGATGCCGTGGTCGGCGTGGACGACGTAGTCGCCGACGGAGAGGTCGAGGAAGGTGTCCATCGCCCGCCCCGCGCGGAGGCGGCGCGACGCGGCCCCGCGCCGGGCCTCGACGCGGTGGAGCAGCTCGTGGTAGGGGACGAGCGCGAGGGCCCCCGCCTCGCCCGATCGCCACAGGAACCCGCGGTGGATGTAGGCGATCAGCGGCTCGATGCCCGCGGCGTCCGGCGCGTGCTCGGCGAGCAGCTCGCGCAGGCGCTGGGCCTCCGCCTCCTTCTGGCAGGCGACGACGACGCGCCCGGCCTTGGACAATCCGGCGAGCTCCCCCACCGCCTCGTGGAGGTGCTGCGAGAACTCGGGGAGCGTCTCGAGCGGCAGCTCGATCCGCTCGTCGGCCGAGGCGGCGCCGGCGGAGAACTGGTTGATCTCCGCGAAGGCGTGGAAGCGCGACTCGAGGAGCTTGAGCACCGCGGGGGGCCCGTAGAGGCCCCGCGCATCGGTGGCGCGCTCGTAGTAGCCGCGGGCCTGCTCGACGACCTCGAGGGTCTCGGCGAGCAGCGCGCACGACTCGCTGGGGACGAGCTCGAGGAAGCTCGTCGTCGCCTTCTCGTCGCGCACCGCCTCCACGCGCGAGGCGATCAGCTCGACCGAGCCGACCTTCCGGTCCGAGCCCATCGTCTCCAGGTCGATCTCGTTGATCCGCTCGATCTCGTCGCCGAAGAAGTCGATGCGGACCGGGGCGAGCGTGACGCCGCCGGGGGGGAAGACGTCCAGGATCCCGCCGCGGACGGCGAAGTCGCCCGGCTCCTCGATGGCGTCCACCCGCGAATAGCCGGCCTCGGTGAGCCATGCGGCGAGGGCGGTGAGGCTCTGGCGCTCGCCGGCTCGGAGGGTCCGGGCGAGCTGGGCGAGGCGGTCGGGCGTGGGCACGCCCTGCATGAGGGCCTGGATCGGGGTGATGACGACCGGCGCCCGCCCCGCGGCGTCGGCGCCGGCGGGCATCGCGAGCACCTCTCGCTGCACGGCGACGCGCTCGGCGAAGAGGTCGACGGCGACGTCGGTCTCGCCCGGGAGCACCTCGAGCGCCGGCAGGCGCAGCGCCGGCATGCCGAGGCCCTGGAGCTCCTCGAGCGCGTCGTCGGCGTCGTCGAGGTGGGCGACGACCAGCACGACGGGGCGCGAGAGCGACCGGGCAAGGAGCCCGGCGAGCAGGGCGGTGGACGAGCCGACCGCGCCGGTGGCGACGGCCCGCTTCCGCTCGCCGAGCGCGCGCGCGAGCCCGGCGACGGCTTCGTCCGACGCCATGGCCGCGAGCCAGGCAGCAGCGGGCGCAAGGTCGTTCATAGGGGATCGGAGGTCGGGTGATCGTACGGCGCGCCGGCCGGGCGATCACTCCGCCGTCGCGTAGGGCGCGAGCCGGGCGATCGTCTTGGGGCCGATCCGCGGCACGCGATCGAGGTCGTCGAGCGTCGCGTAGGGCCCGTTCGCCTGGCGGTCCTCGATGATCATCGCGGCGAGGGCGGGGCCGATCCCCGGGAGCAGGTCGAGCTCGGCGGCGGACGCGGTGTTCACGTTCACGCGGCGCGTCACACCGGGCGGCGCGGGGACCGTCTCGGGCTCCGGCGCGGGCGACACTCCAGGCTCGGCGGCCGGGGCGGGCGCGCGGAGCCCGGGCGCCCCGGGGCGCGGGTCAAGCATGCGTGGCGGGGCGACGACCCACGCCCGGAAGATGCCCGCGACGCCTGAGATGCCGAGCACGGCGACCGCCGCCCACCTCGCCCCCGAGGGAAGGCCCGATCGGCCTTCGGTTTCCTTGCTCATGTCGTGTCCCCCTGCGCGGGCCGCCTACGGCGGCGAGATCCATGAACGTCCTTCGGCGAGCGCCCCGCGGATGGAGGCGAGGCGCTCGAGCGCCGGCTTCGGGGCACCGTTGGCGGTGACCAGCCCCGTCGCCGCGGGCGCGCCGGGCGCGTCGGCGAGCTCCGCCCAGCAGAGGGCGTGAACGAAGGGCTTGGCGAGCGCGATCGAGGCGAAGTTGGCGAGCCAGGCCGACTGGATGCGCTCGGACCAGGGTTCTCGCCAGTAGCCGGGGTCGAACTCGGCGGCGTCCGCCTGCGCGCGCGGGGGCTCGCTCGGCACGGCGCAGGCGGTGACCATGATGGGGCGCTCGAGGGCGGCGTATCGGTCGAGGATCGAGGAGAGCTCCATGAGGTCGCGGGTCGAACAGCCTCGCTCGGGGACGCCCATGGTGAGGCGGACAGCGTAGGCGTCGGTGGGGATGCCGGCCTGGGAGATCGTGTCGGCGTACAGCGTGGGCGGGATGGACTGGCGGCTGAGGGCGTAGTGCTCGCCCCAGGGCTGGTCGATCTCGACCTGGATCTTGGCCGTCGGCTGGAGCTTCTTGACCAGGAGCACGCAGAGGCGCGTGAGGTCCATGATCTGCTCGTAGCTCATGCGGAAGTTGCTGTTGACGTGCAGGCCGGAGGCGACGGTCCAGCGTGACACGGTCCGCCGGTAGCGGGTGACGATCGCCTTGACGTGCTCGTAGACCAGCTCGCGCAGCGTCTCGTAGTCGTTCTCCCAGATGTAGATCCACTCGGGGATGTCGGCCGAGCGGAAGTCAATCACGGGGCCGGCGTAGACGGGGAGCTTGGCCTTGCGCACGGCCCACTCGATCCACCTGTCGGTCCCGGCGAAGCTGTACTCGCCCTCGCTGGGCTCCATGTCGACCCAGCGCATAGGGAGCGTGACGAAGTCGCACGCGCCGGCGACATACCGCTGCAGCGCCTCGCTGAAGCGCGCGGGGGAGACCTCGCACCCCACCAGAGGACGGCCCGGGAGCGTCACGCCCAGCGAGTTCTGCACGATGATGGGGACGTTGGGCGGGGGCTTGTCGCCGCTGGCGTGCACGTAGGCCTCGACCGCCTCGGCGTACGTCTGCCCGGAGAGGCGCGGCCCGATGTCACGCGCCGCGTCGCGGATCGCGAGCTGCTCCCCGGCGTCGATCGCCAGCGCGAGGGACTGCCAGGCCAGATCGTCGACCTCCCGGGAGTACCCGCCCGGCCTCTCGTCGGAGTGGTCGGGGCGCTCGGTGACGAGCGCCTGGGTGAATGTCTGCCGGGCCAGCTCGAACTGCACCATGATGGGGTCGTCCGGGCTGAGGTCGAAGAGCGCCCAGTCCTCCAGCCGGTTGAGGAAGAGCATGATGCGATGGCGCGCCAGCTCGAGGCTGAGCAGGTACGGGCGCTCGCGGGGCGGGAGCAGGCACGTCCGCAGGCTGAGCCGCCCCAGCGGCGGGAGCGGCCGGGTCTCCAGGGATGGGAGGGCTTCCACCGGGACCTGGAGCGAGAGCCCGGCCGAAACCCGCTCGGGCGCCTGGCACACGATCAGGCCGTCCTCCCCCGCCGCGACGTCCGTCCCGATCCCGATGCCGTCCGGCCCCACCAGGAAGGCGTGGCGGAGGGCGAACCGCTGCCCTGGGCGGTCTCCATTGAACACGACAAAGCTCAGCATCGGGCGGGAGCTCCTCCGGGCCTCGGTCTGTTCCGAGAATAGGCGAGGGGCCTCTCCGCTGCACGGGCGCGCCGTGGCGCGGAGGAGCGGCTCGGGCGCGGGACGGGAGCGCGCGGGAGTCGTACGCTTGGGCCGATGACACGAGCCCTCACCCCTCCCACATCGTCCGACGCCGTCTTCCGTGCCTCGCTGTGCCTCCCCGGCGCCAGATCGGGAAAGGTGCGGGATACCTTCATTCTCCCGGGCGGACCGGCGGGGCGCGCCGGGGCCGCCCCCGATCGCCTGCTCATGGTCGCGAGCGACCGGATCAGCGCGTTCGACGTGGTGATGCCTACGCCGATCCCCGGCAAGGGGAAGCTCCTGACGGAGATCGCGGGGTTCTGGCTGGAGTGGATCGCGGCCCGCGGCATCTGCCTCACGCACCTGCTCTCGCACGACGTGGCGGAGATCCCTGAGTCGGCGTTCGGGGAGGGCTCGACGCCCCGAGAGCGGCTGCAGGGGCGGGTGACGATCGGCCGGCTCTGCCGCGTGGTGCCCATCGAGTGCGTCGTGCGGGGGTATATCGAGGGCTCGGGGTGGAAGGACTACCAGAAGACCGGGGCGATCTGCGGCGTGAAGCTCCCCCAGGGGCTCCGCCAGTGCGACCGGCTGCCCGAGCCCATCTTCACGCCCGCGACCAAGGCCGAGGTGGGGCACGACGAGAACATCACCTTCGAGCAGGCCGTGGAGACGGCCGGAGAGCGGCTGATGGCGTGGCTGCGGGAGACGTCGCTCGCGATCTACGCGGCCGCCGCGGAGTACGCGCTGGAGCGCGGGATCATCATCGCGGACACGAAGTTCGAGTTCGGCCTGCCGCTGGGCGCTGACGGGAATCCGACGGGGGAAGAGCCGATCCTGATCGACGAGGCGTTGACGCCGGACAGCTCGCGGTTCTGGCCGGCCGACCGGTACGAGCCCGGACACAGCCAGCCGAGCTTCGACAAGCAGTACCTCCGCGAGTACCTGGAGGGCCTCGCAGGCCGCGGCAAGTGGGACAAGACCCCGCCGGGGCCCGAGCTCCCCGCGGAGGTGGTTGAGGGGACCATCAGCCGCTACCGCGAGGCGGCGCAGCGGCTGACGTCGTGAGGTGAGGGCTGGGCCCGCCTTACTTGGGCTGGAGGTCGAGGCGCTTCTGCTCGGCGGCGCGGGCGCGGGCCTCGCGTGCGGCGCGGTGGGCTTCCATGTCCGAGGGCTCGGGGAACAGCTCGGTGAAGGGCTTGCCCCCGGACTGTGCGGCGGTGTCGATGTGCGCCTTCCAGGCGGCGGCGAGGTAGTCGTAGGCGTAGCGCTGCAGGGCCTCGGGCGCGCGCCCATACATGCGCACGGCGTCGTCGAGGGGGAAGAGCTGTATGGTCTGGGCGAAGATCTCGCCGGCGACGACGTTGAAGTCGCGGTCGAGGACGCCGGTGCGGGTGTCGGTGCCGGCGGCGACGGTTTCGCGCACCTGGGTGTCGTTGTAGTAGGCGTGCGCCTGACGGGCCCACTCGACGCTCTTGCGGAAGATCTCGTCGTCGCCGGCGAGCAGGCCGGCGGTGAACGCGCCCTGGAGCGAGCTGACGACCTCGGAGACGAGGACGTAGGGCGAGCGGATACGGTCCTCCCCGAGCTCGTTGATAACGAACTCCTTGAGCGGGACTGAGACCTCGATGTTGAAGTACGGGTTGTTCATGTTCTGCCCGGGGTAGGTGCCCAGCTCGTGGTAGTACTTCTGGGCGAGGTCGAGCTGGCCGCGCCGGTAGAAGAAGCGCACGGCGTCGCGCAGGAAGTTCTCGTAGCCGGCCGAGTAGACGCGGTAGGGCCGCTTGTCGCGGTCCGCCCACGAGCGGGCGATGAGCTCGGCGAGCACGTCGCCGTAGGACTCGACGAAGTGCGGGTTCACCGCGGCGAGGTAGAAGCTGCTGCCGCCGGCGATCGAGTCGATGAAGTTGAAGTAGATGTCGCCGGAGCGGTAGAGCTCCTGGAGCGACTGGATGGTGACGCGGTCGGCGTTGATGAAGTCGAAGTCGCTCTTGTTCTCCTCGGTCCAGCGGGTGAGGGACTCCTCGACGCCCCGGGCCGACCAGTAGAGCGAGTGGGCCGCCGGGTGCCGCCAGTCGATGGGCCCGTACTTGCGGGTGTAGCGGATCATCCGCGCTGGCTCCATGTTGTAGTCCTCGACGAGCACGCGCTGGCGGAGGTGGGCGATCAGCGGCTCCCACACACCGGCGTACTGGGGCTCGTCGAGCAGCGCAGCGAACGCGCGGCTGCGCTCGCCCATGGTGGTCTCGAGCTCGGTGCGGCGGACGGAGCGGCGCAGGGCCTGGTGGACCGCGTACCGACGGAGGATGTCGATGCCGTTCTGCTCGCCGGTGGCCTGGCGGATCCTGTCGCGCAGCTCGACGGACCTCGGCTCGGTCCGCGCGAGCTGCTCGAGCGTCCGCGGGGCATCGGCGATGGGCTGGAGCCAGGCGACATGGCGCTGGATCGCGCCCTCGCGCGAGCGGTCCGCGGCGCTGCGGGCCGGCGGCTCGCCGAGCACGATGGTCCACTCCTGGGCCACTTGCCGCTTGTAGTACTGGTTGGCGTCGTCGGTGATGCCCGCCACCTTGTGCAGAAAGATCCACGCCAGCTCCTTGTGGAGCAGCATGTCGTTGGGGTTGGCCGGGATGCCCTCGCTGCGGATCAGCCGGATGCCCGCCTGCACCCACTGCCAGCGCTCCTCGGGCGTCTGCGTCGCGACGGAGATGTTGTACGCCATGTTCCAGGCGTGGAAGACCCAGACGTGGGGGAAGCGAGGCTGGAGGCGCGTGATCGCCCGCGCCAGCTCCATCGCCTCGTAGTACTGCCCCTTCTCCTTGAGGTCGTTGGCGCGGAACCACAGCCAGTTGACGAACACGCCCCTGAACGCCCCCATCGCGATGCCCAGCGCCACCTCGGGAGGATCGCCCTCCTCCGCCGTGTCGGCGTACGTGAGCTGGTTGCGCCCGGCCGAGTTCGAGATCGCGGAGGCAAGGCCGCCGGAGAGGGCCAGCGCGGCGATGGCGATCACGGTCGCGCCGAGCTGGATGAGGGTGTCGCGTCTCATGACCGGCTCCTGAAGACTGCCCGATCTTCCTAACGTCCGGAGTAGGTGGCCAGTTCACGCCGGCGAAGGGTGAGCGCCGAGACCAGGTAGAGCACGCCGCTCGCGCTGAGCAGGAACAGGGCGCCCAGGGCGATGTCCCCGAGCGGGATGAGCTGCCCTTGGACAAGGCGGCGGGTGGGGCGCAGGTCGCCGTAGAGGCTGAACGCACCCGCGACGACCTTGGTCACCGCTGCCGCGATGGTGTTCATGATCTTCACGTTCCCCTGCATGTCGGAGGTCGCGAAGGCCTCGAGGCTCGTGCGGAGATAGCCCGAGCCCTCGGCCGCGAGGAAGACGCCGAAGGCCACCATGCACGCGACGGGGAAGCTCAGGAACGTCGCCGCCCAGATCGCGACGATGGCCAGGAAGACCAGCTTGCCCCACAGGACGAGCATGGCCCGGAGGAAGTTGAAGCGGTAGCTCCCGACCGAGTAGGAGATCTCCAGCCCGCCCGGCGGGAACGTGATCGTGTCCGGGTTGGTCTGCATCGTGCGGATGTCGCCGTTGGTGACGCGGACGGTGATGGTGCCGTCGAGATCGGCGGCCTCGCGCCGGCGATCGGGGTCCTTGATCGCGGCGAGCTCCTCCTCGGTGGTCAGACGGACCGTCGAGGGCCAGAGGGTGCGCGAGTGGAAGTAGCCCGGGCCCATGCGCTGCACCATGACGAGGCCGTCGGGGAACTCGAACGAGACCACGTAGAACTCGTCCGGCCGGTTCGTGCCCGCGTCGATGCGGTGCCTGAAGGTGAGGATCGACTTGCGCTCCGCGGCCGGGCGGAGGCCCCGGAAGATGTAGACCTCCGAGTTGCCGGGCTCGATGGAGCGGTACGCGGTGACGGCGTTCTTGTAGAGCTCCTCGATCACGGTGGCCCGCTCCTCGGGCGTGGCCGCGAATCGGTCGTCGAGCGCCTGACGGTCACGGATGAACTGCTCGGCCCCCTGCTGGAACTCGGGGGTGGACCTGGTGAACGGGACCTGGTTCTCGATGGTGACGCGCGAGGCGAGCACCTCGGTCTCGAGGATCCAGCGGTCCTCGGCGAGGCTTCCCTCGCCCGAGTAGGCGACGTAGGCCTGGCGTTCGCCGAGGGCGGGCTGGCCCCGGAGATACTCGACGAAGAGGAAGATGCCCGAGGCGCAGACGGCCAGGAGGACGGCGCTCAGGGCGCTGACGCCGATCCACTTGCCGAGGACGTAGCTCCACGGGGAGACGGGCTTGGTCATGGTCTGCCAGATGATCTTGTCGCGCTGCTCGAAGGTGACCGTGGCGGCGCTGAAAAGCAGCACGAGGATCGCGATCGTCCAGAAGGAGAGGCCGGTGCTGAAGGACATGAACGACTGCACGCGGTAGCGGAGCGGCTGGCTCGCGTCCAGGGCGTTGGGGAGCGCGGCGAGGCCGATGATGAGGATGACGATGAAGACCAGGGAGATCTTCATGCGGACCGCCTCGTCGAGCACGACACGGGCGATGGAGCAGACGGGGTCGGAGTGGCTGAGCAGCATGCGGGCCAGCTGCAGGAGCGCCGTGAACGACGCCGCGAGGGCCACCATGCCCAGGAACATCTTCCCCGCCGTCTCCGTCGGCTCGAACTGCAGGAGCGGGAGCCCAACGAGCGCCGCGATCGCCAGCAGGCCCATGTAGGTGAGCGCCAGGCCGAGCCACATCACCGTGACGACCAGCACCGTGACGGCGACCACACCGAAGCCGAAGCTGCGCCAGTCCGTCCGGCCCCGCATCACCGCGTCAAAGGCCCGCTGCCCGGCCTCCAGCGCCGACCGTTGCTGCTCGGAGAGCTCGGGCGCCTCCCCGGTCGGCTCCCCGGGCGCCTGCGCCGTGACGGGAGCGTCCGCCGCCGCCGGGGCGGTCTGCCGGACCACGTACGCCGAGAACGTCACGATCGCGACCAGCACGACCGCGATGGTGGCGATGATCTTGAACGATCTCGTCCGTTGGAGCCGGTTCGCGGCCGCGAGACGTTCCCGGAGCGTCACGGCTTGCGGTCCTCTTCACGGTCGCTCTCGGGCTGGCCCTCGCCGGCGATGAGCGAGTCGATGATCGATTGATCGGCCTCGCCGGGTTCGCCGGGGGCCTCGGCGTGCGCCCGCGTCGGGCGGGGCGGGGCGGGCTCGGTGGGCGCGCCGGTGACGAGGCTCTCGATCAGCTCGGCGCCCCGCGTGTCGGGCGCGGGCGCCCCCTCGGCGGCGCCGGAGGGCGCGCCCTCGTCGCGCCGGGTCTCTTCCGCCGCCGTGAGGCGCGAGATGAGGTCCTCTCCGACGGGGAGGCCCGCTCCCCTCAGGAAGGACGCGGTCGCGCCGCCGTGCGTGGCGCCGGCGGTCTCGATCCGCTCGCTGCGGGCCTGCTCGACGATGGCCAGGAACTTCTGCTCGAGCGTCTGGCGCGGGTGCGAGACGCGGAGTACGCTGCGCTCGCCCCCGGAGCGGCGGCGGAGCACGCGGTCGATCTCGGCGATGGTCTCGTCGTCGAGGGCGTCGGTCTCGATCGTCGTCCGCTCGTGGGTGACGAGCATGGAGTCGCACGTGCCCTCGTCGCGCTTGCGCCCGCCGTAGAGGATGATCATGCGATCGACGCAGTCCTCGACGTCGGCGAGCAGGTGGCTGGAGAGCAGCACGGTCTTGCCGCGCCGGCCCAGCTCGAGGATCAGGTCCTTCACCTGGCGCGTGCCGATCGGGTCGAGTCCTGTCGTCGGCTCGTCGAGGATCAGGAGGTCGGGGTCGTTGATGAGCGCCTGGGCGAGCCCGATGCGGCGCTGCATGCCCTTGGAGTACTCACGGACGGGGCGGAACTGCACGTGGGTGAGCCCCACCATGTCCAGCAGCTCGTCGATCCGCTTGCGCCTGACGGGATGGGAGATTTCGAAGAGCTTGCCGTAATAGTCCAGCGTCTCGCGCGCGTTGAGGAACGGATAGAGGTAGGACTCTTCCGGCAGATATCCGATCCGCTTCTTGATGGCCACGTCGGTCGGCGGCTTGCCGAAGACGGCGACCCGTCCCCGGGTGGGGCGCAGCAGGCCGAGCACGATCTTGATCGTCGTGCTCTTGCCCGAGCCGTTGGGGCCGAGCAGCCCGAAGATCTCACGGGGGTGGATGTCGAACGTGAGGGAGTCGACAGCCTTGGCGCGGCTGCGCATCCAGAAGTCACGGAAGGTCTTCGTGAGGCCCTGGCACGCCACCACCGGCTGGCCGCGGGCCTGGCTGTCGCTCTGGGTCATCGGCGTCCTCGTCAGCCGGGTGTCTCCGCCAGACCCTCCCGAGTCCGGAACCGGTCCTGCTCCATCTCCCGCTCGCGCAGCTCGCGGGTGCGCTGGATGCGCTGCTCGCGGATTCTCTGCTCGGCCGCCGCGGCGATCTGGGGGTCGCGGCTGATGAGCAGCTCGACCGTGTCCACGCCCGGGGGGTTGAAGAAGACCTCGACCCGCTCGTCGGCGAAGAAGCTCGTGAGGGCGGCGCTCCAGTCGCCGTTGACCATCACCGCGGGGTTCGTGCGGAACTGCACCAGCTTGGCCTGGAAGTTCTCGAGGTCGGACCTGGCCTGGTCGACGACCGTGGAGCGGTACTGCTGCGCCTCGGCCAGAGTCTGCGCGGCTTGTCCGCCGATCGCGACGCGGACCTCGGCGCCGTCGATCGTCACCGGCTCGCCGTCGAGGATGCGGTTGATCCGTGCGAGCGTCTCCTCGGCCGCCTCCTCCCCGCCGGAGTCGATCGACCGCTCGTACTCGTCGATCAGATCGAGGAGCAGCGGCGCGGCGCCGCCGGCTGTGTTGGAGAGCACCGTGTTGGCCTCGCGCTGCGCGTCCTCGACGGCCTTGCTCGCGCGGCTGGTCGCCTGGAGGACGCTGCTGAAGCTCTCCCGGAGATAGGCGGGCGGGATCTTCGCCTCGAGGGAGAGCTGCTCGATCGCCAGCCCGGTTCCCTCGAGCCCCATCGTGGCCAGCGTCTGCTGGGCGATCGACTTGGCCGCGAGCGCCACCGAGCCGTCCTCGCTGGCTCCCTGCTTGAGCAGCGCGTCGATCTCCACCCCGGCGACCGCCTGGACGATGCCCCGCATCGCCGCCGCGACGACCAGCCCCGTCTCGTGCGGGGGGTAGACCGCCTCGGCGTATTGCGTTGCGTTGGCGCGCCGGTACACGATGTTCCACTGCGTGTGGGCGATGGCGCGGTCCGCGGTGAGCATGGAGCCGTCCTGCTCCGGGCTGAGGCCCGGTGTCGCGCGCAGCTGCTCGATGCTCTGCTGCTCGCGCCCGGGCTCCACGTAGGGCCAGAACATCCGGTCGATCGGCAGCTCCTTGTTTCCCACGTCCACCTTCACCAGCTCGCCGATCGGGTAGGGGGGCGCGAGCTGGAACCCGGGGCGGAGGTCCTGGGCGACGACGCGCCCGAAGAGCAGGCGGATCCCTCGCTGGTTCGTCTGGATGGAGTGCAGACCGCTCCCGAGGTAGAGCACCGCGAGCACCACCATCGCCAGCTGCAGCAGGCGGAACGTGATCCGCAGCGCCTCGGCCAGCGACTGGTTCGCAGGGTCCATGAGGGAGGCGTGCTCCGCCCCCTCGCGCTGCGCGCGGAGCTGCATCGATGCGGTGCGCTGCGGCCCGGTCTGCGGCGTCTGCGCCTCCTGGTCGGGGGGGATCTGGTCGCTCACCGAGAGCCTCCCTCCCCCGTCTCCGAGCCCTCGCCGGTCGCGGCGGCCTCACCGACGCTGCCCCAGGACTCGGGGAGCCCGCTGGAGGGGAACTCGCCGGCGGAGACGGTCCGCTCGCGCCCGAGGTTCAGGAGCGACATCCCCGGCGAATCGGTGGTGAGCACGACGGTGGTGCGCTCGCTGAACGCCTGGCGGATCAGGTCGAGGTTCTTGAGGAAGACGGCCAGCTCGGGGAACTCGTTCATCTGGCGCTGGTACTGCGACGCGGCCCGGTTGCCCTCGGCCTCGATCTGCTGGGCCCGCAGCCGCACGAAGGCGAGGATCCGATTGCGCCCGGCCTCCGCGCGGGCGCGGATGGCCTGCGCCTCGGCGTCGCCCCCGGCCTCGATCTCCTTGGCCAGCCGGTCGCGGTTGGCGGCGATGCGCTCGTTGACGGCGCGGGTGGTGGCCTCGGCCAGACGTACGCGGTGGATCCCCACCGCCGTGGCCTCGACGCCGTAGTCGCGGACGGAGTTGCCCCGCTCGTCGGGGCGCGTGAGGGCGGCCAGGATCCTCGACTCGAGCTCGGGCAGCTTGGTGTCTCCGCTGGGCGTGAACAGCTCGGAGAGGGCGTACTTGCCCGTCTCGGCCATGGCCCCGGCCAGGAGGCTCTGGAGCGTGCTCTCCGCGGCGTCGAAGTGGTCCTCGGCGCGCCCTCCCGCGTTGCTGAATCGCTCGAAGAACCGCAGGGGGTCGGATACACGCCAGGTGAGGAACGTCTCGACGATGATCTGGCGGTCGTCGCGGGTCTGCTGCGCCTCGGCCCGGCTCTGGAGCAGGCGGGTCCGCGTGTCGTACGTGGTGACCGACTGGATCGGGTAGGGCCACTTGAAGCGCAGGCCCGGCTCGGTGATCGTGGACGCCTCGCTCGCCTTCCCGAAGGTGGTCACCACCGCCGCCTCGGTGAAGCGCACCGAATAGCAGACGGTAAACGACAGCAGCGCCAGGAGGAAGATCGCCGTCAGCACGATGGGGACCAGATTCTTCACTGCTTGTGCTCCTCGCGTCGCCCGGCGCACGGCGCCGTGCGGGACAGGATCATTGCTCCGGGTTGCCGAACATATTGATGTTGACGAGCTCCTCCTGGAGCTCCGCGCGGAAGTGCAGGTTGGGGATGTCGCCGCTGACGATGTAGATCCGCACGTTCGCCAGCGACTCGGCGAGCACGTCGAAATAGAGCGACGCCCTGTGCACCAGCGGCGCCGCCGTGAAGGACGAGATCATGCCCGCGTAGCGCACGCTCTCCGACCAGGCCCCCAGGTGCTGGCGCCAGCGCTCCGCCTGCGCTTCGGCGAGCACGCTCGCGGCCTCGCCCTCCGCCGAGGCGATCAGGTCCACGACCCGCTGCTGCTGCCCGGTGAGCTCCTCCGCCGAGGCCCCGGCCTGGCGCATGGCGTCGTAGCGGTCGAGCTCGGCGACGATCTCGAGCGCCGCCTGCACCGAGCCGGCGACGCCCGCGAGGGCCTGCACTTCCGCGGCACGCGCCGCCTCGATCCGGGCCTCCCGGTTCTGCTGCGCGATCACCACCTGCTCGTACTTGGAGGCCACGTCCCTCGGCGGGTGCATGTGCGCCACCGTCACGCTCAGGATGTGCACGCCGGCCCCCCGGGCCTCCCCCGTCGCGGGGTCGGGGTTGAGGGCGTCGAACGCCCGCTGCACGTGGGAGCGGATCTCCCCGGCCAGACGCGCTCTCTCCCCGCCCAGGATCGTGTCGATCGAGACGGCCGAGATGTACTGCGTGACCGCGCGCTGCCCGACCACCCGCAGGATCTCCTCCCGCGTCCCGGGCGGTCCGAGCAGGTCGAACGCCTTCGGGTCAGACACCGAATAGGTCAGCGGCACCTCGAGCGCGACGAGCGCGAGATCCCGCCGGCTCAGGTCCGTCGGCCTGTCGATCGTGAACGACGGCTGGGAGATGTGGAAGATCTCCTCCTTGGTGTGCTCGTTGGTCCAGAGGACGGGCCCCTCGCCCTCGGCCGGGGGCGTGCCCAGCTGCAGCGTGCGCACGCCGGTGGCCGAGAGCCCGACCACGCGGGTGTCCCCCGTCGCCGTCCGCTCCACGAGCTCGGGGATGACCACGCGGTCGATGGGCCAGGGCGCCTTGAGATGCAGACCCGGGCCCACGCTCTCACGGATCGGGCGCCCGAAGCGCAGGATCATCCCGCGCTGGTCGGGCGCGACCACGGCGAGGGAGGACAGCGACCAGACAACCAGCACGCCCGCGACCACGAGCCACGGCCACGAGCGAAGGATCAGGCGGTAGAACCACGTCTCCTGCACCCCGAAACCGAACTGGTAGTCGAGCGCCTCGCCGATCGAGCGGGCGATGCGGTCCGGCGCGGACGCGAACGCCAGCACGCGGGAGTCGAAGGCGGGCCGGGGGAACTGCCCCTTCCTGCGCGGCCGGTAGAGGTCGAGCAGGAAGTTGAGGAACACCTCGACGCCCAGGGCGATCGTCGCGATGGGGATCGCCACCACGAGCACCCGGCGGACCGAGTCCGAGCCCGCGACGTCCACGAACTGGGCCAGGGCGATCAGCAGCCCGATGATGGCCGAGCCGACGGCGTACGCGGCCCCGCCGCGCAGATTCGCCCAGATCGGCTGCTTGGCCATGCCCGAGACGAACCGGGCGAAGACGAAGCCGACGAACGCGATGATGAGCCCGAAGGCGATCGCCCACCCCCGGAACTCGGTGTCCGGGAGCGCGCCTGGCTTGGCGAGCCCCTTGTCGACCTGGAAGCGCCAGATCCCCAGCCCCAGCAGCGCGGCGCCGATCAGGATGCTCGAGATCGGGAGGACGAACTTGTACCAGGTGTGCAGGCGCTTGGAGGCCAGGCGCAGGTCGGCGGCCCCTTCCTCGAAGACGCTGGCCGCCGACTCGCCCGCGAGCGCCTCGGCCTCCATGGCCTCGAGCCGCTCGCGCCGGTGCTGATCGAAGAGCAGCAGGAGCACGAGCCAGACGACAACGCCCACGAGCGAGAAGTACGACGCGGATTGCGCCGCGTGATCTCTGGCATAGATGCCATAGAGCAGCAGAATAAGGGTGATCGCGAGCTGGATCGCGAACCCCAGCATGCTGACGGACGCGGCACGCTTGAAGCTCAGATGATCTGCCTTCATGGCCTCCCCGGGAGTGCACACGACCGAACATGACAGCCGCACGGACGCGAGATGCCCGCCGGCGCTGAACCCAGCCTTCCCCGGCGACGGCCGAGAGGCGGATATTCTGGAAGGACGAACCCCGCCTGTCCACCGCCCCGGCTCTGTCACCTTCGGGAGCGCCGACGAGCCCGCCAGACCCCGCGAGAACCACGGGACGGGGCGGAGTGCGGACGCACCGAAACGCTACGCCGACCTACGCCCGGCCCAGACCCGGGTTCGGCGCGGCCTGAGAAAATCCTCAGACGGCGGGGGCGCTCCGCGATCCCCCGGCGGACGATCGGGGTAAAGATGACACCTGCATGATCCTCCAGACGTCCACCATCGCGCGAAACACGTTCGTCGAGAGCGTGCGCCAGCCGATCTTCTTCATCGTCCTCATCCTCGCCGGCATGCTCCAGGTCTTCACCACCTGGAGCACCGCCTACAGCATGGGCTACACCACCTCCGCCGAGGTCTCCAAGGACAACAAGCTCTTGCTGGACATCGGGTTGGCGACGATTTTCGTCGCGGGGATGCTCCTGGCGGCCTTCGTCGCCACGGCGGTGCTCAGCCGCGAGATCGAGAGCAAGACCGTCCTGACGGTAGTCAGCAAGCCGATCAGCCGCGCCGCCGTCGTCCTCGGGAAGTACCTGGGCGTCGCCGGGGCGATCGCCGTAGCGGTGATCATCATGACGGCGTACCTGCTCCTCGGCCTGCGCCACGGCGTCCTCTCCACCGCCGCCGACGAGCCCGACCTGCCCGTCATCGTCTTCTCGACGCTCGCGGTCGCCCTCTCCGTCGGTGTCGCGGCGTGGTGCAATTTCTACTACGGGTGGTCCTTCCCCCAGACCGCCAGCCTCCTGCTGCTCCCCGCGGTCGTCCTCTGCTACGCCCTGGCGCTCCTGGTCAACAAGGAATGGGAGTTCCAGGCCATCACGACCGACCTCAAGCCCCAGGTCATGATGGCCTGCTTCGCGATCCTGCTCGCGCTGCTGGTGCTCTCGGCGGTCGCGACCGCCGCCTCGACGCGCCTCGGTCAGGTGATGACCATCGTGGTCTGCGCGGGCGTCTTCATGCTCGGGCTGCTCTCCAACTACATGATCGGTCGCCACGCCTACCGGAACCAGGCGATCGCCGTGACCGAGTCGGCAGCGCCGGTGCTCGCCTCCCGCCCTCAATTCAACAGGGTCGGCGACGGCCAGCACCTCGTCCTGCGGGCCCCGCCCAAGGCCGAGATCCACGTCGGGTCGCCGATCTTCTACGGGGCCAATCCCAACGGCTTCATGCTGGCGGGCGCCGGCGACAGAAACCAGACCGGCGTGGCCTACGGAGTGGTCGCGACCGACGTGCAGGAACGGGAGATCACGCTGACGCTGGAGGGCGAGGCGCTCATCCCCGACCGGCCGCCCGCCCCCGGCGACTTCATCTTCCTCGAACCGACCCGGGTGAATCCCTTGGCAGCCGCGATATACGCGATCGTACCTAATTTTCAGCACTATTGGCTCACCGACGCGGTGACGCAGAGCAGCCCGATTCCACCGCGCCACCTCGGCATGCTCGCCGGCTACGCCGCGACGCAGATCGCGGCGTTCCTTGCGCTCGGCATCGCCCTGTTCCAGCGTCGGGATGTCGGATAGGCTGGAGGAGAGGACCCCGCAGAGGAGGACGACGATGACGCAACGGCCCTCACTCCTCGACCAGGCAGGGATCAGCGCTGAAGAACCCGCAAAGCCCGCCAAGGCCGGAAAGGGCGCGGCCGTGAGCGGCGAGCAGCTCAAGCTCGCGGTGGCGGCGGCGCTTCTTTTCCTCGCGGCTGTCGCGGTCGCGTGGGGGCTCGGGGCGTTCCGGGGCGGCCCACCCAAGCCCGATCCCGCGCGGCAGTCGCAGATGCAGCAGCGGTTCGAGGAGCAACAAGAGGAAGAGAAGCGCCAGGACGCCGTCGCGCCGCAGCGCCGCATCGAGGCCGGCGGCTAATCCTCGTCCGCGCCGCTCATGTCCCCGAGCTGGCGGAAACAGGCCTCGTACGCCAGCAGGTACAACGCGGCGGCGTGGGCTGCATCGGCCTCGGCGCTTGTTCCCGTGGGCACCGGCGAGCGGAAGGTGAAGAGCAGGTCCTCGGATCGGAAGTGCTCGACACGGGGTCGGGCGCCCTCGAATCCCAGGTCCACGAGCTCGTCCTCCACCAGCTCCTCGAGCTTGTCACCGGTATGGAGCAGGTCGGTCTCGATCGATTCGCTCAGCCAGCGGTTGGCGGTCACCAGTTCCACCCAGAGCTGGCCCTTGCCGTCCCACTGGAGGCGGTACTGGGCGGGCTCCGCCGACTCGCGCGCGTCGCACTCCAGGCGGCTCTCCACCACCCGCACACCGGCGAACACCCCCGCGTCTCGCGCTCGGGCGGCAACCGTCTCCAGCAGCGTCAGGTGCTCGCAGCACGCCATCGTGGCTCCTTCATCGCGCGGCGAGGGAACATCCCCGCGGGCCGTGCGGACGGTACGCAGGAAGGGGCCGCGCCGCCAGGGATCGACAGGTTCGGCGTCAGGGCATACACTGTCCGCCCGGTCAGGAGTGGCCGGCTCAAGCCCAGGTGGCGGAACTGGCAGACGCGCTACCTTGAGGTGGTAGTCCTGGCAACAGGGTGGAGGTTCGAGTCCTCTCCTGGGCATTGGAAGACATGGGATCGCCCTCGCGCACCACGCGGGGGCGCACAGCGTGCCCCGTGGCGGGCGACGCGCAGACCGATCATGAGCCGAACGCGAATGATGGCGAGGCTCGGAGGGGGCGCGCTGGCCCTGGTCGGCCTCGGCGTGGGCGGTGCGCTCGCGATCGGCGCGACCCCGTCTCAACCGCTCCGCGAGATTTCCGGCCAGCCTCAGACCGCCGACGAGCCGGGCGAAGTCATCGTGCACTTCCTGGACGGGCGGCGGATCGAGGGGCACCTCGTGCGCCAGGACCCGGCCGAGATCGTGGTGCGGATCGCCGGGATCGAGACGACGATCAGCCCGAAAGAGGTGCTCCGGGTGGAGCGTGTGCTCCCCGTGGAGGAGCACTACCGGAGGCTTCGGGCCGTCGTGGCCGACGACGATATCGAGCAACTGCTCGTACTCGCCGACTGGCTCAGGGTCCGCGAGGCCTACCACCTTGCGCTGGAGGAACTGAACCACATCCTCCGGCTTGAGCCGGACAACGCCGAGGCGAAGCGGCTCAAGAGCCTCGTCGAGGGACAGGTCCGCCTGCGGGCGGAGGCGGTCCGGAGCGGCCCTCCGGCCGAGCCCGGTCAGGGCGCGGGGCGCCCGCCCAAGCCGAAGTTCCCGGTGCTCACAGACGAGCAGATCAATCTTCTCAAGGTCTACGAGATCGATCTTGGCGATCCGCCGCGCATGGCCGTCGAGCGAGAGACGATCAGAGAGCTGATGGAGGCCTACGCCGGCCACGAATTGATCCCGCAGAGCCGCGAGGGGCGCGCCGCGCTGGAGCGGCGCCCGCCCGTGCAGATCCTCGAGCTGATGTTCCGGCTCAAGGCGAGGGAGTTCTACAGCCGCGTCGAGGTGCGCGAGGAGCCGAGGGCGTTCAAGCTCTTCCGCGACAACGTGCACCGGGACTGGCTGATCAACTCCTGCGCGTCGAACGCGTGCCACGGCGGTGAGCAGGCCGGCAGGCTCTGGCTCAACAACGAGAACCAGAATGCCGAGCGAACCACCTACACGAACTTCCTGATCCTCGAGCGATTCCGCCTCGCCGACGGCACACCCCTGATCAACTACACCGCGCCGGCGAGTTCTCCGCTCCTCCAGATGGCGCTCCCCCGCGAGGAGAGCCTCTACCCGCACCCCCTGGTCGCGGCCTCCCGGACCGAGGCGTGGCGCCCGGTCATCGGCTCGGTCGACGACAGCCGCCTCGTCAAATCGGTCGAGTGGATCAACGCGATGTACCGGCCCCGGCCGGAATACCCCGTGAACTACTCGCCCCCGGTCCCGAGACAGGGCGTCCCCGTCATGCCCGACACGCCCATCGGCGAACGGTGAGCGTCCGGCCCGTTTGTGCTAAAGTTGCAGACCCGGCCGCGCGGCGGCGGACCCTTCCCGACGACGACCCAACGGACCTGACCATGAGCCATCACGCCGACGTTACGACCCGGACCGGGCGCCCCCGCCAGGAAGCCCTGCGACTCGCCCTCATCGCCGGGTGCGCTTCGCTTCTGATGGTCGGCGGGTGCGGGCGAGACGGGGACCAGCAGGCCATCAGCGACGCCTCGATCAAGCTCTCCGCGCTCGATGTGGGCGTCGGGACCCGCGTGCCGCCAGGGGTTTCCACGAAGACTTACAACGAGGTGATCCAGTCGATGCAGCCCCTCGCGAGCGGCGAGGGGGCGAACGCGGCCGACGCCGCGGTGCTGCTCGCCAACGCCCAGCGTGGTCTGGGGATTCACCGGGCCGCCGAAGCCGCGAATCTCGAGAAGCTCGCGACCAACATGCTCCCGGGCATCCGAGCCCGGCTGCGCGCGTGGCAGATGCACAACGCGGCCGCGAAGGCGGCCGCCGCCTATGACCCGGCGCCCGAGCTGGCCCGCCTCGACAGCGACGTGCAGGCGCGACAGGCGCAGGCCGAGCGCGAGCGGGCCCGCAAGGCAGAGATCGAGGCGAAGGAGGCCGAGCTGCTCAACCAGGTGGCCGATCGGCTTGCCCGGGCATCCTCCCTACGCGATCAGGCCGGCTCGCTCGAGCTTCAGATCCCGGCGGTGTCGGCGACCGAGGGGCTCGAGCTGACCAAGCAGATCCGCGAGCTGTCCCGCCAGGCCGACGCGCTCGAGCTCGACGCGCGGGACCTGAAGAACCAGGCAGACCGGCTCGCGCTCGACGTGCAGGGGGCCGACGTCGAGATCCAGAAGCTCACCGAGCAGATCCGGCTCATCGGCGAGTCCCGTGCCGCCGTGCAGGCGCGCGCCAAGGCGGCGCAGGAAGAGGCCGCGCGGGCCCGCGGCGATGCGCAGCAGGCGGCGGTCGAGATCGCCGAGCGCGTCGATACCGCCGAGAACGCGCTCACGCCCTTCCGCGAGCAGCAGGTTGCCCCGGCGACGGAGAAGGCCGTCGAGCAGTTCCGGACCGCTGCGGCGAGCGCCAAGCGCGGGGTGGGCGCGCGTCGAAGCAACGCACAGCTCGCCGCCGGCCAGGCCCAGCAGAGCCTCGGCGACGCCTGCTGGACCAGCGCGCTGGGCCACGGCGCCTACGCCCTGCTCATGGAGGAACTCGCGGCCGCCGAGCCGGCGCTCCCCGCGGCCGCCGAGTACGCATCGCGCGCCCAAGCCGCGCGTACAGCCGCCAACGAGGCGCGGCAGTCCGCGTACGACGCCTACCAGCAGGCCAAGGGGGCGTACGAGGCGACGGGCGCCTCGGGGGAGGCCAAGGCGCTGCTCGAGCAGGTCTCGGTCCGGCTGAACGAGATCTCGCGCGCCGTTGGAAAGGGCGTCGTCAGCGACGACGCGCTCGGTGCGCTGGTCGATCCGGAGCCGGGCGCAGACGAGGGCGAGCCCGAGCAGACCGCCCCCGCCGACGAAGTGGCCGCCGCCGATCCCGCCGAGGAGATCCGCGAGCTGGTGCGGGGCGCGACCGAGGCGGCCGAGGCCGGCCGGTACAGCGCGTTCACGGACATCATGCACCCGGCCTCGGACGACGAGGCGCGGGCCGTGGAGCTGATGGGGGACACCCTGCTCGCGCTCGAGTCGCTCGAGCGCGCCACGAGCGACGCGTTCGGCGAGTCGTTCCTCTCCTGGCTGGCCGCCAACCCGCCGCCGGGTCAGGCCGGGCAGGTGATGAACCCCGCTGATAGCTTCAGCTTCGACGCCGACGCGCTGGACATCCAGGTGCAGGACGACGAGGCGGTGGCGTACACGGGCGATGCCGCGAACCCGCAGCTCGACTTCCGCCGGGTCGACGGCCGGTGGAAGATGCTCTTCAGCTACGACAAGCTCGGCGCCGGCGGCCTGCCCGAGAATCTCCGGGCGGTCATGGCCGAGATGATGCCCACGATCCTCAGCGCCACGAGCGCCGCCTACGCCGAGACGGCCTCGCAGGTCGAGTCCGGCGCCCTCGAGAGCAACCAGGCGGTCCTTGTCGCGATCTCCACGAAACTCCAGCCGCTGAACATGCAGATCATGCAGAAGGTGATGGAGGCCGGCGGCGGCGGGGGCTGATCCAGCGGCGCTACGATGGATCGGTGAAAGGACTCGCGATGTCCAGCGCACGAGCCGCCGACCCGGGCCCGGTGCTGCCCGGGGTCGAGATGCACCTTCACAAGCCCGCCGAGCCCGGCAGGGGCGTCGTGGTTGAGACGCGCGTCTGCACGCACGGCCGCAAGGCCGCCGGTTTCGTGCGCCACATCGTCATCGATGTCTCACGCACCGGCCTCGCCGGCCGGTTCCGCGTCGGCCAGTCCTTCGGCGTCATCCCCCCGGGCGCAGACGAGCGCGGCCTGCCGCACAAGGTCCGGCTCTACTCGCTGGCCTGTCCCACGGGCGGCGAGGACGGCTCGGGCAATCTCGTTTCAACCACCGTCAAGAGGATGATCGACGAGCATTGGGAGAACCACCATCTGTTTCTGGGCGTGGCGTCCAACTGGCTCTGCGATCTTTCGCCGGGCGACGAGGTCCCGGTGACCGGCCCCAACGGCAAGCGATTCCTCCTGCCGGCCGCGCCCGCGGAGCACGACTACGTCTTCTTCGCGACGGGGACGGGCATCGCCCCCTTCCGCGGCATGGTGCGCGACCTGCTCGCCACGGGCGTGGGGTCCCGCATCGTGCTCGTCATGGGCGCCCCCTACGCCACCGACCTGCTCTACCACGACGAGTTCTGCGAGCTCGCCGGCGCACACGAGAACTTCGTCTATCTCACCGCGCTCAGCCGGGAGCTCCAGCCCGACGGCGGCGCCCCCATGTACGTCCAGGGGCGGCTGGACACCCACCGAGATCTCTTCCGCTCGGTGCTGTGCTCGGACCGCGGCCTGGTCTATGCCTGCGGCCTGGCGGGCATGGAGCTCGGGGTGATCCAGGGGCTCGCTCGGACGCTGCTCCCCTCCGAGCTGTCGCGGTACGTCGCCGTCGACGGCGCGCCGGCCGGCGATCCCACGGGCTGGACCCGTCGGATGATCCCCCGTGAGATCACGCCGACCCGCCGCATGTTCCTCGAGGTCTACTAGATGGGGTTCGGGGGGCGTCCGGAACGGCCGGGCGTGCGTATGGTTGACCGCCGTGGGGGCGGGTGGTAGCTTTCCCGCTCCCGCGGGAGAGCCTAACCGCATGTCGCCGGGTGAGCCGGCCGGGGTTCCCCGCTCCGCCTGGGGAGCGTTGACGCCGGTCGCAGAAGGGTGAAGGCCTTGGCCGAACGGACCAACAGCAGACTGCGAGTGCTCATCTCGGCCGTCGCCGCGGCGATGTGCCTCTCCGCCCTTCCGCTCCGGGCCCAGCCGGGGCAGCTCGAGGTCGATCCCTGCAAGGTCGCCGGGTTCACCGAGGCCGAGCAGCAGCAGATCAGGACGTTCGTCGAGCAGCGCCTCACGCTGCTCGACAAGGACGCGGCCGACCGCGAGCCCGCGCGTCGGGAGCTGCTCGAGCCGCTCGCCCGGTCCTGCGTCTCGGTCGCCTTCCGGCAGCTCTACCGCGGGGCCATGCTCGGGGACCTCCAGCGGCTCGCCGCCTCCGCGGAAGAGGAGGTGGCCATCACCGCGCTCATCATCCTGGGCGAGCTGGCGGACGAGCCCGCGCGTCAGGAGCTCCAGAAGTACACGGCCGACGAGCGCATCGCCGTGAGGTTCGCCGCGATCGCCGGGATGAAGCGGACATTCCGCGCCATCAACAACGCCGCCCCGGCGCTCGACGCCAACCGCGTCGGTGAGATGGTCCGGCACCTCGGCGACCGCCTCTCCACGGAGGAGGATCCGGCGACCATCGATCTCACCGTGCGCACGCTCATCGCCGCCGCCGGCGTGAGCCGCGACGGCTACGGTGAGGTCGCGGCCGAAGCGATGACCAGCGCGGCCCACGGCATCGGCGACCGCCTCCGCGCGGCCTCGGTCGAGGCTCGTCCCTCCGTGCTCCTCAGCACGCTCCGCGTCGGCGAGGCGCTGGGCGGTCAGCTCGCCGCGGCCGGGAGTGCCCCGCAGCCGGTGGCCCGGGCGGGCGCGGCGTTCGCCGGCGAGGTGCTCGCGCACCTGGCCTTCCTCGGCAACAGCGGCAAGCTGCCGCAGTCTCGCCAGCTCGAGACCGATCTCACGAACATCTCCGAGCGCATCCTGGTTTTCGCCCACCAGCGCCTCGGCAAGCCCCTCACGCCCCCCAACCTCGTCTCGCTGATCCAGGCCGGCAGCGACGTGGAGTTCTTCTCCCGCGTCCAGATCCTGGTCCTCTCCCTCGAGGGCGACCCGTGCAACCTCTCCGCGGAGGCGATGGAACGGATCCGCGCCGCGCTCGCCGGGAAGTGAGTCCCGGACACGCGGCCCGTCGCGGCGCCCCGCGCGGTACTGTCTTGCCATGGGCCGCCTCCTCGTCCCTCTCGTCCTCTTCTGTCTCGCCCTGGGCGCCGTGGTCGTCGCGGATCGTCCTCTCCCCCGCGCCGACCTCTCCCTCAGCAACGGCAACGACGTGACCACGCTCGACCTCCAGCGGATGAGCTGGATGAACGACCTGCGCGTCGCCCGTGTCCTCTTCGAGGGGCTCGTCGCCAACGACGTCTTCGACGCCGACTACCGCGTCATCCCGGCCGTCGCGGAGCGCTGGGAGGTCTCCGATGACGGGCGCGAGTACCGATTCTTCCTGCGCGAGGATGCCCGGTGGTCCAACGGCGAGCCCGTCCGCGCTGGCGACTTCGTCTTCGCCTGGCGGCGGGCGATGCTGCCCGACACCGCCGCGGATTACTACGCGTTCTTCGAGTACATCCAGGGCGTGCGAGAGTTCTTCCGGTGGCGGACCGAGGCGCTGGCCGGCTTCATCGAGCGGACGCGCTCCCAGCCGCGCGCCGAGCGGGCCCGAGCCGCGCAGGAGCTCTGGGACCAGACCGAGGCCAGGTTCGCGGAACTCGTGCAGGCGCACGCCGTGTCCGATCGCGAGCTGGTCGTCCGGCTCGAGCGCCCGATCCCTTTCTTTCTCGACCTTGTTGCCTTCCCGACGTTCTACCCGGTCTACCCGCCCCTGGTGCGCCAGTACGACCGGCTCGACCCCGACACCGGGCGCGTGATCGCCGAGGGCGGCTGGACCAAGCCGCCCCACATCGTCTCCAACGGGCCCTACACGCTGACGCTCTGGCGGTTCAAGCGCGACATGTACATGGAGATCAACGAGCACTACTGGAACAGAGACTCGCTCAACGTCCGCACGATCGCCATTCCTTCCGTCGCCGACCCCAACGCCCAGGTGCTCGCGTTCCAGACCGGCGACGTGCAGTTCTGCGCGGAGGTCGCCGCACCCTACCGGCGGGAGATGGTCGCCCAGAAGCGCGCCTTCTACCGCGAGCACCGGGACGAGTACCAGCGGCTGCTCGCCGAGGGCTGGGACAGCTTCCACGTCGATCGGCTGCTCCCGGACGACCCCCGCGCCCACATCCATTCGACCCCGGTCTTCGGCACGTACTTCTGGAACTTCAACTGCCTCCCCGTGCTGCCCGACGGACGCCCCAACCCCCTCGGCGACAAGCGCGTCCGCCGCGCCCTGGCGATGATGATCGACAAGCGCGTCATCGCGGAGGAGGTCCGCGGCCTGGGCGAATCGATCGCCCGCACGCTCGTCCCGCCCGGCTCCATCGGCGGCTACGCATCCCCGGCAGGACTTCCCTGCCTCAGCGACTGCGCCACGCCCGAGGAGCGCGAGGCGCTGATCGCCCGCGCCCGCGCCCTGCTCGCCGAGGCCGGCTTCCCCGATCCCTCGAAGATGCCGACCGTCGAGCTGGAGTTCAACAAGGACTCCGGGCACGACCTCGTTGCCCAGTCGGTCGCGCGCGACTGGCAGGAAACCCTCGGCGTCCCGGTGCGTCTCTCACAGGTCGAGCTGAGCGTCTTCCGCGACGACCTCAAGAAGCACAACTTCATCACCGCCCGCGCGGGCTGGTACGGCGACTACCCCGACCCGCTGACGTTCCTCGAGATCAGCCGCACGGGCGACGGGAACAACGACCGGGCCTTCTCGAGCGCGGCCTACGACGCGATGCTCGACGCCTCCTACGCCGAGAGCGATCCGGCGAAGCGCCTCGCGATCCTCTCCGGGGCCGAGCGCGTGCTCATGGAGGAGGAGCTGCCCATGGTGCCCATCTTCCACTACGCCAACCTGGTCATGTTCAACGCCCACGAGCTCAGCGGCCCGAACCCCCACCCCCGCACCATCGAGAACATCTTCCTCTTCGACGTGCTCGGCGACGGCATCGGGGCGGACCAGCCGCGCGTCATGACCAGCTCGCGAGGCAACTGAGGCAACCGCGGAGCACGCGGAGGGCGCGGAGGAGGAACAACCACAGATGAACACAGATGAACGCAGATGGAAACAGGAAGGCCTGTGTGCTGCCGGAACATCTGGCGCCGCTTTGATTCATCTGTGTCCATCCGTGTTCATCTGTGGTCAAGAATTCATTCTCCTCCGCGCCCTCCGCGTGCTCCGCGGTGAAAGCGAGCCGTCCCCATGCTCGC